>CACKWM010000040.1 GCA_902603905.1 uncultured Pelagibacteraceae bacterium | reverse complement strand
GCTTCAGCCAGAATATACCGGTATGACTTTTCATGAAACAACTGAAAAAGTTGATGCAGGTAACATAGTTTACCAAAATTCTGCCAAATTAAGAGAAGAAGATGGAATACATGAAAACGCCTGCAGGGTAATAAAAGATTTTTGTGACAAATTGCCTTTTTTATTAGAAAGAAAGCTAAAAAAAAAAACTAAAATTAAAAGCATGACTCAAAAATCGACAGGAAAAATATGGACAAAGAAAAATTGGACCCCTTTAAATTTAAAAGTTATATATGATCTTTTTGATGATAGAATTAATAAATTTTGCTTAAACAACAGAAAAATAATCAAACCAAAAATTTTAAATTTTTTAGATGAGTAATAAAAAAATAACCATTCCAGAAATTTCAATAATAATTTGCTGTTACAATCATGAAAAGTGGATTGAAAGATGTTTGAGAAGTATTTTGCATCAAAAAAATATTAAAGATAATGAATATGAAGTAATTATAATTGATGATAATTCATCTGATAATTCATTTAATATAATTAAGAAATTTAATTTTAATAATTTTTTGACTTTTAAAAATAAAAGAAACCTAGGATTGTCACTTTCAATTAACAAAGGAATTAAAAAAGCTCAAGGAAGATATATTGTAAGGGTTGACTCAGATGACTATGTATCTAGAGACTTTCTTTATCTTATAAAATTATTTCTTGATCTCAATCGAGAATATCAGGCAGTTGCTGTAGATTACTACAAAGTAAATGACAAAGAGCAAATCTTAAAGAAAATAAATTGTTTTAAAAGTCAAATTGCATGTGGAATATTGTTTAGAAAAGAATGTCTTATTGATATTGGTTTGTATAATAAAGTATTTAAAATGCGTGAAGGACATGAGTTAAGAAAAAGATTTGAAAAAAAATTTTCTATTGCTAGATTGAATATACCTTTATACAAATATAGATCTCATTCTGATAATAGAACTAAAAAAAAAAAAATTTTAAAAAAATATGACAAAATGCTAAAAGGTAAAAAATGATATTTATTGCTGAAATAGGAATGAACTATAATGGAAACTTTAATTTGTGTTATGAGTTAATTAAACAAGCAAAGTACTCTGGAGCCGATATTGCAAAATTTCAACTTGGGTGGCGTGACAAGCCTGGTGAAATTAATCAGCTTGATTTCAAAAAAGTTTCTCAACTTATAAAATGGTGCAATGAATTTAATATTGAACCAATGTTTTCTATTATTAGCGAAAATGCATATAAATTAATTAAAAAAACTAGAGTTAAAAAAATTAAAATTGCATCAAGATCACTGAAATATGATTACAACTTGGTAAAAAAGATTATTAAAGAGAACAAAAATAAGCAATTTATAATTTCCTTGGGGATGTGGAATAAAAAAAAACTACCTTTTAAAGGAAAAAATATTAAATATCTTTGGTGTTGTTCAAAATATCCAACTTTCAATGAAAATTTGAAAAATTTCCCAAAAAAATTTAACTCTAAAAATCATTATGGTTATAGCGATCACACTATTGGTATCGAAACTTGTTTAATTGCAATATCCAGAGGTGCGAAGATTATAGAAAAACACTTCACTTTAGATAAATCAGACAACACAATTAGGGATCATGCTTTGTCTGCTACTCCTTCTGAATTTAAAAATCTTGTTATTTTAGGGCGAGAAATTAATAAAAAAATTTTAATTGGAGTTTAATTGCTCAAATTAAAATAATTTAATAAATTATATTTCAAAAATGTTTTTTAGAAAAATAATTAGAAAATATCAATATTTCAAAAAATTTAAAACATATGATGAAGCTTTAAAAGTATCTAATGAGTATATTGATCAATATTATGAGGGAAATAAAAAGTTAGATCTTATTTTGCCGGAAAATATACCTGAGTGGGAACGAACAAGTATTTTGCCAATTATTACACCTTTTATAAAAAAAAAAACAGTAATTTTAGACTATGGCGGTGGTCATAGGCCAATTTTTAGTGAAATAAAGAAAAGTACAGATTTATTTATAAAAACTATTGTGATTGAACGTGAAAATTACTGTAGTTATATTAAAAAAAAAATCCCAATTAAGTATAAAAAATA
>CACKWM010000039.1 GCA_902603905.1 uncultured Pelagibacteraceae bacterium | reverse complement strand
ATGCCAAGACAATGTTGCACATTTTACTCTCATTGGGTATTGTTTTACTCCCGATAAACACATTAGTTTAGTTTTTTCATCATCATTTAAATTTTTTGATCTTAAATTAGGGTTAATTTTAATCATTCCTAAAAAATCTTTTATAATTTCTTTAACTTCATTTTCTTCTTTGCCTTTTACCAGGTCTGTCATAATAGAAGCTGACGCCATCGAAATTGCACAGCCGCTACCTTCAAAAGATATATCTTCTACTTTATTTTTATTGTCTAATTTAAGATAAACATGAACACTATCACCACAAAGAGGATTATGTCCTTTAGCATCTTTGTTAAAATTTTCAGTCTTTCCTATATTTCTCGGATTTTTTCCATGTTCAAGGATTATTTCTTGATATAGTTCTTTTAAGTTCATTTTAAACCAAAAATTTTTTTACAATTATTTATTGCATCATTTAATTTATCTAAATCATCTTTAGTATTATAAACTCCCAAAGAAGCCCTTGCACTAGCAGGAATGTTTAACTTATCATGCAATATTTGACAACAATGATGACCAGCTCTAATTGCTACTCCGTCTTCATCTAGTATTGTTGCAATATCATGAGGGTGAATTCCTTCAATAGTAAAAGATAATACTCCACCACGTTTTTTTGGATTACCAATTAATTTTACAGAATTATTTTTTTGTATAATTTCTTGACCATATTCAATTAATTTTTTTTCATGCTCAATTACATTCTGTATACCGATGCTCTCTAAAAATTTTATTGATTGATCAAAAGCAATAACTTGGGCTGTTGCCATCGTTCCTGCTTCATACTTATTTGGAAGATCTCCATAAGAAATGCCATCTTTTTTAACTTCTCTAATCATGCCACCACCACCCTGGTATGGAGGGAGCTGTTCAAGCCATTTTTTTTTTCCATACAAAACACCAAGTCCCGTTGGTCCATACATTTTGTGACATGAGATTGCATAAAAATCACAATCCAGATCTTGCATATCTAGCTTTAAATGTGGTCCACCTTGACACCCATCAACTACAACAATAATTCCTTTTGAGTGAGCAAGCTGTGTAATTTCTTTAATTGGAAGAATTGAACCGGTTACATTTGATAAATGAGTGATAGCTATTACTTTTGTTTTATCTGTTATTTCTTTTTCAATATTTTCAATTGGAACATCTCCATCTTCATTAATTTCTGCAAATTTTATTTTTATTTTTTTTGATTTTCTTAAAAAATGCCATGGTACATAATTTGAATGATGTTCTAATTCTGTGATTATTACTTCATCATTAGGTTCTAAAATCATTTGGCCTAAAGTGTTTGCTACTAAGTTTAATGCTTCAGTGGCTCCTTTTGTAAAAACAATCTCATTTTTATCCTTTGCATTGATATATTTTTGAACTGAAGATCTTGTATTTTCATACAAATTAGTAGCTGCAACTGCTAAATAATGAACACTTCTACCTACATTAGAGAATTGTTTTCTATAAAACTCATTAATTCTATCTAAAACTACTTTTGGTTTCTGTGAAGAATTTGCACTATCTAAATATACAAGATCATTATTTTGAATTTTTTCATCAAAAATAGGAAATTCTTTTTTAATTGTATCTATATTCATTCTTTTAACCCAATCATATTTTTAATTAAATTTTTTACTTCAGAGTCGGTAATCTTCTCAACTACATCAAGTAAAAATCCATTAATCAAAAGTTCTTTTGATTGTTGATAGCTAAGACCTCTAGACATTAAATAAAATATTGAACTTTCATCAAGATTTCCAGAAGCTGAGCCATGAGAACATTTGACATCATCAGCATAAATCTCTAATTCTGGTTTAGCGTTAAATTCAGAAGACTCATCCAATAATATTGCTTTGCTTAACTGATAACCATCTGTTTTTTGAGCTTTTGAATTAACAAATATTTTGCCCTGATAAACTGCTTTAGAATCTTTTCCAAGAACACTTTTGATTAATTGATAACTTTTTGTATTTTCAGCCAAATGATTAATTATTGTTCTAATTTCATGATGCTGCTCATTCTTTAGTGAAAAAATACCGTTAACGAAAGCTGATGAATATTTTCCTTTTAAATTGCAGTTAATCTCATTTTTTAAAAAATTAG
>CACKWM010000038.1 GCA_902603905.1 uncultured Pelagibacteraceae bacterium | reverse complement strand
ACACCTGATAAAGAAATTGTTGAAAATGCGAATAAACTAAGTCCTGCATATTTAGTTTTTGATAATTATTGCCAGAATCTAAATTAAATGCTCAAGCTGCTGCGATATATGAAAAAGTTAAAGAAAAAGAAAAATTGGTCAATGATAATAATTTAATACAAATTAAAGAAATTGGAAAACGAATGGAAGACTCAATAAGTGAATATTTTAGTAAATCAGATTTAGATGATCCTACTAAAAATTTTGATTGGGAATATATACTTATCGATAACAAAAAAATGAAAAATGCATGGTGTATGCCTGGGGGAAAAATTGCTATTTACACAGGTATACTTGATGTTACCAAAAATAAAAATGGTTTAGCTGCTGTAATGGGTCATGAAATTGCACATGCGGTTGCCAAACATTCTGTCGAAAGAGCTAGCAGAAGTGTGCTTCTTAGAACAACATTTCAGATTACTGATATTCTTACCGGTGGAAAAATTAGTCAAGTAAATAGAACAACTGGTATGGATACCGTTGGATTGCTAACTCAATTAGGTATTATGAACCCTTTTTCAAGAAAACAAGAAAGTGAAGCTGATTATCTAGGTTTAATTTTTTCATCATTATCTGGATACGATATAAGAGAAACTGTTAAAGTTTGGGAAAGAATGCAAAAAGCAAATAAAGGCAAAGAACCACCAGAATTTATGAGTACACATCCATCATCGAAGAATAGAATAAAAACAATAAGTGATTGGATGAATGAAGTAATATTAGATTATCCTCCAATAAAGTTAACTAGTTAATTAAGCAATCTTGGGTAATTTTTCTAGCGCTTTATTAATTTCATTTTCATTGTAGTTATCTTCGGCAAGATTGTTACTAAAATAATCGCCATAAGCTTTCATGTCAAAATGACCATGTCCACACAAATTAAATAAAATAGTTTTTGATTTTCCATTTTTTTTACATTCAAGTGCTGCATCTATAGCTCCTTTTACCGCATGAGTTGCTTCAGGTGCGGGAATAATTCCTTCAGCATTTGCAAATTTTATACCTGCTTCAAAACATTCTTTTTGTCCATACGCTTTAGCTTCAATAAAACCTAAATCTGTTAAGTGACTTACCATGGGTGCCATACCGTGATATCTTAATCCACCTGAATGAGTTGCTGGAGGCATAAAAGACGATCCTAAAGTATGCATCTTAACTAATGGAGTAAAATTACCCGTGTCGCCAAAATCATAAGCAAACTTACCTTTTGTTAAAGAAGGGCAAGATTTTGGTTCACAAGCTATAACTTTAATATCTTTTTTTTCTCTAAATTTTTTTCCGAGAAATGGAAATGCTAATCCAGAAAAATTACTTCCACCACCAGTACATCCAACTAAAATATCTGGGTAATCACCAGCCATCTCCATTTGAAGAATTGCTTCATTTCCAACAATAGTTTGGTGCATTAAAACATGGTTCAAAACACTTCCTAGAGAATATTTTGTAGTTTCACTTTGTGCTGCCATTTCAACTGCTTCTGATATAGCAATACCAAGACTACCAGTATTATTTGGATCTTTTTCTAAAATTGCTTTTCCAGTTTTAGTTTGATTTGATGGACTTGCAAAGCACTTTGCTCCAAAAGTTTCCATTATCATCTTCCTGTATGGCTTTTGTTCAAAACTAACTTTAACCATATAAACATCTAATTCAATTTTAAAAATTGAACACGCAAAAGCAAGTGAACTCCCCCATTGCCCTGCTCCTGTTTCTGTTGTTATTTTTTTTGTACCTTCCTCTTTATTATAAAATGCTTGAGCTATTGCGGTATTTGGTTTGTGACTGCCTGTAGGGCTTACGCCTTCGTATTTGTAATAAATTTTCGCTGATGTATCTAATACTTTTTCAAGCCTTCTTGCTCTGTATAATGGTGAAGGTCTCCATTGTTTATAAATATCTCTAACAGGTTCTGGAATTTCTATTTCTCTTTCTTGAGAAACTTCTTGTCCAATTAGAGCCATTGGAAATAATGGCGCTAAATCATCAGGACCAACAGGTTTTAAAGTGCCTGGATGAAGAACTGGAGATAAGGGCTTAGGAAGATCAGCAGCAATATTATACCAAGTTTTAGGCATCTTGCTTTCTTCAAGAAGATATTTAGTTTTATCAGACATAATTATACTTTTTTATTTTTTTAAATTT
>CACKWM010000037.1 GCA_902603905.1 uncultured Pelagibacteraceae bacterium | reverse complement strand
AATGAAAATTATAAAACGTGGTTGGAAAAATATTATAGATAATCCAAAAATTTTATTTAAAAAGAATAGCGGAAATATAGAATTACATTTTGACATGCATCATGGTTACAAAGTTTTAGAAAAAGCAATAGATATAATGCATGTTAAGGATAAATTAGACTTTAAAAAGTTTGTGGTGACTAATACGAAATTTAACCCACACATTATGTTCATTGCTAGAAAGAAAGTAATGAATAGATGGTTTAATGATTTATTTAAATGGTTATTTGATTGTGAGAAAATTTTTGGATTCAAAAAATTAAAAGGATATGATCAAAAAAGGTTGTATGCTTTTTTAGCGGAAAGATTTTTATCTTTCTGGTTTAAAAAATATACAAAAAGTATTGAATGGCAATGGACTTTTTTTGAAAAGAATTAATTGCATAAAGAAAAGATGAAAAAACACAGTTATGAAGAAATTATTAAAATAATAAAAAAAAAAAAATTTAAAAAAATATTTACATTCGGTCAAAGTCGTGGTGGAACTACTTTTTGTTCGTATATTTTAGCAAAAGAACTTGGGTATCTTAAGTACTTTGTTCCAGAGGAAATTTCTAATCATTTAAACTTTAAGAGATTATTTATTGAACTTTTAAAAAATGAGAAAATCTATATTCATTGTCATCACAATGTTTTTAAGAGAAAACAGCTAAATAATAATGAAACTATTTTTATATTTATTTATAGACATCACAAAGAAATAATAAATTCATTTAAAAAAACAAAAAAAAGAAATTCAAACTTTGATTTTCACAAAGATATTAAAAATAGGGTTTTGAAAAAGATTAAAAATACAACACATAGTAATGGACCAAAATATTTAAATGATCTTTGGATGGATCAAAAAAATTATTTTAAATATTCTTATACTTTAGATTTTAACTCATTAAAAAAACACCCCATGTTTTTAAAAGAAAAAAAACGAGATCAACAATTTAAATCATTAAAACAAATTTCTAAAAATTTTTTTTTTCATAAAGATAATTTTGGTTTGTTAAAATTTAAAGATGAAAATCAAGGTTTTAAATATTTAAAACTGGTTATACTTTATTTGGTTAAAAAATTAAAAAATAATTTAATATGAAAAAAGTATACCTATGCTCATTTGCTAGTCCAGATTTACGTTTAAGCGTAAATAGATTTATTAAACAATCTGAAACATTAAATTTTTATAAAGAGATAAAAATATTTGGATGGAACGATTTAAGCAAAGATAAGAAAGAACAAATTCAGTCTTTCTTTAAAAAAGGACAAAAGAGATTATTTGGATATGCTAGCTGGAAGCCAGAAATTATTCTGTCCTATTTAAATCAAATACCAGAAAATTCTATTTTACAATATAGTGATATTGGATGTTATTTTAATGACAAAGGAACAAAAAGATTAAATGACTATATTAATATTGTAGAAGAAAATGATATTTTAGCATTTAAGTATAGCCAACCAAGTTTTGATATTAAAAAAAAATTTAATTTTCAAATATACTACGAATTTCAATACACTAAAGCAGATGCTTGGAAACATTTAGGCATTGAAACCAATTCAGAAATATTAAAAACAGAACAGATATGGTCAGGTACTATGTTTTTCAAAAATAATTTGTATACTAAAAAAATTTTGAATGAATGGGCTGATATTTGTAAAATTAACAATTTAATTGACGATTCTGATTCGTCTGAAAAAAATCATGAAAGTTTTATAGAACATCGACATGATCAAAGTATTTTTTCATTAATTTGTAAAAAAAAAAAGATTTATTGTTTATCCGCATCAGAATGTGAATGGGCTGAATTTAAAAATAAAAGAACATGGGAACATTTAGAAAATTACCCAATTTTGGCAAAAAGGGATAAAAAATTTAATTTTTTTAAAAGATTTATGAATAGACAAAAAAAAAATATAAAAAGATTTTTAAAAAATATATGAAGTATAGTGAACAACTTTGAATATCATTAGTTTTATACAGGAGAGATGGCCGAGTGGTTTAAGGCGCACGCTTGGAAAGTGTGTGTACTTTTAAAGGTACCGTGGGTTCGAATCCCACTCTCTCCGCCAGTAGATAGTATATTTTAGTAAAGTGATGTATATTTTTAAAAAGCTAAAATAACAATGTTTAAAATTTCGAAAATTTATAAAAAATCTAGATTAAGTTTTTTTTATAGAATATTTAAAATTTTAAATAAAAAAAATTTTCGAATTGATGCGTTAATAATTGGAGGTCAACGTTGTGCCTCAACTTCAATAATTGATTTTTTATCTAATTTAAAACAAGTAATAACTCCAAAAAATAATGAACAATTATTTTTTTTTTCAGATAAATTCGACTCAGACG
>CACKWM010000036.1 GCA_902603905.1 uncultured Pelagibacteraceae bacterium | reverse complement strand
GATCATCACAAAAAATAACAGTTTTAATATTTATTTTTTTGCAGCAGTGGCAAGCATACTTCCCAATTGACCACCACCAATAATTCCAAGCACCGGTTTAGACATATATTTATTTAGGTTTTTTTTTTACAGATCGACTTTGGTTTTTACGCCAATGATTTAAGTTTTTTTTTATTTTTTTGTTATTTATAGAAATTATTGAAGCCGCTAATAATGCAGCATTAATTGCCCCATCTTTTCCAATTGCAACAGCACCAACTGGTATACCTTTCGGCATTTGAACAATTGATAAAAGACTATCAAGACCTTTTAGTTTTTTGCTTTCTATAGGCACACCTAAAACTGGCAACGTAGTTAGAGCTGCAACCATACCAGGCAAATGAGCAGAACCACCAGCGCCGGCAATAATAACTGAAACATTGTTTTTTTCTGCATTTTTTGCAAACTCATACATACGATTTGGAGTTCTGTGGGCCGAGATAAGCTTAGTTTCGAATTTTATTTTTAATATTTTTAGTACTTTTTGACAATATTGCATTGTCGAATAATCAGATTGACTACCCATTATAATTGCAACTTTATGATTTTTTTTCTTACTTTGCATTTATATCTTTTAATATCAAAAAATTAGTTACTAATATATATCTAATACTATGAAATATAGAATTGATAATCTTCAATATTGTAATTGGTCAAGAGATATATTTCAAATAAATAGAGAGGCCAATCTTGATGCAGTTCACGTAACTTTAGTTTATCATGAAGATTATAATGAATTTATTCAGAGAACTAAAGAGTGGAAGAAATTTTTTAATGAAAATTCTGACTTAATTTTTTTAGGCAAATCTTTTAAAGATATAGAAAAAGCAAAACTAGAAAAAAAAACGGCTATTTTTTTTGGCTTTCAAAATTGTTCTCCAATAGAAGACAACATAGCTTTAGTAGAAAAAGTTCATGAGCATGGCTGTAGATTTATGCAACTTACATATAACAATCAATCTTTGTTAGCTACAGGTTGTTACGAAAAAAATGACAGCGGCGTTACAAATTTTGGTAGAGAAGCAATTAAAGAGATGAACAGGGTAGGCATAGTAATAGATATGTCTCATTCAGCTGAAAAAAGTACATTTGATGCAATTGAAATAAGCGAAAAACCAATAGCAATTACTCATGCAAATCCATCTTTTTGGTTTAAAGCAATAAGAAATAAATCAAATGATTTGTTAAAAACTTTAGGAAGTAGTGGTGGAATGTTAGGACTATCTTTGTATCCACATCATTTAAAAGATGGATCTAATTGTACTTTAGAAAGTTTTTGTGAGATGACAGCTAAAACCGCCGAAGTTATGGGAGTAAAAAATATTGGTATTGGATCAGACTTGTGCATAAATCATCCAGACAGTGTTGTAGACTGGATGAGAAATGGAACCTGGAGTAAAAATAAAAATTATGGGGAAGGTTCAAAAAATAAACCAGGATTTCCAAAACAACCAGATTGGTTTTTAGATGCTAGAGGGTTTAATAATTTAGAAATAAGTTTAAAAAAAATTGGTTTTAACGAAGATGAGATAAATGGAATTCTAGGAAATAATTGGTACAACTTTTATAAAGGAATAAATTAGTGGAAGTAAAATTGAGAGACCCAAATGTTATTATGAAATTGTCCAGATTGGGATCATTTCATCAATCAAAACTATCTTTTTTAAGAAGTTTTTTGAAAGAATTTAAAGACTGGGAATATAAAAGAGATTTATTTGAATTAGATGAATTTGGTCATGGTACAGCAGTGTATTCATTTAAAAAAAATAGTAGAGTTTATTCTTTAATTTGTTTTGCTAATGAACTTAAAGAAAATGAAAGATCAGATAGAGTTATTGCAACTAAATGGGATGCAGCATTTGCTCTTCATGATGGCATTCCTAAAAAACAAGATATAGATAGATTAAGAAATGAAGTTCCAAGACAAGAAGTGGGAAGATTATCATACAAGGAATTAACTTTATCTAGAGCTAATAAATCAGTCAGAGCATTTAACCATGTTGTTGAAAGCTTAAGTCAGGGTAAACAGCCAGACATCGAATTATTATCTAAAATTGGTTATTTATATAGAACAACAGCAGTTTATGGATCTGGCAAGTTTGGTTTGGCAGATCGCTTTAGAATTAAGAATAGAAAAGAAATATATGGACCTTTTAGATTAGAGATGATGCTAGTTTATTTGGTTAGACAATTTACTTTTGATCAAGTTAATCATATAGCAAAACATAAAAATCCAAGAAAAGCAGTATCTTTAGATCTAGAAATTTGCAGAAATCTTGGAATTGGTAATTCTACTGGCTTAGGGATGGCACCATTTATAGTCAATCATCCAACTCTTTTAAATAACTGGATTTTTGCAAGAG
>CACKWM010000035.1 GCA_902603905.1 uncultured Pelagibacteraceae bacterium | reverse complement strand
GGTTGTGAAGTGGAACTTGTTCCTGGTGCAACTATGCCAACTTTTACTTCTATGAATGATAAAGGAACACCTGACATGAACCCAGAACAATGGGCTAATGCAGTTTATGAACCACTAAAAGTAGCAGTAGCTGAAAAAAGAATAATTGTAGCTAATAAAGCTCCAATTACTGGTCTTGGTGAAGGTTGGTGGATAACTCCAGGAACTATAAAAAAACATCCTAAAATAAAAGGTATGACAGCTGTTGAAATCTTGGAACATCCAGAATGGTTTCCATATAAAGAAGATCCATCAAAAGGAGCTTTCATGGGTTGTCCAGCAGGTTGGGGATGTCAATTAGCTAACGCAAATCTATTCAAAGCTTTTGAAATGGAGAAAAAAGGTTGGGTATTAATTGATCCAGGTTCTGCTGCAGGTTTAGATGGTTCAATCTCTAAAGCAGCTGATTCAGGAGATCCTTGGTTTGGTTACTACTGGAACCCTACTTCAATGGTTGGAAAATATGATTTACAACCAGTTGATTTTGGAGTGCCTTATGGAGGCGATGAAAATTGGAATGGCTGTATAGTTAAGCCTGAACAAGAATGTGCAAATCCAAAACAATCAGCTTGGATTGAGTCAGAAGTAAATTCACTTGTTACAGCAAACTTTGCTAAAACTGGAGGAAAAGATGTTTTAAAATATGTTGAGAAACGTACTTACCCAGGTCCTGTAATGAATGGAATGCTTGTCTACATGGCGGATAACCAAGCTAAAGGTTCAGATGCAGCAATTGAATTTTTAAAACAGCATGAATCCGTTTGGAGTAAATGGGTGTCAGCTGGTGCTAAGAAAAAAATCAAAGCTGGTCTTTAAAATATAAATTATTTAACGAGCCTATAATTGAATAGGCTCGTTATTTTTTTAAGAGATTAAATGGAATTTTTTACTAAATTTCCTGTTATGGATCGAACATCCCTTATGGAATTAAGAAAGGGAATCGATTTTGCCTTTAGAGATTTTTCTAGAGCATATGGGGATGCTATAGAAGCTTTTTTTGATCCTTTATTATTTTTTTTGGTAAGGTTAGAAAAATTACTAATTAATTCTCCATGGCCGATAATAATAGCTGTTATTTGTGGTTTAGCCTGGATAGGCTCAAGAAACTGGAAACTTGTCCTTGGAGCCGCAGTAGCATTCTTCCTTATTGGTTACTTTGGTATGTGGAAAGATACCATGGCAACGGTAGCAATTATAACTGTATGTGTAATAATATGTATGGTTATAGGAATACCGGTGGGAGTATTGATGGCTCGTTCTGATAGAACCGAAAGAACAATTTTGCCTATTTTAGATATGATGCAAACTATTCCAAGCTTTGTATATTTAATCCCAATACTAATGTTGCTAGGAATAGGGAAAGTTCCTGGACTGATAGCTATTTGTATATATGCAGTTCCACCAATAATAAGATTGACAAACTTAGGAATAAGAGAAGTTGATAAAGAAACAATAGAAGCAAGTGTAGCTTTTGGAGCTACTCCAATACAAAGATTAAGAACTGTACAAATACCTTTAGCCCTACCTACTGTTTTTGCTGGTGTTAATCAAACAATTATGATGGCTTTAGCAATGGTAGTTATAGCATCTATGATTGGAGTTAAAGGTTTAGGAGTGCCAATTTTAAGGGCTGTTTTAAACCAGTATCTAGCTGTGGGAATGTTTAATGGTTTAGCAATAGTAGCCTTAGCAATTATTTTTGACAGAATCGCTCAAGAGTATGGTCGAAGAATACAAAAACATAGAGGAATAAAAAGATAAACTTTCTAAGGATTATAGTATCCGATTTTTATAGACAGAATTTTTAAAATAAATAAAGATCCGAAAATGAATTTTTCTTTAGAAATAGGACCCCATACTAATATAGACACTTTGCCAGCAGTCAAAGATGTTTACATTACCCTCCTTCCTGGTGGCAACTACGTGGAAACAGCACAAAAAGCTGGTGATTTAGCAAAAAAGGGATTTAATCCTGTGCCTCATTTTCCTGCCCGTTCTATTCTAGATGAAGCACAACTTAATGACTATGTATCTCGATGCAAAGATTTTGGTGTAAAACAAGCCTTGGTAATTGGGGGTAGTAATGCCCAAGTTGGAGTTTTTGATAGTTCGATTCAAATATTAGAAACAGGATATTTTGAAGGACTTAAGATAGGAATCGCTGGACATCCCGATGGGAGTCCTGATATATCCGATTCAAATTTAGAAAAAGCTATGAAAGATAAAAAGCCTTACGCTGATTATATAGTAACTCAATGGTTATTAAATCCGCAGCCAATTATAGATTTTATTTCTAAACAAACAATACCAGTGCATGTTGGAATTACTGGACCACTAAAAATAACAAGCTTAATAAAATTCGCTAATATTGTTGGTGCAAAAAATTCCTTAAACTTTCTTAAATCTAACTTTAGTAAGGCATTAGATTTAATGAAACCTAAAGACCCAAATGACTTAATTGGGAAAGTTAAATCGCATAC
>CACKWM010000034.1 GCA_902603905.1 uncultured Pelagibacteraceae bacterium | reverse complement strand
TGAAAAAGAAACTCACAAAAATGACAAAACTCTTTTAAGACGATTACATATTAAAGAAGGAAATAAAGTTTTTGGAGGCGCAAATGCATTTTTGTTGTTGTGGAAAAAAATTCCAAAATATAAATTTCTTTACTATTTTTTTAAAATGCCAATAATTTATAATTTTTTCTCATTAGGTTATGAAATTATTGCTTATTTGTTATATTTAAAAAATAAAAAACAATTAATAAAAAATAAATAAATTATATGTCTATTTGGGGAAGTTTAATTGGTGGAATGGTTGGTTTTTCACTTGGTGGGCCGTTTGGAATGTTGCTAGGCTCATTAATAGGTGGAAAAATATCGAGAGCCAGAGCTGGGAGATCTGGAAATTTCGGAGCTTTTGCGCAACCTCAACAAATCTTTGCTTTATCTTTAATAGTCCTTTCAGCAAAGCTTAGTAAAGCTGATGGCCAGGTAAGCAAAGAGGAGCTTGTCGCTGTAAAAGACAAATTAAAAATTCCTGAACATGAGATAGAACAAGTTGGAAAAATTTTTAACAAAGCTAAAGAAGAAAGCGCTGGCTATGAACCATATGCTCAACAAATAGCCCAAATTTATAAAAATAACCCAAATGTATTGGAAGAAGTAATCAATATACTTTTTTATATAGCTGAAGCAGATGGAAATGTTAGTAAATCAGAATTAAATATGATGCGGCACATAGCTCAGATTTTTGGACTAAACGACTCACAGTTTAGTGCTATCAAAGAAAGTAGAAAAAGCTCAGATAAATTAAATCCATATGTTGTATTGGCCAGTAAACCTGATGAGGATTTATCCTCAATTAGAAAAAGATATATTCAATTAAGTAAAGAAAACCACCCTGATCTATTAATAAGTAAGGGTGTTCCCCCTGAAGTTATAGAAGAGAGCAAAAAGAAAATGAGAGCAATAAATTCGGCCTGGGGTCAAATTCAAAAACTTAAAAATAATTAAAACTGTTCAGACTCCGTTGAGCCATCCATTGCTGTGGTTGAACTTTTTCCTGAACTAATAGTATTTGATACTGCATCAAAATATGAGGTTCCAACTTCTCTTTGATGCTTAACGCTTGTATAGCCGTCTTTTTCTCTTGCAAATTCTTGTTCCTGAATTTTTGAGTAGGCTGTCATGCCTTGAGATTTGTACTTCTCTGCCAATTCAAATATTGCAATATTTTGAGTATGAAACCCAGCAAGAGTAATGAATTGAAATTTATATCCCATTTCACTAATTTTAACTTGAAAGGAAGCTATTTCTTTATCTGACAAATGTTTTTTCCAATTAAATGATGGTGAACAATTATATGCAAGAATTTTTCCAGGAAATTTATTGTGAATTGCGTCAGCAAATTTTTTGGCCTCTTCTATATTAGGTGTGGCTGTTTCACACCATATCAAGTCTGAATATGGAGCATAAGCTAATCCTCTTGAGATTGCTTGTTCAATTCCATGTTTAACATAAAAAAAACCTTCTGGTGATCTTTTGCCTGTCAAAAAAAGGTTTATCATTTTCATCATGATCATTTGTAATTAATTTTGCAGCGTTGGCATCTGTTCTAGCTAAAATAATCAATGGCACATCTGCAATATCTGCTGCTAACCTTGCAGCCTTTAAATTTTTTATCATAGTAGAAGTTGGAACTAATACTTTTCCTCCCATGTGTCCACATTTCTTCTCACTAGCCAATTGATCTTCGAAATGAACGCCTGCGGCTCCTGCTTTTATAAATTTTTTAGTTAGTTCAAAAACATTTAATGGTCCACCAAACCCTGCCTCACCATCTGCAATAATAGGTAGCATATAATCAACCTTATCTTTTGGTTTCATATCTCCATCTTTAATTTCCATATGTTGAATTTGATCAGCTCTAATTAACGCGTTGTTCATCGCATCAACTAATTTTGGAGCACTATCAAAAGGATATAAAGATTGATCTGGATACATTTCCCCCGCACTATTTGCATCAGCTGCAACCTGCCATCCACTTAAATATATAGCTTTTAAACCCGCTTTTGCATGTTGTACTGCATGATTTCCTGATAAGGATCCTAATGTATTTATGTAAGATTCAGAATTAAGTAGCTTCCATAATTTTGTGGATTGATGTTTGCACATTGAATGCTCAATCTTAATTGATCCTCTTAATCTTTCTACTTCTGCAGGAGTATAATCTCTTTTAATTCCAGAAAATCTTTTTAAGTCGTATGACACTTTGGCTTCAGAACTCATATATACTTTGTATTATAAATTATTGAAAATTTAAATTGGTCTTATTTGCTTTCACTGTACTCGTTAGTGAATTCATTCATACCGCTAGAACCCCAATCACAATGGTCATCTCTTAAGTAAATTCCACATTCATTGTACTGTTTCTGATCTTCTTTCACAGTAAACTGAGATTTTATTTCTTTATTTTTACTATTGTTTTTGTCGTTCATGTAAATCTTATAATTTACAAGATTTACAAAATATATAAAAAACTTTAAAATCCTTGTAAAACAACAAAATTTCTTGTAAATTATAATTTACAAAATTTACAAATAGAAAATATGAGTCAATTTGATTTAAAAATTGG
>CACKWM010000033.1 GCA_902603905.1 uncultured Pelagibacteraceae bacterium | reverse complement strand
TTATTGCTGATACCCTTTCATATTCAAACATTCTAAAAGATGATTGTAATTCATAACCTATTCCACCAGCTCCGACGATACCCAGCATCGTAGCCATCCTTACATTTCGGTCCAAGATATATAAATTGTTTGCAACAAAAGATGGTAAGATTTGAGGGATAACACCGAATGAAATAATTTGATTTTTAGTTGCTCCAGATGATTTTAGAGCATCAATTGGCCCTTTGTTAATATGTTCAATGTCTTCAGCATAAAATTTAGCTAAAAAACCCATTGTATGTAAACCTAACGCAAGTACTCCTGGCATTGCTCCAAATCCAATTGCAATTACTAATATCATAGCAATGATAAATTCGGGTATCGCTCTAAAGAATATAACTATGGTCTTGCAGATAATATATGTAAAATAATTAGGTGCTAAATTTCTTGCTGATAGCAATCCTAATGGAATAGATAAAACAATTGCAATAAAAGTACCTAGAAAGGCAATTTCTATAGTTTCAAACATTGCATAAATCAACTTACTAAAATTACCGAAATCTGGTGGAAGCATTCTTGATAGTATGTCACCAAAATATTTTGAGGAGTCAGTTACTAGTTTAATAAGATTAATTTCTAAATCTTTAACGATAAATACTAAAATAGAAAAAAATAAAAATATAGAAATAAATGTTTTCCAAGACCATTGAGGTTTTATATAACTCTCAAGATCTTTGTCTTTATTGTTAATTTTAAGCTCTAAAATATTTTTTTTCATATTAGACATATATTTTTTCTAAATTGGCTTTGTTAATATTGTCAGACTTTTCATCGAATATAATTTTGCCATCTAGGAGACCAACCAATCTATCAGAATATTTTTTAGCTAAATCAACTTGGTGAAGATTACATAAAATTGTAGTACCAAATTCTTGATTAATTTTTTTTAATAATGACAAAATCAAATTTGCTGCTTTTGGATCTAAACTTGCTACAGGTTCATCTGCTAATAACAATGATGGCTGTTTAATTATAGCTCTTGCAATTCCGACTCTTTGTCTTTGACCTCCAGATAATTGATCTGATCTATTATAAGATTTCTCGAGCAAACCAACTGTTTCTAAAGATCTTAAAGCTTTAATCTTTTGATCTTTTCTAAATAAATAAAACAAAGATAAAAATTTATTGCTTGAATTTAAAAGACCAGTTAGGACATTATTTATTGCTGATAGATTGTTTACTAAATTAAATTCCTGAAAAATCATCCCAGTTTTTTTTTGAACTTCTGAAATCGAATTATTATCTACGTTTTTATTATCAAAATAAATTTCTCCTCCACTTATAGTTTCAAGACCATTAATAGTTCTTAATAAAGTTGTCTTTCCCGAGCCACTAGGCCCCAAGATACTTACAAATTCTCCTTTATTAATTTTTAAATTAACCCCTTTTAATGCTGGGCTGCCATTCTCAAAAGTTTTTTTAAGATCATTTATTTCAAGCATAACAATTCCGTATTAATTTAACTTTTATTCTTATTTAATAGTTCAATGACTTCTCGCAAAACATTATAGTCAGAGTCTTTTACTTCCATATAATGAGACATTTTTCCACCATATCCACCTATATCACCATATTTATGAGCTTCTAGTACAGCTTTTTTAATTTTTTCTCTGTCTTTTTTAGGAATAATTTTTGAGTAAGCCAATGGCGGAGGTGGAACTCTGTCAGATTTATGAATAATTTTGACATCTTCTTTCTTAAAAGTTCCATCTTCTAATCTTGCTTCAAAATTTCTAGAACTCATTCCACAGACATCAGATTGATTATTTATAACAGCTAATAAACATGCATCATGACTACCGGCATAAAATACCTTTTCAAAGTGATCTTTATTATTGATTGATAGATTTATTTTATTTAACTCTACTTGTGGAATTAAATCACCACTTGTCGATCCTATAGAGTTTAAAGATAAAATTTTACCTTTAACGTCTTTGAATTTTTTTAACTTGCTATCTTTTTTTACAACAAAATAAGTATAATAACCTGCATCTTTTTCTCCAGGTCTTACACCAGCTGCAAAAGCTTCTGCATTAGCTATCTCAGCTGCTTTTACGTATGTTTTACCGCCATACCAAGCTATGTGTGCTCTACCAGCTCTCATAGCTTCAACAGCTGCATTATAATCAGTTACTTTAATTGTATCTATATTAAAGCCTGTAAGTTTTTGGGTAATTGCAATTAAGTTTGTGTAATCGCTTTCATCACCTTTTTCACTAGCTGGAACAAATACCATATTGTAAGTTTTGGTTTCAGCATTTAAATTGCCAGTAAACAATACCAGAAGTATTACAAATATAGCTTTTTTTATCATAATTGATCATTTCATTATCATTAACTTTGTTCGCATACAAGTTAATTATTAAGATATAAATAAGGATAAATAAATGCTATAAATATTAACTTTTTGTGAATTTTTGTTTAAATCCAGCTAGTGCTTTTTTGTAGTCCTCTACAGTATCTATTTCTTTCCAACCACTTTCTATAATTACACAATGGACTTTGATGCCAATATCAACAAGCTCTTGAATAAAGTCAGTCAAATAAGCTTTTTGAAAAACTTTAGCTCTTTGGAAAGGTTTGTTCCAGTAAATTTTTTTTAATCTATGAAAATGTTGTTTAAAAATCTCTGTACCACGGCCCGAAAGTTTTATCATGCCAATAAATTCACCATGTACCTCTTCATTGCCAGTATTAATTTTACCAATTTTTATTACTTCATTATTTGAGTTAAATATTACATTTTCAGCTTCTGATATTGGGTGATCTTTTCGTCCCACATAATAACCTCT
>CACKWM010000032.1 GCA_902603905.1 uncultured Pelagibacteraceae bacterium | reverse complement strand
TAAGTATGTTAATAATCTTACCAAATTGTCCGATGGATACTCTGTAAGAATTTTTATCTTTTTTAAATTTATTACTAATAGAAAGATCAATAATAAAATATTTTTTTTTATATTTTTTTATTTTTTTAAGTATTTTTATTGGAAAATCTGAGTCGCCAAAAAAAAGACCAATCATTATTTTTTTGTGTAGTTAAAATTTATTACAACTCTAACTTTCTGGTCTGTACAATCTACTCCAGCATGGCTCTGATGACTATCAAATTCTACCAGTCTATTTGCTTTGCTTATTGCTTTTTTTCCATTTTGAAAAATAGTCCCACCATTATTTGTGTTGACGTAGAATACTGAAGTTTTATGACCTTTTAGATCGGTATCTGTATGCATTGGGTATTTGTAGTTTATATCCTTTTTGGGTGTTAAATTAGCTTTAACTCTAATTAAATCTTTAACTTCTAATTTTTCAATTATTGGAAGTACTAGTTTCCAGTGTGATGTTTTTATTTTTTTTTCTGAAAAAAAAATATGTGTAAACTGATAATTTTCACCATCATCTATGGATGATTTTGATGAATTATAATACCAAGGAAACTCCACCCCAAGCAATGTATCACTTAAATTTTTTAGACTTTTATCATCTATTAAATTGTCTATGATTTTCATGTTTATATATTATAAATTATTTTGTAAAAGGTGTGCAAATAGATCTTTTTTTATCTTTTGTTATAAATTTTATTACATCTTTTACTAATCTATTTTCCTTAAATTCACCATTTAATTTGCTTAAGTTGTCTGTTAGATTTTTTGTGGCAAAAATTTCTTTATAAGCTTCAGTTAAACCAAGTATATCTTTATTATTAAAATTAGCTCTTCTTAAACCAATCAAGTTAAGTCCCTGTAAATAGTTTCTATTTCCTATAGATAACCCATATGGAATAACATCATGCAAAACGCCTGTCATCCCACCAATCATTGCCATTTTTCCAATTCGTGTAAATTGCTGAACAGCTGAATTTCCACCTATAACTACATTATCTTCTATAATTGCGTGTCCGCCTAAAGGAACGTTATTTGCTATAATTACATTATCTCCTATCTGACAATCATGCGCAACATGAGATGAAATCATAAATAAGCAATTGTTTCCTATTTTAGTTAACCCCCCGCCTCCTTTAGTTCCTGGATTAATTGTTACGTATTCTCTTATTTTATTATTGTCACCAATTATAAGTTTAGTTTCTTCTCCATCGTATTTTAAATCTTGTGGATCATTACCTATAGATGCAAATGGATAAATTTTATTACATTTACCAATTTTTGTATTTCCAGAAATATTTACATGAGAATAAATTTTTACATTATCGCTAATTTCAACATTAGGACCAATTACACAATAAGGCCCGATATTTACAGAAGATGATATTTTTGCTTTGCTATCTACTATTGCAGTTTTGTTTATCATTTGTTTTCTCTTATAAAATTTTTTAAATTTTTTGCAGGGTAGCCCATAACTTTAGTGTTGTCGGATACGTTTTTAATCACACCGCTTCCTCCACCTATTTGAACATTATTTCCAATTTTTAAATGTCCTGAAATACCAGCTTGACCTCCAATCATAACATGATTTCCTAGTGTTGAACTTCCAGCAAATCCTACTTGACCTGCAATTATACAATTATCACCAATTTTAACATTATGGGCAATATGAATTTGATTATCCAAAAATGTATTCTTTCCGATTATGGTATTAGACATAGAGCCTCGGTCAATAGTAGATCCACATCCAATTTCAGAATTGTCATTAATTATAACAACGCCAATTTGAGGATAACGATAGTTTTTTTCTTTATTGGGGAAAAAACCAAATCCCTTTTTTCCAATAACACATCCATCTAAAATATTAATATTGTTTTTAATAATAGTGTTTCTTATTATTGTATTAGAACCAATCGAACAATTATTTCCTATTACAACATTTTTTTCTATAATTGAGTTATGTCCAATAAAGCAATTTTTTCCAATTTTAACATTCTTTCCAATTAATACATTTTTTCCAAATTTAACTTTTTTTTTAAATGAAGTTTTAGATATATCTTTTACAGTCAAGTCAAAATCATCAGTAACTGAATCTGGATAAAATATTTCAGTAATTTTTGCTGTTGAAAGCAAGACATTATTGACAATTATTTTATTGCAGTAATTTGGTAAATAAGTTTTAAGATTTTCTGTTGTTATGCAAAAAAAAGCTCTGGTTTTGGATGCTAGTTCTTCATATTTCTTTGAATTAAAAAATGTAATATTATCTTTAGTAGCTGTAGAAAGGTCTCTAACATCTGAAATTTTAGACTTTTGAAAATTTTCTTTATTTTCAATACCAGATAATTTTAAAAGCTTATCAATTGTATATGGACCTTTGTTTTTAAAAAAAGGATTAATATTCATTAAAGTTTTTTTATCAAAACTTTAAATAAATGGTTATCAAGATTTGTTGCTAATTATTTCCTGTCTACTATTGTTGCTGACCATTGAGCATCAGCCATTTTTTTTCCTTCTACAAAAGCTTCACCTTTATACTTCCAAACTTTTCCATGTGATCTTATAGCTTCAATATTAAGTTCAAGTTTGCAATTGGGAATAACAGGATTTCTAAATCTTGCTTTTTCTACATTCATTAAAAAAACTAATTTATTTTCATATGTAGATTTATCTATACCATGCGCAGTTAATGCAGCAGCAGCTTGACCAAATGCTTCAACTATTAATACACCAGGCATCACTGGTTGCCCAGGAAAATGACCTTGAACATAAAAACTATCTTTTTTTACATTTACAATTGCAGTGGC
>CACKWM010000031.1 GCA_902603905.1 uncultured Pelagibacteraceae bacterium | reverse complement strand
TGATTGCATTAATATCGGTAGCAGCAAGACATTATTTTAATTTGAGAGGAAGAAACATTCACAGGTTGTATATTTTAATTAGTTCAATTTTATCTTTAATTGTTCTTGCGGTTTTGCTTTTAATTTTCAAAAATTAATATTATAGAAATATATGTCTGAAAAATTAATTGTAAGTTGGGATGAATATAATCAAACTGTAGAGAAACTTGCGATCCAAATAGATGAGAGTGGGTACAAACCAACAATATTAATAGGTATAATGCGTGGAGCGGCTCCTATGATTGATGTATTGAGTAGAGTATTTAAACTTAAATGCGCTTACTTAGCTGTAGAGTCCTACAGTGGTAAAGGAATTGAAGATGAACAGGGAGATATTGTTTTTTCAAGAGAGATGAGTTCAATAGCTCCTAATATGGGTGGAAAAATTTTATTATGTGATGATTTATCCGATACAGGTATTACTTTTAACAAAAGTATAGATTGGTTAAAAAAATATGAGCCTATAAAAGATAAAATTGAAGATATAAAAACAGCTACACTTTGGAAAAAAAATAAATCAACATTTGAACCAGACTACTGTGCAATTAGACTTCCAGATAATCCTTGGATTGTACAGCCATTTGAAATTTACGAAGAAATTAGAATAGAAGAAATAAAAAAAAAACACAGCAAATAAAAAAAGGGCCAGAAGAATCTGGCCCTTTTAATAATTATAAAAATTCTTATATTATTAAGAATATATATATAAATTTATAGCACTTAAAACTGCAACCACCCAAATAGCCGGAGATACTCCTTCTACTTTTCCTGTGCAAATTTTAATTAAAGCGTAAGCTACAAATGCAACTGCGATACCGTGACTTATGTTATAAGTAAATGCCATGGTAAGTGCCGCCAAAACTGCAGGTCCTGACTCAGCAATATCATTCCATTCTATATCTTTAAGATTTTGAATAAAAAGAACTGCAATGAAAATTAGTACAGCAGCATCAATTTGTTTTGGTATACTAAGAAAAAGAGGTGAAAAGAATATCATTAATATAAATAATACTCCAATGACAATCGATGTCATACCTGTACGTCCACCTTCTTTAACTCCAGATCCAGACTCAACATATGATGTTACTGTTGTTGTGCCAAGAAGTGCACCCGCAACAGTTCCTACACTGTCTGAAAGAAGAGCTTTGTCAATATCTTCAACACGACCCTTGCTATCAACTTTTCCAGCTACGTTAGCTACAGCTGTAAGTGTTCCGGCAGTATCAAAAAAGTCAACAAAAAATAGTGTGAAGACTACTGATACCATTGCTCCCGAAAGAATAGCCGAAAGACTAAAATCAAAAAAGTGAGTTATTGGTGGGATTTGAAAACTTATTATACCATCCCGAAAACCTCCAAAGTTTGAAAAGTTAGCATCCAATATTGCGTCAGGAACAATAATCCACGCAATTACAGTCCAACCTCCCATTGCGATTATAATTGCACCTTTAACTTTCATCTTATCCAACACAAACATTGTTATAAGCGCAGCTAAAGCAATTAAGATTAACGGATTTTGTAAAAATCCAAATGAAAGTTGAATCACCGTGTCATTTCCAGATGGCACTGTTAATCCCATTAAAGTAAAACCAATAAGAGCTAGAAATAGTCCTATACCAGCTCCAATACCAAGTTTTAAACTTTTTGGAATTGAGTTGATAATCCATGCTCTTACAGGTGTAACTGAAATAACAACGAATATAATTCCAGCAACTAAAACTGCACCTAGTGCTTCTTGGGGTGTATGCCCTAATGTACCACAGACAAAAAATGCCACATAAGCATTTAAGCCCATACCACAACTTAAACCAATAGGCCACGTCTTACCATAAAAACCCATTATAAAACAGGCAACTGCTGTTGCGATAATTGTTGCAGTAAAAACTGATCCTCGATCAAATCCTCCTGCTTCCATAAACATAGGCTGTAACGCCAAAATATAGGCCATAGTTAAAAAAGTTGTAACTCCAGCCCTAACTTCGGTTTCAAAGTTAGTCCCATGTTTTTTGTAGTTAAAATATTTATCCATCATAAATATTTACCTCCATAATTTATTAATTTTAAAGTTTAATAGACCTTATTCTAGAAGTCACAAGAAAATAAACGTCAACTACTGTGGATAATAATCATACAATACAACTTGAGAGTTTATATTTGTTTATAATTTTTGTGGTATCCTATGTTTTTTGAAATTATGAAAATTCTCCGAATATTTTTATTAGCAACTTTTGTTTTTTTATTTACAGGATGTGAAACTATAAACAAAAAGTCGGAGCAGATTGCAAAAGAAGAAAATAAAAAATTAAGCCAATTTATTGGTCAGCCAGTTTCTGAATTAAAAATTGTTATGGGCAATCCTGACAGCGAAGGTAAAAGTGAAAATGGATCAAAACTTCTAATTTATAGTACAAAAAAGTATGGGATAAAGTGTGAAAGAAACTTTATAATTGATAATAATGAAATGGTAATTGGTTTTACTTCTAAAGGCTGTTTTTAATACTTGTGGGGAACTTTCCCCACAAGCAAGGTAAATACTTATTTAATTTCAATAAGTTTTTTCTTTTTATATTCTGGTACAATTCTTTCACAAGCTATTGTCAAAAGACCATCTTTTAGCTCAGCACCACCTACTTTTACATCATCTGCAATTGTAAATGATCTAGCAAATTGTCTTTGAGAAATACCCTTATGAATAATTTCACCATCTTCATTTTTGTCTTCAGACTTATTAACTTGTTTAGTTTTTACAGTTAACAAATTGTCTTCAAACTCGACTTCTACGTCTTTTTTATTAAAACCAGCCAGAGCAACCTCAATAGAGTATTTGTCCTTTCCGGTTTTTCTTATGTTGTATGGTGGATAATTTGATTGCATGCTCAAACCTCCATTTCCTAACATGTTTTCAAATTGGTCAAACATATCGTCAAAACCAATTGAAAAAGGTCGTAATGAGTTGAATATAGACAAATCCTTACTTGTCATAATATCCTCCTTTTGTTAGCAAGGTTATTTTATGTAA
>CACKWM010000030.1 GCA_902603905.1 uncultured Pelagibacteraceae bacterium | reverse complement strand
TCATTAAATAGAAAATCTGTTATTTCTTCTAGAGAAATGGCATTAGCACATCCAAAAAAAAATGGAGCAACCTTATTTGGTGTAAATTCAAAATTAAAATTTCATTGTGAATGGGCAGCATGGTCAAATGGTACTGCGGTAAGAGAGTTAGATTTTCATGATACTTTTTTAGCAGCTGATTACAGTCACCCTGGTGATAATATTCCTCCATTGCTAGCGGTAGCTCAACAAAAAAAAAGAAGTGGGCTGGATTTGTTGAGAGGAATAATTACAGCTTATGAAGTTCAAGTAAATTTAGTTAAAGGAATTTGCTTACACAAACACAAAATAGATCATATAGCGCATCTTGGTCCAAGTATTGCCGCAGGAATTGGATCTATGTTAAGATTAAATACTGAAACAATTTACCAAGCAATTCAACAATCTTTACACACAACAATCTCAACAAGACAGTCAAGAAAAGGTGAAATTTCAAGTTGGAAAGCTTATGCACCTGCACACGCTGGTAAATTAGCTATTGAAGCTGTTGATAGAGTTATGAGAGGTGAAGGAGCGCCAAGTCCAATATATGAAGGTGAAGATAGTGTGATTGCAAGAATACTTGATGGTAAAAAAGCTCTATATAAAATTCCATTACCAAAAAAAAATGAAGAAAAAAAAGCAATACTAGAAACTTATACAAAAGAATATTCTGCTGAATATCAAGCACAAGCATTAATAGATATTGCAAAAAAACTTAATAAAAAAATTAATAATTTAAATCAAATTAAAAAAATTGATATTTACACAAGCCATCACACTCATAACGTAATTGGTACAGGTGCAAATGATCCTCAAAAAATGGATCCTAATGCTAGCAGAGAAACTTTAGATCATTCAATTATGTATATTTTTGCTGTTGCTTTAGAAGATGCGAATTGGCATCATGTTAAATCCTATACCAGATCAAGAGCAAATAAAAAAAGCACAATTAAAATTTGGCGTTCTATTAAAACCCATGAAGATAAAAAATGGACTAAAAAATATCACGATCCTAACCCAAAAAATAAATCTTTTGGTGCAAAAGTTATTGTCACTTTAAAAAATGGGAAAAAAATAATTGAACAATTAGATAAAGCTGACGCACATACTTATGGTGCAAGACCGTTTCTTAGAAACAATTATATAAGAAAATTTCTCACATTAACAAAAAATATTATTTGAATCAAAACATTTTGATGGACCTTTTAAAGAAGGAAGTAAATTAAAAGAAATATTAAAAAAATTAGAAAAGAATAATTATTATATTAAAAAAATTGACAATGAAAATATATCAGCTGAAAAGATCTTTTGATTTTGATTATCTTTGATTAAGTAGCATAACTCTTCGATGTTCTTTTCCACTATATTTGGAAAGTGGCCTAATTAATTTATTTGCAGCATGCTGTTCCATAATATGTGCTGACCATCCAGTTATTCGTGAAATAACAAATATGGGCGTAAAAAAATCAGTATCAAAACCCATTAAATGATAAGTTGGTCCAGTAGGGTAATCCACATTTGGGTGAATATTTTTTCTTTGAATCATTACGTTTTTAACTATGTCGTAAATTTTAATAAATTTTTTATCTTTTTTAATTTTTGAAACTTTTTTAAAGTATTTTTCCATTGTAGGAACTCTTGAATCACCCTTTTTATATACTCTATGACCAAAACCCATAACCACATCTTTTTTATTAAGAGCATTATTAATCCATTTTAAAGCATTTTCAGGTTTTTTAATTTTATTCATCATATGCATAACTTCTTCGTTAGCTCCTCCATGCAATGGTCCTTTTAAACTTGCTATAGCACCAGTAATTGCACCGTGTATATCTGATAAACTGCTAGTTATTGTTCTTGCGGTAAATGTCGAAACATTAAAACTATGTTCTGCATAAAGAATTAATGAGATATCAAAAGCTTTAACAATTTCATTACTAGGAACTTTCCCAAAACACATATGAAAAAAATTTTCTGAAAATGACAAATTTTTCTTTGGTGATATTATTTTTTTACCTTTTCTAGACCTAAAGAAAGCAGCTAAAGCAATAGGAGTTTTTGCAAATATCCTGATAGCTTTTCTCATGTTGGCTTTTGGAGAATTATCCCTAGTATCTTTATCTTCCAATGCCATTAAACTAACCGCTGTTCTCACAACATCCATTGGATGTGCTTTTTTAGGCATTTTTTGGATGTCATTTAATATTTGTTTTGACAATGTTCTGTCTAATCTTTCTTCTTTAATAAATTTTTTTAATTGTATTTTGTTAGGAAGTTCTCCATTTAAGACTAGATATGCTACTTCTTCGAAAATGCACTTTTCACAAAGATCTTGAACGGCATAACCTCTGTAAGTAAGAGAATTAATATCAGGCATTACTTGTGATACAGTTGTTTCATCAACAACAATACCTAGCAAACCTTTTTTAATTTCATCGCTCATTATTCATGACCTTCTTTGTTGAAATTATAAATTTCTTCATCTAAAGAATTATATTTTTCATAATCTACTATTTCATACAATCTTTTCCTAGTTTGCATTTTATCTATAATGTTACTTTGATGTCCATCTTTAAAAATAGCACGTAAACCATCTTCTACACTTTTCATTGCTAATCTTTGAGTGGTTACTGGATATATTACAATATTATATCCCAAATTTTCTAAATCATTATAATTCAATAATTTTGTTTTACCGAACTCAGTCATATTGGCAAGTAAATAGCAATCTAGAGATTTTCTAACAGTTTCAAATTCTTTTTCATTTGAGAGAGCTTCAGGAAAAATAATCTCAGCTCCTGCATCAATATATGCTTTACATCTATCAATCATTTTATCTAAACCTTCTACTGAGTTAGCATCAGATCTAGCTATTATTTTAAAATTTTTATCTTTTTTTGCTTTTACGCATTCTTTAATTTTATTCACCATTTTGTCAGTTGAGATTAATTCTTTATTATCTAGATGGCCGCATCTTTTACGTTCAATTTGATCTTCAAGATGAACTGCTGATACTCCAAATTCTTCAAATGTTTGTATTGTTTTTTCACAAGATTTAAAACCTGTATCTATATCAACAATAGTAGGC
>CACKWM010000029.1 GCA_902603905.1 uncultured Pelagibacteraceae bacterium | reverse complement strand
AAATCAAATGAGCTCAGAAGAAGAAAATTTTTTTAATATTCCAACCAAAAGAACTGTTCTTGACCTAAAAAATATTTTAAAAGAAAGATATTTAGAAATATTAAAAATAGATTTTTCAAAAAAAGAAAATAATCAAAATTTTTGGTTTATTTCAAAAAACAAAGAAGAACCTAGAATGGCTGACA
Organism: uncultured Pelagibacteraceae bacterium; assembly: GCA_902603905.1. Lineage (GTDB taxonomy): Bacteria > Pseudomonadota > Alphaproteobacteria > Pelagibacterales > Pelagibacteraceae > Pelagibacter. The sequence continues at coordinate 3,022 of CACKWM010000029.1, read as the reverse complement.
GATTTGAAGAAAATGGATCAGAATTAGAACAGCCTCTAGCAATTGCTAGAGACATTAAGAAACTTTATGAAACTTTGTCTGTATCGAAAAACAGCTCAACAATTGATAAATTTTTATCAAACAATAATCATTTAAGACATGTAGTTAGAAGAGCGTTTATAGTTGAGAAATTTCCATATTCGGAAATTCAAGACAACACAATTGGTCAGTCTATTGTTCCAATTGACATGTTGAGATTGAAATTATCATTTTTTGGAGCATTAAAATTTGATCCAAGATCAGATAAATGGTTAAGGATATGTATGTTTCAAGGAGCACCATTACCATATGAATTGAAAAATTATGATTCACATTGGGTTTACAACTCTATAAATTAAATGAGATCTTTAAGCGAAATTGACACAACATCTAAAAGGGCAAGTAAAGCTGCTGGATATTCGTGGGGCATTTCAGAAGAGATTGGAAAAAATATTAGAATGTTAGAAATGTTTGGTTTACCAGGTGTTAAAAATTTAAATGATTTTTTTAAGAAAAAAAAAGAATATAAATTTGAAAATCTAAATCTAATAAGCCTAGACAATAAAGCAATTAAATTTCACTTTTGTCCAATAATTGCTGGAACAAGTTTTTTAGATCAAATTAAATCTTTAGAAAATTCAACTGAGATAAAGTTTGAAAAAATAGGCTATCCTTTGCTTTTTTTACCATTTGTGAGTCGAGCATCGGAAATTGTTGGCAAAAGACTATTTTTAAAATTAGATGATAGAGAATTTTTGCTAAACTTTAACAATAATATTTATTCAAATTTTTTAAAAAATAAAATTATTGAAGTAGCAAACTTTGTTTCAGTTAAATTTTTAAACAATGCAGACTCATTTCTTGAAAAAGAATGGAATGAGCTTTACAAATTATCAGAAGATACATTTGTAGAAGAAACAGATAGTTTAAAAAAAAGTGGTGCAGGAGCAGGTTTAACAGATAATGACTAAGGAATTTAAAGATAATCATTTAAAAAAAGAAGATTTGAGTAAATTTAATAATAAGTGCGAAGAATGTAAAAAAAAAGATAAAAGCGTTTCTCAGAATTTAATTTTAGTTGGATTTAAAATTTGTAAATCTTGTAGAACTTCAAAAACGGTTTTTCCAATTTAACTGATAGTGCTAACTGGTAGAGCATTCATTCTGCTCATAAAAAAAGACATAAATACAATTATTATAATTAAAAAAGATAAAAAGATAATTCCAAAAGATTTCATGTTTGATTTTAAATTTAAGATTTCTTTTGTTGATATAATTAATCCTGCTAAAATCCAAAATTGAGTTAGAATAATAATTGGTATCATTAAATCAGGAGTAACAGCAAAAAACCTTAATAATCCTGGTGCATTAGCATAACCAACACCAATTAAAATTTTTTTAAATGGAACTTTAATATTTTTGTCAGGAAAAATCTTTACACCAATAACATAAATAAGTATTGACCATATTACCCAATTAAGCATTTGAGTTAATCCTGACATTGCTATTGGAGTTTTTATTACTGTATTAGCAGCGATTGCTCCAGCAATTCCTCCTAATATAATTATTAGACCAGCAAAATAAATTGCAGCTTCACCATAATTTCTATTATCTTTATATAGAGTCTTATCTAATTTTAATGAGCGAATAATTATATTTGAAAATTCTGTGAACATTTTTATTTTTCTAGAGGGGGGCATATTTGCCCCCTCAAAAAATTATTTAACCTTTAACAACTTCTCTTGTATTAGCGTTAAAAGATTCTTTAAATGGAATGTCTACTATAACTGCATCAACAGGTTTTCCTGGAGTATCAGAATATTTGGCTGGTAAATGGACTTTATATTTAGTTCCAACCTTGCCTTTTGGGAAGCCATTAGAATTTAATGTTCCATCAAATGGCACATATCCCATGGCAATATTTTGTTTTTTCTCTGGGTGGTACCAAGGAGATGTAATAAATCCAACCGGATCACCTCCATCTGCATTTGAAATTAACCAAAAATCAGGAGCATATTCTTCGATTGGTTTTCCACCTAATTCAAGTCCAACTAATTGAAGTTTGTAAGGTTTTTTTCCTGCCTTAATTTCTGCACCCATTTTTTCTAAAGCTGCTTTACCAACATAATCAGTTTTTTTATTCCATTCACCTTTACCAGATAAAGAGACTTGATAACCTAGATTACATTGAAAAGGATTATGTTGTTGATCCATATCTTGTCCCCAAGAAAGAATTCCAGCTTGAATTCTTCTATGGTGAGCAGGAGCAATAACCATTAACTTATGTTTTTTACCTGCATCAAGAACTGCATTCCACATATCATCAGCATACAAAGTTGCATTTCTTAAATATATTTCATATCCCGCTTCTCCCGAGAAACCAGATTGTGAAATAACACAACTTTTTCCAGCGACTTTAACTTCTGCCAAACCATAGAAAGGCATATTGTCTAAATCAACTTGATCACCAAGCAAATCTTTCATTAGTGCTTTTGATTTAGGACCTTGTATTTGCACTGGACAAGCATCAATTTCCTCAACTGTGCAATTAAATCTTCCATCAGCATTAACACCCTGCAGGTACATACCAATATCAGAGTCTGATAATGAGAACCAAAACTCATCTTTTGAAATTCTAAGAAGTATAGGATCATTTAAAACTCCACCATAAGAATTACATAAAATTACATATCTAGCTCTCATTGGTGAGATTTTAGTTGCATCTCTTGTTATTACGTAGTCCGTAAATTTTTCTGCATCTGGACCCTTAACTCTTATTTGCCTTTCAACAGCAACATTCCACATGGTAACGTGGTTTACAATTGCATCGTACTCTACCATAGCTCCACCATCTTCTGGCTTAACATAACCTCTAGGATGGTAAATACGATTATATACTGTGGCTCTCCAACAACCGGCTTGCATTGACAAATGCCAATAAGGTGATTTTCTCACTCTTGTTGAAATTAACATTTCAACTTTTGTTGGTCCGCTTTGTCTTAAG
>CACKWM010000028.1 GCA_902603905.1 uncultured Pelagibacteraceae bacterium | reverse complement strand
TGGTCTTGCGTTTCCAATATGTGGATCCTCATAAACTGTTGGCCCACATACGTACATGCCTATTTTATTTTTGCTTATTGGTACAAATTTTTCTTTTTTGTTTCCAAGACTATTGGTTAAAAAAATATCTTTGTTCATCCTATTTGGGTATTTTACATACTGGAATTGATTCCATTTTGTGTAAGTTTAATTTTCTTATTTCTTCATATTTTGATCTATTTTTTGAATTAGAGTTAGACATTGCTTCTTCAACTTCTTCATATGTTAGGCCTAATTGTTTTTCATCAGTTCTTCCATCATCCCATAGCCCGTCGGTTGGTTGAGCATTAATTATTTCTTCTAGTACTTTTAATTCTTTTCCTAGTTCCCGAACTTCAGTTTTTGTACAATCGGCAATTGGAGAAATATCAACCCCTCCATCACCATATTTTGTGAAAAAACCAACTCCAAAATCTTCTACTTTGTTACCTGTGCCTACAACAATTCCGTTGTTTGCTGCAGCAACTTGATAAAGAGTTGTCATTCTAATTCTTGCTCTAGAATTGGCCATACCATGACTATTGTCAAATTTTAATAGCTTTGATTGAAAAGATTTAAATACTTCATCAAGCTCTATAGTATAAGTTTCTACATTTTTAAATTTTTTTTCCAACCACTCTTTATGTTTAAGACTTAAATCATGCTGAGAAGGAATTTGCTTAATTGGCATACACAAAGCTATAGTTCTTAAACCTGTCATTGCACATAAAGTGCTTGTTACTGATGAATCTATTCCTCCAGACACGCCAATAACCAACGATTGAGCTTTTTTTGGCATTGAATTTACATAGTTCAATATCCAGTCTTTAATAAATATAGTTTTTTTACTAACTTCCATAATTTAAATATACGTTATAGGATTTATTTTATAAACGCTTAAGATACCGCTCTAATTCCACTTCTTGCGTTATTAGAGTTTTTTTTAATCTCATCAGAAATTAAAAATGCAAGTTCTATAGCTTGGTTGGCATTTAGTCTTGGGTCACAATGTGTACGGTACCTGCTTGATAAGTCTTTATCAGAAATTTTTTGTGTTCCACCAGTACATTCGGTAACATTTTGTCCCGTCATTTCTATATGCAGCCCTCCAGCATAAGAGCCTTCGCTTTGATGTACTGCAAAAACATTCTTAACTTCTTTTAAAATGTTATTAAATGGTCTTGTTTTAAAACCTGTAGAAGATTTAACAGTATTTCCATGCATAGGATCACAAGACCAAATAACATTTAAACCTTCTTTTTTAATAGTTCTAACTAATTTTGGTAAAAATTTTCCAACATTTTCATGACCAAATCTTGAAATTAAAGTTATTTTTCCTTTTTCATTTTTAGGATTTATAACATTACAAATTTTAACTATTTCTTCAGGTTTTGATGTTGGGCCGCATTTGATTCCAATTGGGTTTTCAATTCCTCTGCAAAACTCAACATGACCGCCGTCCAATTGTCTTGTTCTGTCGCCAATCCAAACAAAGTGTGCAGATGTATCGTGATATTCTCCAGTGGTTGAATCTATTCTTGTCATGCTTTCTTCAAAAGGAAGTAATAAAGCCTCATGTGAAGTCCAAAAGTTAACAGTTTTTAATCTTCTGTTGAAGTCAGAATTTATTCCACACGCATCCATAAAAGCGAGAGCATCAGCAATTTTGTCTTCTAACTCTTTAAACTTTTTAGCTTGTGGACTTTTTTTAATATAACCTAAGTTCCATAAGTGAACTTTTTTTAAATCAGCAAACCCTCCATGACAAAAAGCTCTTATTAAGTTTAAAGTGGATGCTGCTTGTGAATAAGCTTTAAATAATCTTTTTGGATCAGGTTTTCTAGCTTTTTCAGTAAATTCTATACCGTTTATATTATCACCAAGGTAGCTTGGCAGCTCTACATCTCCTTGTTTTTCTGTTGGAGCAGTTCTTGGTTTAGAAAATTGTCCTGCAATTCTTCCAAGTTTAACAACTGGTAAAGATGCCGAATATGTTAACACTAGTGACATCTGCAATATAACTTTAAAATAATCTCTAATATTATCAGGGTTAAATTCTGCAAAACTTTCAGCGCAGTCTCCGCCCTGTAATAGAAAAGCTTTTCCATCTACAACATCAGCAAGCTGTTGTTTTAAATGTCTAGTTTCTCCAGCAAATACCAAAGGAGGAAAATCTTTTATTTTTCCAAGAACCATATTAAGTTCTTTTTCGTTCCCATAACTAGGTATGTGTTTTACAGGATAGTTTTTCCAGCTATTTGTTTTCCATTTTTTCATATTCAACCTAAGAGTGTTCTAGCAGAGTTTATTGATTATTCAACAGTGACTGATTTAGCTAAATTTCTTGGTTTATCAATATCATAGCCTCTTTTAAGAGCCGAATAATACGCTAATTTTTGAAGAGGAATAGTTATTAAAAAGGGCAGTAAATCATCAGATGTATTTTCAACTTCAATTTTTTCCCAAATATTTTCTGAATAAACTTCATCCTTACTTTTATTTGTAATTAAAAGAACTTTTGCTCCTCTTGCTATAACTTCTTGCATATTTGAAATTGTTTTTTTGTAATATTCATCTCTTGGAGCTAATACAACAACAGGCATACCTTCTTCAATTAGTGCAAGTGGTCCATGTTTCATTTCACCAGCTGGATATCCCTCAGCATGCACATAAGCTAACTCTTTTAATTTTAATGCGCCCTCTAAAGCTATTGGAAAAGAATATCCTCGTCCTAAAAACATTGATCCTTTAATTTTAGCAAATGAACTACACACAGATTGAACTTTGCTATCAGTTTCTAAAGTTTGTTTTACTAATTTTGACAATGAAAAAAGTGACTTAATTTTTTCTAAATATTTTTTTTTATCAATATCTTTTCTCATTTTGGAAATTTTTAAACATAAAATATATAAAACTAGCATTTGACCTAAAAAAGCTTTTGTAGAAGCTACTCCAATTTCTGGCCCACAATGGATGGGAAGTACAAATTTAGACTCTCTGGCTATAGAGCTTTCAACAACATTTACAACACTGCATGTTTTCATCTTGTTTTTGTTACATAAATCTAATGCAGCAAAAGTATCTGCAGTTTCACCTGATTGGGAAACAAATACATAAAGAGTGTCGTTTTTAAATCTATTATTTCTATATCTAAACTCTGAAGCAATATCTACATTCACATTCAATGTAGTTAATTGCTCAAACCAATATTTTGCCATTAGGCATGAATGATAGGCGGTTCCACAACCTATTAGCATTATTGAAGAAATTTCATTAATTTTCCAAGGGAAATTAAAAATATTTATATCAGCGTTAACTTTGTCAATA
>CACKWM010000027.1 GCA_902603905.1 uncultured Pelagibacteraceae bacterium | reverse complement strand
TTTATTAAAAAAAAGACTTAAAAGATCAATTAAAAATAATGAAGAAAATGAACTAAAGCTTATAAAAAATTTTATAATTCCTGGTACAGACAGTATAGATATCGGAGTATATAGAGGCGTTTATTCTTTTCTTATGTCAAAGTTTTCTCAAACTGTTCACGCTTTTGAACCCAATCCAATAATATATAAAGATTTAGAGAAAAATCTTTTAAAAATAATTAAAAATATTAAAATATATAATTGCGCTTTATCGGATAAAAATGAAAATGTTGAATTAAAAGTTCCAATTAGAAATCCAAATTTTAATGAAAATAATTATGAAGAATACTTTGAAATGGGAAAAGCGACAGTACATGAATCAAATACGGTGAAAAATTATAAATCTTACAATATAGAAACAAAAAAACTTGACGATTTTAAATTTTCAAAAAAAATATCTTTTATTAAAATAGATGTGGAAGGACACGAAACAGAAGTTATTAAAGGTTCTTTAAATACAATAAACATGCATAGACCAATTTTGCTTGTGGAAATTGAAGAAAAATACACGAAAAAAAATGTTAAAGAAACATTGAATTTTATTAATTCTTTAGGTTATGAATCCTTTTATTATAATAAAAATGAACTTGTAAACACTAATAGTTTAACTGATCTGAATAAATTTAATAATTATATATTCAAACCAAAAGCTGAACTACAAAAATAAAAAAATGGCCCTACATTTCTCAAACCAGGAATTTTTAGATAGAAAAAATAAAGTTTTAAATTCTATGAAAGAACAAAATTTAAGTGCTCTTTTAATGTTTAAACAAGAATCTATGTATTGGCTTACAGGCTACGATACTTTTGGTTTTGTTTTTTTTCAGTCTTTAATACTTAAAGATGACGGTGAAATAATTTTGTTAACACGGGCCCCGGACTTAAGGCAAGCAAGAAATACTTCGAATATAAAAAAAATAATAATTTGGGAAGATAAAGAAAACTCTAGTCCATCTGACTTATTAAAAAACATATTAATAGATCTTAAACTTCAAGGAAAAAATATTGGTATTGAGTATGACTCCTACGGTTTGACTGGCAGAAATACTATTAAGCTTAACAACTCGTTAAAAAATTTTTCCAGCTTAAAAGATAAATCTGAATTAGTTTCTCGCTTAAGAGTAATAAAATCAGATCAAGAGATTCTTTATATTAAAAAAGCTGCAAAGCTTGCTGATGATGCTTTGGAATCCGCATGGAAAATAGTAAAAGCAGGTGCTGAGGAAGGGAAAATTTTAGCAGAAATGCAAAGAGTTATTTTTGCTGGTGGTGGAGATTATCCAGGCAATGAATTTGTAATAGGATCAGGTCATAATGCACTACTTTGCAGATATCAGGCAGAAAAAAGAATTTTATCGAATGTAGATCAATTAACTATTGAATGGGCAGGTACTTATAGACATTATCATTCAGCGTTAATGAGAACTATTCCTATAGGGAAAGCTGATCAAAAACATTATAAAATGCACGATGCTTGTGTTGATGCATTAAGTAATTGTGAAAAAAAACTTATACCTGGAAACAAAGTTGGCGAAGTATTTGATGCTCATGCAAAAATATTAGACTCCCATGGTTATAAAAAATCAAGAATGAATGCATGCGGTTATTCATTAGGTGCAACTTTCGCTCCAACGTGGATGGACGTCCCACCTATGATCTTCACTGGAAACCCGCTAATTATAAGACCAGGTATGATTTTTTTTATGCATATGATATTGATGGATTCAGAAAATCAATTAGCAATGAATTTAGGTGAAACATATTTGGTTACAAAAAAAGGAAATGAAAGACTAGGAAAACAAAAACTAGATTTAACCATTTTATAAAATTGGAAAAAAATATGATAAATTATTTTCTGCTAGCATACCAAGGTTTCGATTATTTCAGAGAAAAATTTGATAAAAAAAAATACCCAAATACAAAATTAAGAATAATTGATAATGGAAATCAAAAAATAGAAAGTTACGAAATATATAAGACAAAAAATAATATAGGTTGTGCAGGAGGATGGAATTTAATTTCTTATATCGGTTTTGAATATCTTGGCTTGGAAAAAATTATTATTGGTCAAGAAGATACAATTGTTGAAGAAAAGGAAATGGAGGAATTACTTAAAAAATGCAATGAAAATACAATTGCAACTTTAATTAAACCTCATTTTGAATTTTCTACTTTTGCTTTACATAAAAAAACTTTTATAAAAATTGGAATGTTTGATGAAAATTGCATTGATGCCTATTGTGAAGATGCCGATTATAAACAAAGATGTTATTTAAATGAAGTTAAAATAGAAAGTCTAAACAAACCAGTTGAAAGAAATATTGGAATATCAAGAAAAATTAATAAAAGAATTTATGATACAATTGCACAGAATAGAATTTATATTAAACAAAAATGGGGAACATCAATCAATAAAGATGAACTCTCATTTAGAGATGAGCAACCTCCTTATGAATTTAAACATCCTTTTAATAAAAATAACTTAGATACAAACTTTATTCCAATCACGGATAGAATCAAAATAATCCATGATTTAAAAAATAATATGCTCCCATCTCAAAATGAAATAGCTAAATTATTAACTGATCCTCAAGGAATAAAAAAATAATTTAAATTAACAATGAACAAAAAAATAGTTGTTTTAGGTATCCTTAAAGAAGTAAGAATTGATGAAAATAGAACGCCTTTTTCTCCTGCCCAAGTATCAAGTATATTAAATAAATTTTCTAATATAAAAATAATAGTGCAACCATCAAATAGAAGATGTTTTAAAGATGAAGCATATGAAAATGCTGGAGCTCAGATAAAAGACGATCTAAGTTCTGCTAATATCATTTTTGGGGTAAAAGAAGTTGATATATCAGCACTTATTGAAGGTAAAACTTATTTATTTTTTTCACACACAAGTAAAGTTCGCCAATATATTGGTCAAACTATAAAAGACGAAGCCATTATATATAAAAAAGAACTTTTAAAAGAAGTTATAAAAAAAAAAATAACTTTAATCGATTATGAAAATATAAGAGAAGTTTCTGGAGAAGGTTATAGATATCTTGGATTTGGTAGATTTGCAGGTATCGTTGGCGCTTACAACACATTAAATCTTTATTTAAAATTATTCAATAAAAAACCACTATCAAGAGTTTTTGAAATTAGTAATTATAAAGAAATTAAAAAACTAATTAGTAAACAAAATTTTAATAAAATAAAAATATTACTTACTGGAAGTGGTCGTGCTTCTAAAGGAGCTATAGAATTATTAAAACAGGCTAATATTAAACAAGTTTCAATTAGTGATTATTTAAGTAAAAAATATAATGAGGCTATTTTTGCTAATATTTCAGCAAAAAAACATATTGAAAAAAAAGATGGGAAAGATGTCTCAAAAGTAAAAAATTATTTATTGGATACAGATATATTTATT
>CACKWM010000026.1 GCA_902603905.1 uncultured Pelagibacteraceae bacterium | reverse complement strand
AAAAGTTGTTTTTCCAACACCTATTTGACCATACAAAAAAACTACATCTCCTGGTGATAATATTTTTTTTATCTTATTTGATATTTTTGCTAAGTCGAGGGTAGATGAAATTTTCATCTTAATGCCATTTTAATAACGATAGGTATCTGGCTTATAAGGTCCTTCTGGTGTTACGCTGATATAATCTGCTTGTTCTTTTGATAGTTTCGTTAATTTTGCACCAACTTTATCTAAGTGCAACCTTGCTACTTTTTCATCAAGGTGTTTTGGTAAAACGTATACCTTCTTTTCATATTTGTCAGAATTATTCCACAGCTCTATTTGAGCAGTTACCTGATTAGTAAATGAAGCACTCATTACAAAACTTGGATGCCCAGTTGCACAACCTAAATTTACTAATCTTCCCTCTGCTAATAAAATAATTCTTTTATTATCTGGCAAAGTTATTTCATGAACCTGTGGTTTTATTTCGTCCCATTTATAATTTTTCATAGCTTCAACTTGAATCTCATTATCAAAGTGTCCAATATTACAAAGTATTGCTCTATCTTTCATTTCTCTCATATGGTCTGCTGTAATTATGTCTTTATTTCCTGTTGCAGTAACTACGATATCTGCCTCTTTAATCATTTCGTCCATTAAAACTACTTCATAACCTTCCATGGCAGCCTGAAGTGCACATATTGGATCTGTTTCTGTTACCATAACTCTTGCACCGCTTTGTCTTAAAGATGCAGCGCTACCTTTTCCAACGTCTCCAAATCCAGCAACAATTGCAACTTTTCCAGACATCATAACATCTGTAGCTCTTTTAATTCCATCAACTAAGCTCTCCCTACAACCATATAAATTATCAAATTTAGATTTTGTAACAGAATCATTAACATTAATTGCAGGAACAAGTAGTTTTCCTTCAGATTGCATTTTTTTTAAAGCTAAAACTCCTGTTGTAGTTTCCTCAGATAAACCTTTAATTGATTTCATTAATTCTTTATAATCTTTATGCATTAACGCTGTTAAATCACCCCCATCATCAAGTATCATATTAGGCTTCCAATCTTTTTTACCTTCAATTGTTTGTTTAACACACCACCAATATTCTTCTTCTGTCTCACCCTTCCATGCAAAAACTGGTATTCCTGCTTTTGCAATAGCAGCAGCTGCATGATCTTGTGTTGAAAAAATATTACATGATGACCATCTAACCTCAGCACCTAACTCAACTAATGTTTCAATTAATACAGCAGTTTGAATTGTCATGTGAAGACATCCTAAAATTTTTGCACCTTTAAGAGGATGTTTTCCTTTGTATTCTTTTCTTAATGCCATTAAACCTGGCATTTCAGTTTCTGCTAGAGATATCTCTTTTCGGCCGAAATCAGCTTGTTTAATATCTTTTACTTTATAATCAGTCATGGAAAGTGCTTCTTTTAACAATTATAAAATATTTTGCAACTGGTCATTTTATTTCACCTTTGGAAAAATAATTTCAATTTTTGCACCTTTATTTTTGTTATTTTTTGCAAATATTTCCCCATTGTGCAAATCAACAAGGTTTTTTACTATATTTAAACCCAAGCCAGAATGTTCTCCAAATTTTTCGGGTCTATTGCTATAAAATCTGTTAAATATTTTTTTTGTATCATTCTCTTTAAAACCTGCTCCTTGATCAATAACATTTAGATTAATATTTCCATTTTCTTTTTGGTTTAATTCAACATTAATTTCCTGATTATCTTCACTAAATGAAATTGAATTTTCTAATAGATTAGCAATAATTTGCTCAATTCTATTTTCAATTCCTAATATTGTATAATTTTCTGACCCATTTGTTTTTAGATTAATAGAAATTCCTCTCTTTGAATTATAGATGCTATTAAAATCATCAACTACAGATTTTACAATTGATTTTAAATTTATTTTCTGCATTTTTTCTGAACTTATAGCGGCTTCATCTTTTAACATTTGAGAATAATCAGTAATTAATCTTTCTATTCTTTCAACATCATGTGAAACTATATTTATTAACTTATCTCTTTGTTCTTTGTTATCCGTTTCAGAAATAATTTCAGAAGCACTCTTAAGTGATGCCAAAGGATTTCTAATTTCATGTACCAGATCTGTAGAAAAATTTTCAGCTGTATTGATTCTTTTTTGCATTTCATTTGTCATCTCATCTAAAGACTGAGATAAAACTCCAAGTTCATCATTTCTCTTTTTTATACTTTCTATATTTTCTTTTTTCTTACTTTTATCTTTTACTGTATTTGTATAATTGACCAAATTTTTAATTGGTTTTAAAAAAAATCTATTTAATACGTATGAAAAAATTAATATTACTATTCCTACAACAGCTGCAGTTCTCATAATAAAACTTTTTCTTTCATTAATTGCAGCTCTGATATCATTTGCATTTTCACTTATTGCTAGATAACCAATATTCTTCTCATTATTTTTAATATTTTGAATAGTTGTTAATAAAAATTGATCATAATTTTCTTGAGTAAAAGTAAATGGTTTTCCAAATTCAGGTGAACCAGCATAATCGATTAAAATATCAGTTAAAGATAACTTATTATTTTCATCTATAGTTTTTTCTTTTTCTTCTTCTACAATTTTTTCTTCTTTAATTGTTACATCCATTTCAATTATATCTAATCTTTGAGAAAAAGATCTAGGATCAAGATCTAAAGTATCTGTATCACCAATTAAATTAAATTTACTATCAAATATAGTTACCCTGTCTAAATTTTGAAAAAGAAATCTTGTTGAAAACAAAAATTTTCTAATCTCATCCTCTCTAAACTTAATATTCAATCTCTGAATATGATCTATGGTGTTATCTATTATCTGAATATGTTTAACTTTTTTATTATTAATTAAACTTGGTTGAATGCTTTGTAAATATAAAACAGTAAAACTTCCAATAATTACAAAGATCAATAAATTAATAAATAAAAATTTTTTTAGAATTGATAAATCTTTTAAAAAATTATTGAACATTAACTAACGTTCCAACGATAGCCACTTCCATACCTTGTTTCAATTGCGGAGAAATTAGCATCAACTTTTTTAAATTTTTTTCTTATCCTTTTAACATGGCTATCAATTGTTCTATCTTCAATATCTGTATCTTCTCTATAAGCAATATCCATAAGTTGTGATCTTTCTTTTATAATACCTGGTCTTTTAGCCAATTCTCTTACAATCAAAAACTCAGTGGTTGTTAATTTATCAGGCAATTGCTTTCCATCCCATTCACACTCTAGTTGAGAAGGATCCAACTTCAATTTTCCATGCGCTATAATATTCTTTGTGTCTTCAATGTTATTAATATTTTTTTTTCTTAATTGAACACGAATTCTTTCAATTAAAACTTTTATTGAAAAGCCGCCTGATTTTTTTACAAAATCATCTGCACCTAGTTTTAAACCTAATAATTCATCAACCTCTTCATCTTTTGATGTTAAAAAAATTACAGGCAAAGATGTTTTTTTTCTTAATTTTTTTAAAAGTTCTTCACCATCCATTTTTGGCATTTTAATATCAATAATTGCTAAATCAGGAGGAGTTCTTGAAAGACCTATTAGTGCGCTTTCTCCATCAAGATAAGTTTGAACATTAAATCCCTCTTTTTCTAGAGCAATACTTATGCTGGTAAGTATATTTCTATCGTCATCTATTAATGCAATTGTTTGTTTCATTTA
>CACKWM010000025.1 GCA_902603905.1 uncultured Pelagibacteraceae bacterium | reverse complement strand
GATTAAGATTTAGAGCAAATTTCTATAAGACTATTAATGGTCCGGCGGCAGTTCTTAGAAGAGTAGAGACTGTAATGCCCGAGATGGCACAATTTGATTTACCGCAAGTGCTTTATGACATTATCGATATGCATAAAGGTTTAGTTTTAGTAACAGGACCAACTGGCTCTGGAAAATCAACAACGCTTGCAGCAATTGTTAATGAAATAAATAAAACAAGAACTTCAAACATAATTACAGTTGAAGATCCGGTTGAATTTATACATAAAGACATAAAGAGTATTGTTTCTCATAGGGAAGTTGGAAAACAAACAATAAGTTTTGCTAGTGCTTTAAAAGCTGCATTAAGGGAAGATCCAGATGTTATACTTGTTGGAGAGATGCGAGATTTAGAAACAGTTGGACTTGCATTAACAGCAGCAGAAACAGGTCACTTAGTTTTTGGAACGCTGCATACTAGTGGTGCACCAAGCACAATTAATAGAATTATTGATGTATTCCCTCCAGAACAACAAGCACAAATACGTGCACAAATTTCAACATCTCTAAAAATGGTAGTTACACAAAGATTGCTTAAAACTAAAGATGGCCAAGGCCGTTGTGGTGCTTTTGAAGTTATGAAGTGTACAGCTCCAATTCAGAACTTAATAAGAGAGTCCAAGATACATCAAATTCCTAGCATCATGCAAACTGCTGTTAAAGATGGTATGATTACCATGACTAAATCATTAGAGGAACTTGTAAAAGCAGGAAAAATAGATGCAAGCGCAGGAAAAGAACATTAGAGGTTTTAATCTTTTAGAACTTTTAGTTGTTATTGTAATTATATCTATAATGTCAGCAGTAGCTTATCCAAGCTTTTCATCTTGGAAATCAGAAAGAGAAGTTCGAAATGCAGCAACAAAAATAAAAAATTTATTTACTAATATTAATTCACAAGTTCAAAATGGATCTTTTGCATTTGTTCAAGTGGAAGTAACAAATGAATTTGACGATTTGGCTATAATCTCTAAGGGATTAAATATGGATACTCTTACGCAAAGAATAAGAAAAGTTGATAATTGGAATACCGATATTACAGTTAGATGTGATGCCGATCAAACTGGAACAGGTTATACTGGACTTTCAGATGGATGGGATGAGGAAGGAGCCATAAGAGAAGAAGGTAAATGGTCTGTGTCAAATAATTTACAAGTAAGCTTTTTATCATTTGATGACGTAGTAGCAAATTTTGACACCAAAAAATCAGGAACTATTTGTTTTTCAAAAGATGGAACTTGGTATAGTGCTGATGGTGAATTTGAATCTAATACTTCAATAATAGAAGGATTTTATGTTTGTAACCGTACAGCAGCAATTACTAAATGTGATGCAGATTCACTCTCTAAACATAAGTATGTTTTTCAAATAAATTGGTCTAGATTTGGAAACGTTAATATGGAAAAATGGAACATAAAAAAAAACGAATGGGTACAACAATGATTAAATATAAATCACAGCAAGGTCTTACACTTTTAGAAGCGTTAGTATCAACAGCAATTGTAGGCATTGGATTTGTTGCAATTTTTTCAATGGTAAATTTTTCCGTTCAATCCATAGATAATTCAGCTGAAAGAACAAAAGCAAATTATTTGGTAAGCATGATAGCAGAGGATATTATTGGTCACAGAAATACAATACATGGTGTAAATATGGATGCAGAAAATATTGATTTTAATGCCGAAGGTAAACCTATAAGAGTAGATGATGCAGGAGATGAGGTGGCGGGTTTAAATAAATTTTCTGAACACCTAGTTGATAACAATTTTGAAATTGATAATGCTGGCAAAGTATGTGCTGAAAAAGGCAATTATGCAAATAAAAATGATATTGAGAATCTTTATAAAACTGAAGATGAATATAGTGATGCTTCACAAAACAAAAATAAAAAATGGACAAGCATTTTAGGAAGCGACAGATACCTTAAGTGTAAAGGTCCAAGGGATATTAAAACTGTAAAAATTTTTGAAATATGTAAGTGGAATCACTGTGATCACCAAAATTCAGATGTTTATGATGATGGATTATTTATAGGTCGAGTGCAAATTAACATGAACAATGGAACAAAGAGAAGATTTTTGTATTTCCAAGCAGACTATCAACTTAAAAATTAATGAGAAAAAATAAATTTAATCATGTAGTCGGTTTTACTTTAGTAGAGATTATGCTTGGCGTAGTCATATCTTCTATTATGATGGCAGCAATGTATACAACGTATAATGTTGTAAACAATAGCTATTCTCAAGTTGTAGATCGTGCAAAAATTAGTCGTTCCGGAAGAGATATTGTTGGAATGATTATGAGAGACATAAGGTTAGCAGGATTTAAATACTATTATGGTGTTCACAAAGAAAATGAAAACAGAAGAGAAAATGGAGATCCATACATACCAAGAGAGGATTACCTTAAGTATCAAGGATTAACAAGTTCAGTATATGATAGTCATGACCCAATAATAATCATTAAAGATCAATTAGGTAATAAACCTCAACACGGTCTTGACGCAGCTTTAGTAACACCTGGCGATACTAATGATACAAGTAAGCATGAAAAAATGCCTTATGAAGATTATTGCTGTGACAAAATCCATATTGTCTATGGAGATTTTAACGAGAATCATATTAATGAAACCCACAGTCCAGAAACTGGTAAGCCTAATCAACCATATAAGCGATATAGAGTTACGTATTATGCAATGCCAAGATCAGGTAAGGATGGTAAGTATTATGGAGTTTATAAAAGCAAAGAAAGTTGGGCCCAAGCAGTTGGTGAACAAGATGGTTTCTGGGTATCAGATAATGTAGTTTGTCCAGAATGTTTTGTGGGTGAATTAATTAGAGACCATTTGGTAGATATGGAATTTATTGCCTTCAATCAACATGGAAGAATTATTGACCCTCCTCCAAGACCTGACGCTCCAAGCAGAAAAGATCTTTATAATATTCGAAGTGTAGATGTGAGATTAACTTTTAGATCAAAAAAAGAATTTTATAGATTTGATAAATTAGATGCAGAAGGAAATATAATACCAAGACTTATAAAAGGACTTGGGGATAGAACAAGTGCAACTACAGATAAATATCTAAGAGATTCAGTTGTTGTAACTATACACACAAGAAATATTGGACAATAAGTATGAAAAAAATAAACAAAAATGAAAAAGGATTTACATTAGTTCTTTCACTTGTGCTTCTAATGGTAATGTCATTAATGGGTGGATCTTTAATTGTTATTTCTTCAGGAGATCACCAAAGCAATAATACAAGTGATGAATATCAACAGGCTTTTTATGTTGCAGAAACGGCATTACTAGAAGGTGAAAAACAATTAATTAATTCTTACATGGGTCCATGGGTGGATGTAGACAAAATTTCAGTTGCTAAACCAGCAGCTGGTGCAAGCGATGAAGAAAATAAAAAATATGAAGATTGGGTAACACTTCAAAACAAATTAAATCCATCAGAAGTAAATACTCTTCAGCCAGATGGAGAGAGTTTAACAGAGTCTCATGCAAGAAATATTGACGGAAGAGGAATGCCAAAAAATAGTTGGGATAGCTGGGAGGATGTTAGCACGGATTGCAAAGAAAGTTTTAGAAATTTATCAGAGCCAACAACTGGTGAAGTTCAAGTAACACATCAACCAGTAATGAGAAGTTTTTATGATTTAATCAAACCTATTTTTAGCAACAAAACAGATATAGATAGCACTGTATATAAAAAAAGAGATGG
>CACKWM010000024.1 GCA_902603905.1 uncultured Pelagibacteraceae bacterium | reverse complement strand
GTAACATGACCAAGCATTTCAACTGGTTTATTTTTTGCTTCAGCTACAATTTGTGCTCCTTCTTCTAAAACTTCTTTTGGATCATCGGTTAATAAACCAACAAGTTGCTTTCTATCTTCTCTTATTGTATCGCTTCTATACAAAGATCTTTTCCCAATAAAATCATATTTTTTTTTACTTATTATCCAATCCATTTGTAAATCTACTGGAGTCATTGTTCCATCTGTATCTTGACCAGCTATAATGAATCCTTTTTCAGCTCTAAGTAAGTGCATCGTTTCTGTTCCATAAGGTGTAATATTAAACTCTTTACCAGCTTCAAAGCATTTTTCCCAAACAGATTTTCCATAAGACGATTGAATATTAATTTCATAACTATGTTCTCCTGTAAAACTAATTCTCATTACTCTACATTTTATATTATCTATTGATGCATTTTTAAAAGACATATGTGGAAATTCTATATCTGATAAATCTAAATCAGGAATTACTTTTGAAAGAATTTTTTTTGAATTTGGTCCACAGATGCTAACTGTTGCATAATGATCTGTGACTGAAGTTAAATAAACATCTAATTCAGGCCATTCAGTTTGTAAATAATCTTCCAATTTAGAAAGAACGTTAGCAGCACCACCTGTTGTAGTAGTCATTATGTAATGATTTTCACCCAATCTTGTTGTAACACCATCATCATAAACCATTCCGTCTTCATTAAGCATAAGACCATATCTACATTTACCAATTTCTAATTTTGACCAAGCATTTGTATAAACTCTATTTAAGAATTCCGAGGCGTCACTTCCTTGAATATCTATCTTACCAAGAGTAGAAGCATCTAGGATACCAGCGCTATCTCTTGCAGCTTTACTTTCTCTTTGTACAGCTTCATGCATGTTTTCATTATTTATAGGATAGTACCAAGCTCTCTTCCATTGACCTACATTTTCAAATTCGGCTTTTTTTTCTACATGCCAATCATGCATTGGAGTTCTTCTTGTAATATCAAAAAATTCTCCAACATTTCTTCCAACAATTACTCCAAAAGTTAATGGAGTGTACGGAGGTCTGAACGTAGTTGTTCCCAATTCACTCATTTTAACACCAGCGGTTTCAGCTATAATTCCAAGTGCATGCATGTTGGATAACTTCCCTTGATCGGTAGCCATACCCGTTGTTGTGTATCTTTTTACATGCTCAATTGACTTAAAACCTTCTCTTAAAGCTAATTTTACATCATTCGCAGTAGAATCGTTTTGAAAATCTAAAAATGGTTTAGTTTTTCCCAAAGGTTTATCAGATGGTAGTAGCCAAATATTTTTTTTGTCAATTTCTTTTGAGGAAATAATTTCTAAGTTTTCATAATCATTATTGTTAACTTTTAAAAACTTATTTGTTAAATTAACTGAATTTTTTATTACTTCATCAAGCTCAAAATCACCATTACAAGATCCTATACTTATTTGATCTAAGTCTGACTTATCTGGTAAAAAAACATTATCTTCATTTCTGAATTTAAGTTTACCACCAGACTGAGTAAATAAATGTACTCTTGGTGTCCAACCACCTGAAATACCTAAGCAATCACATTCTTCATTTATTTTTTTTCCTGTGACAGCAGTACCATGGTCGGACAATTTCATAATTTCAATAGAATTGATTTTTTTGTAACCATTTGTATTAACAACTGATGATTTCCAGTGAATTTTAACACCTAATTTTTCTGCTTGTTTAACTATTAACGAATTAGTTTTGTCTCTTATATCAATAACTGAATTAACACTTACACCACTATTAGTTAAAGAGATGGCAGTTTCATAAGCTGAGTCATTATTTGTAAATAAAGATACTTTTTGTCCACATTTAACTCCGTAATAATCTATGTACTTTTTGATAGAAGATGAAAGAATAATGCCAGGTCTATCATTATTGTTGAAAATTAATGGTCTTTCCATAGCCCCTGTGGCTATAACTACTTTTTTTGCCCTGATTTTCCAAAGTCTTTGACGAATTTTATCTTTTTTTTCATTTAAACATAAATGATCTGTTAAATTTTCTCTAGCTAAAAGATAATTGTAACTATGATAAGCAGCTAATGATGTTCTTGTTTTTATAGTTAAATTTTTAAGCGAATTTAAAGTTTCAATTTCCTTTTTTAACCAATTACTTGAATAAGAATTGTTTATTTTAAAACATTCATTTTGTTGAAAAATAGTAGTTCCACCTAAGATATTTTTATCGTCTATTAATACTGTATTTAATTTATTCTTAGCTGCTATTTTTGCAGCCATTATTCCAGATATACCTCCTCCAACAACTAAAACATCACAGTGTAAATATCTATGATCGTAAATATCTTTGTCCGGTTCTGTAGGCGATTTACCTAGACCTGCAGATTTTCTTATAAAATATTCATATAATTTCCAAAAATTAGCAGGCCACATAAATGTTTTATAATAAAAAGCTGCCGGTATAAGAGGAGAGAAAAAATTATTTACTGCACCAATATCGAAGTTAACACTTGGCCAGCAGTTCTGGCTTGATGCTTCTAAACCCTCATATAATTCTATCTCAGTAGCTCTTGTATTTGGTTCTGTCATTGAAGAATCATTTCCCAGTTGTACTATTGCATTAGGTTCTTCAGAACCACATGCCATTATTCCTCTTGGACGATGATATTTAAAACTTCTTCCTACTAGGTGGATATTGTTTGCTAATAAAGCTGAAGCCAAAGTGTCACCTTTAAAACCATATAAAGTTTTGCCATCAAACTTAAAAGATATTCTAGATGTTTGATCAATAAACTTGTTATTTGTTATTCTTAAATCTTTGCTCATTATTTTATAGGAGGTTTTTCGCCCATTTTATAAACAGCATGAATTTTATCGTTTGATGTATTTCTAACCATATTGAACCATTTTCTGCATCCGTGAGCATGATTCCATCTCTCTAATTGAATTCCTTTAATATTTTTTCTCATAAATAAAAATTCAGCCCATTGATCATCACTTAATTCAGTAGGTTGCTTTGGTCTAACAATGTGTGCCTCTCCACCTGCAGAAAATTCACTTTGATCTCTTTCACCACAATAAGGACAATTAATTAAAAACATTAGTGTGCTACAGCAGCTGCTCCATGTTCATCGACAAGATCACCACTTACAAATCTGTTGATATTAAAATCAGCGTTTAATTTATGTGGTTCATCATTAGCTATAGTGTGAGCAAACAAATCACCAGAACCAGGAGTAGCTTTAAATCCACCTGTTCCCCAACCACAATTAAAATATAAACCTTTAATATGAGTTTTACTAATTATTGGGCTAGCGTCTGGGCAAATATCTACTATTCCTCCCCATTGTCTTAACATTTTCATTCTACTAAAAATAGGGTAGAGCTCTAGTATTGCTTTTAATGTACCTTCAACAACATCATGGCTCCCTCTTTGTGTATATGAAACATAAGCATCAGTTCCTGCGCCAATAACTAGTTCTCCTTTGTCTGATTGACTTACATAAGCGTGAACTGCATTAGACATAACTACAGTATCTATGATCGGTTTAACTGGCTCTGATACCAATGCTTGCAAAGGTTTACTCTCAAGAGGTAATTTTAGATCAACCATATTTGCAATGACGCTTGAATGACCAGCAGCAACTACTCCAATTTTTTTTGTTTTTATAAATCCTTTTGTTGTTTCTATACCTTCAACACTATCTCCATATCTTTTAATTCCTTTTACTTCACAATTTTGAATAATATCTACACCCATTGCATCAGCTCCACGAGCATAACCCCATGCAACAGCATCATGTCTTGCCGTACCAGCTCTTCTTTGAAGAGTTCCTCCTAAAACTGGATATCTAATGTCAGGAGATGTATTTATTATTGGGCAAAACTTTTTAACTTCTTCAGTATTTAACCAAACT
>CACKWM010000023.1 GCA_902603905.1 uncultured Pelagibacteraceae bacterium | reverse complement strand
CAAATTTTTCTTGTTCTTGAATTAAAAATAAATTGCTTAAGTGCCAAGGTTTGTCAGCTTGGCTTTTCATAGTTTTAACTAAATGTTCATGATTGTGACCTAATGCATTTACAGCAATTCCTTGAACAAAATCTAAGTACTTTTCACCTTTGTCTGTATAAAGGTAACAACCATTACCTTTAACAAAGTTGTCTTTTACTGTTCTTGCGTATGTTCCTAAAACGTAACTCATTAATTTTATGATTTTATTTTATAACCTATTTTATATAAATAATAAGATATCAACCACACTATGATTGAAAGAATAACTAAATAAGTTAGCCCAAAACCAATAGAGCCATCAGATGCGCCCAAGAAACCAAATCTACAGATATCAATAATATAGAAAAAAGGATTAATTTTACTTATCGTTTGAAAAAAATCTGGAAGTCTTTCAATTGAATAAAATACTCCTGATAAAAAACTCAAAGGAGTAATAATAAAGTTAGTTATTGTGGCTGTATGATCAAATTTTTCAGCCCATAGACCAGTAATAAAGCCAAGAGCTCCAAGGATGAAAGATCCTAAAAAAGCACCAATAAAGATGTAAAAAATATTATAAATATGTATTTCAATTATTAATGAAAATACTACAACTGAAATTACTAAAATAACTAAACCTCTGGTAACGGCAGCCATTATAATTGCTAAGGTCACTTCTGTAGGTGACAAGGGTGCTAGCAAAGTATCTATTATATTTCCTTGTATTTTGGCAATCATTAAAGAAGAAACGGAATGTGAAAAACTCTGTTGAACTATCGACATTACTATAAGTCCTGGTGCTAAAAAACTTATAAAAGGATATCCCAATACATCTCCTCTGCCATTTCCTAATGCAAGCGTAAGTACAGACAAGAACAACAAACTAGAAACCAAAGGTGACAAAAGTGTTTGGGCCCAAACTATAAGAAATCTACTAACTTCTTTAACGTATAAGCTGTAAAGTCCAATCCAATTTACCAATCCAAATCTTCTAACGCCAATTTGATATTTATTTTCAACCATAAGTGAATATTCTTAACGTTTTTTTTTATTATTTGTTAATAAAACTAAAATTTTACTTGTCTTCTTATTTATCTTGTGAGTATCCTTATATAGTTATAAAAGATATTATAAACACTATATGTGGTAAATATGAGTTGGACAGAGGAAAAAGTTAAAAAATTAAAAGAATTATGGGGCAAAGGAAGTACTGCAAGTCAAATTGCTGAAATAATAGGAGGAATCAGCAGAAATGCAGTTATAGGTAAAGCTCATAGGTTAAATTTGTCTTCAAAAATAACCAAGACAAGAAGTTCCTCAAACAACCACAATTTTGAAAAACCAAATTCTGAAGAAAACCACATTCAAAAACGTAGAAGAAGAAGTAAGTTTAAATCCTTATTAATTGAAAAAGATTTTGAACCTGAAAATCCAAAACAACTTGAAGAATTGGATGAAAAAACTTGTAAATGGCCTATTGGTCATCCAGATGAAAGTTCTTTTTATTTTTGTGGAAGAACTTCATTAAAAGACTTTTCATATTGTAAATTGCATTTACTATATGCGTTTCAGCCAAAAGTTAAGAAAGAAGAAGTTGTTGGTAAAGATGAAGTGCCTAAGTTTATAGAAAAAAAAATTAAGTCTGCTTAAATTATTAACACCAACTTTCTAACTTAAATAATGTTTGTCCGTACTCCCAAGGTGCAGGATTTAATTTTTTGTCAACATAAGTTCTTATGTTAATTGCACACCCATCAAGACCTGTATTTACATCAACAGCAATGGCTTCTTCTATATATCCACCTGTGATTACCATGCATCCTCTGTCTGGCCTATAAACATTTTTACAAATATGATTATTTACATGAGCTAGTATTTTATTAGCAAAGTCTGATTTATCTGTTGAACTACAACTATAACTAACATCATTTCCAGAAGCGTCTTTAAAAATCATTTCTTCATTACCAACCTCGCATTCCATAGATTTGGTTATTAAAAACTTTAAAACAAGATCATGATTATATTTAAGTGTTTTGTCTTTAGCTCTTGCACTATATCCAGTGTAAGCAACTGTACCTACCGCAGCAATTATTCCAATTATTGCCACGACTACTAAAAGTTCTATAAGTGTAAATCCATTTTTATTCAAAATAATATTATTATAATTTTATCATTATAAATTATAAATCGTATTTCTTTTTAGAAAACTCACCACGCTCTTTCCACATAAATGCATACTTCTCAACTTCTTCATCAAATTTACAAACACTTGGAATTCCTATATCGACATTAGTTTTATATTTACCTGATGCAACATTATGATATTTAAGCAATCTTAATTGATCCAAGGTTAACAATGGGTTTGGTAATAATTGAAAAAATACAGCAGATAATTTTGCTAAAAATAAAGGTAAAGGAATAAGTATTCGATTTTTTTCTGTAATTTTTAATAATCTTTTTAATATATCTTTTAAAGAAATAGTTTCTGGTCCAACGCATTCAATTGTGTGTGAAATAATATTTTTTGAAATAACCTGGTAAATTATTTCTGTTAAATCAGAACAATGTATAGGCATAAACTTTGTATTGCCATTGTAATAAAGTGGAAAAATAAAGAGTCTATTTAGCAAGGTCATAAAATTTGTAGTAAAATTATCGTCTACAGAATAAACAACAGAAGGCCTAAGAATAGTTGCGTGCTTAAAATTTTCTTTAATATTTTTTTCACCCTCTAATTTACTTTTTGCATAATTAGAATCTACTGCATCTTCAATACCAAGCGCTGATAATTGTATGAATTGTTGAACATTGT
Source organism: uncultured Pelagibacteraceae bacterium (assembly GCA_902603905.1). Classification (GTDB taxonomy): domain Bacteria; phylum Pseudomonadota; class Alphaproteobacteria; order Pelagibacterales; family Pelagibacteraceae; genus Pelagibacter. Next base: position 1,183 of record CACKWM010000023.1, on the reverse strand, counting down.
ATTCTTTACAAATTTTTGAAATTAGGGATGGAAAAATAGTATGTATATTTTTAAAAGTATTACCTTTATTTTTTTCATATAAAATGCCAATCAAATTAATACATATGTCGGCTCTACTAATTAAGTCTTTTAACTTGTTTTCATTGAAAATATTTAACTCAACAATATCAATATAGCCTGCATTACCTTGCGTTTTTAAAACATAACCCTTTTGATGAACATTTCTAGTAACAGCAGTTACTTTATAATTATTTTCAGTTAACTTTCTGATTAAATGTCGACCTATTTGACCGCTTGCGCCAAAAATTAGACAATTTTTTGGTTTCATATATATATGATTAAAAATGAATATTGATATTAAGCTTCACAAAGACGATTTACCAGAAGATTTAAATTTAGGCAACACGATAGCAGTTGATGGTGAATTCATGGGTTTAAATTTTAGTAGAGATCCATTGTGTCTTTTGCAAATCTCTAGTGGAAATATGGATGCACATATAGTTCAATTAAATAGGGAAACTTACAAAGCTCCTAACTTAATTAAGTTGTTAAATAATAAAAATGTAACAAAAATATTCCATTATGCAAGAGCTGATCTAACTTTTATAAAACACTATTTAAAAATTGAAATTTCAAATATTCAAGATACTAAAATTAAATCTAGATTAGCAAGATCATATAGTGACAAACACGGTTTAAAAGATCTAATTAAAGAATTTATTAATATAGATGTCAGCAAGCAACTTCAAAGCTCAGACTTTGGAGGAAATCTTACACCGGCCCAACTTAAATATTGTGCAAATGACGTTATATATCTTCATAGAATTAATGAAGAATTAAATAAAATACTTATTAGAGAAAAAAGAATGAAATTATACGAAGATTGCATTAAATTTATTAACACAAGAGTAAATTTAGATCTTGCATCATTTAAAGATGATATCTGGTCACACTAATGGCGAAAGCAAATTTTACAAAAACAGCAAAAGAAGTAATTGAAACTGAAATTCAATCACTAAAAAAATTAAAAAAAAATATTAATAATTCATTTAATAAAGCAGTCCAAACAATAATAAATTGCAAAAAAGGAAAAGTAATAATTTCTGGAGTGGGAAAATCTGGAATTATTGCAAAAAAAATTGCTTCTACTTTTTCCTCAGTTGGAACACCATCATTTTTTGTA
>CACKWM010000022.1 GCA_902603905.1 uncultured Pelagibacteraceae bacterium | reverse complement strand
ATATAATGAAGAAATTAATCATGAAATTTCAGAAAAAACAATTTTAGACTTTCATTTATCGCATAAAACAAATGAAGAATTTAAATTTGAACCTAATCAAAATACATCGAAAATTATTTGGCGATATCTTGCAAGTTCAAATTTATTAGAAGGCATAGAAAATATTGATTTGGAAGATCGAAATAAAATTTTTTCAATAGAAAAAGCTACACATGCAAGGAATTATAGTGAAAAAGAATTATTTAATCTTTATAAAAGATTTCAATTTAATATAAACCAACTTTTAACAGTTAATGAGTCACACAAACTTTTAACAAATGTGGAAGCAAGAGCGCTTGTTTATCAAGGAATTTTAATTACTAGTGAAAACGGAGCCAAAATAGAATTAACAAAAATTTTAAAAGATTTGTTCATAAAAGATGGCATTAAAGATGCATTTAAAGATGAATTGTCTAAAATTTTAAAAGAAATAGATATATATGAAGTTCCATCAAATTATACAAATTTTTATTATGAATTTACTAGTAAAGAAAAAAATGAAGAAAGTTTAACTAAAATTAAAATTAATAATAAAATTATCCATCAGTCCAAATTATTAAATTATTTTATAAAAGATATAAAGAAAGAAAATATTGAAAAAGATCTAAATGATTTATTAAAAAAAATAAAAAAAAATAAAAAATATTATATTTCCACTAAAGACATAATTTTGATTGAATCTTTAAAATCAGATGGAGTGGAGGTTTTAAAAAAGTATGAAGATTTATATGAAATAGATAATTCTAATATGCCTTATGATATTCAATTATTAATTGATAATGGAGAAGCAGGTTTAGCTTTATTAAGACTTGTAGAAATTATTGGCCAAGATGAAATAGAGACTATTGGACCAGAAACATTATATTTTATAATAAGTACTTTAAATCAACTTAATATCGACCCTTTAAGAAACAAAATTTTATTAAAAGTTCTTCCTTTAAAAGTTAAAAAATATAATTAAAATAATAGTAAATTATGACAGTTAAAATAATTTTAACAGAGCCTAATAAAATACTAAGACAAATTTCCCAGCCAGTCGAACATGTTGGAGAAAATGAGCAGAGATTAATGGATGATATGCTTGAAACTATGTACGCTGCCAAAGGCATAGGACTAGCCGCAATACAAATTGGTTTTCCAAAAAGAATAATAGTAATAGATCTAGCTAAAGATCAGACAGAAAAAAATCCCATGTATTTTATTAATCCAATTGTTCATAATAAAGATACAGAACAAACAACTTATGAGGAAGGTTGTTTATCTGTACCAGGTCAATTTGCAGAAATTGCAAGACCTAAAAAAATTGAAATTGAATATTTAGATTATCATGGTGAAAAAAAAATACTTAAAGCAGAAGGTTTGCTAGCTACATGCATTCAACATGAAATGGATCATTTAGAAGGAATTTTATTTATTGATTATTTATCTAAATTAAAAAAATCAATGATAATTAAAAAACTATCTAAACAAAAAATTAAGCCTGAAAGAATAGTAGTTTAATTAATGTTAAAAAAAATTGTCTTTATGGGCACATCTTTTTTTGCTGTGCCAATTTTAAAATCTTTATATCAAAATGGCTATCCAATTTCTGTAGTTTATACTCAATCACCTAAGAAATCAAAGAGAGGAATGGGTGTTAATCCCACTCCTATACAAAGCCTATCTGAAACATTAAATCTAGAAATTAGAACACCAGCATCACTTAAAAATAATAAAGAGGAGTATGAATATTTAAAAAAATTAAATCCAGATATTGCGATTGTTGTTGCCTATGGTCAAATTATTCCAAAAGAAATATTAAGTTTAACTAAAAAAAACTTCATTAATATTCATGCATCTCTTTTACCGAAGTGGAGAGGAGCAGCTCCAATTCAAAGGTCGATAATGAATTTAGACAAACAAACAGGTATAAGTATTATGAAGCTTGAAGAAAAGTTAGATACAGGACCTATTTGTAATTCTTACTCTTTAAATATTTTAGAAAATGAAAATTCAGAAAGTTTATCAGAAAGACTTTCTTTATTAGCTGCTGAAAAAATAATAGATGATATAGACGCTATTTTAGGAGATAAAATAGTTTTTAAACCTCAGGATGACACAAAAGCTAGTTATGCAATCAAGATATCAAAATCTGAAGCAAGAATTGATTGGTTTGATTCTGCAAAAAATATAATAGGAAAAATAAATGGCTTGTATCCAAATTCTTACTTTATTTATAATGGTGAGCGTTACAAACTTCTTAAAGTTGAACTATCTGCTAAAACTGGAGAACCAGGTAGTGTTTTAAGTGATAATTTAGAGATAGCTTGCAAAGATGGTTCAATAAAGGTTTTAGAGATTCAAAAGGAAGGAAAGCGTCAACAAAAAATTAGTGAATTTATGCATGGATCTCGAATTAAAAAGGGGTCAAATTTCAATAATGCATAGATATCAGATTTTAATTGAATACGTTGGAATTAATTTTATTGGTTGGCAAATTCAGTCAAAAGGAAATTCTATTCAAAAACTAATTCAAAATAAAATATCCAAACTTTTAAAAGAAAAGATAAGTCTCATTGGCTCCGGTCGTACAGACAAAGGTGTTAATGCTTGGGGTCAATCAGCTCATTTTGATACTAAAAAAAAAATCATTAATGTAAAAAAATTTATTCAATCATTGAATTTTTTTTTAAATCAAAAATTAATATCTATAACAGAAATAAAAAAGAGAAATTTAAATTTTCACGCAAGATATTCTGCTAAAGAAAGAATTTATGAATATATTATTTTGAATAGAATAGCCCCAGCATCATTGGATAAAAATAAAGTTTGGCATATCAAAAAAAAATTAGATCTTGAAATCATGAAAAAAGGAACAAAGAAATTGTTGGGAACTCATGATTTTTCAACATTTAGGGCATCGAACTGTTATTCAGAAAGTCCTATTAGAACAATAAAAAAAATTAATATCAAAAGAATAAATAAAAAAATTGTAATTCAATTTAAATCTAGATCTTTTTTAAGAAATCAAGTGAGATCTATGGTGGGTTGTTTAAAATATTTAGGTGAAAAAAAATGGAATTTAAAAAAATTCACAGAAGTTTTTAAATCAAAAAAAAGAACTTTGTGTGCACCACCAGCACCTCCACATGGATTATTTTTAGAGAAAGTTATCTATTAACTCTATTACTTTTTTTAAGGCTTAAGCCAAATCTTTTGTTAATACGCCAACGACTTTCAGATCTAACAATATAGCCACAACAATTTTTGGATTTACATTTACAAGGAAATTGTTTGTAATCTGAGTCATAACTAAAACCATAATCACAAGTTAATTCTTCACCTTTTTTAATATCTCTTATAGCAATTACCCAAAGTTTTAAACCTTGACCTTCATACTCACAATTATTTGAACATGAGTGATTAATTAATTTGGCAGTATTCCATGAATAATCTCCATCAAGATCATACCTGCTATTTAGATTAAATAAATAAATTGGTCTTGAATTATCAAATTTTTTAGATTGATCAGTTTTTTTTTTAGTAATAATTTTACCAACATAATCAATAATTCTAGTGCCTTCTTTAATATTCTTAGTAGCGTAAAGCCCTCGGCCATTTATATCAATATTTGATTTTTTAATTCTATAAATTTTCATTAATACTCTTTAATAAATAATTTCAAATTATCAATTAAATTCTAAGAGTGCGTTAACATGCATCTCTGTGCTTTCTTGAAGTGCATTAAGATCATAACCACCTTCTAAAATTGATACAACTTTTCCTTCACAGTATAATTTAGCTAAGTTTAATGTTCTTTTAGTTAAATTATAAAAATCTTTAGATGTTAATTCAAATTGAGCTAATGGATCATCTTTATGTGCATCAAATCCTGCAGACAAAAGTATAAATTCAGGTTTAAATTCTTTGATTTTTTTAAGAACAAATTCATATGCATTTAGATATTCTTCTGAAGTAGTACCAGCAGGTAAAGGAATATTGAAAATGTTATTATACTTACCTTTTTCTTTCTCATCACCTGTTCCAGGGTAATATGGGTATTGATGAGTGGAAATATATAAGACTTTTTCATTATCATAAAAAATATCTTGTGTTCCATTTCCGTGATGTACATCAAAGTCAATTATTGCCACTTTATTGAATTTATATTTTTTTAATAAATAGTTTGCACCAACTGCTACATTGTTATAGATGCAAAATCCCATTGCTTTATTTCTTTCTGCATGATGACCAGGAGGTCTTACGGCACAAAATGCATTATGAAATTCTTTATTTTGTACTCCATCTATGGCTGTAATAATTGATCCAACTGCATCTGCGGTAGCT
>CACKWM010000021.1 GCA_902603905.1 uncultured Pelagibacteraceae bacterium | reverse complement strand
TTTTTGTTTTTTTCTTAAGTTCACTCTTATAATTGTTGACCCACTTTCTGCAACTAAAGCTCTACCTGGTTCGCAAATAATTTCCGGAAGTCTATCTAATTTTAAATTTTTTAGAGCTTTTTTTATCTCTTCAAAATAGCTGTCTAAAGATTGTGGAACTAGATCCGGATAAATTGTAGGAAAGCCACCACCTATATTTATATAGTCTGGAATAATTTTTGTTTTTCTAATTATATTTCCTATTTCTTCAATTCCTTTTGTATATGAAATTGGATGCATACATTGAGATCCAACATGAAAACTTAAACCAATTTTTTTAGCGTATTGTTTAGTTAATCTTAATAAACCTATAGCCTCTGAAGTTAAGGCTCCAAATTTTTTTGACAAATCTATTTCAGCATGTTCATTTGAAACAGAAACTCTCACAAATAGTTCTAAATCTTTAGCTCGATTTGTTGTCTCAATGATTTTTATTAATTCATCTTTTGTATCTAATGAAAATTTTTTAATTTCATGTTTAAAATAAGCTTCTTTTATACTTTCACGGCTTTTTACTGTGTGCATAAAGAAACATTTTGCTTTAGGATTTATTTCTTTTATGTTTTCAATTTCCTTAATTGAAGCTACATCAAAATTATTAATTCCACTTTTTGTAATTGTTTTTAAGACTTCAGGGTGTGGGTTTGTTTTTACAGCATATAAAATTTTCCCAGGAAATTTATTTTGAAAAGTTTTGGACGCGACTTGTATCGGTTTTTTCCTGATACAATAAACTGGTCCTTCTGGTTTCAGTTGATTTACAAGATCATCAACTGTGTTAAATTTTTGCATTGCATATGCCCCCAAAAAAAATTTAATAAAAAAAGTTTTTAATAATTAATTAAAAACTTTCATATTTCACAGCAATTAAGCCAATAGTTAATTAATGTAAAGAAAAAATTTGGTTGAAATGTTAATAAAAGTAACCATATAGGTTTCTTATGCAGAAAGATAATACTGTAAGAAAAATAGCTGAATATAAGGATAAATCATTGCTTATTGTTGATGACGATAATCCATTTAGAGATAGACTTTCAAGAGCAATGGAAAAGAAGGGTTTTATAGTAACTCAAGCTGAGAGTGTAAAAAAAGGCATAGAAAGTGTTGCATTAATAAAACCTGCATTTGCAGTAATAGATTTAAGATTAACAGATGGGAATGGACTTGAGGTTGTAAAGGAAATTCAAAAATTAAATATAGATAGTCGTATCATTATGCTTACAGGTTATGGAAATATTTCTACTGCTGTAGCTGCAATTAAACAAGGAGCAATTGATTATTTAGCTAAACCAGCTGATGCAGACGATGTGGAAAAAGCACTATTAGCAAATCCAAAAGAAAAAGCACAACCACCTGAAAATCCAATGTCAGCCGATAGAGTAAAATGGGAACATATTCATAGAGTATTTGAATTATGCAATAGAAATGTTTCCGAAACAGCTAGACGTCTTAAAATGCATAGAAGAACTCTACAAAGAATATTGTCTAAGAGATCACCTAAATAAATTTTCTAAATCTAATAAGTTTTTTTGCCAATAGTGTTAATAAAGAAATTTTAAATAATTCTGCTAGTAAAAAAGGAGCTGCACCCAGTTGAAATAAAGGTTTATCCCAACCTATTAAATTTCCAAGCCATAATATTCCCAGAATATAAATTATTGAAACAGATAAAATTAGTTTTATAAAAATAAAAAAAATATTTGTTTTAAAATTTAAATAACCAGCAATAAAAGATGCAAATAAAAAACCAATTAAATATCCCATGGTTGGGCCTGTAAAATAGATTATTCCAATTCCTTTTTCTGGTGTTCCAGCAAATACTGGCAAACCAATTACACCTTCAAATAAATATAAAGAAATTATAGACACACTAATTTTCCATCCTAAAGTTATACCCATAAGAAGTACAACAAAAGTTTGCATAGTCATGGGAACAGGATAAAAAGGAATTTTAATCTTTGCTGAAATGGTTAATAAGATTGAACCAAAAATAATAATTAAAAAATATTTAATCACTTTTTGACTTTGTAATGATTTAACAATTTCCATATTTTATTTTTACCACTTTTTAATCAATTAATCTAGTTTTTAGTTAAAAGAAGAAATACATCTTCCAAATCACCGTCATCTGTAGAAATATCATAAATTTGAACATTTGTTTTTTTAATTAAATTTATTACTTCTTCTATATTAACTTTACTTTTTTCATAGGATATACAAATTTCATTTTCTTTATTTGATATAATTTTTAGAGAATCTAATTCATTGTCTTTAATTTCTATTTTTTTATTTATTTTAAAAGTGACTTTTTTTGTCAGTATTTTGTTTAGAAGATTTTTAGTGCTATCTAATGCAACTAAATTGCCTTTATTTAAAATTCCAATTCGATTGCACATTTCTTCAGCTTCCTCAAGGTAGTGAGTTGTCAAAATAATTGTTACTCCTTGTTTATTAAGGGATTTTACATTTTCCCATAGATTTTTTCTTAATTCAACATCAACTCCAGCTGTTGGTTCATCTAAAAAAATTATTGGTGGTTGATGCACTAAAGCTTTAGCAATCAATAATCTTCTTTTCATTCCACCCGATAAGCTTCTTGCATAACTATTTGCTTGTTTATCTAAAGATACTAGTTTTAATATGTTGTCTGTAATTCTTTCTTTTTTTTTTACACCATACAAACCGGCTTGTAATTCAAGTAATTTTCTTGGACTAAAGAATGGATCTAAAACGACTTCTTGAGGAACAATTCCTATTGATGCTCTAGCTTGCCGAGGGTTCATATCTAAGTTAAAGCCCCAAACATTTACTTCACCAGAGGTTTTAATTACTGTTCCTGCTAAAATATTTATGAATGTAGTTTTTCCTGCACCATTTGGTCCGAGCAATCCAAAAATTTCTCCTTCTTTCACGTCCAAGTTTAAATTATTGAGTGCGTTTATAGAATTAGAATCCTTACTATTGTAAATTTTATTTAAATTTTTAACAGAAAGTACATTTTTTTTGTTCATGAGAAATTATACATTTATAACATTCAACAGAATTAAGATAATATTATTTTAAATGAGCAAAATAAAAAAAACGGATCATTTTTATTTAATAGATGGATCTGGTTATATTTTCAGAGCTTATTATGCATTGCCTCCTTTAACAAGAAAGAGTGATGGATTACCTGTTGGAGCGGTAAGTGGTTTTTGCAACATGCTTTTTAAATTAGTAGAAGAGTCAAGGTCAGATGAAAATTTGGAAAAACCAACTCATTTTGCAGTGATCTTTGATTCTGCAAGAAAAAACTTTAGAAATGAAATTTATTCTGATTATAAAAGCAACAGAGCGGACGCACCTGATGATCTTGTTCCTCAGTTTGAGTATATAAGAAAATCTGTAAAAGCTTTTAATTTACCTTCTGTTGAGTTAATTAATTATGAGGCTGATGATTTGATTGCTACATATACAGAGCAAATTTTAAAAAAAGATGCGAAGGTTACTATTGTTTCCTCTGACAAGGATTTAATGCAACTTTATAAAAAAAATGTTCGGATTTATGATCCAATGAAAAATAAATTTATAACTTCAAAAGATGTAGCTGAAAAATTTGGTGTTGATCCTAAAAAAGTTGTTGATGTGCAATCTCTTGCTGGAGATAGTAGCGATAATGTACCAGGAGTTCCAGGTATTGGAATTAAAACTGCAGCAGAGTTAATAAACAAATATGGAACATTAGAAAAACTACTAAGTAGCGCACATGAGATTAAACAAAATAAAAGACGGGAAACTATTATTGAAAACAAAGAAAAAGCAATTCTTAGTAAAAAATTAGTTGCTTTAAAAAAAGATGTTCCTGTAAAAGAAAAAATTGAGGAATTTGCGTTTAAACAAATAGATAAAGATAAACTTTATAAATATTTAAGAGAAATGGAATTTAATCGTTTATTAAGTTCCGTAATTTCTATTTACGGCGAACCATCTCTATCTAGTAAAAAAATTGATTCAGCGCCAAAAGAAAAACAAAAAACCATTAATAAAAAAAATTACTTTTTAATTAAAAAAGAAAAAGAAATTGATGCATGGATTAAGGAAGCAGAAGAATTTGGAGAACTTGCAATAGATACTGAAACTAGTTCCTTAGATGCACATCAAGCAGAATTAATTGGAGTTTCTTTAAGCACTCAAATTGGAAAAGCTTGTTATATTCCAATTGGTCATAAATCACAAGATTGTCTTAATAAGGAAGTTATTTTAAAAAAATTAAAACCTCTACTTGAAGATAAGAGTATTAAAAAAATAGGACAAAATATTAAGTTTGATTTTATAGTTCTTTACAAACATGGAATAAAAATGTCTTCAATGGAAGATACTATGCTTATGTCTTATGTGCTTGATGCTGGGAAAAACAGGCATAACATGGATATTTTGTCTGAAATTCATCTTAATCATAAAACTATATCTTTTAAAGAATTAGTTGGTTCTGGAAAAAAAAAAATAAACTTTAGGGAAGTAGAATTAAATAAAGCTATGGAATATGCCGCAGAAGATGCTGATATTACTTACAGACTATACAAAATTTTTAGTAAAAATCTTAAATTA
>CACKWM010000020.1 GCA_902603905.1 uncultured Pelagibacteraceae bacterium | reverse complement strand
ATTTGGAAAAAATATTTTAATTATTTAAAAAAACTAAATAATAAAAATATTCAACTATTAACTAATAATGAGGAAAGCAAAAATGTTTATCATCTTTTTGCTTTTAAAGTTAAAAACTACAAATTAGCTCGAAAATTAAGAATTTTTTTACAAGAAAAGAAAATTCCCGCTACATTTCATTATGTGCCACTACATTCATCAAAATTTGGAAAAAAATTTAAACGTGGAGAAATGAAAGTTACCCAACAGATTTGGAAAAAACTAATTAGGCTACCACTTTATCCAGATTTAAAAGAAAATGAAGTTAACAAAACTTTAATTTTAATTAAAAAATTTTTTCAAAAAAATTAATCTTTTTGAATTTTAAGTACCCCAATAAATGCTTCCTGAGGAATTTCTACCTTTCCAAATTGTTTTGATCTTGCTTTTCCTTTTTTTTGTTTTTCAAGCAATTTTCTTTTCCTATCCATAGCTCCTCCACCATGAATTTTTGTTAAAACATCTTTTTTAAAACCTTTAATAGTTTCTCTAGCTATAATTTTTCCTCCAATTGCTGCTTGAATAGGAATCATAAAATTATGTCTTGGAATTAAATCTTTTAGTTTTTCACAAACTATTCTTCCTTGATATTGTGCAAAATCTTTGTGTATCATCATTGCTAGTGCATCAACTGGTTCGTTATTAACTAAAATTGATAATTTTACTAAATTCCCTTCTCTATGGTCAATTATATCATAATCAAAACTACCATATCCACTGGTCATAGATTTTAATCGATCATAAAAATCAAAAACTACTTCATTTAATGGCAGCTCATAATTTAGCACAGCTCTTGCACCTGAATAACTTAAATTAGTCTGAATTCCTCTTTTGTCTTGGCACAATTTTATTATTGATCCAAGATATTGATCAGGTGTTATTATTGTTGCTTTGATCCAAGGTTCTTCAATTAAATTAATATGTGTAGGATCTGGTAAGCTTGACGGATTATGCAAATTAATTATATTTCCATTATTTAAGTGAACTTTGTAAACTACACCAGGTGTAGTTGTTAACAAATTTAAATCAAATTCCCTTTCTAATCTTTGAGTAATTATCTCTAAATGTAATAAACCTAAAAAACCACATCTAAAACCCAGTCCTAATGCAGAAGATGATTCGGCATCATAAGAAAAACTGGAGTCATTTAGTTTTAGTTTTGCCAATCCATCTTTTAATTTTTGATAATCAGAACTATCAACTGGAAACAATCCACAAAAAACTACTGGCTTGCTTGGTTTAAAACCAGGAAGAGCATTTTTTAGTGGTTTATTTGAATCACAAATAGTATCACCAACTTTTGTTTCAGATAAATTTTTTATACCTGTAATTATAAATCCAATTTCGCCAGAATTTAATTCTTGAATATCTTTAGGTTTGGGTGTGAATATTCCTACTTTTTCAACAATATATTCCTGATTTGTTGACATCATTTTTATTTTCATATTTTTTGAAATCTTTCCGTCTATCACCCTTATTAAAATCACAACTCCTAGATATGAATCGTACCAACTATCAACTAATAAACATTTTAAAATTTCTTTTTCTGAACCTTTGGGAGATGGTAATATTGCAACAATTTTTTCTAAAATATCTTCAATTCCCTCTCCAGTTTTTCCAGAACATGAAACTGCACTTTTAGTATCAATACCGATGACATCTTCAATTTGTTTCTTTGTTTTATTTACATCTGAGGCAGGTAAATCAATTTTGTTTAATACAGTCACAATTTCATGATTAATATCTAAGGCCTGATAAACATTAGCTAAAGTTTGAGCTTCTACACCTTGTGAACTATCAACAATTAAAATAGATCCTTCACATGCGTATAAAGATCTACTGACCTCATAACTAAAATCTACATGCCCCGGTGTATCAATAATATTTAATATATAATTTTTTCCATCTTTAGATTTATAATTTAATCTAACTGTTTGAGCTTTAATCGTTATTCCTCTCTCACGTTCAATGTCCATTGAATCTAGAACTTGCTCTTTCATTTCTCTATCTGTAAGACCCCCACATTTGTGAATTATTCGATCAGCAATGGTAGATTTACCATGATCAATGTGAGCTATGATAGCAAAATTTCTAATATGATCGATTGTTGACATTACGATCTTAGTGTTGCACCAGTATTTTTTTCAACTGTTGAAATAATTTTTTTGCTTACTTGTTCTATCTCATGTTCGCTTAAAGTTTTATCTTTAGGTTCTAGTGTTACATTGAAAGCAATAGATTTCTTTCCTAATTCAATGTTATCTCCTTGATAGACATCAAAAATTCTTACATCCTTAATTAAATCTTTATCAATTTCCTTAACTAAATTAGTAATTTCTCCAGAACTATATTTTTCATCAAAAACAAAAGCAAAATCTCTAACTACTTTTTGATAATCCGAAAAAATAAATCTATTTTTTGATTCTCTAATTTTTTTTCTTGACTGAGGTATATTGTCTAAAATAATTTCAAAGCCTAAAATATTATCAGCTTTAATATCAAGTTTTTTAAGAATCATTGGATGAATTTCCCCAAAGTATGCCAATTCTGGACCATTACGAGATTCAAGTGATAACAGACCGGATCTTCCTGGATGATACCATTTTTTTGTTTTATTACTTACAATTATCTTTTCAATGTTAATTCCAACTTCATTTAAAATTCTTAAAGCATCATTTTTAATATCATAAACATCAAAATTTCGTTCTTTCTCTATCCAATTTTTTCTAGAGTACTTTCCTGTTTTAATTGCACCGATCATTGTTGATTGTTCTCCTGGTTTACTACCTTTAAAAACTGGGCCTATTTCAAACAACATTAAATCTTCAAAATTCCTATAAATATTTTTTTTAACACTAATCATTAAATTAGAATAAAGAGATGATCTCAAAACATCCAAATCGCTTGAAATTGGATTAGATAATTTAATTTCTTTTTTTAATTCTGAAAAAAGGTTATCTGCTTTTGAATCTGTAAATGACCATGTAACTGCTTCTGTATAACCTTTTGATGCTACAGATCTTTGAATAAAGCGAAAAAGTTTTTGTTTATTGTTTAAGGTCCCTTTAACATTTTCTTTTTCAGGATTTATTAAGGGAACATTTTCATAACCTTTAATTCTTGTTAATTCTTCTATAAGATCTATATCTTCCTTAAGATCAGGTCTCCAAGTTGGTGGTAAAATTTTCATTTTTTTTTCCACTCATTTGAAAAGAGCACCCTAATGATGTTAAAATTTTTTTAATTTCTGAGCTTGTAATTGAAAATCCTATAACTTTTTTAAACTTTTCTGTTTCTAAGTTAATTTTTTTTCTCTCATCTTTTACATTTCCCACAACTGAAATTTTACTTGCTTCTCCACCACAAATATCAAGTATCATACGTGTACCAAATTCTAATCCTAATTTTATAGAATTAGGGTCTATGCCTCTTTCAAATCTATATTTTGCATCAGTATCAATATTTAGTATTTTAGAAGTTTTTCTAATTTGAGATGGAAAAAAATATGCAGATTCTAATAATATATTTTTAGTTGAAAATTCAGTGCCAGAACTAGTACCACCAATAATTCCCCCAAGGCCTAAAACTCTCGATTTATCACTTATCGCACACATGTTATTCTCGAGTATATATTTTTTGTTGTCTAGAGCTTCAAATGACTCACCTTTTTTTGAATTCCTAACAATAATTTCTCTATCAATCCTATCAGCATCATAAGCGTGCAAAGGTCTATTTAAATCAAACATTATAAAATTAGTAATATCAACAATTGCAGAAACTGGTTTTAATCCTAATGATAAAATTCTTTTTTTAAGCCAATCAGGACTCTCTTTGTTATGGACATTTTTAATATAAACACTACCAAATGCACCACATCCTTGTCCTTTTTCTTTTTTTATTGAAACTTTAATTGGGTTTTTAAACTTTTGATTTATTTTGTAGTTAATTTGTTCTTTTAATTTTCCTAAACCTGAAGATGCCAAATCTCTAGCAAGTCCTCGAACACCTAAACAATCAGGCCTATTTGGTGTAATAGCAATATCTATAGTTTTTTCTCCAGTATTTTTAAAATATTTTTCACCAATATTTTTTTCTTTTTTATCTAATTCAATAATTCCTTCTTTATCTGAAGACTCTTCAAGTTCATAACCCGAACAAAGCATTCCATAAGATTCTATTCCTCTTATTTTCGCTACTTTTAATTTCATATTAGTTTTTGGAATTACTGCGCCTGGAGAAGCATAAACAGCAAACAGTCCATCCTTAGCATTTTGGGCTCCACAGACAACTTTGATTAATTTTTCAGAACCTATATCAACATCGCATAATTTTAATTTATCTGCATTAGGATGTTTTTGAGCTTTTATAATTTTGCAAATAATAAAATTATCCAAATTAATATTTGATGATTTAATATTTTCTACCTCTAGACCAATTTCTGTCAAGCGCTCAGCAACTTGGTTTAAGTTTGCTTTAGTTTTTAAATGATTTTTTAGCCATGATAATGAAGTTATCATCTGCTTAAACCTCTATAATTTGATGGAACATCTAATGGATCAAATCCATAAAATTCTAGCCATCTAATATCACTTTCAAAAAATGCTCTTAGATCATTTATTCCATATTTTAACATAGCCAATCGATCAATACCTACGCCAAAAGCATAACCTTGATATTCATTTAGATTTACTTTTGCATTTTTTAAAACGTTGGGATGTACC
>CACKWM010000019.1 GCA_902603905.1 uncultured Pelagibacteraceae bacterium | reverse complement strand
TTTTTTTTTGATTATTTAAAAAATGAAATTAAAGACAAAAGGAAAATGGGTCATTTAACCACATTAAGTAAATAAAAAAAAAATATACAGATTGAGAACATGCAAAAATTTCTCAGTTTCATAATAATAATTTTTGTTTATAATTCTTTATCTATTGCTATGGAAAATAAACCTTTTCACCATTTACCAGATGGAACTTTTCGTAACCCAGAAGGTTCACCTAAAATTGAAGATTTTGGCTTTAACTGGAGTTTCAAAGTATTCAATGAAGAAAAAAAAAAGATTAATATTAATGTTCCACCAGATCATGTAATAAATAAAAAAGAAGTTTTAAAAAATCTTGAAGAAAATATAAATAATAATTATGTGGCTTGGATAGGCCACGCTACGTTTTTAATTAAACTTGGCAATACCACTATAATTACTGATCCAGTTTTTGAAAAAAATATGGGACCTTTAATCTTTGGCCCTAAAAGATATGTAGATCCAGCAATTAATCTTAAAGAAATACCTGAAGTTAATTTATTTTTATTAACACATAACCATTACGATCATTTAAGCACTAGAACTATAAAGAGATTTCCTTACAAAAAAGCCAAAGTTTTAGTTCCTCTCAAGCTTGGAAAATATTTTACAAGTAATAGCTTTGCGGATGTAAGCGAAATGGATTGGTATGACGAAATAAAAGTAAATGATATAAAAATTACTTTTTTACCTGCAGTTCATTGGTCTAAAAGAAGTTTATGGGATACAAATAAAACTTTGTGGGGAAATTTTTTAATTGAATATAATAATAAAAAAATATTTTTTGCTTGCGATACAGGCTACGGAAATATTTACAAAGAACTTGGAAAAAAATATGGTCCTATTGACTTAACTTTTATTAATATAGGTGCTTATAATTTTTACCCAATGTCACCGCGAAAAGATAAGTCTATTTATCATACAAATCCTGAAGAAGCGTTAAATATTGCTCAAGATTTAAAAAGTAAAAAAGTATTAGGCATGCATTGGGGAACAGTAGTTTTGTCTCTAGAACCAATAATGGAACCTCCAGCAAGATTTAAAGATAATGCTGAAAAATATGGTTTTAATAAAAAAGATGCTATGATTTTTAAGATAGGTCAAGTTAGTAAATTAAATGAAATATTAAATTAGTTATTAGATTTTTTAACAAAATAAATTCCAATAATAACAGCAGCAACAGCTATTAAGACTTTTGGAGTAATTACTTCTTTTAAAAATATATAACCTAATATTATTCCAAATATAGGAATTAAATAAGCCACTTGTGCTTGAAAAACCAAACCATTAGTTATTAATATTCTAAATCTTAACAACCAAGCAAATCCTGTTGCAACTATACCAAGATAAATGACCGATATTGTTGATTTCATACTTGGATTTAAATTCCAAGGTTGTTCGGTATAAGCGGTTATAGGTATTAAAAATATTGTTGCCCATATTAATATTGAAGCTGTAACATTTTCATTTTTTTTATTACTTATTTTAAGAGTTAATATACCGCCTATTACATAAAAAGTTGAAGCAACAAAAATAATTAGAGCTGATAAAAAATTATTTTCATTAATTAAAACGTTGTCTGAAAATAGAAAAACTATTCCTGAAAATCCAAGCAAAACACCAAATATTTTTCTATAATTAATTTTTTCATTTTTAGTAAAAAAATGAGCCAGAATAGTAGCGCTTAAAGGTGTGCTTGCCATTAATATTGCAGCTAAATTGCTTTGAACCTTTTGAACTCCATATGCTATCAAAAAAAATGGAATAACTAAATTTACCATCCCAATTAAAGCAAACCAATACCAATCTTTTGAAAATGCTTCAATTTTTATTTTTTTAAACAAACATAGCCAAACTACTGGAATAGCTCCAAAAATAATTCTTAAAAAAGCAATCGTAACTGGTCCATAAGAATAAGTTGCTATTTTAATATTAAAAAAAGCTGAAGACCATATCAAAGCTAATATTGTTAGTAATACATAATCTATAATTTTTGGCTCTCTCATTATACTATCTCTTCTACTATACCTTCTGTAAGTTTAATTAGTTGTTTGTAATTAATCTTAAAAATTGTATTAGGATGTCCTGCGGCTGCGTATACATGCTCATAACGAGACAAAGATGTATCTATTAATACTTTATGTTTATTTAAATGAGCTATTGGAGAAACTCCACCTATTGAAAAACCACTCTGCTTTTTAACTTGATCGGCATCTGCCATTGAAACATCTTTCAGATTTAATACTTTTTTTACTTTATTTAACGAGCATCTCTTATCACCTGAAACCAAGCATAAAATAAAGTTATTTTCTGTTCTTAAAAGTAGACTTTTAACTATTGCTCCTACCTCACATTTTAGTGATATGGCTGCATCTTTTGCTGTTTTTGCTGAACTGCTTAAAGCTTTTACTTTTATTGAATCGTCAAAGTTGCTTAGAACTTTAACAACTCTTTGGACTGATTCTTTTTTTAATAAATCTTCCATTCAACTAATAATTGTAACAATTTGTGAATT
This sequence comes from uncultured Pelagibacteraceae bacterium, assembly GCA_902603905.1. Taxonomy (GTDB): domain Bacteria; phylum Pseudomonadota; class Alphaproteobacteria; order Pelagibacterales; family Pelagibacteraceae; genus Pelagibacter. The sequence goes on along the minus strand of CACKWM010000019.1, from coordinate 2,266 downwards.
GATAATTTCATTTTAATAACCATTTATCTATGTGTGAAATGCATAGGTGATATCTCTACAATAAACAATATTAATCTATAATTTTTTGATATTAAAACCTAACAAAATTTAGTAGGAAAAAATATGAGCGCGACTCAAGTTTTAAAATTAATGAAAGATAAGGAAGTTGAATATGTAGATTTGAGATTTACAGATCCAAGAGGAAAATTACAGCATTTGACTATGGATGCAACAATTGTTGATGATGAAATGTTAAATAACGGTGTCTTTTTTGATGGTTCCTCTATTGCTGGATGGAAAGCAATTAACGAATCTGACATGATTTTAAAACCTGATTTAAATAGAAAAGTAATTGATCCATTTACTTCCCATAATACACTTGTTTTATTTTGCGATATTTTAGATGCTGTCAAAAAGACTCCTTATGAAAGAGATCCGAGAGGAATAGCTAAAAAAGCTGAAGCATATTTAAAATCTACAGGTATTGGAGATAAAGCTTATTTCGGACCAGAACCAGAATTTTTTGTATTTGATGATGTTAGATATAAAAATGATATGAATGAAACAAGTTTTACAATCGATAGTATCGAAGGTCCTTACAACACTGGAAGAAAGTATGAAAATGGAAATATGGGCCATCGTCCAGGAATTAAAGGAGGATACTTTCCAGTTCCGCCAGTTGATAGTGCGCAAGATATGCGTGGAGAATATTTAAAAGGATTAAGAGATGTTGGAATTAAAGTTGAAAAACATCACCACGAAGTAGCTCCAAGTCAACACGAACTAGGAATGTATTTTGGAACATTAGTTGATCAAGCTGACAATGTTCAATTATACAAATATGTTGTTCAAATGGTTTCTCACTCATTTGGTAAGACCGCAACATTTATGCCTAAACCTGTAAAAGGAGATAATGGCTCAGGAATGCATACTCATCAATCTATCTGGAAAGGTAAAATGCCTGTTTTTTCTGGAAACAAATATGCTGGACTATCTGATACTGCGCTTCATTATATTGGTGGTATTTTAAAACATGCAAAAGCAATCAATGCTTTTTCAAACGCTGCAACAAATAGTTATAAAAGATTAATTCCTGGATTTGAAGCTCCCGTTCTATTAGCTTACTCAGCAAGAAATAGATCTGCTTCATGTAGAATTCCAATAACGTTAAGTAAAAAAGGTGCAAGATGTGAAATAAGATTCCCCGATGCTGTAGGGAACCCTTATCTAACTTTTGCTGCAATGTTAATGGCGGGAATAGACGGAATTAAAAATAAAATTAATCCTGGTAAACCGCTTGATGAAGATTTATATGCTCTACCAGAAGATAAAGTTAAAAACATTCCTACAGTTTGTGGTTCATTAAGAGAAGCAATGGAATGTTTGGATAGAGATAGAGGTTTTTTAAAACAAGGCGGTGTATTTACTGACGACCAAATAGATGCTTACATCGCACTAAAATTTGAAGAAATTTATAAACTTGAACATACTCCTCATCCAATGGAGTTTGAGATGTATTATAGCTCTTAAAAAAATTAATTAATTTTTACTTTTTAAAATTTTTTCGTCAGCAATTTTATTCTTATTAACACCCTTTTTAATTTTATAACTAAGTGTGCCATTAGCTCCTGCTTCAACAGATTTGCGCTGTGCTCTAAATAACGCTTTTTCTCTGGCTTGTTCTGCCAGCTTGTTAGAATGATGCACTAAATGCTTCTTATCTCTCATAGTTGTATATTATATATAAGTATCAATTATTGAGCAATACAGTATTAGATTTTAAACGACTCCCCACAGCCGCAACGCTCTGTTTCATTGGGGTTTTTAAAGATAAAAGAAGAAGAAAATTTATCTTTTTTGTAATCCATTTCAGTGCCTAATAAATACATTATAGCTGATGAATCTACAAAAACTTTAACCCCTTTATCTTCTATAACTTCATCATTAGGATTAGCTTCTTGTGCGTATTCCATATTATACGACATACCCGCACATCCTCCGGACTTAACTCCTACTCTTACACCAATTGATTTATTTTGATCTTTTGACATGATTTCTTTAATTCTACTTGCCGCATTATCACTTAAAGTTATTACCTGTTTCATTACAAATTTAATTCCAATTTTGCTGATTCTGACATCATACTCTTATCCCAAGGAGGATCCCAAACTAAATCAAGATCAACTTTATTAACCTCTTTAATTTCTATTATACTATCTTTTACTTCTTTCGGCAAACTTTCAGCTACTGGGCAATTAGGAGTTGT
>CACKWM010000018.1:0-2500 GCA_902603905.1 uncultured Pelagibacteraceae bacterium | reverse complement strand
ATGATTTTAGCCCCGTTACATCTTCGGCGCAGAAACTCTATTAGACCGGTGAGCTGTTACGCTATCTTTAAAGGATGGCTGCTTCTAAGCCAACCTCCCGGCTGTTAAGGAATTTCCACATCCTTTCACACTTAATCATAATTTTGGGACCTTATCTGGTGGTCTGGGCTCTTTCCCTCTCGACCATGGACCTTAGCACCCACAGTCTGTCTGTTGAAGAACTACGTTTAGCATTCGGAGTTTTATTAGGTTTGGTAAGAATCTCTTCCCCCTAGCCCATTTAGTGCTCTACCTCTAAACGCATATTTATTCAACGCACTACCTAAATAGTTTTCGCGGAAAACCAGCTATCTACGAATTTGGTTGGCCTTTCACCCCTTACCACAAGTCATCCAAAGACTTTTCAACGTCAACTGGTTCGGTCCTCCGGCAAGTGTTACCTTGCTTTCAACCTGCCCATGGTAAGCTCATTCGTTTTCGGGTCTAATTCATTAAACTAATCGCCCTATTAAGACTTGCTTTCGCTGCGCCTACACCTAGATGGCTTAAGCTTGCTTAATAAATTAAGTCACTGACCCATTATACAAAAGGTACGCCGTCACTCTAAAAAGAGCTTCGACTGATTGTAGGCATGCGGTTTCAGGTTCTATTTCACTCCCCTAATAGGGGTTCTTTTCACCTTTCCCTCACGGTACTAGTTCACTATCGGTCACTGAAGAGTATTTAGGCTTAGAGGGTGGTCCCCCTATATTCGAGCAGGATTTCACGTGTCCCGCTTTACTCAAGAAACTTGTCAAACATTACTCATACGGGACTATCACCCTCTGTGGTTAGTTTTTCCAAACTATTCAAATTTTTTTAACAAATTTACTGGCCTATTCCGCTTTCGCTCGCCACTACTAACGGAATCTCAATTGATTTCTTTTCCTCTGGTTACTTAGATGTTTCAGTTCTCCAGGTTGTCTCTTTAAACCTATGAATTCAGTTTAAAGTACCACATAAAGTGGTGGGTTTCCCCATTCGGAAATTTTCGGATCAAAACTTGCATACAGTTCCCCGAAACTTATCGCAGTATACCACGTCCTTCATCGGCTTTCAGTGCCAAGGCATCCGCCACACGCCCTTAAACGCTTGATTTATGCACAGAAAAAAATTCTGTGTTGAATCAAATTTTGTTGGAATGTTCATCTATTCGAACATTCTTGATTGTTCATCTATTCGAACAATCGGATATAGATATTGATATTATTAATTTTATTTACGATTTTAATAGCTAAGTGTTTCTGGTGGAGGATAGCGGGATCGAACCGCTGGCCTCCTGAATGCAAATCAGGCGCTCTCCCAGCTGAGCTAATCCCCCACTTTTAATTTGGTGGGCCGAGAAAGACTCGAACTTTCGACCCCACCCTTATCAAGGGTGTGCTCTAACCAACTGAGCTACCGGCCCTTATTCAGATGAGAAACACTAACTTTTAAGAAGAGAAATGAGGACGGTCAACATTAGCCTGTATATTATTTAGAATAAAATTTTACTTTTATTCATCCTTAGAAAGGAGGTAATCCAGCCGCAGGTTCCCCTACGGCTACCTTGTTACGACTTCACCCCAGTCGCTGACTATACCGTGGTCAAAGGTTTTAAACTTTGCCTTAAGGTAGAACCAACTCCCATGGTGTGACGGGCGGTGTGTACAAGACCCGGGAACGTATTCACCGTGGCACGCTGATCCACGATTACTAGTAATTCCAGCTTCATGCACTCGAGTTGCAGAGTGCAATCCGAACTGAGGTATCTTTTTAGGATTTGCTTAACGTTGCCGTCTTGCTTCCTGTTGTAGATACCATTGTAGCACGTGTGTAGCCCAACACATAAGGGCCATGAGGACTTGACGTCATCCCCACCTTCCTCCAGCTTATCACTGGCAGTTCTTTCAGAGTGCCCAACTAAATGATGGCAACTAAAAGTAAGGGTTGCGCTCGTTGCGGGACTTAACCCAACATCTCACGACACGAGCTGACGACAGCCATGCAGCACCTGTGTTTCGTCCGGCCGAACCGAAAACTCTAATCTCTTAGAGTCGCGACGAACATGTCAAGTGTTGGTAAGGTTCTGCGCGTATCTTCGAATTAAACCACATGCTCCACTACTTGTGCGGGTCCCCGTCAATTCATTTGAGTTTTAACCTTGCGGTCGTACTCCCCAGGCGGTGTGTTTATCGCTTTCGCTGCGACACTGAAAATAAATTTCCAACGTCTAACACACATCGTTTACGGCATGGACTACGAGGGTATCTAATCCTCTTCGCTACCCATGCTTTCGTTCCTCAGTGTCAGTAATGATCCAGAAAACTGCCTTCGCAATCGGTATTCTTTCTAATATCTACGAATTTCACCTCTACACTAGAAATTCTGTTTTCCTCTATCATACTCTAGCTAAAAAGTTTTGATGGCAGTTCCAGAGTTAAGCTCTGGGATTTCACCACCAACTTTTTTAACCACCTAC
>CACKWM010000017.1 GCA_902603905.1 uncultured Pelagibacteraceae bacterium | reverse complement strand
TCCATTTTGATGTGTTTTATGCTTTTTGTGGATAAAAGTTTTGTCTTCAATATTTATATATTCCAACGACATGTTCTTTTTTATCTTTTTTTCAACAATTGAAATTAATTCATTTATATTCATAAAAATTATTTGTATTATTATACACCATGAAAAATATTTGTGATTGGAATAATTGTTTTGAAATTGGAGAGTATAAAGCACCAATTGAAAGAGATAATAGCAAAAATTATAGATTGCTTTGCTTAAATCATATCAAAGAATTTAATAAAAATTGGAACTATTTTTCAGGAATGAATGATGAACAAATTTATAATTTTTTAAAATCAGACATGACTTGGCATAAGCCCACACAAAGTTTCAGCTCTTCAGACAATTTTTTTAAAGTTCTTTGGAATAATGCTTTAAAAGATGAATTTGATAAGTCTAAAATAAAAAGTCAATATAACTATATGAACCAATTTAAATTTGACCATAAAGATATAAAAGCTTTCGGTATTTTGGGAATAGCAGTTGGTTTAAAATGGGAAAAAATACAAAATAAATTTAAAAACCTTGTCAAAAAATTTCACCCTGATATGAATTCAGGAAATAAAAAATACGAAGAAAAGCTAAAGTTAATAACATTGGCATATACACAACTAAAAAATACTTATAGAGAAAAAATTGACACCTAATTTAAATATTCAGCCTGATATAAAATTATCTGTAAAACAAACTTTTGGAATTGATAGTGAAATGCAAGTAGATGCTTTTTCGAAAAAAAATGAATTTGTACCTGAAATAGACAAAGATTATAAATTTGATCGTGACACTACTTTGGCCATTCTTAGTGGTTTTTTACATAATAAAAAAGTAATTGTTCATGGATATCATGGAACAGGAAAAAGCACACATATAACTCAAGTGGCAGCAAGATTGAATTGGCCATGTGTAAGAATAAATCTGGATTCACACATTAGTAGGATTGACCTTATAGGAAAAGATGCAATTGTAATTAAAGATGGAAAACAAGTAACAGAATTTAAAGAAGGAATATTGCCTTGGTCTTTCCAAAATCCAGTTGCTTTAGTTTTTGATGAATATGATGCCGGTAGAAGTGACGTTATGTTTGTCTTACAGAGAATTTTAGAGAGTGATGGCTATTTTACACTTTTGGATAAAAATAAAATTGTAAAACAAAATAAATATTTTCGATTATTTGCAACAGCAAATACAATTGGGTTAGGTGATACAACAGGTTTGTATGCAGGTACCAATCAAATTAACCAAGCTCAAATGGATAGATGGGAAATAGTTACTTCATTAAACTATTTAAGTTTAGAAAGAGAGATGGAAATAGTCTTAGCAAAAAATAAAAGCTTAAATAATGCTAAAGGAAAAGAAAAAGTATCTAATATGATTAAAGTTGCATCGCTAACCAGAAGAGGATTTATAGCAGGAGATATTTCTACGGTAATGAGCCCAAGAACAGTTTTAAATTGGGTTGCAAACAGTCAAATTTTTTCAGATACTGGTTATGCTTTTAGAGTTACTTTTTTAAATAAATGTGATGATGTAGAAAAAAATATTATAGCTGAATATTATCAAAGATGCTTTGGTGAAGACTTGCCAGAATCAATGATAAATATTCAGATTTAGATGAATAAAAAAGAAGATAATTTTAAAGAACAATTTAAAAAAGTTTTAATTTCTACGGCAAAAGTAATATCGGGTGATTACAAAATTGATTTAGATAAAAAAGGTAAAAATTCTAGCTCAAAAAACTTAGACTTTTTTGAACTAGATAACTTAGAAAATAAAAATGATTTTATTAGACTAAGAGCTGAAACAGATTCAAAAGCCTTAAAAAAAAAATTTTCTAATAAAGAAATATATCAAAAAAATTTACCTGATAATGCATCATGTAAGGTGCTTTATGACATAGCTGAAAGAATAAGAGTCGAGCTTCTAGGAGGTCAAATTCTTAAGGGAATTTCAAAGAACTTAAAAGAAAACTATTCTCAAAAATTAATTTTAAAACGTAAAGATCAATTAAAAACAAAAGAAGATGTAAATGTTGTGGAAGCTTTTGAACTTTATATGTTGAAATATTTTTTTGATATAACGCTTAATCCATTATCAAATAAAATCTTGAGTTTTTGGGAAAAAGAGTTTAACTCATCATTGAGTAAACATATTAATTACCTAAGTAAAAACATAGAAAATCAAGAAAAATATAACTCTAAATTTTCAAAGATACTTCAAGAAATGGATATATTTGAAAGCGATAATGAAAAAAATGAAGATGAAAAAAATGAAGATGAGCAGGATAATAACTTAGAAAACAACGATCAAAAACAATCTAAAGAAACACAAGAAAAAACTAAACAAGATGAAAATCAAAATGGAATTGATGGAAATTATGATCTTGAAAAATATGAAATGGATGAACAATTAATTGATACGGAATCCGAAAATCAAAGTTCCGAAAATGTAATTCAAAAAAATAAGAATAATATTCATGACAATGACTACAAAGTTTTTACAAATGAATTTGATGAAATTATTAAAGCTGAAACACTTGCAGATCCTGATGAAGTAAGTAAATTAAGAAAAAATTTAGACCAACAACTGATTAATTTTCAAGATTTAGTCACAAAATTAGCAAATAAATTACAAAGACAACTTTTAGCAAAACAAAACAGATCTTGGGAATTTGATCTGGAAGAAGGATTATTAGATAGTTCAAAATTAACAAGAATTATAATGGATCCTTACAATTCTCTTTCATTTAAAAAAGAAAAAGATTTAGATTTTAAAGATACAGTAGTAACCTTGTTGATTGATAACAGTGGCAGTATGAGAGGTCGCCCCATTACAATTGCTGCTATTTGTGCAGATATTTTATCAAGAACTTTAGAAAGATGTTCGGTAAAAGTTGAAATACTTGGTTTCACTACAAAAAATTGGAAAGGTGGCAAAAGTAGAGAAGAATGGAATAAGAATAATAAACCAAAAAAATGTGGTCGTCTCAACGACTTGCGACACGTTATATATAAGAGTGCGGACACTCATTGGAGACAATCCAAAAAAAATCTTGGTTTAATGCTTAAGGAAGGTTTACTAAAAGAAAATATAGATGGAGAAGCCATATCATGGGCCTTCAACAGATTAAACAAAAGGAAAGAGGAGAGAAAAATATTAATGGTCATTTCAGATGGTGCTCCTGTAGACGACTCGACGCTCAGTGTTAACTCTGGCGACTACCTTGAGAAGCATTTAAAAAAAATAGTCAAATTCATAGAAAATAAAAATGATGTAGAAATTTTGGCAATTGGAATAGGTCATGATGTTTCAAGATATTACAAAAAAGCAATTAAAATAACAGATGTACAAGAACTTGGCGATGTAATGATAGAACAATTAAGTGGATTATTTGAAAGTAAAAAAAACTTAACTAAACATTAACCAAATCTTTATTTTTCCATTGTATAATTACTTCTGCTCCACCTGTCTCACTTGAATTTCTAAAAATTGTTTTTGCAAAGTTTTTTTCTAAAAGAGTTTTTGCAATAAAAGTTCCAAGCCCTAGTCCATATTTTGAAATATTAGTTTCATCAGTACTTCTAATGTAAGGTTCTCCTAACTTATGTTTATCAATTAAATCCTTTGGAAATCCTGGTCCATCATCTCTAATAGAAACATCAGTATATTCTTTATTGCTTTTTAAAAATATTTCTATTTTTTTATTACTAAATTTATTAGCATTACCAATAAAATTTCTAAGTCCATATACAATTTCTGATGATTTTTTAGTATTTATTGGATTGCTAAATTCTTTACAATTAATTATAAACTCTTTATTACTCAATTCTTTATATGATCTTACAATCTCAACAATACAATCATATATGGAAATTTCTGAGTTAACAAATTCATCTGTAATTTTAGGATTGAGTGTTAGTTTTTTAAGAATTCCTCTACATCTTTCAGCCTGAACAACTAATAAATTTAAATCTCTATTAATTTTTTTATTATTTCCAAATTCTTTTTGTAGTTCTTTTGTAGTCAACAAAATTGTTGAAAGAGGTGTACCAAGTGAATGTGCGGCGGCGGCAGCTTGACCTCCTAAAGAAAGAAGCTCATTTTCTTTTGCCATTATTTCTTGCATTTTATCAAAAGCTTTTTTTCTAATTCTACTTTCTGATCCAAATTTAATTCCAAAATATACTAAAAAAATTAAGCCTATAAATATCGATAATGGAATACTATATAGATAATATTGTGGTGCATGAAAATGTAATGTTCCAGGGTGAGGTAGTTCATAATAAAAAAAAGTTAATATAAATAAAATCATACTTGTAAGTACAACTAATAATAATGAACTCCAAATATTTAAATATTGAGCCGAAAATATAGCTGGAATTATTATTAAAAAAATAAATGGATTGGTAATTCCTCCGGTTAAAAAAAATAAAAAACCTAACTGTAATATGTCATATGATAAATATAATGTAGAATAAAAATTATTTAATTGATTTACTTTAACCTTAAACTGTAAATAAATATTAGTTAAAATACTTAAACATACTATTAAAATAGAAAATAAATAATTAAATTTGAATTGAAAAAAAAATTGCACTATTAAAATAGCACTTAATTGCCCAGTATAAGCAATCCATCTAAGATTGGTATACGTGGACTTATCAAGTGAGTAGAGTGTAGAAGTTTTAAGAAACTTCATTTTTTAAATATCTAAGTTTGAAACATTAATTGCATTAGATACAATAAAATCTTTTCTTAAACCCACATCATTTCCCATTAACGTATGGATAATATCTTGGTCCTTTTTAACATTTTTGGAGTATTGAACTTGAAGTAAATTTCTAGTCTCAGGATTCAAGGTTGTACTCCATAGTTCCTCTGGATTCATTTCGCCTAAACCTTTAAATCTTTGTATACTCATTTTTGATTTTTCTTCATCATAAAATTTTAAAAAATCTTTACTGCTCTTTTTAAATTTTTTTAATTCTTTTGAATTATTTAAAATATATTCCTCAAGTTCTTTTTCATCTTTAATGTATATGCTTTTTGATCCTTTATTAATTTTATATAATGGTGGCTGAGCAAGATAAACATGTCCATTTTCTATAAGTTTATTAAAAGGTTTATTGTTAAAAAAAGTAAGCAATAAAGCTCTAATGTGAGACCCGTCAACATCGGCATCAGTCATTATTATTATTTTTCCATACCTTAGATCTTTTAAATCTATATCTTCATCTTTTGGGTCTAATCCTAGTGCATTAATTAATGTCACAATTTCATTTGAAGAAATCATTTTTGATAACGCTTTAACTCTAAAATCGTTCCCTTTTCCATTTTTTTTAGATCCGTTTGAATCCACATAAGTATTTAAAATTTTACCTCTTAAAGGTAGTACAGCTTGATTTTCTCTATTTCTCCCTTGTTTTGCTGATCCTCCCGCAGAATCTCCCTCAACAATAAAAAGTTCTGTTCCTTCTTGTTTTGAAATTTGGCAATCTGCTAATTTTCCAGGTAGTCCTGTTAATTCCAAAGCTCCTTTTCTTCTTACATTTTCTCTCGCTTTTCTAGCAACATCTCTCGCTAATGATGCTTGGATAATTTTTGCAAGTATAACTTTTGAAACAGATGGATTTTGGTCAAACCATATTGATAATTTTTCATTTACAATTGTTTCAATCACAATTCTTACTTCAGATGAAACTAATTTATCTTTTGTTTGAGAAGAAAATTTTGGATCTGGCATTTTCACTGATAACACGCATGTAAGACCTTCTTTAATATCGTCTCCAGAAATGGTTAATTTATTTTTTTTTAATAAATTATTTTCAGCTGCATATCTATTAATAACTCTTGTTAAAGCACTTCTAAAACCAAGTAAATGGGTTCCTCCATCTTTCTGAAA
>CACKWM010000016.1 GCA_902603905.1 uncultured Pelagibacteraceae bacterium | reverse complement strand
ACATTAAATAAATTAGGAAAATATAATTTTAGCCAAGGAACGGTTGTAAGAAGTAATAAAATTATTGCCATAGAAGGTAGAGGTGGCACTGAAAAAATGCTTAAAAAATGTAAAAGTAAAAAATTTAATAGCAATGGTGTTTTGGTTAAATTTCCTAAGAAAAAACAAGATCTCAGAATTGATTTACCTACAGTAGGATTAAAAACTTTAAATCAATGTAAATTAGCAGGGTTAAAAGGAATTGTTTTAAAAAGTAATCAAAATGTATTCTTAGAAAAAAAAAAGTGTATCAGTTTCGCAAATAAAAACAAAATGTTCATTACGGTTAAATGAAAAAAATATTTGTTTTAACTGGTGAACCTTCAGGCGATAAATTGGCATCCACTGTTATTTCTAAACTAAAAAATAAACATTCAGATATTGAATATTTATGCCTCGGTGGAGCACACTTAAGCAAACTTGGTATAAAATCAATTTATGACCTTAAAGAAGTTACATATATTGGTTTCACAAGTGTTATATTAAACATATTTAAAATAAAAAAAAAAATTGATGAAACAGTAAATAAAATAATTGAATTTAAGCCTGATATTTTATTTAGTGTAGACAGTCCTGATTTTACATTAAGAGTTGCTGAAAAAGTTAAGAAAATTAATCCAAATATAAAAACAATTCATTTTGTAGCACCTCAAGTCTGGATATGGAGAGAGGCGAGAGTAAAGAAATTTAAAAAATTTTTAGATCATATGCTTTTATTATTTAATTTTGAAAAGAAATATTTTGATAAAGAAAATATTACTAGTACATTTGTTGGTCATCCATTGCTTGAAAAAAACAGTAAAGCAAAGACTGATTTATCTAATATAATCAAAAAAGATAAAAAAATTATATCTTTATTTGCAGGGAGCAGATCATCAGAAATAAGTATACTTTTACCTATTTTAATTGATTTTATAAAACTAATGAATGAAAAATATAATGATTATTTGTTTGTATTTCATGCAACTGATGAAAATAAAACTTACATAAATAATATAGTTAAAGGCTCAAATTTAAATAACGTTGAAATTGTTTCTGAAGAAAATATTAAGTTTCAAATTTTATCAAACTCAGTATTCGCTGTTTCAAAGTCTGGAACTGTTTCATTAGAAATTTGTAACGCAAAAGTTCCATCAATTATTATATATAAAATGAATTTCTTAAATTTTATGATTGTTAAATTTTTAGTAAATATCAAATACGCAAATATAATTAATATAATTAATAACAAAGAAGTTATTCCTGAACTTCTTCAAAATGAATGTAATTCTAAGGAAATTTACAAATCAGTTGTTTATTTTTTAAAAAATCCCAGTTTAATTGATAAGCAAATTAATGATTGCAGTAATACACTAGATGAAATTAGATCAAAGAGTTCTTCTTCTGATGAAGCTTCTTCTGTTTTATTAAGCTATCTTGGTTGATAATCTTTTTTGGACCTCTTCTTTGCCTAGAGAAGTTATTATATCATAAATTCCTGGACCATATTTTGAGCCTGTTAAAACAATTCTTAGCGGTTGGCCAACTCCTTTAAAGTTAGTTTCATTTGATTTAATAAGTTCGTTAATAATCGGTTCCAATGTTTCTTTACTTATTTTTTCTATTTTTGAAATATTATTTGAGAATTCAGATATAATTTTTTTGGCTTTATCATCTAATAATTTCTCATCTTCTTTATTAAAGCTGATCTTTTCTTGAATTATATATTTAGAGTTATTGTATATATCATCTAAAGTTTTGGCTTTGTTTTTAAGAAATACTAATGAGGATTTGATTTTATTCTCTTTTTCACTGGGGATCTTTTGTTTATAATTCTCACAATATTTTGTTAACTGGGTAAAAAGTTCACTTTCGTCAATACTTTTAATATAATGTTCGTTCATTGATAAAATTCGGCTCATATCAAGTTTTGATGGAGATTTACCTATTCCCTCAAGATTAAAATACTTGATGCTTTCATCCAAGGTAAATATTTCTTTATCTTTATAAGACCAACCAAGCCTTAAGAGATAATTTCTTAATGCATCAGGCATAATGCCAATATTTGAATAGTCATCCAATGTTGAAGCCTTATCTCTTTTTGATAATTTTTTTCCATCAATAGTATGTATTAAAGGGATATGTGCATATGACGGCAACTTCCAATTCATAGCAGTATGAATCTGCATTTGTTTAAATGTATTAATTTTGTGATCATCTCCTCTTATAACATGAGTAATATTCATATTATGATCATCTACAGAAGCTGAAAGATTATAAGTTGGCGTTCCATCATTTCTCAAAATAATAAAATCTTCGATAGTATTATTTTCTATTTCAACATCACCTTGAACTAAATCTTTTAATGTGGAAGTTCCATCAATTTTACTTTTAAATCTTATTACTGGTTTAATATCTTTAGGGGCATCAGATTCATTCATATCTCTCCACTTCCTATTGTAGACATACGGAATTTTTTTTTGTCTTGATCTTTTTTTTTGCTCTTCTATTTCTTCAGTTGAACAGTAACATTTATAAGCATTGTTACTTTTTAATAATTCATTAGCCACTTTTACATGAGTGTCTATTTTTTTTGATTGAATGTATTCATCTCCATCATGCTTAATACCAATCCAATTTAAAGACTTAATAATTTGATCTTGATATTCCTTTTTTGATCTTTCTTTATCAGTATCTTCAATTCTTAAATGAAAAGTGCCTTTATTATTTTTAGAAAACAGCCAATTAAATAAAGCCGTTCTAACGCCTCCAATATGCAAAGGGCCAGTAGGCGATGGAGCAAATCTAGTTGCTACTTTAGACATTGGAAATGTTTAGACTATTTTTTTAGAAGTTTCTATATAAAGATACTAAAATACCTTGAACTTTTACCCTATCTGGGCCAAAAATTTTAGTTTCATAATTTCTATTAGCACTTTCAAGAGCTATAGTTTTGCCTTTTCTTCGAATTCTTTTTAGCATTGCTTCATGGTTGTCAATTAATGCTACTACAATTTTTCCATTATCCGCAGTATCAGTTTTTTTGATAATTACTGTATCTCCTTCACTAATTCCTGCCTCAACCATTGAATCACCTTCAACCTTAAGACCAAAGTATTCACCGTTTTTTTCTAAATTTACCGGTAAAGGTATCCTTGAAACTTCATTTTGAATTGCTTCTACAGGTGTACCAGCTGCTATTTTACCTAAAACTGGTATTTCTGAATCTTCTTCACTAGATTTTTCTTTATCTAAACCACCTTTGATTACACTAGGTGAAAAACTATTATAGATATCATTTGCTGAAGCAGTTTCGGGCAATTTAATTACTTCTAATGCTCTTGCTTTGTGAGGCAGTCTTCTTATAAAACCTCTTTCTTCTAGAGCACTAATTAATCTATGAATTCCTGACTTTGATTTTAGGTTTAAGGATTCCTTCATCTCCTCATAAGAGGGAGAAACACCAGAAGCTCTCAACTTCTTGTTGATAAATAAAAGCAGGTTTTTTTGTTTTTTTGTTAACATAGAACAAATATCGTACAAATCTGTTCTACAAAAGTTCTTTTAATTTAACAATAGATTAAAAGCTAATAAAATAGGGCTTAATTTAGCTAAAGAACGGAAAAAATTGAATTTTTATCCAAATTTTTTAAAAGCGATTCACCAATTAAAAAAGTTTTTATGTTTGTTTTTTCCTTAATCTCTAAAAGTTCTTCTTTTGTTTTAATTCCGCTCTCAGAGATTAACGGTCCAGTATGATTTTTTAAAAAATCGCTAATCTCATAAGTTGTACTTATTTCTGTTTTAAGTGTTTTAAGATTTCGATTATTTATTCCTATCAATGCTTCATTAAATCTTAAAGCTTTTTTTGCTTCTCCTACAGTGTGAACTTCTACAATTACTGACATTTTTAATTTTTGAGCTTCCTCATATAATTGATCTGCCAATTTATCGTTTACACAAGCAATAATTATTAGAATTGCATCAGCACCATAGCTTTTTGCTAAATGAACCTGAAATGGATCAATGAAAAAATCTTTACACAAAATTGGTAAATTTATTTTTTGTTTAATTTTACTTATGTGCATAAAATTACCAAAGAAAAAATCTTCTTCTGTTAAAACAGAAAGACAAGTAGCTTTGTTAGACTTATATATTTCTGCAATTTTTAAGGGATCATAATCTTTAATAATAACACCCGCCGAAGGACTTGCTTTTTTTATTTCAGCTATGATTGAAATTTTATTTGATTCAATGTTTTTTTCTATTTTTTCTTTAAAATCAATAAAAGAATTATTTTCAGTTATTTTTTTATTTAAAGACTCTATTGTAATATTTTTTTTTAAATTATTAATCTTATTAATTTTTTTCTCTATAATTTGTGCAAGCGTATTCTTAGCCATTTTGTATATTAATTAAATGTTTAAAAGCATTTCCACTTAAAATATGTTTCCTTGCGTCATTATAAGCTTCACTAAATTCATTATGTTTTTCTGATACAATAAGTCCTGCTGCAGCATTTAAACAAACTGCTTTTGAAAAATCATTATCATCACCCTTAAAAATTTCGATCATTTTATTTGCATTAAATTTTGAATCATCACCTAGTAAGTTTTCAAAATTTTCTGCATTCACATTTAACTCATTTGGATTAATTGAAATTTCTGACAATTGACCATTTTTTAATTGTATAACATTAGTTTTTGCATAAGGTGAAATTTCATCTAATCCATCTTCGCTATTAACTATCCATGCAAATTTAATATTTAAATTTTTAAGACCATTCGCAAAAATTTTAAGTAATTTATTGTCAAAAACACCAACAACCTGTCTTTCGACCAAAGCAGGACTGCTTAAGGGTCCTATCATATTAAAAATAGTTCTTTTGCCTATTTTTTTTCTAGTAGGACCAACATATTTCATAGCGCTATGATAATTGGGCGCAAACATAAAACCAAAGTTATTTTTATCAATTTGATTTTCAATATCTTTAGGTTCTAAATTTATTTTAATATTTAAAGCTTCTAAAACATCTCCAGAACCACATTTTGAAGAAACAGCTTTATTTCCATGTTTTGCAATCTTAATTCCCATGCTTGATAGTAATAAAGCTGAAGCAGTAGATATATTTAATGTGTTTTTTCCATCTCCACCTGTGCCACATGTATCAACACAATTTTTAACGTTAACTCTTTTAGATTTTTCCCTTAAAACATATACACCACCAGCTATTTCATCAGAAACTTCACCTTTTGCTGAAAGAAATGTAAGAAAATTATATATTTCTTTATCAGAAGCTTTACCATTCATTAGAATTGCAAAAGCTTCCTTAGATTCTTCAAAAGTCAAATTTTGTTTATTGTTTAATTTGTTTAAAAATTTTTCCATTATTTTTTGTAATTAATAAAATTTTTTAATATTTTTATACCAATTGTAGTTTTAATGCTTTCTGGGTGAAATTGCACTCCATGAACATTGTATTTTTTATGTTGAATACCCATAATAATACCATCTTCTGTTTCGGCAGTAATAAGAAGATTTTTAGATAATGTTTTTTTTTCAATAATTAGACTGTGATATCTAGTAGCCTCAAATTTACTTGGTATATTTTTTAATATACCAGTTTTTTTTGATCTAATATTGCTTGTTTTTCCATGCATAATTTTTTTAGCTTGAATTATTTTTGACCCAAAAACTTGTCCTATTATTTGGTGACCCAAACAAACACCGAGAATAGGAATTTTCTTGTGGAGTGATTTAACTATTTTGATGCAATTACCAGATTGATTAGGATTCCCTGGTCCTGGCGATATTACAATTTTATTATATTTTTTTTTTAAAATTTCTTTATCAGTAATTTTGTCATTTCTGATAACTTCAACATTTTTTTTGAAGGATGATATGTAATGATATAAATTAAATGTAAAACTATCGTAGTTATCTATTAATAAAATTTTCATTATCTTAAAGAATTCAATAAAGCTTTTGCCTTATTAATTGTTTCAATGTATTCATTTTGAGGTTTACTATCTGCAACTATTCCTGCGCCTGCTTGCACATAAAACTTATTATTTTTAACCAAAGCTGTTCTTAAAGCGATACAAGTATCAAATTCTCCATTCGCGGAAAAATAACCTATACCTCCTGCATAAACTTTTCTTTTAGAAATTTCTAATTCGTCAATAATTTCCATAGCTCTAATTTTGGGGGCGCCAGAAACTGTTCCAGCTGGAAATCCAGCTAATAGAGATTTAAATTTTGAATATTTTTTATTAAAAACCCCAATAACATTTGAAACAATATGCATAACATGTGAATATTTTTCAATTTTAAAATTTTCTGTAACTTTCACAGTGTTAATTTTTGAAACTTTTCCAACATCATTCCTGCCCAAATCTAATAACATTAAATGTTCAGCTAATTCTTTTTTGTCGTTAAGTAAATCTTTTGAG
>CACKWM010000015.1 GCA_902603905.1 uncultured Pelagibacteraceae bacterium | reverse complement strand
ATTTGGGATTCCTATTGGTGTGTCAGTTGATTTTATTTTTTTATTTGTTTTATTTGGGGCACTTTTAGAAACTGCAGGTGGTGGAAAATATTTTTTAGATTTAGCATTTGCTTTGGTTGGAAAAATGAGAGGTGGTCCAGCAAAAGCCGCGATTTTAGGATCAGGAATGACTGGTATGATTTCTGGATCATCAGTGGCTAATACAGTTACCACTGGAACTTTTACAATTCCCATCATGAAAAAAACTGGATTTTCAAAGGAAAAAGCTGGAGCAATAGAAGTTTCATCATCTGTTAATGGTCAAATTATGCCTCCAGTTATGGGAGCAGCAGCTTTTGTTATGGCAAGCTTTATAGGAGTTACATATTTTGAAGTTGTTAAACATGCTTTTTTACCTGCTATTATATCATATATAGCATTGTTTTATATTTCTCATCTTGAAGCTTTAAAATTAAATCTCAAGGGAATGGAAGAAGAAGATGTACCAAATTTGAAAAAAACTTTTTTGGCTGGCTTGCATTTTTTAATTCCAATTTTTGTTTTAATATATTTATTGGTCTATTTAAGATTTACAGCTTCTTACTCTATATTTTATGCAACAGTCTCATTAATTTTAGTAAATTTATTATATAAGTTAATTAAACAATCTAATTTTAAAGATGCCTTTACAATTTGGTTTGACCAAACTGTTGTAGGTTTTAAAAAAGGTGCAATAAATATGGTTGCTGTTGGTATTGCAATTGCAACAGCTGGAGTAATAGTTGGAGCAGTAGGTTCTACAGGTTTAAGTACAAATTTAATTATTGTTATAGAGTCTGTCGCTAAAGATAACGTTATAATTTTAATATTATTAACTATAGTTTTGTGTTTATTGTTAGGTATGGGGCTTCCAACGACTGCAAATTATGTTGTTGTGGCATCTTTGATGTCAATGGTTTTAGTAGATGTTGGTAATGCTTCTGGGTATATTTTTCCTCTTATAGCTGTTCACTTATTTGTATTTTATTTTGGATTAATGGCTGATGTTACTCCGCCTGTAGGTCTAGCTTCATATGCAGCAGCAGGGATTTCAGGAGGTGATCCACTTAAAACAGGAGTGCAAGCTTTTTGGTACAGTTTAAGAACAGGTATTCTTCCCATTGTTTTTTTATTTAATCATGAATTACTTTTAATAGGTATTGAAAATATTTGGCATGCTTTATTAGTAATAGCAACTTCCTTAATTGGAATATTAGTATTTACTGCCGCTACACAAAGATGGTTTTTTAATAAACTGCGTTGGTATGAAATTATAGTTTTTTTAATTATTTCAATATCATTATTATCACCTAATTTTGTTCTTAATAAGTTTTATCCAAAATATGATTATAAAGAATTAGATGATCTTCAATTAGTAAATTTAGAGCCAAATAAAGAAGTACATTTAAAAGTTACCAGGTTAAGTGAATATGGCGAAAGATACAAATTATTTGTTATTGAAAAAAATACTTTTGAAAATAATTTTAATTTAGAAAATTATGGAATAAATTTAGTTAAAAAACAAAATAAAATTATTGTAGATACTTTAAAATGGAATGGTTTAGCAAAAAATGTAGGATTTGAATTAGGTGATATTATAAGTGAATTTAAAATAGAAAATCTAGATAGGCCAAACAAAGCATTAGTTTATCCATTTGCTTTAGTATTATTAATTATTTTTGGCTACTTTAATTATAAAAGAAAACCTATTTATTAAGAATTATTCAAGTTAAATATTTTCGTTATTAGACCAAAGATATTCAAATGCTTTTCTAAAAGGCATTTTATTTTTATGTAATATTTTAAAATTATTTTCTTTCAACAATTTGCTAACATTAGAGTATTTATAATTTTTTTTATACATATCATCATAATGATGTTCAAAAAAAACAAATTTAACCTTTTTTATTTCTTCTTCTAACCCTGACAATACATCAAACTCAAAACCTTCAGTATCAATCTTAAGTAAATCAATTTTTTTAATTTTATTATCAATAAGGTAATTTTTTAGACTAATTATATTAACTTCAATTTTAAAGCTATATTCTTTATTACTAAAAAAATTTAATAATTTTTCTTTTTTTTTAAAATATTTTGAATCATAATTTATCTCATTAAAAGTAGATGATGAGCTTTCAATGGTTTGATTTAATATTTTTTTTTCTGATCGAATACCGAGTCCAAAATTTTCTAGAATAACTGATGACTTAAATTTTTTGTTTTTAATATATCTTTGTAAATATTTAAAATTTATAGGACTTGGTTCAAATGAATAGATTTTATTTACTTTGAAATATTTGTTAAAAAATTTAATGGATTCCCCTTTATGTGCACCTACGTCAAATATCGTATGAAATTCATGGATATTATTTTTTTTTAAAAAATTTATTAAATTTAATCTATAAAAAAAATCAAAAATATCTAAAAAAAAAATAACTAAAAATTTCATTATTAGTAATTATAATTTTACTAGCTTCAAATTGAAATTTGTCTTATAAGAATTTATTACCATAAATATAAAAACCTACTTACTAAGAATTTTCCAAATACCAGAGGCAGAAGCAATGATGTTTTTATTATTTTTTAAATGACAAATCAAAAATATCATTGATTTAGTTCGTTTTAAAATTTTTACAAAACCAGTAATTTCATCACCTAACTTAGTAGTACCAATAAATTTTATATCTAAAGAAATTGTAACGCATATTGAGTGATTGGCAGCTCTATAAGCACCAGTACCAGCGCCTGAGTCTATAATTGAAGCAATATAACCTCCATGTGTAATACCCGCTGTATTTAAATTATTTTCTTCAATAGTTGTTTTAAATTCGTATTCATTTTCCGAAATTTCTCTAAATAGCAAACCACCATTATGTTTCATAAAACCAGGTTTAATGCTTATTTGTTCAAATTGTTTAGACATTATTTAGATTACTAAGGAAATTATTATTAGCATTATTAAGACCAATATAAAAAAATATATAACGGCTTTTTGTAAAGATATTTTCATATTTATTTCATATTTTGGCGCGCCTGCTAGGAGTTGAACCCAGAACCTCCTGGTCCGTAGCCAAGCGCTCTATCCAATTGAGCTACAGGCGCAGTATTCATATTACTATAACACATATATTTTTTAATGTAATTTTGTAATTTAACAATTATTGTAGCTGCATGACAAAAAAATCTGAAGATATTGTTTTTACAGCAGCTCTGCGTACGGCTATAGGAAAATACAAAGGCATCTGGAGCAAATATCAAGCTCATGATTTAGGTGAGTCTGTTTTAAAAAATATTTTAAAGAAGTCAAAAGTTGAGCCTAAGCTTATTGATGAAGTTATTATGGGACAAGTTCTTACAGGAGGTACTGGGCAAAATCCAGCACGACAAGCAGCAATTAGAGCAGGAATACCTAAAGAAAAAACTGGATATGTAATAAACCAAGTATGTGGGTCAGGTTTAAGATCTATTGTTGCTGGATATCAATCGATTTTGTTAAATGATGCAAAAATAGTTATTGCTGGTGGCCAAGAAAGTATGACCAATTCAAAAGAGGAAATGATGTTAAAAGATGGTCTAATTGATGCATACAATAATTATCATATGGGAATTACAGCAGAAAATGTTGCTGAAAAATGGAACATTTCAAGACAAGAGCAAGATGCATTTGCAGTCTCTTCTCAATTAAAAACACAAGAAGCAATAAAAAATAAAAAATTTTTAGAAGAAATAATTGATACTTCATCAGAAGATGAACATCCAAGGAAAGAGGTTACAATTGAAAGTTTATCAAATCTTAAACCAGCATTTAAAAAAAACGGAACTGTAACCCCAGGTAACTCATCAGGTATTAATGACGGAGCGGCCGCTGTATTATTAATGAGTAGAGACGAATCTAACAGAAGAGGATTGGAGCCTCTTGCTAAAATAGTATCATGGGCAACATGTGGAGTAGATCCTGCTTTAATGGGATCAGGTCCTATCCCAGCTTCAAAGAAAGCTTTAGAAAAAGCTGGATGGAATATTAAAGATTTAGATTTAGTTGAGTCCAATGAGGCGTTCGCAGCGCAAAGCATTGCTGTAAGTAAAGATTTAAAAATACCTATTGAAAAAGTTAATGTTAATGGTGGAGCAATAGCTTTAGGTCATCCAATTGGAGCTTCAGGAACTAGAATTGTAGTTACATTAATTCATGAAATGATTAAGAGAAATTCAAAAAAAGGCCTGGCAACTCTCTGCATAGGTGGTGGCATGGGAATAGCAATGTGCATTGAAAGAGATTAATTTTTTAAACTTTTTCTTAATAATATTTTTTGTATCCAATACCGAGCATCAAAATCCTGTTTGTCTTTGTATTTGATTATTTTCTTTAATATAATTGTAAACATTGCATATAAGTGACATTTAAGCTTGTCCAAAAAAGGCTTTAAATGTGGTAAAAATATATCAAATATACTTAATTATAAGTATATAAACCTATTAAAAATGAATCAAAAATTACTTGTTCCTGATATTGGAGATTTTGAAAAAGTTGAAGTTATAGAAATATTAGTAAAAGTTGGTGACAGCATTAAAGTAAATGATCCTATTGTTACAATCGAAAGTGATAAATCTAGCGTTGAAGTTCCATCAGTATTGGAAGGCAAAGTTGACTCAATAAATGTTAAGATAGGAGATAAAGTTTCCAAAGGAGATTTGCTTGTAACACTAACTGATGTAAAAAGCTCAGAAAAAAAACCAAAAGAAAATCTAGAAGAAAAATTACCAGTTGATACTGAAAAAATTATCAAAGAGGCAGAAAAAACTTTAGTTTTAGAGAAAGAAGTTGTTGAGAAAAAAACTAAAATTAAAAAAGATGATAAAGAAAAAATTGAAGTAGTAAGAGATGGAGATATAGATCCTGTTGAAACAAAGGAGTGGATAGAATCTCTTTCTGCAGTGCTTGATAATGATGGTAAAAATCGAGCTCAATTTTTAATAAAACAATTAATAGAACATTCTTATAAAGAAGGTTCAGATTTAGTTTTATCAAGGAATACACCTTACATAAACACAATAAAACCAGAAGAAGAACAAAAATCTCCAGGAGACCAAAATCTTGAGAGAAAAATAAGATCATTAATTAGATGGAACGCAGCCGCTATGGTAGTTAGAACAAACAAAAAAAATCCAGAGCTAGGTGGTCATATTGGAACGTTTGCGTCAGCAGCTACACTTTATGATGTTGGAATGAACCATTTTTGGAGAGCAAAAAATAATAAATTTGGTGGAGACTTGATTTATTTTCAAGGACACAGCGCACCTGGAATGTACGCAAGAGCATTTCTAGAAGGAAGAATTACAACAAAACAACTCGATAACTTTAGACAAGAAGTTAATCCTGGTGGTCTTTCATCTTATCCACATCCTTGGTTGATGCCAAAGTTTTGGCAGTTTCCTACCGTTTCAATGGGACTTGGTCCAATCATGTCAATTTATCAAGCAAGATTTACAAAATATTTAATTAATAGAGGATTGTTAAAAGATGAAGGAAGAAAAATTTGGTGTTTTTTAGGTGATGGAGAAACAGATGAACCAGAGTCGTTAGGAGCAATTGGTTTAGCTGCCAGAGAAAAATTAGATAATTTAATTTTTGTTGTTAATTGTAATTTACAAAGGCTAGATGGCCCTGTCAGAGGTAATGGAAAAATTATTCAAGAACTAGAAGGAATATTTAGAGGAGCCGGATGGAATGTAATTAAAGTTATATGGGGTTCCTATTGGGATTCTCTATTAGCTAAAGATAAATCTGGGTTATTAATTAAACGTATGAACGAAGCTGTTGATGGTGAGTACCAAGCATTTAAAGCTAAAGGTGGAGCTTTTGTAAGAGAAAAATTTTTTGGCAAATATCCAGAATTATTAAATCTTGTTTCACAAATGACAGATAAAGATATATGGAAATTAAATAGAGGTGGACATGACCCACATAAAGTTTATGCAGCATACCATTCAGCAATGCAAAATACTGGAACACCTACTATAATTTTGGCAAAAACAATTAAAGGTTATGGAATGGGTAAATCTGGGGAAAGTATTAACACTACTCATCAACAAAAAAAATTAGATGAAAAAGATTTATTATACTATCGTGATAGATTTGATGTTCCTTTAACAGATCAACAGGTTAAAAATATTGAATATTATAAACCAGCAGATAATTCTCCAGAAATAAAATATTTAAAGAAATGTAGATTTAAATTAGGTGGAAATTTACCTGAAAGATCCTCTTTTGCTAAATCAATTAAAACTCCTTCCCAAGATATATTTAAGGCAATGAAAGAATCTACTGGAAAAAAAGAAATGTCTACAACAATGGTGTTAGTAAGAATGTTAACTAATTTATTAAGGGATAAAAATGTTGCTCCTCGTTTAGTACCAATTATTCCTGATGAAGCAAGAACTTTTGGAATGGAAGGGTTTTTTCAAAAAGTTGGTATTTATGCTCATGAGGGACAAAAGTATGAACCAGTAGATTCAGAACAGCTAAGCTCTTATAGAGAAGATAAAAAAGGACAAGTTCTAGAAGAAGGAATAACAGAAGCTGGAGCAATTTCATCATGGATTGCTGCTGGAACTTCTTACACAAATCACGATATTTCAATGATTCCAATCTATTTATTTTACTCAATGTTTGGTTTTCAAAGAATTGGTGATTTTGCATGGGCAGCAGGAGACAATCAAACTAGAGGTTTTTTAATAGGAGCGACCGCAGGCAGAACAACTCTTGCTGGCGAGGGATTACAGCACGGAGATGGACATAGCCATATAATGGCGTCAGTTATTCCTAATTGTAAGTCGTATGATCCTACGTTTGCATATGAATTGGCAACTATTTTTAGAGAGGGATTAAGAAGGATGCACGAAAAACAAGAAAATATTTTTTATTACATAACAACTATGAATGAAAATTATTGTCATCCAGAAATGCCAAAAAATAAATTTATTGAAGAAGGAATATTAAGAGGAATGTATTTATTTAAAGAACATAACAAATTTAAGAAAACAAAGATTCAATTACTTGGGTCAGGAACAATTTTAAGAGAAATGATTGCTGCGGCAGAAATTCTTCAAAATGAGTACGAAATAGATAGCAATGTTTGGAGTGTTACAAGCTTTAATGAGCTAAGAAAAGAGGCTTTAGAAACTGAAAGATATAATCTTTTAAACCCAGATAAAGAAGCAAAAAAAACATATATAGAAGAATGCTTATCATCAACAGAAGGACCTGTAGTTGCCGCATCAGATTACATTCGATTAAATTCAGATCAAATAAGATCTTTTACTTCAAAAAGTTTTTATTCTTTAGGTACCGATGGATATGGAAGAAGTGATACGAGAAAAAATTTAAGAAAATTTTTTGAAGTAGATAAAGAACATATTGTAACGTACTCTTTAAGTGTGTTGGCAAAG
>CACKWM010000014.1 GCA_902603905.1 uncultured Pelagibacteraceae bacterium | reverse complement strand
GGAAATTTTATTTTTTTATTTAAAATTTTTTTTTTAAGAACAACTGTTGATAAGCCAATTTTACAATCTACTAATAATTCTTTAAAGTTCGTCTCTTTTGGAGCATTTCTTCTTGAAATAATATTATTAGTATCATTAATTACTTCATAAGAAGTATATGTAAAATCATGATTATTTTTTTTCATATATTTTATTTGATACTTTAATTTATTTCTTTTCCAAATATCATCAGCATCAATAAAAGCGATATATTGCCCCTTCGCAAATTTTATTCCTTTATTTCTAGAATATCCAACACCTAAGTTTTTATTGTTAATAATTATTTTTATTTTTTTATTTTTTTTGATTATTTTCTTTAAATACATATAGTCAGTTTTTATTGGATCATCATATACTATTATAATTTCAAAGTTTTTATAACTTTGGTTTAAAATTGAATTTAAAGTTTTTTTTATAAAATTTTTTTTTTTGTAATAAGGAATTATTATTGAAACTAAATCCATTATATAAAATTTTCAATAAAATCTGTAGTAACACCAGGTTTAATATGTTCGGCAAGCATATCAAGAGTTCTTGAAGCTAAATTGCCTGCAACTCTTATCTTTGCAAATTTTTCTAAATAATCATTCATTATTAATATTTCTTATTTAATTAAAGTTTATATATTGTATTTAATAATTTTAAATAACTCTGGTAGAATATAATATCCTTATAATGAAAAAAAATGAATTAAAAGTTTTAGATTGTACTTTAAGAGATGGGGGATATTACAATAACTGGAACTTTAGCATCCAATTAATAAATAAATACCTAAAAGTAATGTCAGATATAAAAGTTGATTATGTTGAAATTGGCTTTAGATCGATGGAAAAAAAAGAATTTAGAGGTCCATGTGCGTATACAACAGACCAATTTTTAAACAATTTAAAGATACCAAAGAATTTAAAAATTGCTGTTATGATTAATGGAGCAGAATTAATTAAAGAAAATAGTTTATCAAAAAATATAAAATTAATTAATAATTTATTTACGAAATCAAAATTTAGTAAAGTTAAATTAATTAGAATAGCAAGTCATTACTCTGAATTAACCAAGGTCATGCCTGTTGCATCTAGGATAAAATCTTTAGGCTATAAAGTAACTATTAATTTAATGCAAATTTCAGATAGATCAGAAAATGAAATTAAACAATTTTGTGATCTTGCAAAAAAATATGATGTGGATGCAATTTACTTTGCTGATAGCACTGGCAGCTTAAATAGAGAGCAAACTTTTGAAATAGTCAAAAATTTCAAGAAAAATTGGAAAAATGACATAGGTATACATGCTCATGACAATATGGACATGGCAATGGAAAATGCGATGATTGCATTAAACAATGGTGTGAGTTGGATTGATTCGACTGTACTGGGAATGGGCAGAGGTCCAGGAAACGTCAAAACTGAAAATTTAGTTTTAGAACTAGAAAAAAGATTTAAAAGAAAAGTTAATTACAATAGTTTAATTAAATTAGTTGAGGATGATTTTATTCCAATGAAAAATAAATATGGATGGGGGTCAAATGTCTATTATTACCTTTCTGGTTTGTATGGAATTCATCCAAGTTTTATTCAGGGGATGCTTTCAGCAAAAAGCTTCAGTTCAGATGAAATTCTTGCTGTGATTGATAATTTAAAAACGGAAGGAGGTAAAAAATTTAGTAACGATCTAATTGATACTTATAAACAGTACTTTATTGGAAAAGGTAGTGGCAAATATGAACCGTTTAGAAATATAAAAAACAAAGATGTATTAATACTTGGCTCTGGTCCAGGAGTTAAAGAACACAAAATAGCATTGGAGAGTTTTATTAAAAAATACAAACCATTTGTAATTGCTTTAAATACTCAAAATTCAATTAATTCAAAGTTAATTAATACAAGGGCAGTTTGCAATACTTTAAGGTTATTGACTGATCATAAGTCCTTTAAGTATTTACCACAAAAACTTATTTTGCCTTACCAAAGGTTGTCCAATCTCATCAAAGATAAATTTAAAAAAGTAAAAAAATTAGATTTTGGAGTAGAAGTGAAAAATAATACTTTTCAGTTTATGAAGTCTTCTGCAATAATTCCTAACACTTTAGCAATTTCATATGCACTAGGCATAGCAAATAGTGGAAAGGCAAAAAAAATTTATATTGCAGGATTTGACGGTTATGAAGCGGAAGATCCTAAAAGAAGAGAAATGGATGAGGTGTTTTCATTATACCAGTCTTTAAAAAAAAAATCAGAATTAACAAGTATTACACCTACTAAATACAAGATAAAATCTACATCTGTTTACGCATTATAGTAAAAAAATTATGAAATACTTTCTAGTTATTCCCGCAAGATACAATTCTAGAAGATTTCCTGGAAAACCACTTGTAGATATTTGTGGTATTCCAATGATTATTAGAACTTTTAATCAATGCAAAAAAGTTGTTCCAAAATCTAAAATTTTGATTGCTACAGATGATAAAAGAATCCAAAAAGTCTGTGAAAAAGAAAAAATTAAAGTAGTTATGACATCAAAAAAATGTCTGACAGGTACTGACAGAATAGGAGAAGTTTCAAAAAAATTTAAAGCTGATTTTTATTTAAATATACAAGGTGATGAACCTATGTGTAATCCAACGGATATTAAAAAGTTATTAATTGCTGCCAAAAAAAACCCTAAAACAATAATTAATGGTTATACGGAGATTAAAGATAAAAAACTTTTTAATTCAGGACACATTCCTAAAGTTGTGTTTAGAATGGATGGAAGATTATTATATCAATCAAGAGCTCCTATACCAACAACGAAAGATAAAAAATTTATAAAATCTTGGAGACAAGTATGTATATATTCACTCCCATATAAATCATTAGCTGCATTTAAATCAGTAAGAAATAAAACTCCACTCGAAAAGTTAGAAGACTGTGAATTGTTAAGATTTCTAGAATTAGGACACGAGGTAAAAATGATTAAGATGTCAGATAAATCGATTTCGGTTGATACTAAAGAAAATTTATCAGAAGTAATAAAAAAAATTAAAAAACATTAATTAACCAGAAATAATCTATAAAGTGGCAATTTATAATAATTGAAAAAGTTTAATTATATTATAATAATCCTATATGCTTAAGTCTTCATTTAAACCAAGAAATCCTAAGGATTTTAAAATACTAATTTTTTATCCAAATTTACACATGAGTGCACTCATGCCTCAATCAGTTGGTATTTTTACTGCATTACTAAAAAGAGAGGGTTATCAATTAGATCTTTTTGATTGTACTTATTATCAAGATATAGATTCTTTAACTTTAGGTAAAAACACAAATGAGGAAAAAGTTGAAAACAGAAATGTTCATAAATATGACAACACCGAGTGGCATGAAAAAGGAGTTAAACCTAAAAATGGTATCGTTGAAGACTTTAAAAAAAAAGTAGCAACTTTTCAGCCTGATTTAATTTTAGTTTCTGTTCTTGAAAGCACTTATTACTTAGCAATCGATTTATTAAAATCTATTCCTGAAAATCAAAGAAATTATAAAACTTTGTTTGGTGGCGTCTTTGCAACCTATGCTGCCGATAAGGTTATTAAAAATGAACTTGTTGACTATGTTTGTAGAGGCGAAGGCGAAGGCGCAGTTGTAGAAATGGCTAATGCTTTATGTTCAGGTGGAAGAATTGATCAAATCAAAAATTTTACCATTAAAGGAAATGGAAATATTTTTAGAAATAGTATGCGGGCCCCAGTAGATATAGATACAGTACCAATACCAGACTGGGATTTATTTGAAAAAGGTAGTTTGTACAGACCTATGCAAGGAAAAATATGGAGAGCAGTTGGTTTAGAAACTCAAAGAGGATGCCCTTATACTTGTACATTCTGTAATTCACCCTCCAATAATGTAGAATATAAAGCAGAAACAGGTGGAAGGTTTCATAGGAAAAAAAGTATAGCCAGATTAAAAAAAGAGCTAGATTTTTTAGTGAAAAAATACGATCCAAATTTAATTTATTTTGTTGTTGATACCTTTTTAGCAATGTCAAACAGGGAGTTTGATGAATTAAAGGAATTATATTCAGATTATAAAATACCTTTTTGGATGAATACAAGAGCAGAAACTATTACCGAAGATAGAGCGGCAGGACTTGAAGAAATGAACATGCTTAGAATGAACATAGGTATAGAGCATGGAAATTATGATTACAGAAGAAATTATTTAAAAAGAAATGTAAAAGATGATGTACAAATTAGAGCTTTTGAAATAGCTGCTGAGCATAAATATGCGTCTTGCGCTAACAGTATTATTGGTATGCCGGATGAAACAAGAGATCTGATATTTGATACAATAAATTTTGTAAGAAAACTTCCCGAAACTATTGATGCTACAGGAGCATTTATTTTTGCACCATATCATGGGACCCCTTTAAGAACTTATGCTATAGAAAAAGGATATATAAATGA
The DNA here is from genome assembly GCA_902603905.1 of uncultured Pelagibacteraceae bacterium. GTDB lineage: Bacteria > Pseudomonadota > Alphaproteobacteria > Pelagibacterales > Pelagibacteraceae > Pelagibacter. The sequence goes on along the minus strand of CACKWM010000014.1, from coordinate 3,449 downwards.
TGATGAAATTTGTTCTTTATCAAATACAAGTGCAAGTATGTTAAGAATGCCAACAATATCTAAAGAGGAAATTTCAGGTTTAGCAAAAGTTTTTAGTTTATATACTAAATTTCCAAAAAATAGATGGTCTGAAATTAAAATTGCAGAAAAAAATGATGATGAGGGTAACAAGATGATGGCAAAATTAGGTGCAGAGTTTGATAATACTTATAGACAGTTCAAAGCGACAGCTTTAGATCTTCACGATTAATTAATTATAAATTTTTAATAAAGCTTATAAATTTTTTTTAAAGCTAAATTATTTGATACAATGTCATGTTTAAATGGTAAGCTTAAAATGGAGTACGAATTAAGATAATTTTCTACTTCAGTTGTCATTGTTGAAGCAGATGTAAAAATAACTTTTTTAAATTTATTATTTCTAAGTTTTTTAATAATCTTAATTTTTTTAAAACCTTGTAAATCAAAGTTTAAAATCATTTTAGGGTGAATTTTTAAATAGAACTGAGTGTTTTTAAAAGCTGATTTTAAAGAAATAATTTTAACGGAATTTAGAATTTCATTAAAATCATAGGCACCACATATAATTAAAATTTTATTTTTCTTATTTTTACTTTTATTAAAATTTTTTAAAGAATTATTGATTTCAATAAAAAAATTGTTAATGATTTTGTTTTTTTTATCAATCTTAACCACGTTTGAGGGAAATTTTTTTTTATAAGAATTAAAACTCCATTTATTCTTACAAACTATTAGATTGGGTAAAAAATTTTTTTTATTCTTGTAATAAAAAAGTTGATCAAACCACATTACTTTATCTGAATAATAACCATGCTGATATCCGGTAAAGAAAATTTTTCTTGATAATGTATTTTTTAAAAAATAGCCGAATCCATATTCAAACATTATATAATTAACTTTTTTTACTTTATAAATATCAATAATTTTTGATAATGCTTCTTTATATACAGATAGTTTTGCTCTATTAACTAATGATTTGTAAAAATAAGCCAAAATTATATCATCAAATACAACGTTATTAATTCTAAACGAATTATTAAATTTTAAGCTTGGCAAAAGTTTAAATGTGAAAAAAAAATTTTTGATAACATCTTTTAATCTAATATATTTCTCGACTATAAGTATATTTTTATCATCTTTAATTTTAAAAAAGTTTTTACAAAGTTTAGCAAAACTCATATGTAGATGAGTTTCATCAGTTATCAGAAAATTTAAATTCTTTTGTTTATTTCTATACATGTAATCTTGATCATCTTTATAGAATAAAGGATAGAATGTTAAATTTACCTCATTACATAGAGATTCTTTTTCTTTTTTTAGAAAAATTTTTATAAAAGAAACAAATGATAGTGTTTTTATAAAAAAATAAAATCTACTAATTAAAAAGCCAAAAATATAAGAGAACTTTCTTTTTTTTCCTTTAAAATCAATCCTTATCTTTTTTGATAATGATTTATAAGTGTTGAAGTATAAAGGGTCATCAAAAACTATCTCCACTTGCTGATAGTCTTTTATAATTTCTTTTAAAATTATAATATTAATAATTTTATGAATATAATCGTATTTTTCATTTCTGCAGTTTGAAATTTCTAGTTCCACAGGGTTTATGGAAAACATTTCTTTTTTTGATAGATATTTTTTTAAAGTTTCTAAATATCTCTTTTTACTTAAATTTAAAAATTTTTTATAATAACTTTTAATATTTAAACTAACTGCATTTTTATACAATATAGTTCCATAATTTAGATATATAAAATCACAGTTCTCTATTAACCTGTTGTCATTTTTTGATAAATCAACAATAACTAATCTTTTATTTTTTTTCATTAAATTTTGATTTGAACAATGAGATAATAAAACTGTTAACTTGTAATTTTACTTAACAACATTTTTCTTTCAAGAATAATTTCAATAATTACGGAAAATAATATTGCTGATAATAAACGTGTAGGCATCAAACTTAGTATTTTTTTTTTCATCAAATTTTAAAAAGTGTATGTAGCTAAATTTTATTCAAACTTATATCTGCTTTAACTATTTAACTCAAGATATCGATTAAATTAAGAAAAATATATTTCATATAATTTCTTTTAAAATATGATATTAAAAAAAATGAAACTATAAATTAAAATGGACTTTAAAAAATTATCTAAAATATTTGATGATTTATTTCCAATATTAAGATCGATTACTGGACCAGGTTATATAAAGTCTCTAAGAATTTTGGGCAAATATATAGATTTTGAATACAAAAAATATAGATCAGGTAAAAAAATTTTTGATTGGTCCGTACCAAATGAATGGCATTTTAACTATGGATATATTCAAAATTTAAAAGGAAAAAAAATCATTGATGTTAAAAAAAATAATTTACATATATTAAATTATTCTTCCTCAGTAGATAAAAAAATTTCTATAAACGAACTAAAAAAACATTTATATACAATACCTAGTTATCCTGATGCAATTCCATACTCTGCAAGTTATTACAAAAAAAATTGGGGGTTTTGTATTTCATATAATGATCAAAAAAAATTTAAAGATAAGTTTTATAAGGTAAAAATAAATTCACAATTCAAAAAAGGTTATGTGGTAAATGGTGTTTCTACAATCAAAGGAAATTCAAAAAAAATAAACCTTATCACAAGCTATTTATGCCATCCAAGTATGGCTAATAATGAATTAAGTGGCCCACTAGTATTGCTGGGGCTGTATAAGAAAATACAAAAATGGAAAAACCATAATTACACATATAAATTTTTGATTAATCCTGAAACCATAGGATCTTTATGTTTTATACATCAAGAAAAAACAAATTTGATAAAAAATTTAAATACTGGATTGGTTTTAACTTGTCTTGGTGGACCAAAAAAAAAATTATCATATAAAAAATCTCGCATGGGCTGTTCGAATATTGATAGACTGTATTCATACTTTTTTGATAAAAAAGAGTGTGATTTAAGAAATTTTACTCCCAATGGAAGTGATGAGAGACAATATTGTTCAGGTGAACTTAATCTTCCTGTTGGTCAAATTTCAAGAACTATTTATCATCAATACCGACAATATCATACAAGTAAAGATGATAAAAAATTTATGAATATTAAACAAATATGTAAATCAATAGATTTAATTTACAGAGTAATTAAAATTAATGATAATATTTATCCTTTATATAGGTATATGCCTTTTGGTGAGTACCAACTTGGAAAAAGAAATCTTTATTACAGTGTTAATTCTCATTCCACCAGAAATTTTTCTAACAACAATTTAAAAAATAACAGCAAACAACTATACATATTAAAAAATATTCTTTCTTATGCTGATGGAAAAAATGATATACTCTCTATAGCAAAAAAAACTAATATCTCTCTTGAAGATCTCTGCAATACATTAAACTTATGTTTAGAAAAAAAATTAATTAAAAA
>CACKWM010000013.1 GCA_902603905.1 uncultured Pelagibacteraceae bacterium | reverse complement strand
AGTTTTAATATTAACCAAGGTGAAATTTTGGGTATGCTCGGACCCAATGGAGTAGGAAAATCTACAATATTTAATTTAATTACTGGTTTAATTAAACCAGATTTTGGATCAATATTATTTAATGATACAAATGTTTTAGATTATCCAATTTCAGAAAGAACTACAAAATTTAAAATTGGATATGTTCCTCAATATGGTGGTTATTTTCATGATTTAACATTAATAGAAAATTTAAATGCAATTGCAGAAGTGCTTATTAAAGATAATCAAGAAAGAATTTCAAAAATAGATGAATTAATTGCAAAATTCGAACTTGAATCTGTGGTGAATATTAAAGCAAGATTTTTATCAGGTGGTCAGAAAAAAAAGTTAGTAATTGCCTTAACGCTTTTAGGAAATCCAAAAGTACTTTTATTAGATGAATGCTTTGCAGCTTTAGATGTTTTAACAATTAAAATGTTACAAGAACTCATAGTTAATTTACAAACTGAAACCAATATAAGTATATGTATTTGTGATCACCAAGCTAGAGATTTACTTAGTTGTGTTGATGTTGCTATTGTATTATCAAATTGTAAAATAATTGCAAAAGGAACACCTTCCAAATTAGTCAAAGATAAAAATGCTAAATCTGCATATTTTGGTGATTCATTTAAATTCAATTAATATAATTACCAAATGACAAAACCTGTATTAATAAATAAAAAAATTAAAAATTTTAAAAAAAAAATAACAATTAGTGGTGACAAAAGTCTATCTATTAGATGGGCTTTAATGGCATCACAAGCAACTGGTAAATCTAAAGCTTATAACTTACTAAATTCTGAAGACGTATTCAGTACTATAAAATGTCTTAAAAAGCTAGGTACAAAAATCATTATTAAAAAAAAATACTGTGAAATTATTGGTTTTGGTTTAAACAATTTTAAATATAAAAAAAACTTAACTCTTAACGCAGGAAATTCAGGTACACTTGGAAGACTTATCTTGGGACTTTTAATTCATTGCCCACACAAAGTAAAACTTATTGGTGATAAAAGTTTATCCAAAAGAGATTTTTCAAGAGTGATTAATCCTCTTAAAGATTTTGGCGCTAATTTTTACCAAAGTAAAAAATCAAGTTTGCCTCTATACATTCAAGGTACAAAATATGTAAGACCAATTAAATATTTTGAAACTAGAGGATCAGCTCAATGTAAGAGCAGTATAATGCTTGCTGCATTAAATACGCCAGGCAAAACTTTAATAAAAGCAAAAAAATCTAGAGATCATACTGAAATACTGTTTAAACAATTAAAAATTCCAGTTAAAATTAAAAAGAAAAAAAAATTTGATTTAATTGAGGTTGAAGGCAAACAAAACTTTCCTGCTTTTAATTATAAAATTCCATCAGATATTAGTTCAAGTGCTTTTTTTATTGTTCTAACTCTCTTATTGAAAGAATCAAAATTGACAATTAAAAATGTTAATCTTAATCCTTCAAGGAGTGGAATAATCAATATACTAAATAAAATGGGAGCAAAAATAGTACTAAAGAATAAAAAAATTTACAAAGGAGAAAAAATTGCTGATATTTTTGTAAAAAGTATTAAATCTTTAAAAGCTATAAATTGCCCTTCAAGTCTTAATGCTAGTGCAATTGATGAGTTTTTAATAATATTTTTAGCTGCTGCAAGAGCAAAAGGTGTCTCTTATTTTAAAAATTTATCAGAATTAAATAAAAAAGAAAGCCCTAGACTTACATTGGGTTCAAAAATATTAAATATGATAGGAATTAAAACAATATTAACAAATGACTCAATTAAAATTTTTGGTCAGCCAAATATAAAATTAAATAAAAATATAAAAATTAAAAATTATTTAAAAGATCATAGAATATTTATGATGAGCGTTATAGCTGCTTTATCCTTTGGAGGAAAATGGGAAATACATGACAGAGACTCTATTAAAACCTCATTTCCTTCTTTTTTAACTATCATTAAAAAACTTGGAGGAAAATTTAAATAATGAAATTAAAAAAAAAAATAAAAGTTGCAATTGATTCTCCTGCCGGAGCAGGAGCAGGAACACAAGCTAAATTAATTGCAAAAAATTATAATTTATTTTATTTAGATACTGGAAAAATATACCGTGTAGTTGCATACTTTAAAATCTCCAAACCAAAACAATTTAACTATACAAACATAAAAAAAAAAATAAAAAGATTAAAAACTAAAGATCTTCAAAATAAAAAATTATTAACTAACAAGGTTGCCATTGTTGCATCAATAATTTCAAAAGATAAAAAAATAAGAAGTTTGGTTCATAATTTTCAAATAAGGTGTGCATATTACCCTCCAAAAAAATATAGCGGATCTTGCCTTGATGGAAGAGACATTACTTATAAAATTATACCTGATGCTGATTTTAAATTTTTTATAACAGCGAACGTTAAAACAAGAGCCTTAAGAAGATACAAAGAGTTAAAACAATTAAAAAAGAAAATAACCTTTAATGAGGTAATAAAAAGCATCAAAAAACGCGATAAAAGTGATTATAACAGAAAAATCTCACCTTTAAAGAAAACAAAAGATTCGATCTTGATTAATACTACAAATTTAACTAAAAGAGCATGCTTTTTAAAAATTAAAAAAATTATGGATGATAAAATTAAATCTTAATGGAAATATATAAAGAATTAGATACTTCAGCATCAAAAGAATTTGAAAAACTCCTTAATAGTCAACTTTCTAAAACTAAAATAGAAGAAGGTAAAATAATAGAAGGTAAAATTACAAAAGTTACTGACAAATTTATTTTCTTGTTTATTGAAGGATTAAAATCAGAGCCAGTTTTAGATATCAACGAACTTAAAACCATAGGCATGTTTGATAAAGCAAAAATTGGAGAAAAAATTTCAGTACTTTTAGAACGTATAGAAGATAAAAATGGTGAAATAATAGTATCTGCCTTGAAAGCTCAAAAAATAAAAGGATGGAATAAATTAGTTTCAGCCTACGAAAATAATGAAACTATTATGGGTAAAATTACTTCAAAATGTAAAGGTGGAGTGATTGTTGAGCATATTGATACAGGATCTTTGATGTTCTGCCCGGGAAGTCAGATAAGTGACAAACCTTTAAAAGATATTTCACACCTAATGAATGAACCTCAAAAATTTGCTTTAATAAAACTAGATAAAGTTAGAGGAAATGCCTGCGTTTCACGAAGACAAATTATTTCATCACATAAAAAAGAAGATAAAGCAAAAATTGTAGAAAAATATAAAGTGGGTGATGTTATAAAAGGTGCAATTGTAAAAGGTTACAGTTCATTTGGTTGTTTTTTTGATGTAAATGGAGAAATCGATGTTCTTGTACATCTTCAAGAAATATCATATTCGCGAGTTAATCATCCTGATGAAATTTTCAATGTTGGAGATAAACATGATCTTTTAATAATTTCTATAGACAAAGAAAAATTACAGATTGGATGTTCAATTAAACAATTGTCGCCAGATCCTTTTGAACATATTTCTAATTATGAAATAAATAAAAAATATAAAGTTAAAGTAGTTAAGGTTATGGATTTTGGCTTTTTTGCTGAACTTGAACCAGGCTTAACTACTTTATTACACTCAAGCGAGCTAAGTTGGACAAAAAAAAATCCATCTGCAAAAAAAATGTTTAAAGTAAATGATCAAATTGAGGTCATCATAACTGAAATAGATAAAGAAAAAAGAAGGATTGCGGTCTCACATAGATTAACTTTGGAAAATCCTTATAATTTATTAGAAAAAAAATATCCAGTTGGAAGCGAGGTTGAAGGAACTATCAATAGCATTAATGAGTATGCAATTTATCTAAAAATTGATGACCTTGATATCAGTGCATTTCTTCATAATAATGATCTTACATATTCACATAATGGAGAAGAAGAATTAAAGAAATATAAAAAAGGCGAAAAATTAAAAGTTAAAGTGCTAGAAATAAAAACTGATCAACAAAAAGTTAGAGTTGGATTAAAACAAACTAAAATTGATCCATTAAGTTGGTTTAAAGATAAAAAAGTAAAAGATATAATTACTGTAAAAGTGATATCTTCTGATAACAAAAGCCTGACTGTTAAACCGGAAAGTTGTGAAATGAACTTTATAATTAAAAAATCTCAAATTGCAATTAATTCTGCAGATGCAAGACCATCACGTTTTGTTGGCGGCGAAAGAATTGACGTTGCAATTTCTGAATTAGATGTGGAAAAAAGAAAAGTTGGACTAAGTATTAAATTACTTGAAGAATTACAAAATAAAGAAGCTGTATCTAAATTTAGTTCGACACTTTCAGGTAAAAACCTTCCTTTTTCTTCTCTTTCGGATAAATTAAAAAATAAAAAAACGAAATAAATAAGTTAAATTGGCTATTGTAAAATCAAAGCTCTTAAAACAACTTTCTGACTCTTACCCAAATTTTTTAAAAAAAGATATAGAAAAATTTCTAAATATTATTTTAAATGAAATCAAAAAAACTCTTAAAAGAGGAGAGAGAGTTGAGCTTAGAGGTTTTGGAATCTGGTCTACTCACATTCAAAAAGCTAGAATTTCCAGAAACCCTAAAACTGGTGAAAAAATTCAAACTCCGGAAAAAAAAACAATTCACTTTAAAATGGCAAAAGAACTGTTTAATAAATTAAATAACAATGAATAAAAAAATTTTTGTAGCATGCGATACAACTAGTCATAATAAAGTTAATAAAATCATTAAATATACTCAATCAAAAAAATTAATAATAGGCTACAAATTTGGATTAGAATTTTTTTATTCAAAATCAGGCAGAACTTTCTTATCAAAAGTAAGTAAAAAACAAATAATATTTTTAGACTTAAAGCTAAATGATATACCGAATACATGTATCTCGGCAATTAATTCTTTAAAAGATATAAAAAATATAAAATACCTTACTGTGCACATTAATGGTGGTTTTGAGATGTTAAAAGCCATTAAAAAAAAATCAAAAAAAATAAATAAAAATCTTAAAATTTTAGGAGTGACCGTTCTCACTAGCTTTTCTGATAAATCTTTAAAAAAAACTGGACATACAAAATCTGTTAAAAATTTAGTTATACATCAAGCTAAATTAGCAAAATCTGCTGGCCTAGATGGTATAGTTTGCTCTGCAAAAGAAGTTAAATTAATTAAAAAAATTTGTAAAAATATGGAAATAGTTACACCAGGCATAAGATTGCCTGGAGATAAAGCGCAAGATCAAAATAAAAATAGAATTGTAAATCCTAAATCTGCTTTTGAAAGCGGTGCAACAGCTATTGTAATTGGTAGAAGCATTACTCAAGGTTCAATAAAAAATAACTTTCGAAAATTAATCAAATCTTTAAATTAATCTTATGAAAACTAAGATTTGTGGAATTTCAGATTCCAATACATTAAAATATATAATTAACCATCGATATCCACCAGACTATATAGGTTTTATAGTTAATTATAAAAAATCAAAAAGATTTGTTGAATTAAATAATCTTAAAAAACTATTAGAAATAAAAAAAAAAAAAACAAAATATGTTGCAGTATTGGTAAAACCAACAGATGAAGATTTAGAAAAAATTTCAATGCTACCCTTTGATTACTATCAAATTTATGATTTAAATAATGATCAAATAAAACTAATTAAAAAAAAATATAATATTAATATTATTGTAGCTATTACTGTCAAAGATAAAAATGACGTTTTAATATATAATAATTATAAAAATGTTGCTGATATTTTTTTATTTGATAGCAAAGGATATGAAAAAAGTATGTCTTTTGATCATAAACTAATAAAAGATTTAAGGTCTAATACGGAAATAATGCTTGCCGGTAACATTCACATAGATGATGATCTTGAAAGTTTTAACAAAATAGCAGATATTATAGATATATCTGGAGGTCTAGAAACTCATGGATTAAAAGATATTTCAAAGATAAATATTTTTTTAAACAAAATTGAGCAAATCAAAAATGAAACTTAGAAAAGGAATACCTTTAATTGATCAACATGACAAAAGTGGTTTTTGGGGTGGTAAATTTGGTGGAAATTTTATTCCTGAAACATTAAAAAAACCTATAGCGGATCTTACAGTTTTATTCGAAAAATTAAGAAAAGATAAAAGTTTTATTAGAGAAAGAGATTATTATTTTGAAAATTGGGTTGGAGCCCCCACTCCATTTATAAAACTAAATAATTTAACAAGACACCTAAAAGGCGCAGAAATATGGACAAAAGTTGTATCTGAAGCAAATGGAGGTGCACATAAAATTTACAATGCTACTGTTCATTGCCTTATAGCCAAAAGAGCTGGAAAAAAATATATCGTAGGTGATACAGGAGCAGGGTATGCAGGAAAAATGCTTAGTATGGCTGCAAAAAAATTTGGCTTAAAATGTAAAATATTTATGGGTGCAAAAGACATTAAAAGACAAAAGCCCAACTGTGATGCAATGAAAAAAAATGGCGCTAAAATAGTTCCAGTTTATACTGGTAGCCAAACACTTGTTGATGCTGTTAGTGAATGCATGAGATACTGGGTATCAAATTGTGATACTACTCATATGTGTGTAGGCTCAACTGTAGGGCCTAATATTTTCGTCAAAATTTGTGGCTGGAGTACATCGCAAATTTCTAGAGAACTCTTAGTACAAATAAAAAAAGAGTTTGGAAGTATCCCAAAAAAAATAAAATTGTTAAATTGTGTCGGAGGAGGTTCTTCAAGCTTTGGTTTTTGGAATGAATTTATGCACTATAATAAAAAACAAATTGAGTTCGTTGGTGTTGAAGCAGGAGGACCAAAGCGAAGTAAAAAACATGCAGCTCCATTAACTTATGGTTCAAAAATAGGAATTCTCCATGGTGCCTCTCAATATGTAATTATGTCCCCAGAAGGTCAAATAGAAGAAACAGAATCTATTAGCGCTGGATTAGATTATCCGGGAGTTTCTCCTCTACATTGTTTTTTAAAGGATGCAAAAAGAGCAAGATACACAGCAGCCACTGATGAAGAAGCATTAAGTGCATATATGTTAGTAACCAAATTTGAAAATTTAAATCCAAGCTTGGAACCTAGTCATGCATTTGCAGAGGCAATAAAATTAGCTCCAAAATTAAGTAAGGATACAGTTATAATTGTAAACTCATGTGGTGATGCACATAAAGACAAAGATATCTTAAAGCAGAGATTGGGAATTTAAATAATGACAATATCTCCAATTAGTTTAGCATTTAAAAAAACTAAAAGAGAAAAAAGAACAGCTCTAATAACTTTTACTGTTGCTGGCGATAATACCAAAAAAAATTCATTAAAAATATTAAATTCAATTGCAAAATATGCTGATATTCTAGAACTATCATTTTTACACAACTGTCCTATTGCGGATGGAGGTCAGATTCAAAATAGCACTTATAGATCTTTGAAAAATGGAACCACTTTAAAGGATACTTTTCAAATTGCTAAAAGATTTAAAAAAAATAATCCTAAAAAACCTTTAATATTAATGGGTTACTATAATTTAATTTATCAGAACGGTGAAAATAATTTTTTAAAAAACTGCAAATTATCTAAAGTAGATGGATTAATTGTTGTTGATTTGCCTTGGCCCGAAAACAAAAAATTTGCTCAAAAATGTAAGAAGAAATCAATAAGCTTTGTTCAACTTTTATCACCTACGACTTCTAAAGAAAGAATGAAGAAAATTATAAAAGATTCACATGATATGATTTATTACATAAGCATGTTATCTACAACAGGAGGAAAGTTAAAAGTTTCTCCTAAAAAAATTTTAGAAAACTATAGTAAAATTAAAAAAATTAATAAATCAAAAAATTTAGTAATTGGATTTGGAATAACCATCAAAACTATAGCTTCACTGAAAAAAGCAGATGGTTTAGTAGTTGGCAGCGCATTGTGTAAGGAAATATCAAAATCTTTGAGAAATCGTCAAAATCCTGTCACAAATGTAAATAAAATGGTATCAAAGTTAAAAAATAAAATAATATGAATTGGATAAAAAAAGTTCTTCACATCGGTGAAAAAATAAAAAAAGTAATCAAAAAAAGAGCCACTAAAGAAGAAATTGAAAACAGTGATTGGACTTCGTGTTGCAAGGGCCCAGTTTTAAAAAAAGATTTAGAAGATAATTTTTGGGTTTGTGATGCCTGCGGTAAACACCATAGGATTGGTTGTAAACAAAGATTTGATATTGTTTTTGGAAAAAATAATTATGAAATTTTAGAAACTCCAATTCCACAAGATGATCCTTTAAATTGGAAAGACTCTAAAACTTATAAAGAAAGATTAGAAACAGCTAGAAAAAAAACAGGACAAGAGTGTGCTGTTATGATTGTTAAAACTAAAATTAACAATATTGATATTACAGCTGGTGCATTTGATTTTGCATTTATTGGAGCATCCGTTGGAGCTGCAGAAGGTGAAGCTCTAATTTATGGAATTCAAAATGCTATAGATAATAAAACTCCTTTTGTATTATTTACTGCAGGCGGTGGAATGAGAATGTTTGAGTCACTAATAGCATTATCTCAAATGACAAGGACAACTTTAGCAATTAATGAATTAAAGAAAAATAATCTACCTTATTTGGTTTGCTTAACTGATCCAACGGCAGGGGGTATTACCGCTTCGTTTGCAATGCTTGGTGATATTGCTTTTGCAGAACCGGGTGCGCTAATTGCTTTTGCTGGAAAAAGAGTAATACAAGCAACCGTTAAAGAAGAGCTTCCAAGTGATTTCCAAAAAAGTGAATATGTTGAAAAATGTGGATTTGTAGATTTAATAGTACATAGAAAAGACCTAAGGGAAAAAATAGGCTCTATATTATCAATATTGTTAAAGAAAAATTCTGCTATAAATTCTGTCTCAAATGAAACTTCAGAAGATAATAGAACGCTTACAAAAGCTGCATCCTAAAAAAATTGATCTAAATTTAGATAGAATTCAAAATCTTTGTAAAAAACTTGGTAATCCTCAAGAAAATCTTGATTGCATTTCTTTCATTGGAACTAATGGTAAATATTCAACTATACAAGCACTAAAAGCTATACTTAATGAAGCAAAAATAAACTGTAATATATACACAAGTCCACATATTCAAAAAATCAATGAAAGATTTGTATATGGTAACAAAGAAATTGAAGATGATGATCTTGCTAAATTATTAAGTGAGGTTGAAGAAATAAATAATAATGAAAAAATTACATTTTTTGAAATATTGACTGCAGCCTTTTTTTACGGTGCAAAAAAATATTCTGATAACATTACTTTAGTAGAAACTGGCTTATTCCATAGGTTTGATGCAACTAATATTCTAAAGAAAAATTTAGCAACTGTAATTACCACAATTGGTATGGATCATTTAGATTGGTTGCCAAAAAATGAACAAACATTAGATAAAATTATATTTGAAAAAACATCATCATTATTAGAATCTAATATAGTTATTTCTAAACAAACATCTAAAGATATTTTAGATAAAATTAAATCTTCAATAAAAGAAAATAAATCAAAAAAAATAATATTTAATGATCATTATAATTATTCTAATAGTGAAAATGACTTCTTCAATTATGAAGATGAATTTGGAGATTTAAAACTGCCTTTTCCAAACTTAATTGGGCAATTTCAATTAATTAATATTTCAACTGCTATTGCTACAATAAGGAATTTACGAAATTTAAATATTAATAATGAACAAATAAAAGAAGGAATTACTAAAATAAAAAGTATAGCAAGGTTGCAGGAAATAAAAAATGGAAAACTCAAAAATTTAATAAAAAATAATAAATTATTTATTGATGGGTCCCATAACCCTCTCGGAGCAAAAGTTTTATCGGAATATCTTGATACCTTAAACTGTAAAAAGCATATGATTCTTGGAATGATGGTAAATAAAAATCACAATCAATATTTCAGTTATTTTAAAGGTAAAATAAGTTCTTTAACAACGATCGATATCCCAAATCAAGAAAATGCAATTGAAAGAAATGAACTTAAAAACAAATTAAAATTGGAAGGTTTAGAAATTAATTCAAAACCAAGTATTCAAGAAGCTATTAAATCAATACCAATAAAGGATAATGAAATTATCTTAATTACAGGATCTCTTTATCTTGCTGGAGAAGTTTTAAACCAAAATTAAATATTTTCTTTTATCCAAGACACAATATTTGATTTAGTTGTAGCACCAACTTTAGTGGATTTTAATTCACCGCCTTTAAATAATAACATTGTAGGTATACCTCTTACACCATACTTTGTTGGAGTATTAGGTTCGTTATCAATATTATGTTTTGCTACAATAATCTCGTTAGCCATTTCATCAGAAATTTCCTCCAGTGTTGGTCCAATTTGTTTACATGGTCCACACCATTCTGCCCAAAAATCAACTAGGA
>CACKWM010000012.1 GCA_902603905.1 uncultured Pelagibacteraceae bacterium | reverse complement strand
TTTTTAGCTTTAGCTTTTTTCTTTTTATTTTTTTTCTTTTTAGCTTTTTTACCTTTTTTCTTTTTATTTTTTTTCTTCTTAACTTTTTTCTTTTTGTCTAATTTTTTCTCTTTTACCTTTTTTGGTTCAGTTACTTTTGGTTCAACTACTTTTGGTTCTGTTACTTTTGGTTCTGTTACTTTTTGCTCAGGTTCAACAGAAGGTTCATCAACAGAAATTTCTTGTTCAACCTCAACCTCTTCAATTACACCTTCGTCAACCATTTCTATGTCTGGAACATCCTCGCCTCTTTCTTGCAGTAAAACAATTCTTTTTTCTTCATCTTTTTTAAGATTTTCTTTAATCATTGTTTTTATTTCTTCTTTTTCAAAACCTGCTTCTTTAAGTTCTTTTCTTATTTTCTTTCTTAGAGCTTTTTTTTCTTCTTTTGAAGCACCATCAGCTTTTGCAACTTTAAGCGCTTTCATTTTCTTATTGAATTTTTTAAGTTGTTGTTTGGTAATTTGTTTTGCTTTTCCTGGAGCTTTACCTTTTGTCATACTTGTCATGCTATATGGATTGTCTAACATCGTTTTACCAAATTTATTTCCTACAAGAACTGCACCTGGTCTCAAGCCTAATGTATTATTTTTTCCAGGACCTATTAATAAAGTGTCTGTTTTTTTCTTACCTACTATTGTTTGAAATTCTGTACCTCTTGATCCTAAAGTTCCTTCAGGAACTTCAACTGTTAAACTGTCTGGATTTTTTTTACTTATTAAACCTGAAATTACTTTTAAACTTCCTTTTTTAACATTTGCTACAATTTTCCCATCATTAGTGGCAGGATCATATATAAAAGTATCCATTACAACTTCAGAGTCTGATCCGATAGTAAATGTTGATTGATCTAGAAGTAATATTTGTGTTCCCGCACCTTCTGCTGCATAAATTGTTTCATTTAAATAAATCTTATCTCCTGCTTTAAGCTCTCTAGTCTCAGTTTTAACTGTTCCAGATATTGCACCCACAATACCAACTAGTTGTTTTTCAATACTAAGCTTTTCTTCTGCATGAGCTGTATTGATTACAAGAAATATTCCAGCAATTATGGATATTATTTTCCGCATGAATAAAAAATATATATCAATTTTTCTAACTTTAAAGCTTTTTATAACCATATTGGGCATAATTTTTTGTTGTTTTTATTTAAAAAATATTCACTTTTTCCTTAAAAATTATTTGTTTAAGTGAAATGATTTTGAAAAACTAACTGAAAAAGAATCTGCAATATAATCATAATTAATTATATTGGCTTCAGAGATAATTTTTTCATATGAAAGGTTCATAAATAAACTTTTTTTTGGGTCAAATATAGGTAAAATATCTCCAACAGCTTTGGTTGCCATAATATCAAAAGTATTTGTTACATCTGATCTTAACCTGTTTGAATTTATAGTTGTGTCTTCTTTTTTATAATCATTAAAACTTAAAGCATCACCTACAGAAATATAAGCCCAAGGAAAAGCAAAATTTAATCTAAAACTCAAGTCGTAAGTTTCATAATCATTTCCAGCATCTACTACTGCATCTGAATCGCTATACCCTAATCCAGTTGATGTTGAAATTATTTCATTAATCATAAAGTCGTGTCCTAAAGTAAAACCATGTCCAATTGAATTTGTTTGTTGTGCGGTGTTATCAGTAGAATTGTGATTGCCTTTGGAATCAGAAAAAGAATAACCATAACTAAATGAACTACGATCCCCCGCAGAAAAATAACCTCCTATTCCATACATTAAAGAAAAACTATCTGCATCATCTTGATAATCAGTTTTGCTTAACATCAAATATGGACTTAAGCTTTGATTTCCTAAAGATGTATCTAAAGCAAAAGTTAATCCATAACTTTCATAGTCATCACTTCTTTCTTCTTCTTGATCAGAGTCTGTAATATTTGCATTTATCATAAATGATGAAGCTTGTCCTAAAGCTCTAGTTGCTGTTAAACCAAAACTTCCACTATAGGTTCTGTCGTATTTTGGAGTATTAAATCCTATAAGGCTATCAGAACTACTTTGTAATCTTGTTTTTGAAACACTATTAACATTTTCATTTTGAATTCCTCCAAGAGATATGTCAGCATAAAAGTTCCACAGTTTAGGTTTTCCTCTTTCTTTAATTTGAGTTTCAATTTCATTTACTGTTTCTAGATCTTCTGGCGTTAAATCTTCACTTGTTTTAATTTCTGCAATTATACCCAAAGCTTTGTTTGGTGCGTCTGCTTGAACTAAAACTGAAAGTAAATATAGTTTTATTTCAATATTATCTGGATAAATCATATTTAACCTTTCCAGAGTTGAAATAGTTTGTTTGTAATTGCCAATTTTCCCTTGTTGTTGTGCATATTTTAAATTTAAATCCAAATCATTGGGTTTTTGTAAAATCTGCATATAAGTAATGTTTTTTTCTGAAGATCCTGGAATTAAAGTTTCTTCCCCATCAATTGTGATAGTAGAAGCGCTAGTATCTGCTGCCATTTTAATAGTTTCTTCAATTTTTGGAACATCTACTATTTTTTGATCTATTATTTCTTGATCTACATTCTTTTCTACAGTTTCTTCAAATGTTATTTTGGGTATTTTTGCAATAATCATTTCTTCATCAATTTTTTTTGATTCAATTTTAATAATTTCTGTTTGAACTTTTTCTATTTGAGTTTCAATGTTTTTGATATCTTTTTCTATATTTTCAATTTTTTTAATTTTATTAATTTTAATATGCATTTTTCTTTGTTTATTATTTACTCTTTCAAAAATTATTTTTTTTCTTATATTTTGGTAATCATCTTTTTTTAATAGTTTTGCTTCTATTAAACCAGAATTTAATTCTGGTAATTCATAAGAGATATTATTAAATTTTTCACCTAAAGCTCCAGCAGGTATTGTTCGTACTGTTTCTGAAAATAAAGATAGCAATGCTATAATAAACAATACAGGTAATATACTTGCATTTTTATGGTCTTTTTTAAGTTTTTTTTTTCTCTTTTTTCTCATAAGCAAAACTATTCTTTATTTTCTTGCCTTTTTTTTTTCCATATAAAATAAAATAAATAAGGAGTTATAGCCGGAACAACGCCAAACCATATCCATTCGTTCCATTGGAAGCTTTTGTCTCCAGTTGGACTGTTCAAGCCATTCCACCAAGTTAAATAGCCAACAATTAGCATCCATACTAAGCTAATTGTTAATAATATCTTTTCTATTAAAGACAGGTTTTGAAACATAAATTTCTAATTTATTATAAATACATTTTAACAGTTAAGACTTTACTTGCCTGTCCAAACTCCGTTTGCAGATAAAGTTATTGTCTTGTTTCCATTAGAAGCTATAATTTTATACGAAGTGCCTTCATCAGCTATACAAACTTCATATCCGCTTTCTTTAGTAATTATATCTCCACCACCAAATAATTCTTTCTCAATCGCTTTAGAGCTGGCCTCACTTGGGTCGCCGCATGTGTCGCTTGTATGATATTCGCCAGCATTCGAATACTCTTCAGTTTGTGCTAGCGATATTTGTTGCATCGCATTTTCTATCGACTTTTGTCTTGTTCCTGAAACATAGCCTTGGTAAGAAACTATACCAATGGATGAAAGAATCCCTAATATAGCAACAACCACCAAAAGCTCAATCAAAGTAAAACCTGAGCTTTTGGTGGTCATTAAATTTTATAATTTAGCCTTAAAGTAATTTACTCAACCACAACAGCGTTAGCTGAATAATCAACACCTTCAACAGCGTCAACAGCTGGGACTGTATTACCAGCGTCATCTACATATTCTGGAACTGCTGCAACAGCTGCAACACAATCTTTTGCTAAGCAAGTTTCAATTGTTACTACATTACTTGTATCATCACCTGTAACTTTAACAGTACCTTCTTTGCTTGCAGTGAAGTCAGCTAAAACTGCTGCTTCTGCATTTCTATATGGATTTTTAAAATCCACAAGCGCTGCTATTGATGCTGCCGCTACTCCTGTAGCAGTTAAACTAGTACTGCAAATTGTTGAGTTACCAAATGCTGTAGCTCCGCTATCCATTGAACATTTTTGTACTTCTGAAGCAATATACTTAACCACTGCTGCATGATTTGATTTAGCACTATTTTTCTTTGCTCCTGATGTATAACCAGTGTAAGCAACAGTACCAACAGCAGCTAAAATTCCTATAATTGCTACAACTACTAGCAATTCAATTAACGTAAAACCTTTGTTTTTATTTTTCATATCCCGTCCTTTTATATTTATATGTATGCATGTATACTCTAAAAATATTAATAGTTAATTAAATATAATATTGCACAACAAGTAAAGGTTAAAAAATCATAAAAATTAACAAAAATTATAAGATAAAACGCCCATTATGGGGCTTTATTTCTTGATTTTAATAATAAATAATTAATGTTATCACTCTTTAAAATATGACTTACAAAGTTACCGAGGAAGGCAACATCAGTACTGTTTTTCTAAATGGAGAAATAGATATGGATGTAACTGAAAAAGCTAAAGAAGTTATCTTACCTTTGGTTGAAGCAGGTAAAGAAGTTCATTTAAATTTAAAAGATGTTTCATACATGGATTCCTCAGGAATTTCTGTTCTTATTGAAAGTCATCAAAAAGCACTAGAAAAAAATACAAAGGTAATTGTAAAAGAAGTTAGTAAATCTGTTTTAAAAGTAATTATGATGGCGAAACTAGAACAGATATTAAATCTTGAGTAATGAATTTATCAGAATCTAAAGATTTTCAAGTAAGTACTGCTAGCCTAAAAGAGGTTAGAACATTTTCTAGGGAAGTTTTTGAAAAAATAAATTTACCTCAAGAACAAAAAGATGAATTAGTTCTTGCTATAGCGGAAGCTGCACAAAACATAGTTAAACATGGTTATAAAGGTGTGGATACAACTACTGACAGAATGGAAATAAAAATTTCTTTAAAAGATGGAAAATTAGAAATAGGATTTTTTGATAAAGGAAAACCTGTAGTGCCCGAAAACATTCAGCATCGACAATTAGATGATATTAAACCTGGAGGATTAGGTACTTTTTTTATTAAGCAAATTATGGATGGTGCTGTTTTTAAAAAAGATCAAAAAGGTTGGGTTAATCACCTTATCTTAACAAAAAAAATTTAACCAATTAATGCTCCAACATTAAATATTGGAGAATACATCGCTATCATTAGTCCACCAATCATAAGACCCATAAAAACAATCATAATAGGTTCTATTAAACTAGACATATTGTTTACTGAAGTATCAAATTCTTCTTCATAATACGATGCAACCGAATTAAACATTTCATCTAATTGACCAGTCTGCTCTCCTACAGAAATTAATTGGCTGAATGTTGCTGGAAACAAAGGTTCTTTTAAAAAAAGTTTTGTTAAAGTGTCACCAGAAAAAACTCCTTTTTTTACATTTTCTAATGCTTCAGTTACAACTACATTGTTGCTTACAGATTTTGCAATTTCTAAACTTTCTAATAAATTAACACCAGCCGCACTCAAATTTCCTAAAATTAATGAAATTCTTGCAAGTAAAGATTTTAAAATCATATCTCCAAACACAGGAAGTTTTAAAACTTGTTTGTGCCATTTGTATCTAAAGGCTGCATTCTTTGCTACTAAATATCTAAATGTAAAGATAAAACCTATAGAACCAAAAAGTAACATCATTCCTCCGGTACCTCTTAAAAAATCACTCATAGCCATTATAGTTGCTGTAGCAGCTGGAAGCGCAATACCCATTCCTTCATACATTTTAGCAAATACTGGTACAACTTTTACTAACATAAAAGCGCTTACTGTAATTGCAACAGTAAACATTATACCTGGGTACATTAAAGCTCCTTTAATTTTCTTTTTAATTTTTTCCTTCTTTTCTAAAGATTCTACAATTTTTAAAAGAAACACATCTAACTTACCGCTGGCTTCTCCAGCTTTTATTAGGTTCACATATACATTGTCAAAATATTGTGGATACTTTTCAAAACATTTTGATAGCGTTACACCACCTTCAAGACTTTTTCTTATATCTTCAATGACTTCTTTAATAGCTGGGCTTTCAAGTTGATCTCTTAACATGCCAAGTACTTCTAAAATTGGAAGGCCTGCTTTAACCATTGTAGCAAATTGCTTTGAAAATATTAGAATATCTTCAACTTTTACTTTCTTTTTACCAAAAGAAAAACCACCACCTTTTTTTGCTTTTTTTTCACCTTTTTTTTTCTTTGTCCTAATTAAGTTAGTAATGATGATTTTTTGTTCTTTAAGTTTATGAGAAGCTTCTTCTTGATTTAAAGCTTCAATTTCACCTTCAATATATTTTCCTGCTGAAATACCTTTGTATGAAAATGCTTCCATTTTTTAACTAATTATTAGCTTGATAAAACACGCTCAAACTCTCTAAAACTAAGCTCACCATTTGCTATCATTCTTCTTCCCATATCTTGCATGGTTTGAAAGCCTTCTTTTAATGCAATTTCCTTTAACTCAGGAGTGGTGGCTTGTCTAAGTATGGCTTCTTTTATTGGTTTAGTAACCACTAAAATTTCGTAAATTCCTTGTCTTCCCTTGTAGCCCGAATCTTTACATTTTGGACACCCTTTTCCTTTAGTAGCCTTTACTCTTGAAGCTTGTTCAGGAGAAAAACCTAAATCAGTTAAAACTTTTGGATTAACATCGTCATCTGGCACTCTACAATCTTTACAGTTTTTTCTAGCAAGTCTCTGCGCTAGTACCATTTGAGTTGCGGCACTAATTAAGTAGTCTGGCGTTCCCATATTTTGCAATCTTGTAATTGTGCTTGGCGCATCATTGGTGTGAAGTGTGCTAAAAACCAAGTGTCCAGTAAGTGCAGCTTTCAAACCAATATCAACTGTTTCCTTATCTCTCATCTCTCCAACTAGAATTATTTCTGGGTCTTGACGAAGGAAGGATCTTAAAGCGGAAGAAAAAGTTAATCCTATGTCATCTTTAATTTGAACTTGTCCAACTCCATCTAGTTCATATTCAACGGGGTCTTCTGCAGTTAAAATATTTAAATGTGGTTTGCTTACTTCTTTAAGAATACTATACAAAGTTGTTGATTTACCTGAGCCAGTAGGGCCTGTTACAAGAACTAATCCTTGAGTGCTATGAATTGCTTTTCTTAAATTTTTTAAATCAGCATCTTCAAAATTTAACTGTTCAAGGGTTATGTCTCCTGCATCTTTATTTAAAACCCGCATTACAATTCTTTCGTTACTAGCAGTCGGCAAAATAGACAATCGTAAATCGACAACTTTACCTTCTATTTTAAAATTAATTGCTCCGTCTTGTGGCAATCTTCTTTCTGCAATATCTAATTTACCCATTATCTTAAAACGAGTTACTACTGCACCATAATTATCATGAAGAAATTTTCTATACTGTTCTTGTTCTTGCAACATACCATCCAGACGGTAACGAACTCTTGAGCTAAATCTATATGGTTCAATATGAATATCACTGACACCTGATTTAATTGCATCAGCCACAACTGCAGTACTAAATTTTATAACTTCAGATTCATTTTCTAATGCTTCAATATCTTCTTCAGGCGGTTTTTCAAGAACCTCGCCAGCTTCTCCTAGGTCACTATCAAAAGTTTTAGTTTTTTCTTTAGCAACATTTTCTTCTCTAATTTTTTGTGTAGTTACATCTCCACTTTCACTAAGAAGTTTTTCTATAAATGTAGAAATTTGAGTTACTGTAGCTGCATGCAATTCTATATTTTTTTTTGTTATTGCTTTTAAATTTCTCATTAAACCTAACTTAGAACTATCAGATATTGCTATATGAAGAGTTTTGCCTTCCATCTTAAACGGCGCAACAAAGTTCATATTTATATAATTTGATGGAAGTACAGTTTTAATGTCATCAGTAATCTGAGCTTTTGACAAATCAACTACTTCAAGATTTTGTTCTTTAACCAATACATCTAAAATTTTCTTTTCATCAGTAAGTTTAAGTTCAAAAACAGCATCTATTTGAGATTTTTTACCGTCAGCGCTTGCTTTTTTTATTTTTGCTAAGTCTTTACCTGATATAATGTCATGATCAATTAAAACATTAATAAGATTAATTTCACTCTCTCTACTTATTTTAAGCATGTTATAATATCCTTGGTGCTATAAATATTAATAGTTCATCCATGGTATCACTTTTAGTTTTACCTTTAAATAAATTTCCAAGTACTGGAACATTTCCTAAGCCAGGTGTTTGACTTTTAGTGTTAAAAACTTTGTTTTTCTTAATTCCACCAATTACAACAATATCTCCGTCGGCTATTAATAGTTTTGTTGATATTTCCATTTTATTTATAGGAGGATCACCTGCTACTGTTCTATTGACAGAGTCATTATTTACTTGAACTTCTAATAATACGTTTCCATCGCCAATAATACTAGGCGTAACAGTCAATTTTAAAGCAGCTTCTTTAAACGATGTGTCGGCTCCATCAGCTCCTGTTGCTTGATAGGCTACTTCTTCTCCCTGTGTTATGGTTGCAACTTGATTATCTAAAGTAAAAACTTTTGGATTAGATATTATTTTTCCTAATCCTAAGCTTTCTAAAGCTGTAATTTCGGCTTTTAATACTGCTGATCCAGTTTGTCTCAAAATACCTATACCACTTGTTGCTCCAATTGTTGGAAAATTTGAAACTACATTGCTTCCATCTAAACCTATCTGTGTAGATCCAAAATCAGTTGTAACGGCACTTCCAATGGCACCTCCTGCTCTCTTACCTTTTCTGTTGTAAGCTCCTCCTAATTTAGTTCCTAATGCCTGTTCGAATTCTGATTCTGCTTCTACTATGAATGCTTCAATTAAAACTTGTTTTGTTCTTACATCAATTTCTCTGATTACTTTATCAACTACATCTAAATCTTTTTCTTTTCCTCTAACAATTATAGACCTTGTAGTTACTTCTTCGGTAATTTGTATTGGTGAATAAGAAGCATCACCTCCAACTGAAGTGAATAGTTCATTTATAGTAGCTTTAGCCTGTGCTGGACTTATATAATAAAGCCTAAAAATTTCTGATACAATTGGTTCAACTGAATCTTCTAATTCTACTTTTTTCTTAACCGCTGCTGCTCTTTGTGATTTATAAGTTTCTTGCGAAGTTAAAGTTGATGGAGAATGCACCCTTATAAGATTGCTTGTAACATCAATATCAGCTGCAAAATTCTTCATATCTAATAAAGCATTAAATGCTTTATCCCAGGGGACGTTAACTAATTGTGCTGATATAGCTCCAGCAACTTCTTCTCCAACTAAAATATTAATTTCCCCAATTTGACTCATTAAGCTCATCGCTTCCTTGTAATCTAAATTTTTAAAATTAAGTGTAACGTTTTGTTTTAAAAGTTTATATTCATCAGGTATAAGTAAGTAGTTTTTAGCTTTCTGAGATGATATTTTTTTCCTTTTTTTTAATTTTTGAGTATCACCTATTGTTGGATTAGGCCCCATATCAACTGTTTTCTGAATTTCTTGTTGTCCTTTTTTTTTAATATCATCCTTTATTAAAGGAGTATTATGTTTAAATGTTTTAGTTTTTTTAAATTGACCAGACGCACAACCATTTAAAATTAAAATTAAAAAAGCAAAAAAAGCAAATGTTTTTATAGATTTAGTATTCATTCATTTCCTTTATTTGATTTTTAAAGTTAATAGACATGTATGTTTGATCTTCTTTTTCGAAAATTGCTTCGTTAACTTTTAAGTCAACTAATTTAACTCCTGCGCTTAATTCTTCGTGTAATGTTAAAGATAAAGTTTCCCCTGACGCATCAACTAAAGTTACATAAGAATCGTATTTGCCTAAAATAATTCCAACAAGTTTAAATTTATATAAACTCATTGCTTCACGCTCTTCTTCGCTTCCGGAAACTAAATTTGTTCCAGAACTCAAAGACTCGTCTCCTGCAAAAGGATCGTTCAATGGTAATTCTTCTTCCTCGTTAATCTCACTAGAAGCATTTGTATCGTGTGTATCTGCAAATGTGTAGCTCATGCTAAATGTAGCAAAAAATAAAACTAACAAGAAATATATAGATCTAATTAAAATCATCTGCCAATCCTACTATAGTTAAAGTACCATTAACTGTTATCGCACCGGTTGTATTACCTTTTACCACTTTTATGCTTTCTTTGTCAAAATTTAACATCTTATTGGACAGTGATAGTGCTCTTTTGAACTTTATATAGCCTAAAAAATTACCAGTGATTTGAAAATTAACAGGAATCTTATAATAAGCTACGTCTGTAAGTTTTTTCGATTTCTTTTTCTTTTTCTTTTTCTTTTTCTTTTTAGGATCTGCAGCTGCTAAAGCTTCGCTTTTAGAAACTTGTGCCGGTTGCTTTTTTTCAATTTTTGAAATAATTAATCCGTTCTCGCCTGCATATACACTTAAAGTTTGATAAAGTCCTTCAGTCTCGGCTCTTGTATGAAATAATGTAGAAAAATTTTCATATTCAGGTGTAAGTTTTTTTATTTTCTTTTTATATCCCGCAATTTCACTTTTCATCGCAGCTACTTCATCTTGTTTAAGTGTCATATCTGCAAGTTTAGCTTTTTTATTATTTACAATTGGGTTTAAAATTGAATAGTAAATAATTAGAAAAAAAACAATTGCACCAAAAGTTATTCCACCTTTTATAAGAGTCTTTTTATCAGCAAAGGCTAAAACTTTTGCCTTTAGATCATCCATGTTTAAATTTTTTAATTCGTTTAAATCCATAATTTTTATATTCCCTTAACTTTAACAAAAATTTTAAATCCTTTTTGCGCTCCTTGACCTCCTGGTAATTTCATCGAAGACAATGACGCCTGTTTAATCAATTTTTGTTTGCCTAAATTTTCAATTAACTTTAAAATATCTTGGTCGCTAGCTGCCATACCTATAATGGTTACCTGGTCTTTTCCATTGTATTCAACAGAATCAAACCTTACTCTCTTAGGAACACTTGATGCAACTTGTGCTAAAATTCTGTAGCTAATTTCTTTGTTTGATTTTAAACTTTTACTTAACTTTAAAGTAGTCGCTATTACACTTAGCTTTTTGCCCACTTTTGCTTTTTCATTTATTGTAGCAGCATGTGTAGAAAGAACATCGTTATAATCAACCAATTTTTTATTGTAAGAATGTATATTCCAGAAAGATAAGGCAAAAAGAATTACATAAATACCTATTACTCCACCTACTACTCCTGTAAATGCAAAGTTTGAAAAGGCTTTCATTTTCTTTTGCTTAATCATGCCGGCTCTATTAGGTAATAAATTTATATTTTTTACTGCAGTTACAAATTTATAATACCCAAAGACATCCAGTTTTCTAAAAGCAAGTCCAATAACTGTTGATAGATAAGATCGATTAGGCAAATTAATTGATTGCTCAAGTTGTTGAGGAATTTTTAAACCGTCGATTGGGTCAAACAAATTAAATCCCGTGTTAACTAAATTTTTTCTAAAACTTGATAAAAAGTCTTCTACATTAGACAAATTTGAAACTACTTTAATGTTTCTAATTCTTCTTTCATATTTTGTTTCAAAATCTTGAATAGCTTGTTTTACTTGAGTAATAAATCTTCTAACTAAAGCTTCTTTTTCTTCTTGGTCTTGTGACTCCATTAAAATTTTTCTATCCTGGCTTCTTAAAAAAATGTCTGTAATAATTGGATTATTATCATATAAAATCATTAAATAATTTTCATCTAAACCAAATTCCAATACTGCTGTTAAATTTGCATCTTCTGTACTTTTAGAAATTATATTAATTTGATCGACTGCTGATTTTAATGCAAAACATTTAACGTCAATAATTACAGGATTAAGACCGCTGTTTTTAATTATAGAAGTATAACTATTAATATCAGATAATTTTGATGCAACAAATAAGATATCCATTGTGTTTTCTTTGTCATTTCTATTTATTACTTGATGGAAAATCGAATAATCATCTAAATTATCTGTTAGCTGAACTAAATTTTCCCAAAGAGAATTTGTATCAATTGCTTTTTGTAGTTCTTCATCTTTCATTAGTGGTGCTGTAACCACACGAATAATTGCGCTAGTTACAGGGATTGCAATTGCAGCATTTGGTGTAGCAATTTTTGTTTTTTGTAATGCGAGCGATAATTCTTCACTCATCTTATCGGCATTGTCTAATACAGAAGCGTCCTCTGGCAAATCAACTGGATGAATAAAAAATTTATTTAAAACCCACTGGTTTGCTTTATTGGTTGAAATTTGAGCTAATCTAATTTCTTTATTTGAAAGTTCAACTCCTACAATTTCTTCTCCTTGAGCTGATTTTTTTCCAAGTTTTGCTTTTAATAAGTTTTCAATCTTTTGTTTAAAGTTACTTTTTCCAGACGCAACAATCTTTGGTGAAGAATCTTTTTTTCCAAAGCTTGGCGTTTTAAATTTAATATTTTTAAACTTTTCAAGAATACTTGAAGAAGTTTTTGATTCTGATGTTTCTTTATTCTCCAATGGAGTAACAACACTTTCTGCGGGAGCAGTTTCTGTTGCTTTAGGAGTTTCTACAACTGGAGGCGTTGTTGGTTCCGGTGTTGTTGGTCGTTGTTCAATTGTTGTTGTGTCCGCTGTTTCGACAGAAGTTTTTTCTTCTTTTCCTTTATTAGCATGAACATCATCGAACCATTTCTCTAGTATCGGTATTGCGTCATCTAAATTAGGAGTTCCAGATGAAGAAATCTTTTGTTTTCCATCAATATAAAGTCTACCAACCCAATTTTTTGATTTTAATTCGCCTTTGTACTTATCTTGCCTTACATATATATGTAGTCTGCCATCTTTTTTATGAATTACTTCATGTTCTTTCTTTTCTTCTACTTCTGATTGTGCTTCAGCTTGAATTTCATTGTTTTCAGTAGTTGAAGTAGAAGATTCTGGAGTTTGAGTATCATTTTGAGGAGATTCTCCCTCAGATTGATTTTCTTCGCTCTTTACTTCTTCTTCTTTATTCTCTATATCAGTTTTATCTTTGTCGTCCTCGTTCATAATTTTATAA
>CACKWM010000011.1 GCA_902603905.1 uncultured Pelagibacteraceae bacterium | reverse complement strand
TAATTTATTTACTTCAGAAGATGTTAGGTTAATTCTTTTTCTTCCAAAATTTTCAGGATCATTAAAAGATGGATGAGCTCCAATACTAACCCCATTTGATTTTGATATTTTTATAGTCGTATCCATCGTTTCTTCATCACCTGCATGATACCCACATGCTATATTAGCTGAATTAACAATGCTTAATAAATCAGGATCATTTTTTGTAGAATGAAACTTTGATTTTTCACCTAAATCACAATTGATATTAATTTCCATAATTTAAACTCTAGAGTATAACATGACATGATTAAAAATATATCAAATCTTGGTGACGCAGCGTTATATTGTGATTTTGGTAAAGAAGTTAATGAAGAGATTAATTCGTATGTAATAACTTATTTTAATCATTTAAAAAAGTTAGTTGAAGATAAAAGCATTCAAGGCATTACAAATCTATCTCCATCTTATAATAAGCTGATAGTAAGTTTTGATTTATCTATAACTAATTTTCAAGAAATAAAAAATAAAATAGAAACTATAAAAATTTTAAATAACAAAAAAAAAAAGTCTAAAAAAATACAAGTACCTGTGTGCTGCGAAGAAAAACATGCACTTGATTTATTGAATTTATCAAAAAAACTGAAAACTAGTCCAGAGGAGATTTTAAGTTTATTTTTTTCAAAAGAATATTTTTGTTATATGACCGGATTTATAGCAGGAATGCCTTTTTTAGGAGATATAGATGAAACCATAAGAGTTGATAGATTAAAAACTCCTCGGGTTAAAGTTCCAAAAGGGTCTGTGGGTTTAACAGAACAGTTTTGCAACATTTATACTTTTGAAAGTCCAGGAGGATGGAACATTATAGGAAATACACCAAAAAAGATTTTTAATAAAGTAGATTTAAACAATCCTGCACTAATTAAACCTGGAGACAAAGTAAGCTTTTATAAAATAACTAAAGAAGAATATTTAAATTGGAATGGCTGAAACATATTTTGAAATATTAAGGGCTGGAACAAATTCTAGCATTCAAGATCAAGGAAGAAAAAACCTTTATCATATTGGGATAACTGTAAGTGGAGCCATGGACCAAAAAATTTTTAAAATATCAAATGCCTTAGTTGATAATAATCTTAATGAAGGTGTGATTGAATTTGCTTATCAAGGTCCTTTATTAAAATTAAAAAATGGTAGTGTTAATTTTGCTATAACTGGAAATATAGATTTTAATATTATTAGAAAAAATTCAATAATTGAAAAAGGTAGATGTTTTCAAAATTATTTTTTAAATAAAGATGAGGAGTTAGATTTGATTTATACAAAAAACTCAGTTTTTGGATATTTAGCTGTAGAAGGAGGCTTTAAAATAGAAAAAATTTGGAATAGTTATTCAACAAATACTAAAGCTAAAGTAGGCCCAAATAATGGAGAAAAATTTTCCATAGGTGAAAAAATTTATCTTAAAAAGTCAGAAGTTAAAAATTTTAAAAAAAAAAATATTGAATATAATAATTCAGTGTCAACAACCATTAGAACTATAAAGGGAACTAACTTTGATTATTTTTCTAAAGAGGCAAAAAATAATTTTTTCAATGAAGAGTATCAGGTTACCAATTTGTCAGATAGAATGGGAATGAGATTGGAAGGTCCAAAATTAGAGAATATTGTTAATACAAATATTAAATCAGAAGGATTAATTAAAGGTGTTGTTCAAGTCCCAGCGGACGGTAACCCAATTATAATGTTTTCAGATCATGGAAGCATAGGCGGTTATCCTAAAATTGCAGTAATTATAACAGCTGATCATGATAAAGCTGCTCAATTAACACCTGGCTCTAAAATAAAATTTAAAGAAGTAAATCTAGATGAGGCAGAAAGCTTGTTTAAAGCTTATTCTAAAGAAACTAAAAGCTATTTAGAAAAAATTAAATGAGTATATTAAAAAAGTTACCTGGGCCGTTACTTGTTTTTCTTGGGGCTGTTTGTTTAAGTTTTGGAGGGTTAATTGTTAAATCCTTTGAAGGTGCAAATCTTTGGCAGATACTTTTTTGGAGACAATTTTTTTTCTCATTAATTGTAGCTTTATATTTACTTTTTACCTATAAAAAAAATTTTTTTAAATCATTTTATATTTCTGGTCTGCCTGGTTTTATAGGTGGTTTAATTTTAGCCTTGGGTTTTGTGGCTTATGTATTTTCTATGTATACAACGACTGTCGCAAATACTAACTTTATAATTACCACAGAAACAATTTTTTTAGCATTATTTGGCTATTTTTTTTTAAAGGAAAAAATTAATTTAATAACTTTTATTTCAATAATTTTAGGAATGTCAGGAGTTTTAATTATACTTGGAAGCTCTTTATCCATTCAATCGAGTGAACAATTTTTAGGAAATATTGTTGCATTTATAATGCCTGTATCTTTTGCAGTGCTTGTTATTGTAATTAGAAAATATCCCAATGTAGACATGGTGCCAGCACAATTTACCGCTGGAATTGTAGCTGCAATAATTGGATTTTTTATTGCAGGACAATTATCAATATCCTTTCATGATCTTTTCTTGGCTTTATTAGCAGGATTTTTCCAAATTGGATTTGGTTTCATTTTAATTACTGTTGGATCACAAACAACTCCAGCAGCAATAGTAGGAGTTATGATGTTAACAGAATCTGTTTTTGGACCTTTGTGGGCTTGGTTGTTTATTAATGAAGTACCACCAGCAGCTGTAGTTATTGGAGGATCTATTATTATTTTTTCAATTTTGTTTCAATCATTTTTTACTAAAAAAGCTTAAAGTGAAAATTGCTGTAATTGGTTCAGGAATATCTGGTTTAAGTGCAGCATATTATTTATCTAAAAAAAATTCAGTTGATTTATTTGAAAGCGAAAATCATTTTGGAGGACATTCCCATACAATAAATATTTCTTACCAACAAAAAAAACAAATTGCTGTGGATATAGGATTTATTGTTTTTAACGAAAAAACTTACCCAAATTTGATTAAATTTTTTCAAGAAAATAAAATCCAAGTAGAAAAAAGCAATATGTCATTTTCTGTTTCGGTAAAAGATACAAATATTGAATATTGTGGCAAAGGCATTAGTGGAGTTTTTTCAAATAGAAAAAATATTTTAAACCTGAAGTTTGTAAAAATGTTTTTTGAAATTATTAAGTTTTACAAAAAATGTAGAAATATTAATATTAATAACCTAAACAAAGAAACATTAGGTGATTTTCTTAAAAAAGAAAATCTATCTGAATATTTTATAAATTTTCATATTGTTCCTATGGTTGCAGCAATTTGGTCTATGCATCCAAGTGAAGCTAAGTTAATGCCATTAAACTTTTTTATTAATTTTTTTAAAAATCACGGTTTATTTAAATTACAAAATAGACCACAGTGGTTTACCGTAACCAATAGGAGCAAGACTTATGTAGATAAGATTGTTCGTCAAATAAGTGGAGAATATTATAAAAATTATCCAATAAAAAAAATAATAAGAAATACAAATAATATTAAAGTTTGTTATGGATCAGAAAATGAATATTTTAATTATGATAAAGTGGTTATCGCAACTCATGCTGATGATGCTTTGTCTTTAATTGAAAACCCGACCAAAGAAGAAAAAACAATTTTAAAGAATTTCAAATATAAAAAAAATTTAGCTGTTATTCATTCTGACAGTTATTTTATGCCAAAAAATAAAAAAGCATGGTCTTCTTGGAATTCGTCTATTTTGAATAATAGTATTGAAAAAAATTCAATTACTTATTGGTTAAACTTATTACAAAACTTAAAAATTGAAAAAAATATTTTTTTAACTTTAAACCCTCATCATAAAATTCCCGAGAATCAGGTTTACAAAAAAGTTTATTTTACACATCCATGTTACGATTATGAAGCTTTAAAATCTCAGAAAGAGCTTTATTCCTTACAAAATAAACAAAATATATTATTTTGTGGAAGTTATTTTGGTTATGGGTTTCACGAAGATGGAATAAAATCCTCTATTGATATGATGAAATATATAAATGATTAAGTCTTCCTGCATTTACAATGGTCATGTAATACACAAAAGATTTAAACCAAAAAAACATTTTTTTAAGTACAAAGTTTTTTCGTTATTGATTGATTTGTCTGAAATACACTTGTTAGAAAAAGAACTTAATTTATTTTCATATAATAAATTTAATATATTAAGTTTTTATAATATTGATCATGGACCACGAGACGGCTCTTCATTAGTTAAATGGGTCAAAGAAAATATGATAAAAAACAATATTAGCACTGAAGGAATTTCTATTAAACTTTTATGTTATCCTAGAATATGGGGATATGTTTTTAATCCTTTAAGTGTTTTTTTTGTTTATGACAAAAACTCAAATTTGATAACAATACTGTACGAAGTTAAAAATACTTTTGGCGAACAACATACTTATATATTTAAATTACAAAAAACAGACCAACTAATTGAGCATACTTGTAAAAAAAAATTTTATGTGTCACCATTTATTGAAATGGACTGTACATACTTTTTTAAAATAACTAAGCCAGAAGAAAAAATTTTGGTCTATATAGATCAACATGATAATGAGGATAAACTTTTAGTTGCATTACAAGAAGGAGTTAAAGTCAATTTAAATAATAAGAATTTAATAAAAAATTATTTTTTTCACCCTTTAATGTCTTTTAAAATAATTTTAGCGATACATTTTGAAGCATTTAGATTGTGGATTAAAGGAGTTAAATACATTAAAAAAAAAATTAAAATTAAAAATAATATTACTATAGAAAATTAATGACCTTAAATAAAGTATCAGACAACTTTGTCTTTAAATTTTTAAAATACATAAAGCATGGGCACCTTAAGTTAACCAATTTTAATGGTCAGGTTTTTTATTTTGGTAATGATAAAGAAGATCTAAAAGCAGAAATTAAAATTAACAAACCAGGTTTTACTATAAGTATAATTAAAAATGGAAGCGTTGGTCTGGCAGAAAGTTATATGAAAGGTGAATTTGAAACTAACAATTTATCAAACTTAATTGAGTTAACTGCAAAAAATATAGATCTTGTCTATAAATTTTCAGGCATATTAGATTTTCCTACAATCAATTATATAAAAAGTATATTTATAAAGAATACAAAAAAACAAAGTAAAGCAAACATTGCAAAACATTATGATTTAGGAAATGAATTTTTTTCATTATGGCTAGACAAGACTCTTACATATTCTAGTGCAATATTTGATAAAGAAGATCAAAAACTTGAAGAAGCACAAAAAAATAAATATGAGAAATTAATCAATCTTTTATCACCAAAAAATGGAAGCAAATTATTAGAGATAGGTTGTGGATGGGGAGGTTTTGCAGAATATTTAGGAAAGAAATACGATGTTAATTTAGACTGTATTACCATTTCAAAAAAACAGTATGAGTTTGCTAAAGCAAAAATTTATAAATTAGGTTTAAACCACAAGGTAAATATAAAAATGATTGACTACAGAGATGTACAAGAAAAATATGATGCAATAGCATCAATAGAAATGATAGAAGCTGTTGGAAAAGAATATCTTCATAATTATTTTCAAAGTATTAAAAAAAATTTAGTTGTAAATGGCAAAGCCGGTATTCAGGCAATCACGATAAATGATAAATATTTTGACAGGTATAAAACAAAGGAAGATTTTATTCAAAAGTATATATTTCCAGGAGGATTTCTTCCTTGTAAAAAAGCACTTTATAGTTACGCAAGTTCAAATGGACTAGAAATTAATTCATATAATTCCTATGGATTGCATTATTCAAATACTTTAATTCTTTGGCGAGATAAATTTTTAAAAAAATGGGACTTAATTTCAAAGCAAGGCTTTGATTTAGCTTTTAAGAGAATGTGGGATTTTTATTTATCTTACTGCGATGCTGGATTTAAATCAAAAAACATTGATTTGATTCAATTTTCACTAAGCAACAAGTAAAGCAAATGAAAATTATATTATCATTAGTTTTGACAATTTTATTAACTAACTGTTCAGGAAATAATATGAAACCAATAGACTTTAAAGATCAAAAACCAAGATTAATTATAGAAGAGTATCTATCAGGCAATGTAAAGGCCTGGGGAATTTTGCAAAATAGATCAGGAAAAGTAACAAGACAATTTTCAGCTGATTTAAATGGCAAATGGGATGGTAAACAATTAATTTTAGATGAAAAATTTATTTGGAATGATGGAGAAATTCAAACAAGACAATGGAAAATTGATAAAATTGACGAACATAATTATGAAGGCACAGCAGGAGATGTAGTTGGTAAAGCAAAAGGCTATTCTTATGGACCAGCTTTTAAATTTGAGTATGTTTTATTAGTACCAGTCAAAGGAAAGGAAATGAAAATTACTTTTGATGATTGGATATTTATGCAAGATGAAAGAGTTGCAATTAATAGAGCAACAATGACTAAGTTTGGTATAAAAGTCGCTGAGCTTACAGTTATGTTTGTTAAAGATTAATAATTAATTTTTTTCATTCCTTTTTCTAAAAATCTAAAATAAATACTACTTGGAAGTATTCTTAAAAATTTCATAAAAAATGTAAAAACTTTTGGAAAATGAATTTCAAAACCACTTTTTTTTATCAATCCATTATAAATTTGATCAGCCGCAAACTCTGGTGATTTTATCATTGGCATTGGAAAATCATTTTGGTCTGTCATTGGTGTTTTAATGAAACCTGGACTTATTAAAGAAACTCTTACATTTTTTCTCTTCATTTCAAAATGAAGACTTTCGGCAAAACTTGTTAAAGCAGACTTTGATGCACAATACGCTCCTGCTGCAGGCAATCCTCGATATCCAGCTACTGAGGAAATAATAGATATTTGACCAGCTTTTCTTTGTATAAAATAATCATATACTGAATTTATTGAATTCATTGTTCCAAAAAAATTAACTTCCATAATCTTTTTAATTTTTTCTAAATTAAATTTTTTTTCTGATTGTGGATCATGAATTCCTGTTCCAAAAACACAAATTTCAATATTTTCAAATTTTTCAACTATATCTTTAAATACAGACTTGCATTTGTCACTATCAGTAACATCTAAAGGAAATGATTGAATATTTGTGTATTGATTACTTAATTCTTTTAATAAACTTTCTCTTCTTGCAGAAGCGGCAACTTGCCATCCTTCATTTGCGAATTTTATCGCTAATGCTCTTCCTATGCCACTACTAGCTCCAGTAATCCATATATTTTTCATAAAAACACTTTATATATTTTTTAATAAAAATGTAATGACTAAGATGCGACAACATGTGTATAGAATAAATAATTAAAAATTTATACGCAAAGTATAAAATAATATGCAAAAATATCTTATATTTGGTGCAACAGGTTCTGTAGGTTCTAATCTTGCTAAACAGTTATCTCATGCAAACAAAGAAATTCACCTAATTGGAAGAAACGATGTAGAGCTAGAGAAATTATCATCTGAACTAGGATGCGATTATACAGTGTTAGATATTTTGTCAGATGACATTAATGAAAATTTAAAAGATAAATTTGAAAATATTGATTTAGCAGGCATTGCTTATTGTATTGGATCAATAGATTTAAAACCTTTATCGAAGGCTAATAAAGATGATTTTATAAAATGTCTAAAATTAAATTTTTTTCCAATTGTAGAAGTAATTAAAACCTTTCAAGAAAATTTAAAAAAAAATAAAGGATCAATAGTGCTTTTTTCAACAGTTGCAGCACAAAGGGGATTTACTAATCATAGTATAATTGCGTCAGTTAAAGGAGCAATTGAAGGTTTAACAGTTTCTTTAGCGGCCGAATTTGCCCCTAATATTAAAGTAAATTGTATAGCGCCAAGTTTGACTAATTCAAAAATAGCTGAACCAATTTTAAAAAATAAAATTGTGGCAGAAGGAATAGCCAAAGCGCACCCTTTAAAAAGAATTGGAGAAGGAAAAGATACGGCGGCAATGGCCAAATTTTTACTAACTGAAGAAAGTTCATGGATTACAGGACAAATAATAGGAGTTGATGGTGGAAGATCCACATTAGCATAAAAATTATGTTATCTAAAAAACAAATTGATTTATTGGCTTGGACAAAACAAAAATGGAGAACTAAATCAGGGAAAAAATCTTCAGTTACTGGAGAACGTTATTTACCTGAAAAAGCAATAAAAGTTCTTTCATCATTTGAATATAAATTAACGACAAAAGCTAAACGGAAAACAACAAAAAAAGGAAAACAATTTTCAAAACAACCAAAGTCTGTAGTCGACAAAGTAAGAATGTATAGGAATGAGTGGAAAATTAATAACAAAATTAAAAATGGTAATTATACTAAACCTAATTTAAGAAAAAAATTGTTTAAACAAATTAAATCTATTAGCACCCATGGTACCAAAGCAGGACAGTGGTCTGCTAGGAAAGCTCAGTATTTAGCAAAAAAATATAAATCATTAGGAGGAGGATATTATTAATGGACACTTCAAAATCAAAAAAATTTTCTTATTTAGGTTTATTTATTTTTTTATCTTTTTTTATGTCATGGTGGGGCGGATATATTTCCAGTTATTTTAAAGAGCCTTGGTACTCTGAGCTTATCAAGCCTTCCTTTAATCCCCCAGATTTAATATTTGCACCTGTTTGGATAATTTTATATTTATCAATGGGTTTTGCAATTTGGCTAATATGGCTGAATCCCAAAAAAACTCAAAAAATTTTTACTGTTTATTTTATTCATTTAATAATAAACGCAAGCTGGAGCATAGCTTTTTTTGCACTTCACCAAATACTTGTATCTTTAATTATAATTGGTTTAATTATTTTTTTTGTGGCTTGGCTTATTAAACTTTATTATCCCATTAATAAAATTAGTGCTCTACTAATGATTCCATACATTGTATGGTTGTGTTTTGCATTTGTATTGAATTATTCTATCTTTACTCTTAATTAACTTATTATATAATTTTTTACTAACTTAAAGATTCATGGAAGATATAGTCATTATAGGTGGTGGAATAATAGGCGCTTCAACAGCCTATTTTTTATCTAAAGAAGGAAGAAAGGTAAAAGTTATTGAAAGAGACCCAACTTATAAAAATGCTTCTTTCCCTTTATCTTTAGGAGGTTTTAGAAGACAATTTTTTCAAAAAGAAAATATTTTATTAGGAAAATTTGCTAGAGAGTTTATTTTTCAAATACCAGAATTATTGAAAACAGAGAAAAACCCTAATCCAACGGCAAGTATGGTTCCCAATGGTTATTTGCTTATGTTTGGACCAGAACATGCTGAAGAGCAGTATAGAGCTTTAGAAAATCACAGAGCTTGTGATGCAGGAACGAAAAACATCAAAGGTTCTGAATTATCAAAAATATTTTCATATATAAATAATGAAGGAATTGAAACAGCAACTTATACAGATAATAAAAGCGAAGGCTGGATTGATCCATTTATGTTTCATGGAGCACTAAAAAGTAAAGCCATTGAGCTAGGAGCTGAATTTATAAAAGGAGAAGTAAAAAATATCTCTGAAATTAAAGCAAAAGTTATTATTTCAGCTGCAGGCTGCTGGACAAAAAAATTATTAGACGATATTCCTGTTGTTCCACAAAAACATACTGTTTTTAGAGTTAAGTGTCCTAAGCATATTCCTGATATGCCTTTAATAGGTGATTTAACTACAGGCGTATATTGGAGACCAGAAGGCAAGGAGTATTTAGCTGGATCACCTAATTCAATTTTTGACGCTGAAGACTTAGAACCTGCTTGGAACGATTTTGAAGAATTAGTTTGGCCAGCTCTTGCAAAGAGAATACCAGCATTTGAAGAACTAAAATTAACCGGTGGATGGGCAGGTTATTATGACTGTAATAAATTGGACAATAATGCTGTAGTTGGAAAGCATCCAAAGTATGAAAATGTTTATATAGCTTCCGGTTTTACTGGTAGAGGTTTAATGCAAGCCCCAGGCATTGGTAGAGCATTAACTGAACTTATAACATCTGGAAGTTATCAATCGATAGATATAAGCTCTTTTGCAGTTGAAAGAGTTTTAAAAAAAAGTGCAAGACCAGAACCTTATGTTTTATAAATTTGATATAAATGAAAATATAAAAAAGGCATTTAATTTAAAATAATATTTATGGAATTTTTAAATTTATTTCCATTAACAATATATAAATCAGCACTTGGGCTAGATGAAATTGTAAGAAAAAACCTAATTCAAGAAGTGTACAATCAAGAAAAGGAAAGCAAAAATAATGAAAAAAAAATGTATAGTGAACGCTCTTCTTGGACCGGAGATGTTCACGGTCATGAATATTTGTATAAAGAAAAAAAATTTGAAGTTCTATATGATCTTATTGAAAAACATATAATCAAATATATAAAAAAAATTGGCTACAATGAGGAAAAAATAGATTTATATTTTCAAAGATCATGGGCTACAATATCAAGAAAAAATGAATATATAAGTTATCACAATCACTCACAGTCTCATTTATCTTTTGCATACTATTTAAAGAAAGATAAAGAACAAGGAGCTATAAATTTTCATGATAATTATAAACAAAATGAAATGGTGCCAGGTACTTTTGATTCAATTTCAACAAGAGCAGCTGATTTTGTAAAGTTAAATGGTATGAACGCTGCACAAATAAAAATTGAACCTAATGAAGATGATATTGTTATATTTCCTTCAAAAACTTTTCATTCAACAAGCCCAAGTGAATCAAACAATGAAAGAATTTCTATATCAGCCGATGTATCATTGATATCTAAAAGTTCTAACAAAATTGAAAAATTTATAACTCCTATTAGTGAGTGGCAAAAATTTAAATAAGTTAGGTTTATTTTTTGATCTTATTTGAAAATTTTAATCCTTCTTTGTTAAAATTCTTATTGTTGTTTAAAATAAAATCATCCATTATTTTTATTTTTTCATTTTCAAATTCTGTTACTTTTCTAAGATTTAAATCAATATAAAGTGATAAAACTTCAGTTGTAGCAGAGAGTGTATTTTTGGCTTTATCATACATTTCTAATTTATAATGTAATCTTTTTTTATCATGATCAAAATATGATATAAAAACATCTACCTCATCATTTTCTTTAACTTCTTTTTTATAAATTGTGTGAGTTTCAACTACCATTGTGCTTTTTTTTGTTGTTTTTGCCGAATGTTCGCCCATCTTAAATTTTGATAAAATTACTTCAGCTCCCATGTCAAAAACTAGGATGTAGTAAGATAAATTCATATGACCATTATAGTCTGTCCAATCTTTAATTATTTTTTTAGTTGTAAGAAGCACTGTTATTATTTTAATTCTGATAGGATTTGTTCTGACAAGTTTTTTATTTCCTCAACAGCATTACTTTTTTTTTGCTTTTCTATAGCAGTTTTGCCTTCACCCATTGAAGCAGCAAAAATTTGACGATTTCCAATAATTGTTTTAGTTGCTGAAAGATCTAAACTTTTAATAAATTCATTTGTTTTGCTAATAAGTTTAGATCTCTGACTGGATCTATTAATCTGTATTAAAATTTTTTTATTTGCTTTTTTTGCTATATCTACAATTGCCCCAGTTGCCCAAAAATCGACGTGAGATGCTGCCACTGGAATTAAAACCAAATCAGCAGATTCAATTGAAGGACGAGCATCAGACTCTATTTTTGGAGGTGTATCTATAATTACAATATCATGATCTTTTTTTAATGTTTTTGACTCGTACTGAGCTCCCCATAAACTCGCAGTTTTAAAAGTTAAATTATCGTTTGAAACTTTTTTTTCTGTTCTTATCATAAACCATTTTCCTAAGCTTCCTTGTGGGTCTGTATCAATAACAGCAACTTTTAAATTATGATATTTTATAAAAGCAAGAGCTAAATGCACCGCAAGAGTTGTTTTCCCGCTACCACCTTTTTGTTGTGAAATAGTTATAACTTTGGAAAGCATTTAAACATAATATAGATAATAAATTTTCTACAAAATAGAATTTTAAAATTATAAACAAAATGTAATCTAAAAATTTTCTAGTAAAAATTGAATTTAAATTAAATCTAGTGCTGATTGAATTTTAAAAAAAATTAATTTTTTTAAGGGATAAATAAAAATTTTTAAGATTAAATCTACTACTAAAATATATATATAAAAAAAAATAGAGTTTTTTGCATTGATTTGTAAGAAGATCTGAATTTAAATAGCAAAAATAATTTAGAATAATTTTAAAAAGGGGTGAAATAGGGTTCATGAACAAATTATTGCTACCACAAGACATCGTTGGAGGATCTTTTTGGTTAATTTCTGTTGCAATGATAGGAGCAGCAATATTTTTCTTTCTTGAAAGAGGGCGTCTCTCGAACAGATGGGGTACGGCAATGAATCTTGTTGGCGTTATAGCCCTAATGTCATCAATACATTACTTCTATGCAAAGAATTTATGGGTTTTAAACGGCCAAGCACCTACAGCACTAAGGTATATTGACTGGATATTGACCTTCCCTCTTACGATATTAACTTTTTATGTGATGCTTAAGTCGGTTACTGACGTAAAAAGAGGAATGTTTTGGCGTTTGCTTGTTGGAACGCTTGTTTGGGTCATAGCGCAGCTTCTAGGGGCCTATGGGTATATGAGTGTTACACTAGGATTCCTAGTAGGAATTGTCGGATGGCTTTATATTATAGGTGAGCTTTACATGGGAGACACAGGAAGAAAAAATGCCTCTTGTGGAAACGAGAACGTTCAAATGGCATTTTTTGCTAATAGATTGATAATTACAATAGGTTTTTCAATCTACCATATTGGCTACTTTATAGAACACTTAGCTGGAGGAGCAAACATCAACAGCTTAAACATAATATACAATTTAGCAGATATCTTGAATAAAATTATTTTTGGAATGATAATTTATAGCGCAGCTTTGCAAGACACAAGAAAAGGAACTTGAATTAGGGAGGAATAATTTATGACTAGAGGAGCAGATATAATAGCAGCAATAATTTTATTGGCGCTTGTAATAGCGATCATAGTTTATTTATTGCATTGGTTGTACAGAAGATCATCAAAAGAAGTTTCATTTGTACGTACAGGAATGTTAGGAGAAAAAGTTGTTATATCAGGAGGAGCCTTTGTTTTACCTATTATTCATAACATAACCCAAGTGGGAATGCGTACATTGAGTATTAATATAAAAAGATCAGGAGAAAAATCACTTATTACAAAAGACAGAATGAGAGCAGAGCTAGTCACAGAATTTTTTACTAAAGTACCACCAGAAGAAAGAGCTGTTGCAACTGCAGCACAGACTTTAGGTAATAGAACTCTTGACCCTGAACATTTAAGAGAAGTGGTTGCAGGACGTTTTGCTGATGCACTTGGAGAAGTTGCTGCAAAAATGACATTAGATGAAATTCAGGAAAACAGAGGACAATTTGTTAAAGAAGTTACAAAAATAGCTAATGAATCAATAGGTCATACTGGCCTAGCATTGGAAACTGTTTCTATAATATCATTGGACCAAACTCCAATAGAACAGTTTAATCCAGCAAACACTTTTGACTCTCAGGGTTTGACTCAATTAACAGAACAAATTGAATCTAGAAAGAAAAAAAGAAATGATATTACACAAGACACAAAAATTTCAATTGAAAATAAAAATTTAGAAACTGTTCAAAAAGAATTAGAAATAAAGAAAAACGAAGAGTTTTCTAGATACCAACAAGAAAGAGAAGTTGCTATTCAAAAGGCTAAAGAAAGAACAGAAACTGTAAAACAAAGAGCAGAAAAAGATCGTGAAGCAGAAGAAGCTGAAATAAGAAGCCAAGAGCAAATTGAAGTTGCAAAAATTTCTCAAAATCAAGTTATTGAAGTTGAAAGAAAGTTAACAGAAACAAGACTGATTGAAGAAATTGAAAAAAGAAGAAAAGAGCAAAACGAGCTAGAAAAAAATTCAGCATATGAAATAAGACAAAAAGATCTTGAAACTGAAGTTAAGATTTTGAACTTAGAT
>CACKWM010000010.1 GCA_902603905.1 uncultured Pelagibacteraceae bacterium | reverse complement strand
TTAGAATTAAATCCAACAAAGTGGCCTGGGCTGCAGTAAATTGTATATTTAGAGTTAATTTTTCTGATAATATTATGTCTAGATTTTAATTCTTTATTTATTTTTCCTTTTTCTTTAACTCTTTCTTTGGTTGTAATTGAAATAGGACCCTCGGAAGAATAATTACCTTTATATTTTTTTAATTTATTTTTAATAGATTTAGGAAGAGCTTTATAAGCTAAATACTGAGAACAAAATTCAGTATTAGCCTTACTTTTTTTTGGAACTAATTTTGATAAAAGCATAGTAAATCTTGGAGGTTTTTTTGTGTAAATAGAGTCTGTATGAAATTGTTCGCCAAAACTTGGTCCCTTATCTGATAATTTTCTTTGAACAACTGTAATTTTTGGATATTTTTTATTTAATCCTCTTAATCTTGGATAATTAGCAAGTTGACCAAAGCTTTTGGCAAATTTAATATACGATTTTGAATTTAATTTTTGTTTTCTAAAATATAACATTCCATATTTTTGAAGAGCAGATTTAATTTTCTTTAAATCATTTTTGTTTATTTTCTTTATGTTGCAAAAAATTTCTGCACCAATGTCATGTTTGCCTGGAATAATCCCTAAAAGTTTTTTCATTTATTTTTTTCATTTTTATTTTATAGATTTAGAATATTTCTTCCAATTTTCTTGATATCTTTTTGCATTTTCCTTAATTGCTTTAACTTCCTCGTCAGTAACCTTTCTAATAACTCTTCCTGGTGAACCAACTACAAGTGAGTTGTCTGGAATTTCTTTATTTTCAGTTATTAATGACTTTGCGCCTATGATGCAATTTTTTCCAATCTTAGCGTTGTTTAAAATCACTGCCCCTATTCCAATTAAACTATTGTCTCCAATGGCACATCCATGAAGCATAACCAAATGTCCAACTGTTACATTTTTTCCTATTTTTAATGGGTATCCTGGGTCAGTATGAAGTACACTTCCATCTTGAATATTTGAGCCTTCGCCAATATGAATATTTTCAATATCTCCTCTTAAAGTTGCATTAAACCAAATACTTGTATTTTTTTCTAAAGTAACATCACCAATAATAGTTGCATTAGGTGCAACCCAATTTTCGCCTGAATTTTTTGTTTTTTTATCTTTTAAATCGTAAAACATAATTTATATAATATTTTATCATGGCACTTACAAAAAACTCCAATATGTGATTTTGGTAAGAAAGCAGAAAACTTTCAACTAAAATCAACTGAGAATAAAATAATTTCTCTAAATGATGTAAAAGGAGAAAAAGGAACATTGATAATGTTTATTTGCAATCATTGCCCTTACGTTAAAGCAGTTATTGAAGATATTATTAACGATTGCAAAACTTTAGATAAAGAAGGAATAAAATCTGTTGCTATAATGTCAAATGATACAAAAAATTACCCTGAAGATTCTTTTGAAAATATGAATGAATTTCATAAAAATAACCATTTTAATTTTCCATATTTATTTGATGAAACGCAAGAAATTGCAAAAAAATATGACGCTGTGTGTACTCCTGATTTTTTTGGATACAATGGCAACTTAGAATTACAGTACAGAGGAAGAATAAGAGAACTTAAGGATTTAAAACCAGTTAGAGGTGGTGAGAGCGATTTATTAAAAGCAATGAAACTTGTTGCTCAAACTGGTAAAGGTCCAGAAAATCAGATTCCAAGTATGGGATGTAGTATTAAGTGGTTTAAATAAATAATGAATTTAATTGTAACAAGATCTTTCCCACCTGAAATAGGTGGAATGCAAAGTTTAATGTGGGGGCTAACCTGCTCTTTAGCAAAGTATAATTTGGTAAAAGTTTTTGCTGACTATCATGAAAAATATAAAGATCATGATGAAAAAGTATCTTTTTCTATTGATAGAGTTGGAGGAGTAAAGTTTTTAAGAAAACATAGAAAAGCCTACCTAATAAATGAATTTATAAAAAATAATAAAAATATTAATTGTGTTATTGCGGATCATTGGAAGAGTTTAGAACTAATTAAAACAAATAAAAAAAAAATCTGTCTAATTCACTCAAAAGAAATTAATTATAAAAAAGAATCTTTTAAAAATAGAAG
Organism: uncultured Pelagibacteraceae bacterium; assembly: GCA_902603905.1. Classification (GTDB taxonomy): domain Bacteria; phylum Pseudomonadota; class Alphaproteobacteria; order Pelagibacterales; family Pelagibacteraceae; genus Pelagibacter. The sequence continues at coordinate 16,788 of CACKWM010000010.1, read as the reverse complement.
AATTTTAAAAGCTTTCAATAATATCGATCAAGTAGTTGCTAATTCTCAATTTACAAAAAATCTTGCTGTAGAAATTGGTATAGATGAAAACAAAATCACTGTTATTAACCCTGGTGTATTTCCAGCTAAAAATTTAGATAATTCATCAATGAAAGAAGCAGAAAAATTACTAAAAAATAAAAATCCAAGGTTAATTACTGTTTCAAGATTGGATAAGCGAAAAAATCATGAAAAAGTAATAATGGCATTAAGAAATCTTAAACAAATATACCCAAATATTGTCTACACTTGCATAGGTTATGGCGATGAGGAAGAAAATTTAAAAAAACTTACAAAAGAATTAAAGTTAAATCAGCAGGTCTTATTTTTAAAAAATACTAATCAAGATTTAAAAAACTCTTTAGTTTCTAAGTCAAATGTTTTTGTAATGCCATCAATAATACACAAAAATTCAGTTGAAGGATTTGGCATTGCTTATGTTGAGGCTGCACAATATGGAGTTCCATCAATTGGTGGAAAAGATGGAGGTGCATCAGATGCAATCAAAAATAATGAAACAGGAATTATTTGTGACGGCAATAATTTAGAAGAAATTTATTCTAGTATAGATTTAATTTTAAAAAATAATTCATATTTGGAAATGGGCAAAAAGGCTAAGGATTGCTCAGCTAAATTTCAATGGGATAATATAGTTAAAGAATACTTAAAAATTTTGTGATAGTATAATTTAATGATCGAAAAATTTAACGGAATTATTTATTTTATAATTTTCATTGTACACTTTGGTGCATTTGCTTTTTATGCGTTTAGATGCTTGTTCACAACTAAAGCTTTTGTTGACCAGTACGGTATGGGAGATGGCGCAGCGATTATGACAAGGTTCTTTGGTTCTATATTCGTTGGTTCTGTTTTAATGGCAATCTATGTAGGCTTCATCAGACCTGGAGGATTAGAAAATACATGGGCTTTCTTTAATTTAATTTTCTTACAAAACGCTGCTGCTTTTGTTTTTGCTATTTGGTCCCACAAAAAAGGAAGTTTGGGGACAAATGAAAAAACTTCTATTGAAGGAATAATTGCACCTGGGGTACTTACGGTTTTAAGTGCAGTTCTTTGTTACGGTTTAGCAGACAAAATATATTCTTAATTATTTTTATTAAGAAAATTAAATAAGGATTTAATAGAATGGCTAAAAAAGTTCTCCGGCCCAAAAGCCTTGAATTTCAACCACGTCCAACATTTCCATATTCACCTGGTGCTCGTGGTGGCAATATGGTGTTTACTGCTGGACAAGTAGCCTGGGACAAGACAGGTAACTTGATTGGTATAAATGATGTTCGAGCACAAACTGTCCAGACACTAGCGAATGTGAAGGCTGTACTAAAAGAAGGAGGTGCAGAATTAAGTGATGTTGTTAAGTGTAATGTTTATCTTAAAGATATGAAAGACTTTCAAATAATGAATGAAGAGTTTGCAAAACTCTTTCCTGGCAATCCTCCAGCTCGAACTACGGTACAGACACCAATGGCTGAGCCCGAAATGTTAGTTGAGATAGAAGCTATAGCTTATATAGGAGAATAATTAATAAATCTAAATTAAAAGATTAATAAGTTTTTCGAATACTTTTTGTGCGGTAAGTTTTGATAAATCTGTAACCTGAATTGCTTTAAAATTTTCTCTTTCAATACTAACTTTATAAGCTGTAGTGTGAGATCCAAATAAAGTTAATCCTTTTGAATTTAAATGTGCAGCCATATGAGCTGGGCCTGTATCGTTAGCTATTACAAAAGAACTTTCTTTTATTAAAGAAGATAGTTGAGAAATATCTAGTGCTTTTCCATTATCTAATACGGATAAGGCACTAATCTCTTTTGAGTCTAAAATTTCATTTGGGCCAGGAGCTACTACAACTTTATACTCTTCGTTATAATGATTTTTTATTTTTTCAATTAGTTCATTGTAGTAAGGCCATTTTTTTTGAGTAAGATGAGGTGAGCAGAATGGGAATAGAACAATATATTTTTCTAATTTATATTCTGATTTTATTTTCGAAATATCAATGCAACTCCATGAAAAATCTGGGAGCATCGTATGTTTGGTATTTATTTCAGAAGTTTGCATTTGATGGTTAAATCTCTCTAAAACAGATTTTTTATCAAATTCTTCTTTTGTTTTATCGTTGGGTAATGTTGTTTCAGAAGATGACCAAACATTTAAATTTGAATTTGGAAATAATATTCTTTTATAAAAATTAGTTCTAGAAGAGTTTTGTAGATCATAAACTTTAGAAATTTTTAGTTTTTTTATTTTTCTCATTAAAGAATAAAGATAAATTAAATTAAATTTTGGTAATCTTTTATCTAGGACAACATCATGAATAAACGGATTCCTTTTAAAAAGGTCAAAATATGGCTTTGTAGTCAATAAATGAATTTGATCATTTTTGTGATGCTCATATATGTCTTGAATTGCCCCGCTTGCTTGGGCTATATCTCCTAAAGAACCATGTTTGATAATTAAAATATTAGACATATTTTTAACAACTTAACATACTATAAAATTTTATGAATAAAATTCTAGCAGAAGTATCAGTTGGTGAGCTTTTAGATAAAATTTCAATTTTAGAAATTAAACAAGAAAAAATTAAAGATGATAAGAATCTTAAGTTTATTAATGATGAATACAACGTGTTAAAAACAGAGTTAAATAAAAACATAAAAAATGATGATAAATTAAACAATCTTTTCAACTCATTAAAAGAAATTAACTCAAAACTTTGGGTTATTGAAGATGATAAAAGAATGTGTGAAAAAAATAAAGATTTTGGAGAAAAATTTATAAAACTTTCTAGAGATGTCCATTTCTTGAATGATGAAAGAGCCAAAATTAAATTAGAAATCAATAATCATACAGGTTCAAAAATTAAAGAAATTAAAGAGTATACAAATTATTAATTCAAGTCTGGGTGTAAGCAACTTTCACTACTAATATCCGTACTTTTTTTCTAAAAGTTTAATTACATTGTGGATTATAAAAGTCATTAATAAGTATATGCTTCCTGCAACAATAAACACTTCTACCGGTCTAAAAGTGGTTGATATTATATGTTTCGCTACACCTGTAAGATCAAGCAAAGTAACAGTGCTGGCTAAAGAAGTTCCTTTTAACATTAATATCATTTCATTTCCATACGCTGGCAACGATTGTCTTATAGCTATTGGCAATTTGATTTTGAAAAAAATATTTTTTTTGTTTAGGCCTAGACTTTCCGCTGCTTCAACAAATCCTTTATTAATTGTTTCAAATGCAGATCTAAAAATTTCAGAAGAGTAAGCTCCAGTGTTTAAAGTGAATGCAAGAATTGCACATGAATATGGTTCTTTTAAAAAAACCCAAAGAAAAGATTCTCTTATCCATTCCACCTGCCCAAGTCCAAAATATATTATAAAAATTTGAACTAATAATGGAGTTCCTCTAAAAATATAAGAATAATAATATGATATAAAAAAAAGTATTTTATTTTTACTTGTTCTCAAGATAGCAAAAAAAACACCTACGAATATACCAAATAATAACGATAAAGAAGTTAACTCAATAGTTAGTTTTGTTGCTTTTAACAACCTTGGAAAATGTTCTGAGATAAATTCTAAATCCATTTAATATCCTCTACTATAATGCTTTTCTAATTTGTTAAATAATTTCATACTTAAAAAAGTCAAAAATAAATACAAGACAGCTGCAAAAGAATAAAAGAATAAAGGGTCTCTTGTTGATCCAGCTGCAACGTAAGACATTCTCATAATTTCTACTAAACCAGTAACTGATATTAGAGATGTATCTTTTAAAGTAATTTGCCAAACATTACTTATATTCGGTAGTGCCAATCTCAGCATTTGTGGAATAATTACTTTGTAATAATAAATTTTTTTTTTAAAACCTAAAACTTCAGAAGCTTCAAATTGACCTTTGTTAATTGATTGAACTGCTCCTCTAAAAACTTCCGTTGAATATGCTCCTGATATAATTCCTATAGAAAAAGCACCAGTTAAAAATGCATTGATTTCAATGTATCCGTCATAACCAAATATTTTTGCCACATACATAATGGCTCCGCTGCCCCCCAAAAAAAAATAAATATATTACTAAAAGTTCAGGAACACCTCTAAAGACAGTGGTGTAAAAACTTCCTATTAAATTTAATATTTTATTTTTTGAGAGTTTAAATGTTGCAAAAATTGCGGCTAAAAAAAAACCAATAAAGATAGCTGCTGCAGCAACTGCTATTGTCATTAGAGTTGCAAAAAAAAGTTCGTCTCCCCAGCCTGTGTCTCCGAAAGCTAAAAGTCCCATATATTTTAAGGCGATAGTTTAAATTCTATCGCCTTAAAAATTAAATTATTACATAGAAGCATCAAAGCCAAACCATTTGATAGCTAGTTCGCTTATCTTGCCACTTTTTCTTGCTTGATCAATTGCTTTATTAAAAGCTTTTAGAAGATCAGTATCATCTTTTCTGATACCAACGCCTACACCATTACCAAATGCACCACCTGATAAAGTAGGACCAACTAATACAACTGGTTTACCAGATTTTTCAGCATAATCAGTAAAAGCAACTGCTGCCGCTAATGCTGCATCGCATCTTCCTGCTGATAAATCCAAATTAACTTCATCTTGAGTTTTGTATGTTCTAACAGTTACACTTCCAACATCTCCAGACTCTAAGAAGTTTTGGTGAATAGTTGCAGTTTGTACACAAACAGTTTTACCAGCTAAAGCAGCTGTTAATGTTTTAAGTGCACTCTTAACATTAGATCCTCCTAATGATAAATTTATACCTGACGGCGTATCCATGCCTTCAAGACTAGATCCTTTCATCACGGCTAACTGTGCAACTTCATCTGCATAGCCTTGTGAAAAATTAATAACTTTCATTCTTTCACCAGTTATAGACATTCCAGCCATTATAGCGTCATATTTTCTCATAATTAACCCAGGTATCATACCGTCCCAATCTTGTTCAACGATTGTGCAATCAGCTTGCATATAAATACATAGCCAATTTGCAAGATCAACCTCAAAACCAATTAGTTGACCAGCTTCATTTTTTGAATTCCACGGGGGATAAGCACCTTCAGTTCCAATCTTTATTGAGCCAGCATTAGAATTGCTGATTAAAAATAAAGAAGTAAGAACTGTTAAAATTATTTTCTTAAATATATTCATTGTTACCTCCAAAAATTACATATAGTAAATCACAATTTTATTAATATAAAAAGAAGTTTTTAGACTTAATGGTTTATAGATGAAGAAAAATTCCAAGAACAATCAAAACTTGGGATATAAACCCTATCTAAAGTTGCATTTCCAAAGTTTTTATTAAAGACATTTTGCCAATTTTTTACCTGTTTTGGTTTTTTATCTTGACTGCCTACCTGTGTGGTTATGACCCCTTTGGGTTTTAATATTCTAATCAGTGAATCCATGTTTTTTGAAGCAAGATCAATACAAAATTGATCATCATTTAAATCTACAAATATATGATCATAACGATCATCTTTTACTTTCTTTATACTTTCAAAAGCATCTCCCCATACACATTTTACTGAATTTTTTTCTGTAGCTTTATTTCCAATTTTTCCCAAATGCTTTTTGCATACTTCAACTACTTCAGGATCTAATTCATACCAATCTATAAAATTAAAACCTTTAGAAATACATTCTCTTGCAACACCACCGTCACCTCCGCCAATTATAGCTGCTTTTTCTTTATTTTTATTTAATTTAAGACCAGCTTTAACAAAAGTAGAACTGTATAAATGTTCATCTGATGCTGCTACCTGAATTTCATTATCAATAAACAATGATTTACCAAATTGTTCTAAATCTAATATTTCTATATGTTGGCCAACTTTTGAAGTGAAATCCTCGAGCACGTTATTTACAACGTATGACTTCTGTAAACCTGGCGAACTATAAATATCGTGATAAAGAGAAACTGTATCTCTGTTAAATTCCTTTTTTACAATTCTTTTATGTTCAATTTCTTTCTTTATTATTTCAAATGCTACTGATGGATTTATTTTTCCACATGTAAAAAAATCAAAACTTATTATTCCTTTTTCAGGAAAAGTGTGAAAACTAATATGACTTTCTGCTAACAAAGCTAAAATAGTAAAACCTTGTGGTTCAAATTTGTATTTAGAAATTTCAAGGATAGTTACTTTTGCAGTTTTTGCAATTTTGTGTATAAGATTTTCAAAGAAAGAAGGATCATATTCCTTTTTAGTTCCGATAATGTCTAAAGTTATGTGCTCCCCTACTTTAGTCATAAAAAAATTATCCTTTTTTATAATTTTTTATCTTTTCTAAGATTTTTTGCATTTCAGCAAATGAAAGAATCTTAGGCTGTCCTAATTTTAAAGCAATTATGTATTGATGACAAATATTTTCTACTTCTTCAGCAAGTTCAAACGCTTGTTTTAAATTTAGTCCAAATGCAACCTGTCCGTGGTTTGACATTAAGCAAGCCTTTCTTTTCTCAAGAGCATTTAAAATATTTTTAGATAATTCTTTTGTTCCAAAAGTTCCATATTCTGCGCATTTTATGTCATCTCCACCAGCAAGAGCTATCATGTAATGGAAGGCTGGAATTGCTTTTCCATGAGAAGATACAGCTGTAGCGTGAGGTGAATGAGCATGAACAATAGCTTTTGCTTCTTTTTTTTTTAAGTAAATATCTTGATGAAAACGCCATTCAGATGAAGGATTAAGGCTAGAATTAAACATTTTTAACAAATCGTACTCTTTGTTTACTTCAAGAAAAACTATATCTTCAACTTTAAGAGTTTCATATTTCTTACCTGATGGTGTTATTAAAAAACCTTCTATTCCATCTTTAGTTGCTCTGACCGATACATTTCCTGATCTTAATGGAGATAAATTTGTGCTATTCAATTTTTTAGAAAATTTAATTACTTGTTCTTTTAAATCATTCATTTAAATATTTTTAATTGCTTGTTAATTTTTTAATTTCTTCTTCACAAAATTTTCTAGCTATTTCAGGATCAAATGATTTATTTGTTTGTTTTTGAGCAACCATACAAGCGCCTACTGTCCTGTTTAAATTGTAATCACTATATTTTAAAATAACAAACATTGCGATTATTATAAAAACAACAAATAATAATTTTTTTTTCATTTAAATAATTTTTTTAATCCTTCAGTAGATGCATCACAAACACCTTTTTCTGTAATTAATCCAGTTACATATTTTGCTGGAGTTATATCAAAAGCTAAATTCATTGTTTTGCTTTTTTTTGGATATATTTGTATTTTTTTAACATTTCCATTTTCATCCAAGCCTTCTATATGAGATAGTTCTTCTGAATTCCTCTCTTCTATTGGGATATCTTTATAGTTTTTTATATCCCAATCAATTGTTGAGCTTGGTAATGCTACATAAAAAGGAACATTATTATCTTTAGCTGCTAATGCCTTTAGGTAAGTCCCAATTTTATTACAAACATCACCATTAGCTAGCGTTCTATCTGTTCCTACAATACACATATCAACCCTGCCTCTTTGCATTAAGATTCCTCCGGTGTTATCTGCAATAATAGTATTAGGTACATTTTCCTCGTTTAATTCATAGGAAGTTAGATTAGCGCCTTGATTTCTTGGTCTGGTTTCATCAGCCCATACATGAACTGGTATTCCTTTTTTACGGGCATGATAAATTGGAGAAGTTGCAGTTCCCCAATTAATTGTTGCAAGCCATCCAGCATTACAATGAGTTAAAATGTTTACTGTATCTTTTTTTTTATTATAAATTTCTTCAATTATTTTAAGACCATTTAATCCAATATTTTCACAAAACTTAACATCTTCCTCACAAATTTCTTTTGCTTCGTTTAATGCTATTTCTAAAATTTTATCACTATTAACACCTGATAATTTGTTCATCATTCTATTAACTGCCCATTTCAAATTTATAGCTGTTGGTCTTGAATTAATTAAATCTTCTGCAGATTTTTTTAAAAAAGATTGATCATTATTTTCAATAATCGCTAAAACCAATCCATAAGCAGCTGTAGCACCAATTAAAGGTGCTCCTCTTACTTCCATTGTTTTGATAGCATTAATAGAATCTTTTACTGTTTTGAGATCTTTAATTATGAATTGGTGAGGAAGTTTGGTTTGGTCAATAATTTTTACTGTATTATTTTCAAACCAAATTGTGCGGTATTCTTTTCCTTCTATTTTCATTTATTTAAAACTCTACCTGCAACTGTTTTTAATTTATCTTTTGTTTTCTGAGTTCTTTTTTCAGGAGCTGTAATTATTGCAACATCTAAACAATTATTGGTAGGATCTTTAGGGTCAATATATTTTTCAAAGTTCTCAATTAAATTTTTAATCATATTTTTTGCTTTGGCTGCGTTTCCTAAAAGAACTTTTATAACTTTTTCAACATCTACATTCTCATGATCTGGGTGCCAACAATCATAATCTGTTACCATTGAAACTGATGCATATCTAATTTCTGCTTCCCTGGCTAATTTAGCTTCAGGCATGTTAGTCATTCCAATAACATCTGCTTTCCATGATCTATATAAATTTGACTCTGCTAGTGTTGAAAATTGAGGTCCTTCCATAACAACATAAGTTCCTCCTCTTTTAAAAGGTATATTTTCTTTTTTTATTGCTTCCTCACAAGCATTCATCAAACCATTAGATGTTGGATGAGCCATTGATACATGTGCAACAATTTCATCATCAAAAAAAGTTTTATTTCTAGCAAAAGTTCTGTCAATAAATTGATCAACAATAACAAACTTTCCTGGATTTAATTCTTCCTTTAAAGATCCTACTGCAGAAACTGAAATTATATCAGTGACACCAACTTGTTTTAAAGCATCAATATTTGCTCTAAAGTTTATTTTTGAAGGTGAAATAAAGTGACCTCTTCCATGTCTTGGAAGAAAAAAAACTTCTTTTTGATTAAATTTAGTCTTTAAAATTTGATCAGAAGGTTTACCCCAGGGTGTATTTAAATCTAAAAACTCTCTATCTTTAAGTTCTTCAATGTCATATAGGCCGCTTCCTCCAATTATTGCTAATTTATTATTTGCCATAATTAAAAAATAATTTATTTATGAATATATAACTTAAAGAATTATGGATTTAAAAGAATATATTAGATCAATTCCAGATTATCCCAAAAAAGGGATTCTTTTCCGGGACATAACAACTTTAATAAAAAATGAGAAAGCTTTTACTTATTGCATAGATCAAATAGTTGAAAAATCTAAACTATTTGATTTTAATAAAATAGCTGCTGTTGAATCGAGAGGTTTTGTTTTTGCATCTGCAGTTTCCTATATTCTTAAAAAACCTTTTATTTTACTTAGAAAAAAAAATAAGTTACCAGCTGAAACTCATTCTGTTGATTTTGAATTGGAGTATGGAACAGCAACTATTGAAATGCATAAAGATTCGATAAATACAAAAGACTCTGTTCTTGTGATAGATGATCTTATCGCAACTGGAGGAACAGCAGAGGCTGCTGCAAAATTAATTAAGATCTCTGAAGGAAAAGTAGCTGGATTTATATTTGTAATAAATCTTTTTGATCTAGGTGGTTGTGATAAATTGATAAAACAAAACTACAAAATAGAAAATCTAATTAACTTCCCTGGTCACTAGTCATTTATTCTAAACCAAGATTTTTTTCCAATTATAGAATTATATAAACCACAAAGGCGCATTAAATAAATTTTTTTTTTGTGTGAGTTAAATAAAATTAAGTAAAATACATATTTAAATATAGCAGATGTCAAATTTGAAATAACTTTAAAAAAAGCATTAAAAAAACCGTAATGTTTTTTGTTAAAATAAAATTTCGACCACATCCAATGCCAATTTCTTAAATACTCTAAATCTTTTGATGTTATAGACGCTGCGCCCAAATGAGTAATAAATGAATTTTTAATAACAAAAATATTTTGATTTTTTTTTTTTGTTCTTAAGCATAAATCTGTATTTTCTAAATATAAAAAAAAATTTTCATCAAAGAAAACATCGTCCTTAAATTTTTCTTTATTTATTAGCATAGAAAATCCATCCACATAATCAACACTTATGATATTTTCATTTATATTTTTATTATCATTTGATGATTTGTAATTAGGATAATTTTGATCACTATTAGTTGGTGAAATTATCGCAAAGTCAATGATAGATTCAGAGGCTTCAAATATTTTTTTTAAAGTATCATTGTTAAATTTAGTATCAGGATTAATAATAAATGCATATTTTGTTTTGCTTTTTTTGATACCAATATTGTTTGATGCTCCCATACCTAGATTTTCATTAATTATTACCTCAATATTGTCATATTTTCTCTCTAGTTCTTTCTTTAATTTAATGTTTTTAGAATTTTCGATAACTATTTTATTCGAATCTCTTGGAAGTGAATTAATACAATCATGAATAATTTTTTCACTTTTAAATGTGACAATAACATAAGTGATATTGTTGACGTTTAAATTCATTGAGATAAACGACTATACTTAAAGAAAGTATTATTGTAAAAAAAATAATGCATAAAGTTTTAGTAACAGGTGGGCTGGGTTTTATTGGAAGTAATTTAATCCACATGCTCTTAAATAAAAAATTCAAAGTTATTAATATTGATAAAGTAACTTACTCATCAAATTTTTATAATTTAAAAGGTATACCAGGTAAAAAAAACTATAAATTTATTAAGTGTGACATTAGTAATAAAAAAAAAATTTACGATATATTTAAAAAGTATAAACCAAATTGTATTTTCAATCTTGCTGCTGAAACTCATGTTGATAGATCAATAGATTCTCCAAAAAATTTTATAGATTCCAATATAGTGGGTGTTTTTAGTTTACTTGAATCTTTCAAAAAATATTCAAAAACAAATAAAAAAGCAAAGTTAATTCATGTATCTACAGACGAAGTTTTTGGAGATATAAAAAAAGGAAGATCAAAAGAGCACGATGGATATAAACCTAGCTCGCCGTACTCAGCATCTAAAGCTGCATCTGATCATCTTGTGTTTGCTTATATAAGAACTTTTAAAATAAATGCTATTGTTACTAATTGCACTAATAATTATGGACCTAGGCAACATCCTGAAAAATTAATACCAAAACTTATTTACAATATAATTAATAATAAATACTTACCAATATATGGAAAAGGTAAAAATTTAAGAGAATGGATTTTTGTTGAAGATCATTGTGATGCGCTAATAAAAATTTATCAAAAAGGTAAAGTTGGAGAGTTTTATAACATAGGCTCAAACTACAATATAAACAATTTAGTAGTTGTTAAAAAACTTTTATCTACTAGTAAAAAAAAAATTAAAGTAGGTAAAAATGTAAAAATCAAATTTATTAAAGATAGACCAGGCCATGATATGAGATATGCGATTAATAGTAATAAATTAAAAAGAAAAATTAATTGGATACCAAAAACTAACTTTTCAAATGGTTTAAAAAAAACATTTTTATGGTATTTAAAAAATCAAAAGTACTACTCAAAAATAAATAAAAAAGATATCACTAAGAGAATTGGAATGAATAAGTGATTAAAAAAGGAATTATATTATCGGGTGGAAAAGGAACAAGAATGAGTCCCTTAACAAAAGCTGTAAACAAGCAATTGCTTCCTATATATGACAAGCCACTAATTTTTTATTCACTTTCAGTATTAATGTTAGCAAAAATTAAAGATATTTTAATTATAGTTAACAAAGGTGAACTCAGTCAGTATAAAAAAATATTACCAAATGGTAAAAATTTAGGAATTAAAATTAAGTATATAGAACAAAATTCACCCAAAGGTTTACCAGATGCATTTAAATTGGGAAAAAAGTTTATAGGTAAAGACAACGTATCATTAATTCTTGGGGATAATTTCTTTTATGGCAAATACTTATCAAAAAAACTATTGGATTGTGTAAAATTAAATAAAGGAGCAAAAGTATTGCTTCACAAAGTATCAAATCCTGAAAGATACGGAGTAGCAAAAATTAAGAAAAATAAAATTACATCTATTAAAGAAAAACCAAAAAAATTTGTGTCTAATCTAGCAATAACTGGATTGTATTTTTTCGACAATAAAGTGATTAAATATTCAAAAAAATTAACACCTTCTAAAAGGAATGAATTAGAAATCACTGATCTCTTAATTAAATATCAAAAAGAAAATCAACTTTATGCAGATTATATTGGCAAAGGTTTCACATGGTTAGATAGTGGATCCATTAAAGATTTTTATAAAACAAACAATTTTGTTTCAGCTATTGAAAAGAAAAAAAAATTTAAAATAGCATGCATTGAAGAAATCGCACTACTGAACAAATGGATAAATAGAAAAAATATTATAAATTCAATAAAATTTTATGGAAACTGTGAATATTCATCATATTTAAAAAAATTAATTTATAAATGATAACTAAAACCAAATTTAAAGGATTGTTACTAATTCAAAATAAATCTCATAAAGATAAAAGAGGATATTTTAAAGAGTTAATTAATGAAAAAAAATTAAATAAAAGGTTTCCATTTACGGTAATTTCTTTTTCAAAAAAAAAATGTTATTAGAGGACTTCATATTCAAACAAAAAATCCACAAGGAAAATATCTGTCTGTGCTAAAAGGTAAAATATTTGATGTTTCACTAGATCTCAGAAAAGATTCTAAAACTTTTGGAAAACATTTTACAACAATAATCAGTGAAAATAACTCAAAATCAATTTTTATACCAAAGGGTTTTGCGCATGGTTTTTGTACTTTGGAAAAAGAAAACTATATAATGTACTCCAACTCAAATTACAGACATAAAAAAAGTGAGATTGGCATCAAATACAACGATAAAGAATTAAAGATTAAATGGCCTATAAAAAAACCAATTATTTCAAAAAAAGATAGTAAAAATATGAGTTTCTCAGAATTTAAGCAAAGATTTTATAAATGAGAAAAAAAATATTAGTAACAGGAGGTGATGGAAGGTTTGCTTCTGTTTTAAAGGAAAAAAATAAAAAACTTAATCTTATTTTTAAATCTAAAAAACAATGCAATATATTAAATTTTAAATCTCTTGAAAGATGCATAAAAAAAAGTAAACCAAACATTGTCTTGCATTGTGCTGGTTTATCAAGACCAATGTCAGTACATGATAAAAATATATCAAAAAGTATCGATATAAATATTATTGGTACGGCAAATGTTACAAAAATATGTGAAAAATATAATTTAAAATTAATATATTTTTCATCTGGTTATGTTTATGGGGGAAAAAAAGGAAATTATTCTGAAAAAGATCCAGTTAAACCGTTTAATAATTATGGATTATCAAAACTAGGTGGAGAGTCTTCCGTTTTAATGTATAAAAATTCATTGGTATTAAGAATTACTATGACTGAAAAACCTTTTTTACATAAGAAAGCTTATTCAAACTTAAAAACAAATTTTATGTTTCATGAAGATCTTGTCAAAATTCTTCCAAAACTTATTGGCAAAAAAGGTATAATAAATGTAGGTGGACCCTCGCAATCAGTTTATTTATTTGCAAAAAAAAACAATTCAAAAGTTAAAAAAATTAAAGCCAAAAAAAGCTTAGCTTTGCCTTTAAATCAGACAATGAACGTTGCTAAAATGAAAAAAACTATAAAAAAATAGATAACTAAAAACTTATCCACAGGCAATTTATTAATTTGAAATTAATTATTATACTAATAACTTACAGTTCAAATGAGAATTGAAGAAGACCTAAAGCTTGATTATTCAGATGTGCTTTTTAGACCTAAGAGAAGCACTTTATCAAGCCGTAAAGATGTAAATTTAAAAAGAACTTACAAATTCAAATATAGTAATAGCGAATGGTCAGGAATTCCAATCATGGCTGCAAATATGGATGGTGTAGGTGAATTAGGTGTTGCAGAAAAAATGTCTGAATTTGACATGATTACCTGTCTAACCAAACAACATGATATTAAAAAATTAAATCAATACAAAAAGATTAAATCAATTTATAAAAATATTGCTTTAAGTGTTGGTATTAAAAAAGAAGACTTCGATATACTTGATAAATTATTGAAAGAATTTAATTTTATCAAATTTATTTGTATAGATGTCGCCAATGGATATTCAGAACGCTTCAGTAAGTTTATAAAATCAGTTAGAGAAAAATATCCAACAAAAACAATAATAGCTGGAAATGTTGTTACTGCAGATATGACCCAAGAACTAATATTAAGTGGTGCCGATATAGTAAAAGTTGGTATAGGACCTGGAAGCGTTTGTACAACAAGAATCCAAACTGGTGTTGGCTATCCACAGTTAAGCGCTGTTATAGAATGTGCAGATGCAGCACACGGTTTAGGGGCACACATTATTGCTGATGGTGGCTGCACATGTCCTGGGGACGTTGCAAAAGGTTTTGGTGCTGGTGCAGATTTTGTAATGCTTGGAGGAATGCTTGCAGGCCATGATGAAGGCAAAGGCAAAGTTGTAAAAAGTAATGGAAATAAATATATAGAATTTTATGGATCAAGTTCTCTCACAGCTAACAAAAAACATTATGGTGGCTTATCTAATTACAGAAGTAGTGAAGGTAGAATTGTCAGAGTTAAGTACAGGGGAAAAATAAAAAATACTATTTCAAATATTCTTGGAGGAATCAGAAGTAGTTGTACATATGTTGGTGCACCTTCTCTTAAACAACTAAGTAAATGCACTACATTTGTGAGAGTGTCTAATCAATTTAATGATACTTTTGTATAATAATTAATAATAGCGGGAATGCTTTAGAGAAGTCCCGTGGGTTAATTTTAAATTTAACTTGATAGTACTACTAAGTATTGTCCTATTACAGTTATAATTCCTATTACTACTGTTATTTGCGCTAATCTACCCCAGAACGTTCCTTTCTTTTTTTTTTTATTAATTTTTATATAGTTAGATGCACTATTAAATACACCTATCATTAAAAACATGTTAGCAACAAATAAAAACACCCAATAGACAATTATAAAAATAGCTCCACTCTCTGATTCATAAAGTGCACTAGCTCCCATTATTAACAAAGGCAATGCTAGACCAATCGGTATCAGAACACCACCTATCCAATAACTTTGGCCTAGTGAATATTTTCCATTCCAATGTTTTTTTAAAATATCTTTCATCTCTTAATAATACTATTTTCCAAATATTTTATCTAGGAGTTTTTGTGCTCCACTTTTTTCTGGCGTTGGATCTAATATTACAGGTTTATATTTCTTTTTTTTAGTAGGTTTGGGTGGATCTATAAATTTTGCATTTATACCTCTGCACCATTTTCCTTTATGATTAAAATTTTTACTTACTCTATACTCTATTTCTTCATAAGGTCTAACAATTCGATCGATTGAAAATATTCTATCTGGATCATTGTTATTAGAAGCGCTACAAGTTGAAAACCAAACCCTAATATGTTTTAAATTAATTTTTTTTGATCCGTGCTTATTATTTGCGATTACATATAACCAATTGCCATATTTTACTTCAGTATCATATTCAAGATAATCATAAACATTCTCAGCATATGATGAATTACACCAAAGCATTCCCGTGACCAAAAATATAATTAGTTTTCGCATAAAAGAACCTTACCATTGAAGCACCAGTGGAGCAATAATTTGGAAACCTTCTAGAATGGTAGCGGGAAGTGGGATCGAACCACTGACCTCGGGCTTATGAGTCCCGCGCTCTAACCAACTGAGCTACCCCGCCACATAGTTTCTATGTTTTATAATACTTTTAATTTTTCTTTCAATGATTTTTAATTTTTTCTTCAAAGATTTTTCTTTATATTAAACTATAATTTCAATTGACTTGTTTAACGTTATAGTTCCTGAATTTAATATTTCACAACGCAAACCACCTTTTTTTAAAAATTCTTTAATAATGTCATTTCTATTTAAACTTTCCTGTAGGTGTTTGCATGGTCTACATAAATCATTTCCAAACAACAAAACGCTTCCAATTTTAATTTTTTTACCGATGAGATTATTTAATTGAATGCCTTCTGTGATTATATTTCTTCTAAAGTCAGTGTAAGAAATATTAAGTTTGTTTTTATTATTATAATAATCAATATTTTCTTTTTCAATTAAAGTTATTTGATTCCTAACGTCATTAAAATCGTGAAAATGCCTATCTCCAACAATACCTTTTCCAGCTGAAACAACTACTTCTTCAACTTCTTTAATTTTTTCATTATTATTTTTTGCAATACCAATTTTAAAAACTTTAGACATTTTGAATTTCGTTCACTGGTTTAATATACCAGCATATAACGATTAATTTATTAAAAAAGTTATTTAAAAATCTATTGCTATCTATAAGGAGGCTATAATTCCAGTTATAACTATTATTGATGCAACTAAGCTAAAAAAAACTAAATTTTCTTTTTTTTGTTTTTTTTCATCATCTCTTACTCTAGACATCAAATCATTAATATCTACTCTGTTACTTCGCGTGTTAATATTATTAACCTTGTTGTAGTTTATCTCATCCCCATTCATATATTTTTAATTTAACCACGCATTAAAGAATTGAACAACAATAAAAAGTCCTATTCTGGGCATTGTTATATTTTATTGTGTCCATTTTAGGTTTATCTTATAATATTTTTTATGAATGAAAATCTTCCAAAAATTTCAAAAGCAACTGAGGTGGAAGATATTAATTGGTGCCTAGAAGAAAA
>CACKWM010000009.1 GCA_902603905.1 uncultured Pelagibacteraceae bacterium | reverse complement strand
AAAATTGAATCTGATATAGTTTTAATAGGTTTTGATCTTAATAAAAATGTCAATTTATTTTATGACAATCCAACTAGATTTAAAAATATTTTAATGAATCAAAAACTGATTAGAGATGTGGATGAAATACACTTGATTGATAGTGCGGGGAATTTAATTTCATCAACTTTGAATGATTATAGTTCTTTTGTTCAACCAAACGAAGAAGCTTTAGAAATGGTGTTTACTAACGAAAGACCTTTAAAAATTATCAATGCTTATGAGAATAAATCTTCTGCTATATTAAAACTTAATAACTATATTGATACATATCTTTATGTTGTAAAATTTATAGACGAACAAATATCAGGATATTTACTAAATGCCTCGGAAGCTTTAAATTTTTATTATACTGTTGAAGACGAAAGAACAGGTATAAAAATATCTTTTATACTTATTTATTTAATTGTTGTAACTTTGTTGTTATTTTTATCAATTTCTGTTGCAATTAAATTTTCTTCAAGATTTTTTAGATCGATAAATAATCTTATATCTGCATCATCTAAAATTGGAAAAGGCAATCTTGAAAGCAAAGTTCCTGAAATTAAAAGCGATGTAGAACTTGAAACTTTAAATAAGAATTTTAATAAAATGATTGACAAACTTAAATATCAACAAGATAAATTATTAATTGCTGAAAGACATGAAGCTTGGGAAAGTGTTGCAAGAAAATTAGCACACGAAATTAAAAATCCATTAACTCCAATTCAATTAACAATAGATAGACTTAAAAATAAATATTCAGAAATGTTAATTTCTCCGGACAAAAAGAATTTTAACAATTATTTAAAAACTATTATTAAACAAATAAAGCAGATTGAAAATTTAGTTAATGAATTTTCTGATTTTGCTAGAATGCCTAAACCAATTTTTAAACAAAATGACTTAATTAATATCATTAAAGATAATATTAATTTATTAAGAGAAATTGATTTAAATATTAATATAGACTTTAACTACAAAAAAAATAAAATATTATTTAATTGCGATAGTGAGCAAATAAGTAGAGTTTTTTTTAATTTAATTAAAAATTCAATAGAAAGTATTCATGAAAGACAAGCTAAAAACCCTGATTTTGCTAAAAAAATTAGTATAGTAATAACAAACAAAAGTGATTATATAGAATTTATAATAACTGATAATGGAACTGGTTTTTCTAAAATTAATTTAAAAAATATTTTAAAACCTTATTATACAACCAAATCAAAAGGAAGTGGATTAGGTTTATCGATAGTAAGTAAAATAATTAATGATCATGAAGGCACTATTGAATTTAAAAAACAAAATATAGGTGCTAAAATTATTGTAAAATTACCAAAAAATGTCCACTGAAATATTAATTATAGATGACAATGCAGATATTAGAAATATTCTAAATGATCTAATTATTGATGCTGGATATAAAACAAGAGTCGCAGCAAATTATAATCAAGCATTGAAAGAAATTGATAAGAAATTACCAGACGTAGCGATTATTGATGTTAAATTAGACAAAGGAGATAATGATGGGATTGAACTTTTGTCACACATTAAAAAGAAAAATAAAGACATTCCAGTAATAATTATTTCTGGACATGCGAATATTGAAATGGCAGTTAAATCTTTAAAATCTGGAGCATTTGAGTTTATACAAAAACCTTTTGATCATGATAGATTGATGAATTTTATTAACAGGGCTATTGAAAATTTTAAATTAAAAAATCAAAATAAAGAATTAGAAACTAAACTTTTTCATTCTTTTGAGCTTATTGGCAACAGTTTAAATATTGAAAAAATTAAGGATCAAATTTCAAAATTATCTAATTCCGAAAGCAGGATTTTTATTAATGGTCCTACAGGATCTGGTAAAGAGTTAGTTGCTAGAAAAATTCATAAATTATCCAAAAGAGAAAAAGGACCTTTCATTATTTTGAATGGTGCACTATTAGATGTTAAAAAATATGAACAAGAATTATTTGGAGAAGAAAAAAAGAACGGCTCTATATCATATGGCGCATTAGAAAAAGCAACTGGTGGAATATTATTAATTGATGAAGTTTCTGAGATACCTTTAGAAACACAATCAAAGATATTAAGAGTACTAATAGATCAAAAATTCAAAAGAATTAATGGTGATCATGATATAAATGTTGATGTTAGAATTATTTGTTCATCGAGCAAAGATATAAAAAATGAAATTAGATCAGGTAATTTTAGAGAAGATTTATTTCATAGATTAAATGTTTTTCAAATTGATATTGAACCATTAAGCAGCAGAATTTCTGATATACCTTTATTAATAGAATATTTTTCTAAAAAAATTATTGAAAATTATAATTTGAAAAAATTTAAAATTGATGCAAACAATCATTATTTAATTAATTATAATTGGCCAGGAAATGTAAGGGAATTAAGAAATTTAATTGAAAGAATAGGTATATTATCACCAAATAATGAGGAAAAAATTTCAAGCATTATTAAGGAATCATTAAAAACATCAGAAGAAGATAATTTTAAGGTTGAAAATTCATTATCGATTCCACTGAAGGAGGCAAGAGAAAATTTTGAAAAAGAATACCTAACAACTCAATTAAAAAAATTTGGTGGAAATATATCAAAAATGGCTAAATTTATTGGCATGGAAAGATCTGCTTTACACAGGAAATTAAAAGGCCTTGGTGTTAAAGATTTAAATTAATATGAACATAATAATTTGTGGTGCTGGAAGAGTAGGCTTTACTATTGCTAAACTTCTAGTGGAACAAAATCATTCAATTACTGTTATAGATCAATCAAGTGAAGATATTCAAAAAATTAATGATAGTTTAGATGTCAAAGCGATTGTTGGTAAAGCAACATATCCTTCAGTTCTAGAAAAAGCCAATGCCATAGAAACTGACATGATAATTGCTGTTACTAAAAATGATGAAATTAATATGCTTATATGTCAAATTGCTTATACTGTATTTAATGTACCAAAAAAAATCGCAAGAATAAGATCACAAGATTATTTAAATCCAAAATTTTCAAAAGTTTACAATAAAGAAAATCTTCCAATAGATGTAATTATTTCTCCCGAAATTGAAATAGCTAAATCGATACAAAGAAAGTTAGAAGCACCTGGTGCATTAGACAATGTACCATTTGCTGATAATAAAATTAGACTTCTAGAAATATCTGTAAATAAATTATGTCCTTTAATAAATATTAAATTAAATGATTTAACAAAAAAATTTCCTAAATTAGAAGCTAATATTTTAGGAGTTATCAGAAAAGATAAATTTATTATACTTAAAAAAAATGATGTTCTACAAGAAAACGACAAAGCTTATGTAATTATTAATTCTTCTCAAATGCAATTAACCTTATCTGCTTTTGGACATGATGAAAAAATATCTAACAAAATTTTGATCATTGGTGGCGGAAACATAGGATTTAATTTAGCAAAAAGTATTGAACAGTCATTTGAATCGGTAAGAATTAAAATAATTGAAAAAAGCAAAGATAGGGCAGAATATATTGCTAGTGAGCTTAATAATTCAATAGTTATTAATGGAAATGGGCTAGATGAAGATGTTTTAACTGAGGCCAATTTAGAAGAAATTGAAACTGTCTTAGCTCTTACAAATGATGATGAAGATAATTTAATGGTAAGTGTTTTAGTTGAAAAATTTTCTAAAGATAAAAGAACAATGGCATTAATTAACAAACCTAATTATTCTTTGTTACAATCTTCACTAAAAATAGATGATTTAATAGATCCAAGGATGAATACAGTTTCAAGTATACTTAAACATGTACATAAAGGAACAATAGAAACAGCTTACAGTATTTTAAATGGTGAGTATGAGGTGATTGAAGCTGAAATTATAGAAACTTCTGAGTTAATAAATAAAGAACTTAAAAATTCCAATTTACCTGAAGAAATAAGAATTGGAGCCATTGCAAGAGGTAATGATATAATTATTCCTAGATCAAATTTTGTTTTTCTAAAAGATGATGTTGTGGTATTTTTAGCAAAGAGAGACCAATTATCGATAGTTGAAAATATGTTTCGTATTAGCTCAATTTAATTTTAATGAGTTATTTTAGCTTAGTTTATTTGGGAATTTTTTCATTAATCATTTCTGTTTTATCATTTTTTAATATTATTTACTCATATTATTTTAATTTTTATTTAAATATTGATGGTTACATCTATTCATTAATTTTATCATTATTTTTAGGTTTGCTTTTTTTGATAAAAAAAAAGGATAATTATAAGATATCAATTTATCATAAAATATTAACAGTAGTTTCTGGATATTTTATATTACCTATAATTATTTCAATTCCTTTTTACTTTAGTATTTATAATATTTCTTTTTTAGATTCATATTTTGAATCAATTTCGGGATTTACATCAACAGGATTTAGTATTTTTGAAAATGTTAAACATTTAGATGAAAGTTTAATAATATGGAGATCTTCATCTCAATGGATCGGGGGTCTTTATTTTTTATTTTCAATAATTTTATTAATTGATATTTTTGACAATAGTTTAAAAAAATCTTTAACAAATTTTTTAACATTCAATACATCAGAAACTTTAAAGCAATCATCTAAAATATTAATTTTATATACATTATTAACATTTCTAATATTTGTTTTTTTAAATATTTTCGATTTTAGAATTTTTGACTCATTAAATTTGTCAATGTCATTAATTTCATCTGGCGGTTTTTTACCAGTAAATGATCTATCAACTGTATTAAATACAAATGCCAAAGAAATTATTTTTGCTTTTTTGATGCTTGTATCTTTTTTTAGTATTTTTTTAAGTTATAATTTGCTTTTCGTAAGTAAAAAAAATATTAATTTCTTTCAAGAAGATATTTATTTGTTTTTATATTTTATTATACTGATTTTTTTATTTTTTTTATTATTCAATTCTGAATATAATTTCAGTGCAATTTTGATTTCTTTAACAAGCAGTATTTCAAATATCGGTGTTTCGTTAGATAACTCACCACAAAATTTATCATTTATTTATTTGATTTTAGTAATTATTGGCGGATCTTTTTTTTCTACAAGTTCTGGAATTAGATTTATTAAAATTTATGCTTTATTTAAATTTGCAATCAATGATTTAATATCTCATGTTCGACCTAAAAATATTTTTTTAAATACCAATTTCTTTTTAAAAATAAATTTTCAAAAAGTTGAAATCGATAAATATTTTTTATCAGTATTGATATTTATTATTTCTATGTTTTTTTTAAGCTCTTTTTTAACTTTTTCTGGAATTTCTTTAGAAAATTCATTTAAATTATCTATTTTAACTTTAATGAACACTGTTAATTCATCTATGTATGGTATTGAATATTTTAATTTTCAAGAATTGCAGTTTTTCACCAAATTATATTTAATTATTTTTATGATTATCGGTAGAGTTGAACTATTAACAATATTAATTATTTGTAAAAAATTTCTTTTTAAAAATTAAATTAGTATTATAAATAGTTTTAAAATACTTTTGCGCTCTTAGCTCAGCTGGATAGAGCATCGGTTTTCTAAACCGAGGGTCGAAGGTTCGAATCCTTCAGAGCGCGCCATTTTATACAATCACAGGTAGTTTTTTTTAACTATATTTAGTTTATAAAAATAATCATAATCTAAATGTAGTTTGACAAAAATTTTCATTGATAGAAAATTTAATTGAATAGATAATTAATTTAATTCAAATTCGTTTTGAATTATTTGTTAACAAATAAATAATATAAAGGAAGAAAAATGTTTAAATACATAAAACAATTGACTTCTTTCGTAGCAATGGTTGCAGTGCTTTTTGCATTTTCAACAGAAGCTATGGCAAAGAAATCAAAAACACTTAAGAATACACAGAAAAAGGGTTTTGTAAGATGTGGTGTTTCACAAGGTCTTCCAGGATTTTCAAATGCTGATGCATCTGGAAATTGGACTGGTGTTGACGTTGATGTATGTAGAGCAGTTGCTGCAGCAACTTTAGGTGATGCGAACAAAGTTAAGTTCACTCCTCTAAGTGCTAAAGAAAGATTTACAGCATTGACATCTGGTGAAATTGATATCTTATCAAGAAATACAACTTGGACTCTTTCAAGA
Organism: uncultured Pelagibacteraceae bacterium; assembly: GCA_902603905.1. Lineage (GTDB taxonomy): Bacteria > Pseudomonadota > Alphaproteobacteria > Pelagibacterales > Pelagibacteraceae > Pelagibacter. The sequence continues at coordinate 29,713 of CACKWM010000009.1, read as the reverse complement.
GACGCTGACATTGGTCTTACATTCGTTGGAGTAAACTTTTACGATGGTCAAGGCTTCATGGTTAGAAAAGATTCTGGAATAACTTCTACGAGTCAATTCAAAGATGGAATTTCAGCTTGTACAAACATTGGTACTACAACTGAGCTTAACATGAGAGACTTCTTTACTTCTAGAGGAATTTCTTATGAGCCGGTAGCTTTTGAAAAAGCTGACGAAGTTGTTGCTGCTTATGATGCTGGTAGATGTGATACTTACACTACTGATAAATCTGGTTTAGCTGCTCAAAGAACAAAGATGAGCAATCCGGATGACCATATAGTATTACCTGAAACGATCTCAAAAGAGCCATTAGGACCTGTTGTTCGTCAAGGTGATGCAGTTTGGGAAGATATCGTAAGATGGTCTTTGAACGTAATGATCGAAGCTGAAGAATACGGTATTACTTCTTCGAATGCAGATTCTATGAAAACTTCTGACAATCCAGCAATTAAGAGACTTGTTGGAGCAGAAGGTGAATTAGGAGCTGCCTTTGGTTTAGATAATGAGTGGAGTTTAAGAATTATCAAACAAGTTGGTAACTATGGTGAAAGTTATAAAAGAAATATAGCAGACACTGGTATTTTACCTGATAGAGGTCCAAACCAATTATGGACTAAAGGTGGAATACTTTACGTACCACCAGCAAGATAATTATATCTTATAATAAAGTTTAAAAAGGGCTAGATTTTTCTAGCCCTTTTTTTTATGATCCCTATTTATGAATTTTAAAGTTAAGAAAATAGTTCCACAGTTAATAACATTAGCATTGGTGTTTCTAATTTTTGGTTTTTTTACATTTAATGCTCAAGTTAATATGGATAATAGGGGTATTGAATTTGGTTATGGTTTTTTAACTCAGGAATCTTCATTTGATGTTCAGTTTTCATTAATTGAATATGATGGATCACATTCCTATGCAAGAGCCTATCTGGTAGGGTTGTTAAACACTCTTTTGGTTGCTTTTATCGGAATTATTATTTCAACAATTATCGGTGTTATTATAGGAATAGCACGTTTATCACCCAATTATTTAATTGAGAGAAGTGCTGCATTTTATGTAGAGTTTTTCAGAAATATACCATTATTATTACAAATATTTTTTTGGTATTTTGCTGCACTTAGAGCTCTTCCCTTGCCACAAGATGCAGATTCTATATTTGGAGTTTCTTACTTAACAATTAAGGGTTTTTTTGTGCCACGCTTTGTATGGGAAAATTTAGATATATTTTTCTATTCAATAATTGCTGCAATAATTTCTATTGTAGTAATAAAAAATTACGCAAGAAAATTACAGGAAAATAAAGGTAAACAACTGCCGGTTTTTTCTATTTCTGCAGGATTGTTGATAATTTTACCATTATTAACTTTTTTAATTGGAGGTGTTTCTTTAGACTTTGAAGTACCTGTAATAAAACAACTATCTACTACATCTTTTATATATGAAGGTGGTCTTGGAATTCCACCTGAATTAATAGCTTTAACTTTAGCTTTAGCGTTATATACAGCTACTTTTATAGCTGAATGTGTAAGAGCTGGAATTCAAGGAATTAGCAAAGGTCAAAAAGAGGCTGCTGCATCAATAGGATTAACTCCAAATCAAGTTTTAAAATTAGTAATCATGCCTCAAGCATTGAGAATTATAATACCTCCAACTACAAACCAATATTTAAATTTAACTAAGAATTCTTCACTCGCAGCCGCGATAGCTTATCCAGATTTAGTTTTAGTTTTTGCTGGAACTGCATTAATGCAAACAGGAAGAGCGATAGAAATTGTATCTATTACTATGTTTACATATTTATCAATTAGTTTGTCAATTTCATTGTTAATGAATTGGTATAATAAAAAAATAGCGATCAAAGAAAAATAATAATGAATAAATTAAATTTTTTAAAACCTGATAAAGAGAATTTAACTACTTATTTATATAGTGGAGCTTTTTTATTTTTAATTGCTATATTAGATGTTTTTTTAGGTGCTTTTTTTGAAATCAATATCACATCTTTTTTGCCAGATTTTATTAGTTTTATTCTACCATTTATACTAGGGGTTGTGGGACTTCATTTAATTAGAATAGAATTTTCAGGAATAAACAATTTAGATTTATTAAATAAAAAAATTAATACCAATAATTTTAATGCTGTTTTAACTTTATTAATTATTTTTATAATTATTAAATCAATTCCTCCCATTATGAGCTGGTTTGTTTTAGATGCAAATATTGCTGGGGATACTAAAGAAGCCTGCACAGGCAGTGGTGCTTGTTGGACTTACATAAAAATTTGGTTAAGAAGATTTGTTTATGGCATGTACCCTAATGAATTACAGTGGAGAATAAATATATCTTTTGTTTTATTGATTGCTTTAGCTTTTGTTGGTTATTTTGCAACTGAAAAATTAAAGAAATTTCTAACTTTATATTATGTAATTATTTATCCAATTATAGCTTTTATACTAATTTATTATTTGATATCAGGTGGTGCTTTTGGTCTTGTGTGGGTTGAAACTGGAGCTTGGGGTGGACTGTCTTTGACTTTTATAGTTTCTTTCTTTTGTTTAATTTTCTGCTTTCCTCTAGGAATGTTTTTAGCTTTAGGAAGAAGATCAGTTTTACCAACTGTTAGATACATCTCAATTGGATTTATTGAATTTTGGAGAGGTGTACCACTAATAACTGTATTGTTTATGTCATCTGTAATGTTTCCAATGTTTTTGCCAGAAGATTTCTTTATGGATAAACTGGTTAGAGTAATTATTGCAATATCTTTATTTGAAGCTGCTTATGTGGCCGAAGTTATAAGGGGAGGTTTGCAAGCACTGCCAAGAGGCCAGTATGATGCAGCAAAATCTTTAGGAATGGGTTATTGGAAAATGCACATTTTTGTAATTTTGCCACAAGCCTTAAAATTGGTTATTCCAGGTATAGCCAATACTTTTTTAGCATTAGTTAAAGATACACCGTTAATTTTTGTAGTTGGTTTATTAGAAATAGTTGGAATGTTAAATTTAGCAAAAACTAATCCAAAATGGCTTGGTTTTGCGATGGAAGGTTACGTGTTTGCAGCTATTATTTTCTGGATTATTTGTTATGCTATGAGTAGATATAGCCAGAATTTGGAACTAAAATATAAAACGGAAAGATAAAAAATATAATGTCAGATTCAATAATAGAAATTAAAAATGTTAATAAGTGGTTTGGTGATTTTCAAGTATTAAAAGATATAAATCTAGAAGTTCAACAAAAACAAAAAATAGTAGTATGTGGACCATCTGGTTCGGGTAAATCAACATTGATAAGATGTATTAATAGACTTGAGGAACATCAAGAAGGAAATATTATTGTAGATGGTAATGAACTTACCGAAGATACAAAAGATATTGAAAAAATTAGAGCAGAAGTTGGTATGGTGTTCCAACAATTTAATTTATTTCCACATTTGTCAATTTTAGACAATTGCACCTTAGCGCCAATTTGGGTTAAAAAAATGCCTAAGAAGGAAGCTGAAGAATTAGCGATGAACCAACTAAAACAAGTGCAGATTGTCGATCAAGCAAATAAATTTCCAGGTCAACTGTCTGGAGGTCAACAACAAAGGTGCGCAATAGCTAGAGCTCTATGCATGCAACCAAAAATAATGTTGTTTGATGAACCAACTTCAGCATTAGATCCTGAAATGATAAAAGAAGTTCTTGATGCAATGGTTAATTTAGCTAAACAAGGAATGACAATGATAGTTGTTACTCATGAAATGGGTTTTGCAAAAGAAGTAGCCGATGAAGTAATATTTATGGATGAAGGAATGATTGTAGAAAAGGCCAATACCAAAGAGTTTTTTGCTAATCCAAAAAGCGACAGAACAAAACTCTTTTTAAGCCAAATTCTTTAAAAAAATTACTATTTTTATAATCGAATTACCCACAATCTAGAACAGTTCTAAGTTATTTTATAAATCCATGTCAATAAAAAACGTTGTATGTCAAGGCTATATTTAGGTAAATTTTTTTTTATTTTAGGGCTTGCGCTGCGCCTTAAGAAATAGTTCAATATCTTTTTTATTAATTAAGAGGGGTCTTATAATGGAAGAAAATTTTAACAAACATTTGGGTAGCAAGTTAAAACTTAGAAGATTATCTTTAGGTTTAACCCAAACTAAGGTTGCTAAGGCAATTAACGTAACATTTCAACAAATACAAAAATACGAAAAAGGAACAAACGGAGTTAGCTCAATAAGATTATTACAACTTTCAAATTATTTAAAAGTACCAATTAACTATTTCTTTGAAGATTTTTCTGAGTATCTAATCAATATAGAGAAATCAAAAGAATCACCAACAAATGTTAATTATAATTTTTTGGTTAAACTTTATAGTGACTTAAGTGAAGATCAGAAAATAAAATTTAATAAAAATTTGCAAACTTTTACCACGGTTGTGTCCAAAACGGGTTAATTTTTGGCTCCTCGGGCAGGACTCGAACCTGCGACCAATTGATTAACAGTCAACTGCTCTACCAACTGAGCTACCGAGGAATATTTAAATTTGAACTTACTTTTTTTTATAATTAAAACAACAAATTTTTTGGAGGCAACGCCCAGAATCGAACTGGGATACAAGGATTTGCAATCCTCTGCGTAACCATTCCGCCACGTTGCCATCAATTTTCATAATAAATCAATTTAAGATACTTTTATATACAAAATATTTCTAATTAGTCCATTAAATTCAAAGTTAAATTGATTATTGTTAATTCATATTATTAAATTATAAACTAATATTAACCAATGAGCTCAGATAAATATATACATTCAAAAGTAGAAGATAAAATTTATTCTTATTGGGAGAAAAATAAATTGTTTAAACCTAAAAAGAATAAAAAAAAATTTTCAATAGTAATTCCACCTCCAAATATAACAGGAAGTTTACATATGGGTCATGCTTTAAATAATTCGATCCAAGATCTTTTAACTAGATATCACCGTATGAACAACTTTGAAACTCTTTGGCAACCAGGTACTGACCATGCAGGTATTGCCACTCAAGCTTTAGTCGAAAGAAAACTATCTTTAGAAAATATTAGTAAAAATGAAATTGGAAGAAAAAAATTTATTAAAAAAGTATGGGATTGGAAAAAACAATATGGCGATGTGATTATCAATCAACTTAAAAAATTAGGTTGTTCATGTGATTGGTCCAGAAATGCTTTTACAATGGATGACAACTTATCAAAATCAGTAATTAAAGTTTTTGTTGAACTCTATAAAAAAAAATTAATTTATAAAGCTGAGAAATTAATTAACTGGGATACTGTCTTAAAAACTGCAATTTCAGATTTAGAAGTAGATCAAAGAGAAGTTAATTCAAAATTATACCATATTAAATATCCCATTGAAGGATCAAGTGATTTTATAATTATAACAACAACCAGACCTGAAACTATGCTTGGAGATACCGCTATAGCAGTTAATTCTAAAGATCTAAGATACAAATCTTTAGTTGGAAAAACCGTAATAGTACCTATAGCTGATCGTAAGATTAAGATTATCAAAGATGATTATGCTGATCCTGACCAAGGAACAGGTGCCGTTAAAATAACTCCAGCTCACGATTTTAATGATTATGAAGTAGGTAAAAGAAACAAACTTAGAATTATTAATATTTTTACCAAAGAAGGAAAAATAAACAATAATGCACCAGATGATTATATAGGATTAGATCGGTTTGAAGCCAGAAAAAAATTATTAAATGAACTTATAAAAAAAGATCTTTTATCAAAGGAAGAAAATATAAAAAATAAAGTTCCTTATGGCGATAGATCTAACTCAATAATAGAACCTTTTTTAACTGAACAATGGTTTGTAGATGCTAAAAAATTAGCAATAAATGCAAAAAAAATTGTGAAGAAAAAAAAAACTAATTTCTTTCCAAGCAATTGGTCAAAAACATATTTTCAATGGATGAACAATATAGAGCCATGGTGTATTTCAAGACAACTTTGGTGGGGACATCAAATACCAGCTTGGTATGGTCCAGATAAAAAAATATTTGTAGCATCAAATGAAACAGAAGCAAAAAAAATTGCAAAAAAATATTACAAAAAAAAAGTTCAAATAGATCAAGATCCAGATGTTTTAGACACTTGGTTTTCTTCTGGCTTATGGGCGTTTGCAACATTAGGTTGGCCAAATAAAACTAAATATTTAAAAAAATTTTATCCTACAACAGTGCTTGTTACAGGTTTTGATATAATTTTCTTTTGGGTAGCTCGAATGATTATGTTTGGAATGGAATTTATGAACAAAGAACCTTTTAAAGATATTTATGTTCATGCATTAGTTCGAGATGAAAAGGGACAAAAAATGTCTAAGTCAAAAGGTAATGTTATTGACCCACTTGAATTAATAGAAAAGTATAGTGCTGATGCTTTAAGATTTACTCTTTTATCAATGGCATCTCCTGGGAGAGATGTAAAACTTTCTGAAGATAGAGTTAAAGGGTATAGAAATTTTTTAAACAAATTATGGAACGCTAATAATTTTTTAATTATGAATAAATGCAATTTTAATAACAGCTCAAAATTGCCAAAACTTACTCTTAATATTAATAAATGGATATATGCTGAACTGCTAGAAGTTAAAAATAATGTTGAAAAACACATAAAAGATTACAGATTTGATGAAGCTTCACGAAATGCCTATCAATTTGTTTGGCATTCATATTGTGATTGGTATGTAGAGTTATCTAAAACTATACTTAACTCAAAAAATCAAAAGGATATAAAAGAAGTGAAAATAGTTTCGACCTATATATTTAAACAAATCTTGATATTAATGCACCCATTTATCCCTTTTATAACTGAAGAGATATGGCTTAAAAATAAATTAGACAATAGAAAAAAGAATTATCTTATGCTTGCAAATTGGCCAAAAGATAAGTCAAAAAAAGATGAAAGCTACAAAGAAGTGAAAAAAATAATTAATATGATTTCTGAAATTAGATCCTTTAAAAATGAATTAAATGTAAATCCTGGCTCATTTATTGATGTTTCTATTGAAAAAATTACTAATAAGTCTTTTTTCATAAAAAATGATGTAATTTTTAAGAGACTTGGACGTATTAATAATCTTTTTGAAAAGGATCAAAATAAACCTGGTGCAACCTTAGTTATTGGGGGTAATTTATTTAAATTATATTTTGATAAAACAGTTGATTTAAATTTAATTAAAGAAAATTTACTTAAAAGAAAAAATAAATACGACGAAGAACTTGCTAAAATTTCTCAAAGACTAGATAATAAAGGCTTTATTGAAAGAGCTCCAAAAAATATTGTCGATCAAGAAAAAACTAACTATAGTAATCTTAAAAACGATATTCAGAAAATAACTTTAACTATTGAAAGTCTTTAATGCCAAGATTTAACAAGAAGAAATTACCAAGCAGACATACTTCTCTGGGCCCTGATAAAGCACCTCAAAGGTCTTTTTATTATGCAATGAAATTAACAGAAAAAGATGTAGCTAAACCTTTCGTTGGCGTTGTTTCTACTTGGAATGAAGCTGCTCCTTGCAATATTGCTTTAATGAGACAGGCTCAATCGGTAAAAAAAGGTGTTAGTGCTTCTCATGGAACTCCTAGGGAATTTTGTACTATTACAGTAACTGATGGAATTGCCATGGGTCATGAAGGAATGAAATCTTCATTAATTTCAAGAGAGGTTATTGCAGATTCAGCTGAACTTACTGTAAGAGGTCATTGTTATGATGCATTAGTAGGAGTTGCAGGTTGTGATAAATCATTACCAGGATTAATGATGTCCATGGTTCGACTAAATGTTCCAAGTGTTTTTATTTATGGCGGGTCAATATTGCCAGGAAGATATAACGGAAAAGATATAACAGTCGTAGATGTTTTTGAAGGCGTTGGTAAATATTCATCAGGAAAAATTTCAGCAAAAGATCTTAGAAAATTAGAATTAAAAGCATGCCCAAGTGCGGGTGCTTGTGGTGGACAATTTACAGCAAATACTATGGCATGTGTATCTGAAGCTATAGGTTTAGCTTTACCTTATTCTGCTGGAACTCCTGCACCTTACGAAGAAAGAGATAAATATGCTTATCAAAGCGGTAAAGCTGTAATGAATTTATTAAAAAAGAATATTAGACCAAGAGATATTGTAACAAGAAAATCTTTAGAAAATGCAGCAACCATTGTTGCTGCTACTGGTGGATCTACTAATGCTGCGTTGCATTTACCTGCATTAGCAAATGAAATTGGAATTAAATTTGATTTAATGGATGTTGCAAAAATATTTAAAAAAACTCCATACTTAGCAGATTTGAAACCTGGTGGAAAATATGTTGCTAAAGATATGTGGATGGCAGGCGGTGTGCCAATGCTTTTAAAAACTCTTTACGATGGAGGTTTTATTCATGGAAACTGTATGACAGTTACAGGCAGAACCATGAAAGAAAATCTAAAAAATGTTAAATTTAATTTAAAACAAAAAGTTTTAAGAAAATATAATAATCCATTGTCTCCTGATGGAGGTGTTGTTGGACTTAAAGGTAATTTAGCGCCAGATGGTGCAATAGTTAAAGTTGCTGGATTAAAAAGATTACAGTTTACTGGCAGAGCTCGATGCTTTGATACTGAAGAAGCTGCTTACAGCGCTGTGAAGAATAAAAAATATAAAGACGGTGATATAATTATAATTCGTTATGAAGGACCTAAAGGTGGACCAGGAATGAGAGAAATGCTTTCTACCACAGGAGCAATTTATGGACAGGGAAAAGGAGAGAAAGTTGCTTTAATAACTGATGGACGTTTCTCAGGAGCTACAAGAGGTTTTTGCGTAGGCCATGTTGGTCCTGAAGCTGCTGTTGGAGGCCCAATTGCTTTATTAAAAAATGGAGATGTAATTGATATAGATGCCAAAAAAGGAACTATAAATGTCAGATTATCGAAAAAACAATTAGTTGCTAGACGAAAAAAATGGAGACCAAGAAAAATAAATTTTGGTAGTGGAACTTTATGGAAATATGCGCAAACCGTTGGTCCAGCTTATTTGGGTGCACCGACACACCCTGGTAAGAAAAATGAAGTGAAGTGTTACGCTGATATTTAATGAAAATAAGACCTGTTATTTTATGTGGAGGAGCTGGAACTAGACTTTGGCCTCAAGCTAAGAACAACCAAGTCAAACAATTTATAGATTTTGGTGGATGGAGTTTATTAGAAAAAACTTTATATAGAGTTAAAGGATCAACTTTTGACTATCCAATTATAAGTACAAACTTTAAATATTTAAAAAAAGTAAGAAGTTATCTAAAAAAGTTTAAATTTAAAAAATATAAAATTATCTTAGAACCGGCTAAAAAGAACACTGCACCAGCTATTTTATCTTCTGCATTAATCAAAGATATTCCAATCAAGCAGCCTTTAATGTTTTTACCAGCAGATCATTTAATTGAAAAAGTAATCTTATTTAATAAAGCAATTAATAAAAACAAAAGTAACTTAAACAATCAAAATATATTTATCTTTGGAATTAAACCCACTGAACCATCAAGCGAATATGGGTATTTTTTAACTAAAAAAATTAAAGCTAATATTAATAAAGTTACAAAATTTATTGAAAAACCTAAAAAAAATAAAGCTAAGCAAATTATTAAAAAAAAAGGTTATTGGAATTCGGGAATGTTTTTTATTCGAAAAGATTCATTAATAAATAATTTTAAAAAATATCAGCCAAATATTTACAAAAATTGCCTAAAATCAGTTTCAAAGGCTAAGCTTAAAAATAATACTTATCATTTAAATAAAGCCTCTTTTTTAAAAGTTACTGAAAAATCATTTGATTATGCAATCTTGGAAAAAGCTAAAGAAATTAATGCGATTAAATTAGATATACCTTGGTCAGATCTAGGCAGCTGGAGAGAGATTTCAAAGATTTACAAAAAAAATAAATCTAAATATTTCAAAAAAAAGAACGTTTATTACAGACCTTGGGGTCGTTATGTTAACTTGTTTAAAGGACAAAATTTTTTAGTTAAAGAATTAACTGTTAATTCAAGATCATCTATAAGTTTACAAAAACATCATCATAGGTCTGAGCATTGGATGATTACTCAAGGCAAACCTAAAATAACTATTAATAGGAAAAAATTTTTTAAAAAAGAAAATGACTCTGTGTTTATTCCAACTGGCTCTATACACAGAATAGAAAATTTATATAAAAAACCAGTTAAAATTATAGAAGTTCAAACTGGACCTATTTTAAAAGAAACTGATATAGTTAGATTCCAAGACGTTTACGGGCGTATTAAATAATTGTAAGTTATTTTAAGAACTTTATGAGCATAGTAACAGATATATTTTTACCCATAGCTTTAGCATTTATTATGTTTGCTTTAGGTTTAGGACTAACTCGAGCTGATTTTTTAAGAATTTTAAAACAACCAAAAGATTTTTTTGTTGGAGCAATCAGTCAAATTATTTTACTTCCAATTATTGCGTTTATATTAGTTAAACTTTGGCCTATTTCACCAGAGCTTGCAATCGGTGTTATGATTATTGCTGCGGCTCCTGGAGGAGTAACCTCAAATATACTAACAGCTTTTGCAAAAGGTGATGTTGCATTGTCTGTATCATTTACTGCAGTAATAAGTTTAATATCTGTTATTACCGTACCTATTATTGTTATAGCTTCCGCAGGATATTTTGGAGAAGATATTCAGAATATTTCAGTAAGAGATAAAGCAATTGAAATGTTTACACTTGTAACTGTTCCACTAATTGTTGGAATGTTATTAAAAATATTTATTCCAAATATCGTTTTAAAGTTTGAAGCAATAGCTAAAAAAGTTTCGATAGGATTATTTATAATTGTCTTACTTGGAGCTATTTTAAGCAAAAAAGAGGATATCGTTCCTTATTTTGTTGATGCTGGGCTTATTACATTGACACTAAATGTTATAATGATGATTGTCGCTTTCTATGTCGCAAAATTACTGGCAACTGGAAATGCTCAAAAAAAATGTATTGCTATAGAATGTGGATTACAAAATGGAACTTTAGCTATATTTGTAGCCAATTCGTTTTTTGGTGGCGGAGTCTATGAAATACCAGCTGCTACTTATAGCTTAATAATGTTCGCCACCTCTTTAATTTTTGTATTCCTCGTTAAAAATAATTAAAACCAACCCTTTGGAATAATTATATAGTGAATAGCAAGCACTATTCCAACTGATACACTTAACCCAAAGATCATTTTAATAAAATCTTTTCCAATAAGTGGGAAAACATATTTAAATTTATAATCTTTGTTCATCGTTGAAATTGCTAATTCTCGACCACATAATAACCCAACAAACACCCAAGTTGTTGACATTGGTAGGTCATTTAACTCTTTAAAGTAAAATAAAACTGCAGCGTATATTACATTAATAATGGTAGCTGACCGTGCATATCTTGTTCCAGTTTTATCCAAAACTACTTTTTGAATAGGTCCACCATGAATATAGAAAATATAAAATAGAAGAACTGTAAAATAAGCCATTACCGTAATTAGGAGAGTAGGGCTTAACTGTCTTGGTAAATATACTGCAATGTTTGCAACGTCATGAGATAACCAAACCCACCATAACCAACCTGAAGTTACCCAAACAGAGTTACGCCAGAATCCAATCCATTTATCACTTACTTCATCAAACTTTTCATTGATAAATTTTGATACAACAATCCAAGCTATGTATGCAACTACGGCAGCTAAACCGTAACCTACGACACTTTTCATTAACATTTTTTCTAAAACTACAGTTGATGCAAAAGCGGATAAAACTAAGAAAGTAGTAGAAACTGGAATACCAACTCTTGTTAATAATAAAAGTATTCCTGGAGCAACAGCATGATACCACTGTATTTCTTGATAAGGTATTCTTGTTAATCTTCCATATGAAATATCGCCATCATAAGCATACCATCCCCAGGCAAGAGCCAAAATCATTACAAATGATGCTGAAGCGGCAAGTGTATACCATTTAAACCATTTTTGTTTTGATGCTATAAAAGTTCCTAATGTTTGGATTGAGTCGTTTCCAATTACAGACCATCCAGCTAATCCAAATCCAATTATTGTATATATTAATGACATTTCCATATGTTTATTTTCTAATTTTTATTGTTTTTAGTTTCAAACGATTCATACTCAAGATGTTTATTTAATATGTGAGTGATGATTTATCTACTATTAAATTAATTTAGATTTTTTTTATAAGGTCCTAAGTTCGTCTTTATAATATTTAATTTTTTTGTCTAGTCTTAAAATAATTAATCTTAATTTAATTCTATAGGTTGAATTTACTTGATTAATCTATTTATTTTTACACTTTTTGCAGACACCAAAAAATTCTAGGTTGTATTTGCTATATTTCATTCCAGAATTATCCTTAAAATTTTTTAGATATTTAGATAATTTAGAATTGTTTATTTCAGTGACTTTTTCACAACTTTCACAAATAGAAAAAGCAGTAGCTTTAGAAATTTGGCAACTAGAATCTTGACAGGCAATAAAGGCATTTCTACTTTCAATTTTATGAATTTTTCCTATCTCAACCAATCTATCTAACGCTCTATAAACCTGTAATGGAGCTTTAATTCCTTTCTTTTGGACATTAAATAATATCGAATAAGCTTTTAATGGTTGAGAAGATTTTTCTACAAGATTTAAAACAATTTGTTGATTTTTTGTAAGGAAAGTTTGTTTTTGCATTTTTAATATTTTACCAGTTGCCCATTAGTTTTTCAATTGAATGGATTGTTTTATTTTTAATAATGAAAGTATAAATAAAACTAATGATGCTGTTATTATTGAAGGTCCTGATGCGGTATTAAATTCAAGTGAAGAAAACAAACCAATAATTACTGATAGCAAACCTCCAATTACTGAAAACAATACCATTTTTTGCGGATTGTCTGAGATGTTTCTAGCCATTGCAGCTGGAATAATTAACATTCCAGTAATTAATAACAAACCAACCATTTTTATAGAAATTGCAATAATAGCAGCCATTAAAATTGTAAATATAGCTTTTGCTCTATCTGGATTTAATCCTTCAGCTTCAGCTAACTCGTAATTTACTGTCGATGCAAATAAAGGCTTCCAAATTAATTTTAGTACCAATAAAATTAATGCTCCACCAAACCATATAATAATTAAATCATTAACAGTTACAGCTAATATATCTCCAAACAATAATCCCATAATGTCAAATCTGATAAACGCTAAAAATCCAATTACTACCAATCCAACAGCTAATGAAGAATGAGCTAAAAGACCAAGCAAAGCATCACCTGGTAGATTAGTTTTCTTTTGAAGCTGAATTAAAAATAACGCTATTATAGATGAAACTAAAAACACCGAAACAGCAATATTTAATTCAAAAGAATATGCAATAGTAACACCAAGTAATGCTGAATGTGCAAGTGTATCTCCGAAATAAGATAATCTTCTCCAAACAACAAAACAACCAAGTGGACCTGTTACTAAAGCCACCCCAATTCCAGCAATTAATGCTCTTATAAAAAAATCATCAAACATTTTAATTTTTCTTTATATCTCCTTCACTTGAATGAACATGATCATGTCTATGTTCATAAACCGAAAGTATTTGAGAAGCCTGTTCACCAAATAAAGCTTTATACTCCATGTTCTTTGCAACATCTATTGGTGAACCTGAACAACACACATGACCATTTAAACAAACAACATGGTCAGTTGCACTCATCACTGTGTGTAGGTCATGAGATATTAATAAAATTCCACAGTTTAAATCATCTGATATTTTTTTTATTAACTCATACAAAGCTATTTCCCCAGTAAAATCTACTCCTTGAACAGGTTCATCAAGTACTAATAATTCAGGTTTTTTAGAAATGGCTCTTGCGAGTAAAACTCTTTGAAATTCACCTCCAGATAAATTTCCTAAATTTTTATTTTTAAGATGCACAACACCGGTTAATGACAATGCTTCATTTATAGCATCATCTTTAAGATTTTCTGTTAAGACCATAAAATCATTAACTCTGAGTGGCAATGTCCAATCTATGGAAACTTTTTGAGGAACATATCCTACTTTGTTAGTATATTTTTCAACTTCACCTTCAATTTTTTTATAAATACCTAAAGCAATTTTTGCTGTTGTGCTTTTTCCAGAGCCATTTGGGCCTATAAGAGTTACAATTTTACCTTTTTCAACCTCTAGTGATACACCTTTAACCAGCCACTTATCATTCTGGTGATAGCCTACATTCTTTAATTTTACTAATGTATTATTATTTGATCCCATTTTACTACTTGACTTTACTAAATGTTATATTATTACACATTGTTATAATATAACAAAACATTAACGTTTAAACTATGAAAAATATGAAAAAAATACCATTAATATTGTCAATTCTATCATTCTTAACTCTTTTTACATCAGCAAATGCTGAAATAAAGGTAGTTGCATCAATTAAACCAATACATTCACTAGCTAGCTATCTAATGGATGGCGTTAACAAGCCAGATTTGATAGTTGATGGATATTCTTCACCTCATGGTTTTGCATTAAAACCATCACATGCAAAAATGCTACAAGAAGCTGATATCATATTTTATGTAGGTGAAGGCTTAGAAAATTTTTTAGAAAAACCATTAAAATCAATAGCTAAAAAAGCTGAAAAAATTGAGTTAATGGAAATAAAAGGATTACAAAAATTAAAATTTAGAGAAAGAAATATTTTTGATGATCATGACGATCATGGACATGATGAGGATGGTCACAAAGAAGATGATCATGCTGAGCATGAACACGAAGAAGATGGTCATAAAGAAGATGATCACGATGATCACGGACACGAAGAAGATGGTCATAAAGAAGACGATCACGATGATCACGGACACGAAGAAGACGGCCATGAAGGTCATGCTCATGGTGAATATGACCCTCATATTTGGTTAGATCCAGTGAATGCAAAGGTTATTCTAAATGAAATGGTTAAACATTTAATAGAAAATGATGAAAAGAATGCCTCTATTTACAAAAGTAATTTAAATAAAGCTTTAAAAGACATTGATGGATTAATAAAAAATGTAAAATCTGAACTAAACAAAGATTTTAAATCTATTGTTTTTCATGATGCCTATCAATATTTTGAAGTAAGATTTAATGTAAATGTACTGGGTGCATTTACAGTTAATACAGACGTTATGCCTGGTGCAGAACAATTATCAGAAATTAGAGAAATAATTGAACATGATAAAGTAAGTTGTATATTTTCAGAACCTCAATTTAATCCAAACATCATAAATGCTGTTGCTAAAGACATGAACATTAAAACTGGTGTTTTAGATCCATTAGGGGCTACACTTGATCCAGGTAAAGATTTATATTTTGATTTGATCAAAAACATGTCTAAATCATTCAAAGGTTGTTAATTAAAAATTGAACTTTTGTTCTAAATAATATCTAATGAGGGGATGAGTACAGTTTCCCTTACATTAGATGAAATTTTTGATTTAGCTAAAAAGACTCTATTAGCAAACGGATGTGATGACGAAACAGCATTAATATTAGCTGATCTTATTAGAAATGCTGAACGAGACGGATCGTTATCTCATGGATTATTTAGATTGCCAGCTTATGTTGGTGGTTTAAAGAGTGGAAAAATTAATGGTAAAGGAAAACCAGAAGTAAAAAAGATTTCTCCTTCAGTCATTAAAGTTCAAGGTAATAATTGTTTAGCTCCTGTAGTTTTAAACAAAGGTATACCGGAATTAGTAAAAGCTGCTAAAGAAAGTGGTGTAGCTGTATTAGCTATTACAAATTCTCATCATATGGCTGCGATGTGGCCTGAAACAGAAATGGTAGCCGAACAAGGTTTAGTTGCCTTTGCATGTACTTCTTATAAGCCTGCAGTGGCACCTGCTGGCGCAACAAAACCATTATTTGGAACAAACCCAATATCTTTTGCCTGGCCAAGACCAGGAAAAACTCCAGTGGTTTATGACATGGCAACAGCTTCAATGGCAATGGGTGAAGTTCAAGTTGCTAAAAGAGAAGGGCATAAAGTTCCTTTGGGCACAGGTTTAAACAAAGATGGTAAAGAAACTACTGATCCAGGAGAAATAGCTGATGGTGGAGTGTTGTTACCCTTTGGAGGATATAAAGGCTCAGGAATAGCAATGATGGTTGAGTTATTAGCTGGTGCTTTGGTTGGTGATAATTTTAGTTACGAGACAGCAGCAAAAGATAATAAAGATGGAGGACCTCCAAGTGGCGGTGAGTTTATTTTAGCTATTTCACCAGATAAATTATCAGGAAATAATTGGGATAAACATTCAGATGAATTTTTTAATAAGATGAAATCAATGGAAGGAGTTAGACTTCCAGGTGAAAGAAGACACAAAAATAGATTAGATAAAGGTCCAAGAAACATAAACGAAGAACTAGTAAATAAAATTAAATCTTTAAGCTAATTCAAGCTCAATAGGGGTATGGTCAGAAGGTTTTTGTCTTCCACGCGGAAATTTATTTACTTTAACGTTATTAACTTTATCAATTAAAGAACTAGATACTAAAAAATGGTCAATTCTCATACCATTATTTTTTTGCCAAGCACCACTTGTATAATCCCAAAATGTGTATCCTTCTTTTTCAGGGTGTAAATGTCTAAAGGCATCATGAAAGCCTAAATTAACTAACTCTCTTAATTTTTTTCTTATTTCCAATCTAAACAGTGCGTCATTTTCATAGTTTTTTGGATTGTGAACATCTTCTGCGGAAGGAATTATATTAAAATCACCTGCAATAATTATATTTTCGTTTTGTTTAGATAAAGATTTTATTTTTTTAATAAAATTATCTAGCCAATAAATTTTATAATCATATTTTTCTGTATCCACGGGGTTCCCATTGGGCGTATAAATATTAATTAAATTTATATTTTTATTTTTATGTTTTAATTCAGCTGAAATTATTCTTGATTGCTTATTTTTATCTTTAAATATATCAGTTTGAATATTACTTAATTTTTTTTTTGAAATAATTGCAACACCGTTATAACTTTTTTGCCCATAAACATAATTTTCATATTTTAATGATTTAATATCATCATAAGGATAAGTCTCATTTGGTGTTTTGATTTCTTGCATCATAATAATATCAGGAGAGAATTTTTTAATATATTCTTTGATATTTTCGATACGAGCTCTTACGGAATTTACATTCCAAGAACTAACAATCATTAAACAGAAAAAGAAGTACCACAGCCGCAAGATGATTTGCTTTGTGGATTCGTTATTTTAAAAGAATCTCCTATTAGTTCAGATACAAAGTCAACTTCAGATCCTTTTAAAAGGTCAGCAGAAGTTTTATCGATTAAAATATTTTCAAATTTTAAATCATCTTTTTCCATCAATTTATCGAATGAAAAATCATATTGAAAACCAGAACAACCTCCACCTTTAATAGCGATTCTAAAAAAAGACCCTTTATCTTTCTGAGATAGTAAATGGTTAATCTGTTTTATTGCTTTATCTGTAAATTTAATTTCTTTAATCATATAACAACACTGATATTACTAATATAATAGTAAATTATCGATTTTAAAGTATGAAAAATTTCTCAAAATTAGGCTTATTTAAAAGCAAGGGTCGTATTTTCAATGAATCAGCTAATGAATATCGAACTCCATTTCAAAGAGATAGAGATAGAATAATCCATAGCGCTTCTTTTAGAAGGCTTAAACATAAAACACAGGTATTTGTTAATACTGAAGGCGATCATTATAGAACAAGAATTACTCATTCTATTGAAGTTGCTCAGATAGCGAGAACTATTGCAAAATATTTAAATATTAATGATGATTTAGCAGAAACCTTAAGCTTAGCACATGACTTAGGTCATACTCCTTTTGGACATGCCGGTGAAGAGATTTTAAATGAATGCATGAACGATTTTGGAGGATTTGATCATAATTTACAAACAATTAGAATAGTGATGTTTTTAGAAAATAAATATTTAAAATTTAAAGGATTGAATTTAACAGTTGAAACTCTTGATGGTCTTTTAAAACATAATGGAATTATTGAGGATTATTTTAATATTCAAACGATAATTGGTTTAAAAAATTTCAAAAATAAAATTAATTTTAAAAGATCTCCATCTTTAGAATCACAAATTTCAGCTATTTCAGATGATATTGCATATAACAACCATGATATTCAAGATGGTCTAAAAGCAAAAATGTTTAAACTTAAAGATCTAATGGAAATTAATTTTTTCAAAGATATTAGCAACAATCATAAGAAAAAATATAAAAGCTTAGATAAAGATATTTTGATATACCAAATAATTAGAGATTCAATTAATTTAATGGTTAAAGATTTAATAGCAAATACAATGAAAAACTTAAAGATTAAAAAAATAAAATCAATCAGTGATATTTATTTATGTAAGGATCAGATAGTTTGTTTTTCTGATAAGTTTACTAAAATTGAAAAAGAAATTAAGTTTTTTTTAAGAACAAAAATGTATAACAATAAAAACGTATTAGTTAAAAACAACCAAGGTAAGAAAATTATAAAAAAATTATTTGATGTAATTAATACCAATCCAAAAAAATACTTAAATAACAGCCAATTAAAATTAAACAAGCAAAGAGCCGTAGCAGATTTTATATCTGGAATGACTGACAGATATGCAATTAATCTATATAACAAAATAAAATGAATATTTTTGATATTTACTCAGAAAAAATTAAAACATTAGTTAAAAATTTAAACAAACAAAATTTAATTGAAATTCCAGATTCATTGAATGGTATAAATGTTGATTTACCACCAGAAAAATTTGATTGCGATATATCAACGAATGTTGCAATGGTTCTTTCTAAATCTAACAAAAAATCACCCATAGATTTAGCTAAACAATTAGCTGAATTAATAAAAAAAAATGATAGTGATATTTCTTCTATAGATGTTGCAAAACCCGGATTTATTAATATTAAATTTAACAAATCTTTTTGGAACAATTTTTTAAAAGAAATTATTATTAATCAAAAAGAATTTGGTGTTAATAAGAAGCAAAAAAAAAAGACATATCTTGTTGAATTTGTTTCTGCAAATCCAACCGGCCCACTTCATGTTGGTCACTGTAGAGGCGCAGTAATTGGAGATGTTATTTCAAATATACTTATTTTTAATCAAAACAAAGTTATAAAAGAGTATTATGTTAATGATTACGGAAATCAGATCATTAATTTTACAAAATCAGTGTATTTTAGAATTAGAGAAATATTGAACAATGAAAAATTTCCCTCTGACAATCCAGATTTATATCCAGGTGATTATTTAATAGATATTGCCAAAAATATTATTTCACAAAAAAAGAAAATTAAATTTGATAATTTTGAAAATATTTCAGATGAATTAACCAAGTTATCAATTGAACAATCTCTTAAAATGATAAAATTAAATTTAAAAATTCTAGGTATAAATCATGATAATTTTGCAAGTGAAACAGAAATTGTTAATAACAATGAAGTTCAATCAGTTGTTGACCAACTTGAAAAAGATAAATTTGTTTATAAAGGAAAAATAAATGCTCCTGAAGGGGAAGATAAAACTGACTGGATCGAAAGAGAACAGTTACTTTTTAGATCAACTGATTTTGGAGATGATAAAGATAGGGCTCTTCAAAAATCAGATAAATCTTGGACATATTTTGCAAGTGATGTTGCTTATCACAATAATAAATTAAAAAGAAAATTTGATATCTTAATAAATATACTAGGCGCTGATCACGCTGGGTATATTAAAAGAATTTCATCTGCCGTTGAAGCTTTATCAGGAGAAAAAAATAAATTAATATGCAAAGTAAGCCAATTAGTTAAGCTAATTAAAGATGGAAAGCCTTTTAAAATGTCTAAAAGAAAGGGTGACTACATAACAGTTCATGATTTAGTTAATGAAGTTGGTAAAGATGCCACAAGATTTATTATGCTTAACAGAAGTGGTGATGCTGAATTAGATTTTGATTTTACAAAAGTAAAGGAAAAATCTAGAGATAATCCTCTTTATTACGTTCAATATTGTTACGCCAGAATATCCTCTGTATTTAGAAATATTAATAAAAAAATTAGTGAAGAAATTAAAATTAAAAATTATGATTTTTCATATTCAAATGATGAAATTAAAATAATAAAAAAAATATCACAATGGCCAAAGTGCATCGAATTATCATCATCTAAACTAGAACCTCATAGAGTGCCAGTTTATTTATATGAATTAGCATCAGATTTTCACTCATATTGGAATTTAGGAAAAGACAATGAAGATAAAAGATTTATTGGCAAAGATAATAAAGTTTCTGATGAGAAAATTGTTCTTTTAAAAACTGTTTCAAATGTAATTAAATCTGGAATGGATATTATTGGAGTAGATGCACCTGAAAAAATGTAATGATTAAGGAATTAAAATATATATTTTATCTTTTGGTTATTTTTTTCTTTATTTTTTTTACTGGAAAATATTATTTTTCAGATGAAAATAAAAAAAAATCCTATAGATCATTGCAATCAATAGATAATAAAATTGATATTTATGCAGCAAATCTTCAGATTCTTAAAAGTGATACCGAAAATATTATTGAGTATATAGAAAATAATACCAATCAAAATAAAAAGACATACAATTTTTGGAATTTATTAATTGATGATGAAAAATAGAAGATCTTTTATAGTGGGGATTAAATCTACTGTTTTACAAGCTAAAGAAAAAAATTTTTTAAAAAAGTATAAACCTTGGGGTGTAATACTTTTTTCAAGAAATATAAAATCTATTACTCAAACAAAAAAATTAACTGACAATATTAGAAAAATTTTTAAGGATCAAAAATATCCAATTTTAATTGATCAAGAAGGAGGTCGAGTCAGCAGATTAAATGAACTTATAGAAAGTTCAATTTTTACAAGTGAATTTTTTGGAAAACTTTACAACCAAAATATTAAAAAATTTAATGTTTATTCGGAAATTTTTATAAATCAAACATGCGATTTATTAGAAAAAATTGGTGTTAATATAAATACTGTACCAGTACTTGATGTAAGACGAAAAAAATCTAGCGAAGTTATTGGCGATAGATCTTTTGGTTTTAACCCTCAAAAAGTAAGTAAAATTGGTGATTATTTTATTAATCAATTTCAAAAAAATAATATTGCAACAGTTATTAAACATATTCCGGGTCATGGATTGGCAAGAGTGGACAGTCATAAATCTACACCTTTTATTAAATCTAAATTAAAAAATTTAAATAAAATTGATTTTTTCCCATTTAAAAATAAAAAAAGTCTATTTGCCATGACATCACATGTTGTCTATAATGATATTGATAAAAATTTTACTGCCACACATTCAAGTAAAGTTATTAAATTCATCAGAAATAAAATTAAATTTAAAAATTTGTTAATATCTGACGATATATCTATGAAAAGTCTAAAATTTTCAATTAGTGAAAATACTAAAAAATCTTTTAAAGCAGGCTGTGATTTAGTTTTACATTGCAACGCAAGGTACAGCGAAATGATAGAAGTTGCTAAAAATTCACCTAAAGTTAATGCTTTTATAACTAAAAAAACATCACAATTTTACAAGGTTTTGAGTTAGTATTACAAATATGTCAAATATTGATTCTGATCAATTTAATGTAAATTTAATTAAGTTTAATGGACCACTTGATGTACTTTTAGATTTAGCAAAATCACAAAAAGTTAATCTAGAAGATATTTCTGTATCTAAATTAGCTGATCAGTTTCATGAATTTATAACAAAAGCAAAAAGTCTTAATTTGGAAATAGCTTCAGAATATTTGTTAATGGCTACATGGTTAACATATTTAAAATCTAAATTGCTACTACCTGAGACTTCTGAAGATGAATTTAAAGCATCTGAAGTTGCAGAAAAATTAAAACTACAGCTAAAAAAATTAGAGTTAATAAGATTACTTTCTGATCAAATGCTTAAAAGAGAACGTTTAGGAAGGGATATTTTTATGAGAGGCGTAAAAGGTAAGATTAGATCAATTTATAATTCTGAATATTCGCTTACTTTATATGAACTTTTAAAATGTTACTCCTCTATAGTTATGACAAAAGATTTTCAAAGGATGAATATTGTTAAATTACCTGTTTTCACAACAGAAAATGGCATTCAAACAATTAAAGATTTTTTTGGCAAGCTAATTGAATGGAAAAAAATTGATGATTTAATACCTTCTGATTTTAAAACTAAAAAAAAATTTAGAAAAACTGGTAAAGCAGGAATTTTTGCTGGCTCATTGGAACTGGTTAAGGAAGGAAATATAAAAATGAAACAAGATAAACTCTTTGATGATGTTTATATTAGAGAAAGCAAATGAAAAAAGAAAAAAAAATAAATATAATAAATTTTCCATCAAAATTAATAGACGGCGAACGAGAAGTTGAAGCAATTATTTTTGCAGCTGCTGAACCTTTAGATGTTGATACAATCGAATCCAAAGTGTCAAAAAAAGTTGATGTTGAGAAAATTTTAAAAAAAATTCAATCCACATACTCTTCTAGAGGTATTAATTTAGTTTGTATTTCAAATAAGTGGTCTTTCAGAACAGCAAAAAATTTATCAAATTTAATGAGTAAAGAGAAAACTATAGAAAAAAAATTGTCAAAAGCTGCAATAGAAACATTGGCAATTATTGTTTACCACCAACCTGTAACTAGAGCTGAAATAGAGGAAATACGGGGAGTTGCTTTTGGTACAAATACACTCGAAATTTTAATGGAGCTAAATTGGGTAAAACCCAAGGGAAGAAAAGACGTTCCTGGCAAACCCATCCAATACGGCACAACAGATGATTTTTTAAGTCATTTTAATCTACAAAAATTATCAGATTTGCCAACTGTAGATGAATTAGGATCTGCAGGGCTAATTGATAGCACAAACATAGATTCATCAATTTTTGGTACTGGTAAATTTTATCAAGAAAAAGAAGACGTTAAAAAAGAGAATATTTATTCAAACATTGATGAAATGTTAAGTGGCACATTAAAAGAAGACGAACGCAAGTAAAAAGTTACTTTTAAAATTTATTTAAAAAGGTTATAAATACCTTATGAGTATAGGGATTTGGCAAATAGCAATTGTTGTAATATTAGTCGTATTATTGTTTGGAAGAGGTAAGATTTCAAGCTTAATGGGTGATGTAGCTAAAGGTATCAAAAGTTTTAAAAAAGGCATGGCTACAGATGTAACGGAAGATGTTGAGCCAAAAAATATTTCAGAAAATAATCAAGATTCAGATACAAATAACGATTCAAGTAATAAAGACTAAATCAAATGCCACAAATTGGCTGGTTTGAGATATTAATCATAGTTTCAATTGCAATAGTTGTAGTTGGTCCAAAAGATTTTCCTCACATGTTAAAAAAAATTGGATCATGGATAGGCTCAATCAAAAGATATGTAAGCAATGTCCAAGACCAAGTATCTAATCTTGAAAATGAAACTATTAATGTCGATGAAGATTTAAAGAAAAAAAAAACAACTGTAAAAGATAAAAAAAATGACCAAGAATGATAACGAGGGTAACTTTGTTAGTCACTTAACTGAACTTAGAAAAAGACTAATTAATTCATTTATATTTTTATTTGTTTTTTTTATTATTTGCTATTTTTTTTCTGATTATATTTACGGTTTTTTAGTTGATCCATACGCACAAGCTGTTCAAGATGATGGAACACAAAGAAGATTAATATTTACAGCACTACAGGAAACTTTTTTGACATATCTTAAAGTATCATTCTTTGCTGCTTTTTTTATAACCAGCCCATTTATTTTAATTCAAGTGTGGAAGTTTATTGCACCTGGTTTATATAAACATGAAAAACTTGCAATTATGCCTTACTTAGTAGCAACACCTATACTTTTTTTTCTAGGTGGGATTCTTGTCTATTATTTAATTATGCCTTTAGCAATCAAGTTTTTTTTATCTTTTGAAAGCACGGGAATAACAACAAACCTACCAATACAGTTAGAAGCAAAAGTAAATGAATATTTATCTTTAGTTATGAAACTAATTTTTGCATTTGGGTTAAGCTTTCAATTGCCAGTAGTATTAAGTTTACTAGCAAGAATTGGTGTAGTTGATTCTAAATTCTTACGAGAAAGAAGAAAATATGTTGTTATAATTATTTTTGCTGCAGCAGCAATATTAACTCCTCCTGACCCTGTAACACAAATAGGCTTAGCTATACCCTTGTTAATTTTATATGAATTATCAATTTTTTCTGTAAATATTATTGAAAAGAAAATAAATAATAATGCATAACATAAAAGATATTCGAAAAGACATAGATTTATTTAAAAATTCTTTAAAAAAAAGATTTTTAGAAGTTGACCTTAAGAAAATATTGGAACTTGATGATGAAAATAGAAAGTTAATTCAAAAAAAAGAAAATTTAGAAAAAGAAAAAAAAGATATTTCAAAATCTAACGATAAAACTTTATTTGCTAAATCTAAAGATATTTCTGTCCAAATTGACAAATTAAGCAAAAGCCAAGCCGAAGTTAAAAATGAATTAGAAAATATACTTTCTACTTTACCCAACTTACCTCTTGACGATGTTCCTGTTGGAAAAGATGAAAATTCTAATTTTGAAGAATCTAAAAGTGGTACTATTCCTAAATTTAATTTTAAAGCTAAGTCTCATTATGAATTAGGCCAAGATCTAGGTATGCTTGATTTTGATCTTGCAACGAAAACTACTGGTTCAAGATTTGTTTTTTGTTAAAAATAAATTAGCCTTATTAGAAAGAGCAATTTCAAACTTTATGCTTGATACTCATACTAAGATCAACGGATACACTGAAATTTCTCCTCCATTAATTGCATCAGAGAATTCAATGTATGGGACTGGCCAATTACCTAAATTTGAGAATGACCAATTTGAAATAAAGCTCGATGAAAAAAATAATAGAAAATTTTTAATTCCTACAGCAGAAGTAATTTTAACAAATATAGTTAAGGATAAAATTTTTGATATAAAAAGTTTACCTATGAGATTTGTTGCTTCAACTCCTTGTTTTAGAAAAGAAGCTGGTAGTTACGGAAAAGACACCAAGGGCATGATGAGACAACATCAATTTTATAAAGTTGAATTAGTTAGCATTGTTGAGCCAAAAGAATGTATTGATGAATTAGATAGAATGACAATATGTGCAACAAAAATTTTAGACTTACTTGAATTACCTTATAGAAAAGTAGTTTTATGTACTGGTGATATGGGTTTTAGTGCAGAAAAAACTTTTGATATTGAGGTTTGGTTACCTTCTGAAAATAAATATAGAGAAATTTCAAGCTGCTCATCATGTGGTTCATTTCAATCAAGAAGAATGAAAGCTAGATATAAAAATTATAAAAATGAAACTGTTTTTCTTGGAAGTTTAAATGGCAGTGGGCTTGCTGTTGGTAGAACTTTAGTTGCTATTTTAGAAAATTATCAACAATCAGATGGATCAATAAATATTCCAAAAGTTTTAAAACCATATATGGGAAATATGGATAAAATAACCAAGAATTAGAGTTGTTTTAAGAAAATAGATAGTATAAATAATTTCTAAAAATAAGGAGTAGCATGTCAGATTCAGGAATAGCCCAATTTATCCCATTAATATTAATATTTGTAATTTTTTACTTTTTTTTAATTAGACCACAGCAAAAAAAAGTTAAAGAACATAAAATTATGGTTGAAAACCTTAAAAGAGGAGACCAAGTAATTACTTCAGGCGGAATTATAGGTACAGTTGAAAGAGTAATGGAAAATGACAAACTTGAAATTCAAATTTCTGAAAGTGTAAAAGTTGAAATTGTTAAATCCACAGGAATACAAGGATTATTAAATAATCCAGAACCAAAAAAGTAACATTTTATAACCGGTGTTATATTTTTCAAAAACTAGAATATTATTAATTAGTTTATTTACATTAATTTTTGTTTATTTAACATTATCGAATTTTATTAAGACTGAAAATAACTGGCATGATAAAAAAATTAATCTTGGATTAGATTTGCAAGGAGGATCTTACCTTCTTTTAGAAATAGACAATAAACCTGTTATTATTCAAACATTACAAAATAAATTATCTACATTAAGAAAATTTTTTAAAAATGAAAAAATAAATTTTAGAAATTTAAAAATTGTAAATGATAAAACTATAATTTTTAATATAGAAAGCAATCAAATTGACGAAGTTAAAAAAATATTTGAAGAACAAAATAGTGATATTAATCCATATTACGATCAATTTAAAACACACCAATTTGATTTAGAAATATTAAATAATCAATTTCAATTAAATCTTTCTAAATATGGTTTAATTGAAATAAAAAATGCATCTTTAGATCAAGCTTTAGAAATTGTTCGAAGAAGAATAGATGAGGTTGGCACAAATGAGCCAAATATCTTAAGAAGAGGAAATGATAGAATATTAGTTGAGTTACCTGGCCTTGATGATCCTATGAGAGTTAAAAAATTATTAGGTAAGACAGCTAACTTGACTTTTAGATTTGTTACTCAAAATTCTGAGGAAACTTTTGGTTCTGAAAAATTAATGTTCGAAGATGACAGTGAAGAAGTTATGGTTAGTAAAAGAATAATTTTAAATGGAAATAATCTTATAGATGCTCAGCCTAATATGGATACTGAAGTTAATGAAACTGTCGTATCATTCACTCTAGACAGAGTAGGGGCAAAGAGATTTGGTAAAGCAACTACATCTGGAATAGGAAAGAGATTAGCAATAGTTTTAGATGGCAAAATAATTAGCGCTCCAGTAATTCGTGAAGCTATTGTTGGTGGAGGTGGTCAAATTAGTGGTGGTTTTACTTTTCAATCAGCCACTGATTTAGCTTTATTGTTAAGGTCTGGAGCCTTGCCAGCGCCATTAAATATTATAGAAGAAAGAACTGTCGGCCCTGATCTTGGTCAAGATTCAATAAACGCAGGTGTTTTTGCTTTAACAATTGGTTTTCTTTTAGTCATAATTTTTATGTTTTTTAAATATAAAGTGTTTGGAATAATTGCGAATATTACATTAATTTTGAATCTGTTCCTTTTAGTAGGAATACTAACTCTTTTTGAAGCTACTTTAACTCTTCCTGGTATAGCGGGAATTATTTTAACAGTTGGTATGGCCGTTGATGCAAATGTTTTGATTTTTGAAAGAATTAAAGAAGAAATTAAATCTGAAAAGAATCAAATTATTGCTTTTGATAGTGGATATATAAGATCAAAAAGTGCCATAATCGATGCAAATATAACTACTTTAATAGCAGCTATTATTTTATTTTTTATGGGTTCAGGACCAATTAAAGGTTTTTCTGTAACTTTAGGTGTTGGAATTTTTACAACATTGTTTTCTGTTTATTTTATAGCAAGACTTTTAACTTCTATTTATGTGGTAAAAAATAAAAATAAAGAAAATTTAATATAATGGAAAGAAAAGAAATAGCTTTTAATAAATTTTATAAATTGTTTAACTTAATTTCAATTTTTCTAGTTTTAATTTCAATATCATTGCTTATCTTTAAAGGTCTTAACTATGGTGTTGATTTTAAAGGTGGTACATTAATTGAATTAAGAGCCAAAGATAGTCAAATTAATATTACAAATTTAAGAGAATCTTTATTAAATATGAAGTTAGGAGACGTAAGCGTTAAACAATTTGGTAACGAGAATGACTTTCTAATTAAATTCGAGAAAAAAAATGATAACAATCCTAATTTTATTCAAGAAATTAAAGAAGATTTAACCAAATCTATTGGGTCGGGTTTCAATTTTAGAAGAGTTGAAAATGTTGGGCCTAAAGTTAGTGCTGAGCTTTTAAGATCAGGCGTAATTGCTATTCTATTGTCTCTTGCAGCGATGCTTTTTTATATATGGATAAGATTTGAATGGCAATTTAGTTTAGGTGCAATAGTTGCTTTATTGCACGATGTATTAATAACTCTTGGTGTGTTCTCTTTATTTAATTTAGAAATTAATTTATCAATTGTTGCTGCGGTATTAACTATTGTCGGATACTCTATGAATGATACCGTTGTTATTTTTGACAGGGTAAGGGAAAATTTAAAAAAATTTTCTGATATTAAAATTTTTAATTTGACAAATATTTCAATTAACGAAACTTTATCTAGAACTGTAATAACTTCGATTACAACTTTACTAGCTTTATTATCAATTTATTTTTTAGGAGGAGAAATATTAAAAGGATTTTCTTTAGCAATGATACTAGGAGTTGTTTTTGGAACTTATTCTTCTATATATATTGCCAATCCTATATTAGTTTTATTAAAGGTATCGCAAAGAACTATTGTAAAAGAAGATAAAGATTAATAAAGATTTTGTGCTGCAACCATCGATAGAAGCATTGGTAATGATAACAAGGTATTAGTCCTTGAAAATAACATTGCAGTTTTTGCAGACTTTGCTTTTTGTTCAGGATCGCATTCAACTATACCCAATGCCTTTTTTTGATTAGGCCAGATTATAAACCAAACATTAAAAGCCATATATAAACCGAGCCACATACCAATACCAATAGCTGCATTTTTTCCACCACCTGAGGCAATGCCTAATGTCATTGCATCATGTACATATCCACTGATTGTTGCCAATATTAAACCAGAAATGACTGTTAATAGAGCCGCCCATCTAAAATAAAATAATGCAGCTGGCGCAATAACTTTACCAATTGCTGGTTTTTGTTCATCAGGAATTTTAGGCATATTAGGAATTTGAACAAAGTTAAAATACCATAGTAAACCTATCCACATTATAGCAACAACAACATGAATTAACCTGAATAACCATGCCCAAAAAAGAGTGTCAAAATCAAAGCCACCATTCATAAAGAAAAGTCCTAAAAACAAAATTACAGCCAAACCTAAGGATGCATGTATTGTTTTTGGTAGCGATGATAGTAAATTTCCCATATTTTCTTATATATACTAACTAGTTATACACTATTGAATAGTGATTATTAAGCTGTTTTTTTAAATTTATTATCAAGGATATGTTTTAAAAAATTACCTGTATAACTATCTTTAATTTTACAAATTTCTTCAGGTTTGCCTTCAGCTATAATATTTCCTCCTTTTATCCCACCTTCAGGTCCCATATCAACAATATAATCTGCAGTTTTAATCACATCTAGATTGTGTTCAATTACAATAACTGTATTACCTAATGCGACAAAAGTGTGCAAAATATCTAAAAGTTTTTTTATGTCGTGTTGATGCAATCCTGTAGTTGGTTCATCCAAAATATACAATGTTCTACCAGTTGATCTTTTTGATAATTCTTTTGCTAATTTAATTCTTTGAGCTTCTCCACCAGATAGAGTAGTGGCCTGTTGACCAATTTTAATATATCCAAGACCAACTTTTTTTAAAGTTAATAATTTAGTTTTTATGTTAGGTATATTTTTAAAATATTCACAACCTTCATCAACAGTCATGTTAAGAACATCTGCAATGCTTTTATCTTTAAATTTTATTTCTAAAGTTTCTCTGTTGTATCTGCTACCTTTACATTCATC
>CACKWM010000008.1 GCA_902603905.1 uncultured Pelagibacteraceae bacterium | reverse complement strand
AAGACCAAAATATAGTCCTTCAATTGTTCACTATGCAAATTTAGAGCAACTAAAAAAGGATTGTATTCTTAATAAAAATTTTTTTATTCTTTATAAAAAATTTTGTCCTGGTCCAATTACATTTATACTTAAGCTAAAAAAAAATAGTAAAATTTCTAAAAATGTAACTAATAATAAAAAAACACTAGCTATAAGATTTCCAAAACACGTGCTAGTTAAAAAACTTCTAAAAAGACTGGATTACCCACTCGCTGCCCCAAGTGCTAACATTTCAACCAAAATTAGTCCTGTTTCTAAAGAAGATGTTATGGATGAATTTGGAAAAAAAGTTAAATTTGTTCTTGATGGTGGTAAATCGTCAGTAGGTTTAGAGTCGACTATAGTTAGCCTGATAAAAAAACCTCAAATCCTTAGATTGGGAGGAATAGAAATAAGTAAAATAAATAGAGTTCTTAAAACTAAATTAAAATTTAATAGAAAAAAGAAAAAAATAATTTCACCTGGTCAAGGAAAAACACATTATTCACCTGGTATTCCAATTAGATTAAATGCCAAAAAACCAAAACCAAATGAGGCATTTATTTTAATTCAAAAAAGAAAATCATCTGCTAAAAACTTTTATTATCTAAGTAAGAAAAAAAACCTAAAAGAAGCAGCAAAAAAATTATATGAAACACTAAGAATGATAAGAAAAAATAATTTTAAAAGTATCGCAGTAGAGAAAATTCCAAATACAGGATTTGGAGAAGCAATCAATGATAGATTAATTAGGGCATCTAAATTTTAATGGAAAACTTAGTAGAAGTAAAAAACCTTAAAAAAAATTATGGCTCAAAAGAAGCTGTAAAAGGTATCTCATTTAATATTAAGGAAAATGAAATCTTAGGGCTACTTGGTCCTAATGGTTCAGGAAAAACAACCACCATAGGAATGATGCTTGGTTTGCTAAAACCTTCAAATGGAGAAATATTAATAGATGGGAAAAAAATTGAAGAAAATAGAATAGAAACTCTTCAAAAAATAAATTTTATCTCACCTTATATTGAACTTCCAAAAAAGCTTACAGTAAGACAAAACTTAATTGTATACTGCAGATTATATAATGTTTTGGATATAAAAAGTAGAATTGAATACCTCGTTGAAAAACTAAGGTTAGAAGATTTATTAAACAGAGTAACAGGAGAACTTTCTTCAGGACAAAAAAATAGAGCTAGTTTAGCTAAGGCTTTGATAAATAATCCTACTGTTTTATTTTTAGATGAACCCACAGCTTCACTTGATCCAGAAATTGGGGACTTTGTTAGAAGCTTTTTGGAAAATTACAAAAAAGAAAAAAAAATATCAATTTTATTGGCATCACATAATATGTCCGAAGTAACAAGATTATGTAAAACAGTACTAATGATGAAAGATGGTATTATCATTGACAAAGGCCATCCGGAAGAATTGATTAAAAAGCATGGTAGAAAAAACTTAGAGGAAGTTTTTTTAAAACTTTCAAGGAGCAGTAATGAACTTTATTAGAATTTATGGTCTTTTTTTAAGGCATTTTTATTTGATTACCAGATCATTTCCAAGAATTTTAGATTTAATTTACTGGCCATCAATTCAGATAACTTTGTGGGGATTTATATCAAATTTTTTTGCATCTCATAGCACATATTACAATAATGCAGTTGGTGTAATTCTAACATGTGCCATTCTTTATGATTTTCTTTTTAGAACAAGCATTGGTTTTAATATGTTATTTTTAGAAGAAATTTGGAGTAGAAACTTTACAAATTTATTCATTGCACCAATTAAAATAGGTGAAATAATTATCTCTTTAGTTCTTACAGCTTTAATCAGAGCTTTAATTGGACTCATTCCAGCAATTTTACTCACCTCTCCTCTTTTTGGAATATCTTTACTAGATCTTGGTGTGCATTTGTTTTTGCTTTTTTTAAGTTTATACATATTTGGAATTACACTTGGAATATTTGTTTCAGCAGGATTATTAAGATTTGGTCCTTCGTTTGAGAATATTGCTTGGTCAACTATGTTTCTTCTGGCTCCTTTTGGTTGTATTTACTATCCAGTAGAAATTTTACCCGAATTTTTTCAAAAAATAGCTTACTCACTTCCGCTTGTATATATTTTTGAAGAAGCTAGAAGTATCCTGATTGATCAGACTGTAAATTATGAAAATATAATAAATGCATTTTATTTTAATGGTATTTACTTGTTGATAGCAATATCGTTGTTTTACTACTCATTTGGACAAGCGCGCAAAAAAGGAACATTAATAAATATAGGTGAATAGTTGGTGCGCCCGGAAGGACTTGAACCCTCAACCTCCTGATCCGAAGTCAGGCGCTCTATCCAATTGAGCTACAAGCGCATATAATATTATTAATATAATTTATGAAAAAAAGCATTAATTTAATTGCTCAACCAGAAGATAATAATCTAAGAGTCGATATTTTTATTAATAAAAAAGAAAGTTCATTAAGCAGGACTAGAATTAAGAGTTTAATTTTAAATAAAAAATTACAATTAAATGATAAAATAATTGAAAGTCCTTCTCATAAAGTATTAAATAAAGATAAAGTAAATTTAGAAATTCCAGAGCCAAAAAAGGCTTCAATTAAACCTTTTGATTTTAAATTAAATATTATTTACGAGGATGATGATTTATTGGTTATAAATAAACCCGCAGGTATAATTATGCATCCGGGAGCTGGAAATCATGATAACACAATCGTTAATGCTTTGATGAATTATTGCAAAGGAGATTTATCTAATATTGGAGATGAATTAAGACCAGGCATAGTTCACAGAATAGATAAAGATACTTCAGGTTTAGTGGTTATAGCAAAAAACAATGAAACACATGAAGGTTTGTCAAAACAATTTAATAAACATACAATACATAGGATTTATCAATTAATGATTTGGGGAAAGCTTAGACCTCGATTAGGAAAGATTGAAACTTTAATAACCAGAAGCTCAAGAAATAGACAATTAATGGAAGTTGGAATTACAAAAGGAAAAAAAGCAATTACCAACTATAAAACTTTAGAAGTTTTTGAAAATGACAAAACACCAACCCTAAGCTTAGTTGAGTGCAAGCTTGAAACAGGTCGTACACACCAAATTAGAGTTCATATGAGCTACAAAGGAAATAATATATTGGGAGATGATAAATATAAAAAAAAATTTAAAAAGCTTAAAAATATTGATACTGATTTAGAAGAATCTTTATATAAATTAAAAAGACAATTTCTTCATGCTAAAACACTAGGATTTATCCATCCTAAATCAGGTAAAGAGTTAGAATTTTCCTCAATTTTGCCACAAGATCTTGAAAATATATTAAAAATGCTCAGAAACATTAACAAATAAACAATTGTAATAATAAAAAAATTTATTAAATAAGTATCTGCTTATGAGTGCTATAACAAACTATAATCTTCCTGCTCTTTCAAATGAAGGAGGTCTGTCAGCTTATCTTGCTCAAATTAAAAAATTTCCAATGTTAGCTGCTGAAGAAGAATATATGCTGGCTAAAAACTGGAGAAACACAGGAAACATTAAATCTGCTGAAAAACTTGTAACAAGTCACTTAAGACTAGTTGCAAAAATTGCAATGGGTTATAAAGGATATGGCCTTCCTGTAAGTGAAATGATTTCAGAGGGAAATGTAGGGTTAATGCAAGCTGTTAAAAAATTTAAACCAGAAAAAGGTTTTAGACTAGCAACATATGCTATGTGGTGGATTAAAGCTTCTATTCAAGAATATATTTTACGATCTTGGAGCTTGGTTAAAATTGGAACTACAACTGCGCAAAAAAAATTATTTTTTAATCTTAAAAAAGTTAAAAACCAAATAGCACCAAAATCAGAAGGTGATTTAAGAGATGAACATGTAACAGAAATTGCTGATAAACTTTCTGTAAGCAAAGATGAGGTTGTTTCCATGAATAGAAGAATGTCTGGAAAAGAATTTTCTTTAAATGCACCAATTGGTGAAGATGGAGATGAATGGCAAGATTGGCTTGTAGATAAAGAATTAGACCACGATTTAAAATTTGCCCAAAAAGAAGAAATGAAACAAAGAAAAGATTTATTATCAGATTCTATTAAAATTTTAAATGATAGAGAAAAAGAAATTCTTTACGCAAGAAGATTAAACGAAGAACCAACCACACTTGAAGATTTAAGTAAAAAATACAAAATTAGCAGAGAGAGAATTAGACAAATCGAAAACAAAGCATTTGAAAAACTTCAAAAACATATGTTAAATTCTGCTAGATCAAAAAACCTTCTCACAGCTAATTAATTTAAGCTAAAGATTAAATGGATTTTCAATAAGAATTGTATCTTCTCGCTTAGGGCTTGTAGAAATACTTGAGATTTTTGCACCAATAAAATCTTCAACTGCAAATATATATTTTTTTGCATTCTCAGGTAGTTCATCTACATTTTTTATTCCATTAGTAGAAGTTTTCCACCCTGGAAAGATTTTATAAATAGGTTTAATTTTTTGCTGATCCTCAAATGATGCGGGAAGATAATTAAGTTTTTCTCCATTTAATTCATATTTAATACACATTTTTATTTCATCTAACTCATCTAAGACATCTAATTTCGTTAATGCTATTCCATCAATTCCTGAAATTTTAATTGTTTGCCGGACTAACACACCATCAAACCAACCACATCTTCTTTTTCTACTTGTGACAGTTCCAAATTCTTTTCCTTTTGTTCCAAGTAATTTTCCAATTTCATTTTTAAGTTCAGTTGGAAAAGGACCCTCTCCAACCCTTGTTGTATAAGCTTTTGTAATTCCTAAAACATAATGAATAGAATTAGGTCCACAGCCTGTTCCTGTTGCTGCGCTTGCAGCAACTGTATTTGATGATGTTACAAATGGATAAGTTCCATGATCTACATCTAATAAAATGCCTTGCGCACCTTCAAATAATATTTTCTTTTTTTCCTTTTTATATTCGTCAATTTTAAGCCATACAGGTTTTGAAAACTTTAAAAGTTCTGGTGCTATTTTTAATAAATCTTTTTTAATTTGATTTTTTTCATAAATTTTTTTACCTAAACCTTTTCTAATAGCGTTATGATGAAGCAAGACTGTTTCCAATCTGTGATCTAAATTGCTTTCTGATCTTAAATCCATCACACGAATAGACCTTCTTCCTACTTTATCTTCATATGCTGGACCTATACCTCTGCGTGTTGTTCCAATTTTTCCTTTTCCAGCTGCATCTTCTCTAAGCTCATCCATCTCTCTATGAAATGGCAAAATTAAATTTGCAGATTCTGAAATAATAAAATTATCTTCATTTACATCAACACCTTTAGATTTAATTTCTTTAATCTCTTCTAATAGAGCCCAAGGGTCCACAACAACACCATTGCCAATAATTGATATTTTACCTTTTCTAACAATTCCTGATGGAAGTAATCTTAATTTGTAAGTAACTCCATCAATAACTAACGTATGACCAGCATTATGTCCCCCTTGGAAACGAATAACAATATCAGCTTGATCAGATAACCAGTCAACAATTTTACCTTTACCCTCGTCTCCCCACTGTGATCCTACTACTACTACATTTTTCATTATTTAAATTTTTTATTTATTATAATTGAGTTTAAATGATTTATTGGACCATGACCTTTTCCATAATTAATTTTAGATTCTATGGCATTACTTACATACTTAATCCCTAGCTCACAAGATTTCTTTAATGGTTTTCCACATGAAAAAAATGTTGTTATAGCGCTTGATAAAGTGCAGCCTGTTCCATGAGTATTTTTAGTTGTAATTTTTTTATTTTTAAAAATCTTTATTTCATTTTTATTTAAAAAAACATCATAAAGATTTCTAGTATTTAAGTGTCCTCCTTTTACTAGAACGTTTCGGGCTCCAAGATTTAAAAGAATTTTTCCAGAATGAATCATATCATCAACATTTTTTATTTTAGTTTTTGTTAATATTTCAGCTTCAGGTATGTTTGGTGTAATTAAAATAACTTTTTTAATCAATTTATTTTTTAAAATTTTTATTGCTTTATTGTTAATTAACTTTGTTCCACCTTTTGCAATCATCACTGGATCTAAAATTATTTTTTTTGCTTTGATTTTATTTATTGCGCCAATTACAGATTTTATAACACTCGGTGAATGCAACATTCCTATTTTTATTGCATCTGGTTTAATATCTTCACAGGTAAATATAATTTGTTTTGCAATTTCTTTTGAGTTAATTGAAACTATAGATTTAATTCCAGTGGTATTTTGAGATGTAATAGCTGTAACTGCAGTCATTGCATATGAACCCAATGATGTAATAGTTTTAATATCTGCTTGAATACCAGCTCCACCAGAAGAGTCTGACCCAGCAATTATTAATATTTTTGATTTTGGTTTCAATTTATCAAATAGACTTTTTAACTATTTTAATACACTTCTCAAGTAATTTTATATTATCTGACTCTCCCATGATCCTAATTTTAGGTTCGGTACCAGATTTTCTAACAAGCATTCTTCCTTGGCCTTTAATCAATTTATTAGCTTTATTGATTGTTTTTTTACACCTTGAGCTACTTATGATATTTTTATTTTTAACCACGACATTTTCTAGAATCTGCGGAGTCTTATCAAACATATTTAAAAATTTGCTTGCTTTTTTTCCTTTTCTTAATGAAAACAAAATCTCTAAAGCAACTAACAAACCATCTCCTGTTGTTGCAAATTTTCCTAAAATAATATGTCCTGATTGTTCACCACCTAAATTAAAATTATTTTTTTGCATTTTTTCTTTAACATAACGATCTCCAACATTTGCTCTAAAGAACTTTATTTTGTTTTTTTTAAAAAATTTTTCTAGACCGTAATTGGACATTAAAGTTCCAATTACTCCCCCTTTTAGCATTTTTTTGTTTTTCCATCTTTTTGCTAGTGCGGCTATTATTTGATCTCCATCTATAATTTTACCCTTCTCATCACACATTATTATTCGATCTGCGTCACCATCTAAAGAAATCCCAAGATGCGCTCTATGTTTTTTTACTGCTAGTTGAATTTTTTTTGGAAATGTTGACCCACATTTTTCATTGATATTCATGCCATTTGGATTTACTCCAATTGAAATTACTTTAGCGCCCAATGATTTAAGTAGATGAGGACCAGATTTATATCCAGCACCATTTGCACAGTCAATTACAATTTTAATTCCTTTTAAATTAAAATTTTTAGGAAAGTTTTTTTTAAGAATTTTAATATATTTTTCATTACCATTTTCCAATCTTTTTACTCTTCCAAGTTTTTTTGGTTTAGATAATTGGATATCTATTTTTTTATCAATTAAACTTTCAATTTTTTTTTCAATTCTATCTGATAGCTTTAACCCATCTGGTCCAAATAACTTCAATCCATTATCATAATAAGGATTATGAGAAGCAGTAATCATAATTCCCATATTTGCTTTCATTGATTTTGTTAGCATTGCAAGACCATTTGTTGGCAAAGGTCCTAAAGTGAAAACATGCATTCCCGCAGAAGCTAATCCAGATACCAGAGCAGGCTCTAAAGTATAACCTGATAGTCTTGTGTCTTTCGCTATTACTGCTGTTTGTTTAAATTTTTTTTGATTTTTAAAGTATGTTCCAGCTGCTAAGCCAAACTTAAAAAACATATTACCGTTAATATTGCCTTGATTAACTCTGCCACGTATTCCGTCAGTTCCAAAATACTTTTTTTTCATTAACTTTTAATTAATTTTTTAAAAACTTTAATTCCTTGAATTATATTATTAACATCATGCACTCTTAATATCTGTACTCCTTGCATCATAGAAAATAAAGATGCACTAATAGTTCCTCCAGATCTTTCTTTGGTGTCATTCTTTCCAGAAACATCTTTAATAAATCTCTTTCTAGACACCCCAAGCAATATAGGAAAACCAAGGCTATGAAAAATAGAAATATTACTAATCAACTTCATATTATGTTTCAAATTTTTTCCAAATCCTATTCCTGGGTCTATAATTATATTATTGTGCTTTATTCCATGAATTCTTACATATTTAATTCTTTCTTCAAAAAAATCATAAATATCAAATAATACATTTTTATATTTTGGATTTATCTGCATGGTAGATGGGGTTCCTTGAATATGATGGATTACAAAAGGTGTTTTATATTTTTTTAATACACTGATTGATTTTTTATCATATTTTAATCCTGAAATATCATTAATTAATTTAACACCTATTCTTATTCCTTTTTCCATAATTTCTGATTTTCTTGTATCTAAAGATAAAGCAATTTTTTTATTAAATTTTTTTATTGTTGGAAAAATTCTATTCCACTCAATTGTAGTTTTAACTATTTTTGATCCTGGACGAGTAGATTCTCCACCAACATCTACAATGTTGGCTCCATTTTTATATAACAACGTTGCCTGCCTATAACCTGAACTTCTTTTGTTAAATTTTCCACCATCAGAAAAACTATCGGGAGTTAGATTCAATATGCCCATGATGTTTGGAATATTTTTAAAATTAAAATTAGAAAAATTTTTTTTTTTTTTAATAATTATATTAATATCTTTATTAATTTTTTTTTTTATAAATTTAGATAATTTTGTTATCTTTTTAATATGAATTTTTTTTTTAGAATTTCTTGATAAAATTTCTATATGATCAAAAGAGATGTCTGCATTTCCATTTAAAGGCAAGGTTTTTTTTTGTTTAACTAATTTTCTTGATACATTTCCATAATAAAAATTACACACTCTAGTGTAATATTTTTTCATTATGTATTAATGAACTATTTTTGGCTTTAATCCAATTGATCCTAAAGCTGACCCTTGCTCTTCTTCTGTGGCTTTTAAATCTTCTTTATTTGGTGGAAAGACATTTTTATTTATTAAATCCTCGATTTCAGCCCCAGTTAAAGTTTCGTATACTAAAAGAGCTTTTGCAAGTTTATGTAGGTCATCAATTTTTTCATTTAAAACTTTTTTCGCTCTTTCATAACCTTTATCGACTAATTTTCTGATTTCACTGTCTACTTTTCTTGAAGTTTCTTCTGACATATGCTGATGTCTGGCAACAGATCTACCTAAAAAAACTTCCTCTTCATTTTCTCCATATGCTACTGGGCCTAATTCTTTACTTAAACCAGCTCTCATAACCATTGCTCTTGCTCTCTTTGTAGCTTGTTCAATGTCACTTGCAGCACCAGTCGTGACCTTTTCATCACCAAAAATAATTTCTTCAGCTACTCTACCTCCCATGGCAATAGCCATCTGAGAATTAAGTTGTTCTCTTGTTTGTGACAACTCATCTCTCTCTGGTAGTTGCATTACCATTCCTAAAGCTCTGCCTCTTGGAATTATTGTTGCTTTATGAATTGGATGTGCAGCTTTTTCGTTTATAGTTACAATAGCATGACCCGCCTCATGATAAGCAGTTAGTTTTTTTTCTTCTTCTGTCATTACCATGGATCTTCTTTCTGCTCCCATCATAACTTTGTCTTTGGATTCTTCAAATTCAGAATAAGTTACTATTCTTTTATTTTTTCTTGCAGCTAACAAAGCTGCTTCGTTAACTAAGTTTGCTAAGTCTGCTCCAGAAAAGCCTGGTGTTCCTCTTGCTACAGTTCTTAAATTAACATCTGGCCCCATAGATATTTTCTTTGCATGAACTTTAAGAATTTTTTCTCTACCAATAATATCTGGTAATGATACGACCACTTGTCTATCAAATCTTCCTGGTCGTAATAAGGCCGGATCTAACACATCAGGTCTATTAGTTGCTGCAATAATAATTACACCTTCATTAGTATCAAAACCATCCATTTCAACTAATAACTGATTTAGAGTTTGTTCTCTTTCATCATTTCCTCCACCAAGTCCTGCGCCACGACTTCGTCCAACTGCATCTATTTCATCAATAAAAATAATACACGGTGAATGTTTTTTTCCTTGTTCAAACATGTCTCTTACTCTTGATGCTCCAACACCAACGAACATTTCAACAAAATCAGATCCAGATATAGTAAAAAAAGGAACGTTTGCTTCTCCTGCAATTGCTCTTGCAAGTAAAGTTTTTCCTGTGCCTGGAGGACCAACCAATAAACATCCTCTTGGTATTTTGCCACCAAGTCTACTAAATTTTTTTGGATCTTTTAAAAATTCTACAACTTCTTCAACTTCTTCTTTCGCTTCTTCTATTCCGGCAACATCATTAAATGTCACTTTGCCTTTTAACTCATTCATCATTTTAGCTTTTGAGCGTCCAAAGCCCATGGCTCCACCTTTTCCACCTTGCATTTGTCTCATAAAGAAAATCCAAACAGCTATTAACAGCAACATTGGAAACCAAGATAATAATACACCTAAAATTGAAGGCATTTTTTCTTCGATAGGAACTGCTGAAATACTTACACCTTTATTTGATAATTTTTCAATTAAGTTTGGGTCATCAGGTGAATAAGTATTAAAAATAGTTCCATCAGATAAAACTCCTCTAATGTTATTTCCTTTTATTTCTACTTTTACTACCCTTCCTTCGTCTACCTCAGATAAAAATTCTGAAAATATAATATTATTTTTTGTGCTTATAGAGCCTTGTGGATTTTTAAACATATTGTAAAGACCAATAGTTAAAAAAACTATCACAGCCCACATTACCAAATTTTTTAGATTCATAAGTGTAAGATAAGAATTATTAACAATTAAACAAGTGTCAATTTGTTATAAAATCTAATTTTTAAAGGATTTTTCTCTTGAAATTAATATAGTTTTGTTGATTTTTTCAATAAAACATCCACCAAGTGTTACTTTTGCATTAATTCTATTTGACTGAATCTTTTCAATTAAACCATTAATGCTTTTACCTCTAGCAACATAATATTTTCCACTAATTAATTTCATTAAAAATGACAAAGATCTAAAAATAACTTCATGAGACTGATCAAAAAAAAATTCGTTTAATATAAAAGTATTCTTTTTATTTAAAAATTTTGCATTTTGGCTTATATTTTTTTTAACATAAAAATTGATTGATTCATTAGAATCTTTAAGGTTTTTAATTGTTAATTTAAGTTTTTTATTATCTAAACCTTCTTTTTTAAAATTTTCCATTAAATTTCTAACTCTAATTCTTGTGAAATTTTCATTTAAATTAGATGGATCTTTAATAAAAAAATTAAACACTTTATTCGACAAATAAATAAGCTCTTTTTTCTCTAAATTAATTAATGGTCTTAAAATATTAATACCATTTTTTTTATATTCTGATGTTTTGCCAAAAGATGTTAAACCTTTCAAGCCACTACCTCTAAAAAGTCTAATTAAAAAATTTTCATACAGATCGTCAATTTGATGTCCAAGCAGAAGGTATTTAATATTATTTTTTTTACATTGATTTGTTAAAAGATAAAACCTTTTATCCCTTGCTAAAGCTTGAATATTAGTTGATGGTTTTTTTCCATGCCAAGTTAGTATTTTGCAAGCAATATCAAATTTCTTCAACTTTAAACTCACAAGTTTTGCTTCAGATGAAGAGTTTTTACGAAGTTTGTGATCAACTATATAAAATTTTACATCTATTTTTTTAATTAATGAATAACATTTTGCCAAAAAAGCTAATGATAGACTATCTGGTCCTCCAGATATTGCGACAGCAAAATTATTACTAATATTTAAAGAGCTTTTAAACTCTTTATAAATTTTTAATATTTTTTTATTAGTTAAATATTTTAGGATTAAATTATGAACTTTCTTTTTTACAATCGAACTTTTTTTCTTCATATTTAGCTTTTTGAAGAACAGAAAGATTTGCTTCTGGGTATTGTTTCTCAACACCTGTAATCATCAAACAACCTTGGTCTTTTTCTCCAATTTGAACTAATGATACACCAAGTTTTAACAAATTTATAGGAGCCTTCTCACTTTTAGGATATTTTTGATAACCTTCAAGATAAGCTGAAGCTGCATCAGTAAACAACTGTCTAATCCTAAATGTTTCAGCATACCAATATTGTGCGTTTCCAGCTAACTCATGTTCATTATTAGTGTCAATAAATTCTTTAAAAGCTCTTTCGGCCATATTGTAATCTCCAACTTTTAAAAAACTTATTGCAAAATCATATTGTTTTTCAGGACTTTCATCAGGTAATAATTTTTCTTCTGATTCAAAAGTTTCTGATACTACTGTTCCAGTAGAATCTATAGATTGAGTTTGCTGTATAGATAAATTTGTTTCTGAGTCTTTATAAGATATTGAACCTAAATCTTGAGGTTCTGAAGATCCTGGTAAAACTTTCTTTGTTTCTTCTTTTGGTAATGATGTTATTTTTTTATTTGCATCGACTGAAACAACTGAATTATTTTCTAGTTCTTGAAATCTCATTTGATTATCAGCTTGTACTTTTGATAATCTATTAGATAGTTTGTCAATTTTAAAATTAATCTCTTCAAATTTATTAGTTAACTCTTGAAATTGTTTTTCAATTTCTGATAATTTTAATAAATGTCTAGTTAAGACTTCTTCGCCATTTTGATCAATTGAAATTGAAGAAGCTGAATCATTTACATTGTCGTTCAGTTTTTCTGAATAAACAGCCTTTTCTAATGTTTTAAGATCTTTTTGTATTAACTCTAATATTTCCTGCACATCTTTTTTATCGTCTGAAAAAACTTTTGTGCTTGCAAAGATGATTAATAAAAATAAATTTATTACTACAATATTCTTAAACCTAGTCATTTAATTGATTTGTAATTATAATAATGGCAAAAAAAAGACCCTGTTATGCATAAACACACAGGGTCTTTTTAAAATTAATTTAATTAATTAGCTTTTACTGTAACTGATCTTCTGTTTTTTGACCAAGATAATGGATTAGATCCTGAATCTACAGGTCTTTCTTTTCCATAACTAATAACTGATAATCTATTTCCAGCTACTCCATAAGTCATTAGATAGTCTTTAGCAGCATTTGCTCTTCTCTCACCTAAAGCTAAGTTATACTCTCTTGTTCCTCTTTCGTCTGCATGTCCTTCAATCACAAAAGTTAGATCACTATTTTTTCTCATCCATGCAGCTTGTTTTCTTAAAGTGTCTCTTGACTTAGTTGTTAAAATTGATTCATTTGTTGCAAAGAAAACTCTGTCAGGCACACCTGAAGCTA
Organism: uncultured Pelagibacteraceae bacterium; assembly: GCA_902603905.1. Lineage (GTDB taxonomy): Bacteria > Pseudomonadota > Alphaproteobacteria > Pelagibacterales > Pelagibacteraceae > Pelagibacter. The sequence continues at coordinate 26,255 of CACKWM010000008.1, read as the reverse complement.
AATACTCAACTGTATCTGTTCCTGTGTATACATCACCTTGCAATTGACTGGTACTTTTCTTCTGAGTTGCACAAGCGGATAAAACCAAACATGCTAACGTTACCAAAAGTACATTTTTAAAAATTTTGACTAAATTCATTAATGCTCCTTATATTGAATATATAACTTTTTCATAACTAATTAAATCTTTCAAGCTTAAAAATCAACCATTTAGTATTAATTACTCAATAAAGACGACCAGGATGGGTCAGAAGCGTCTGTTTCTGTATCTACTAGCCTCTCATTATAGCCCGTTAAATCTATAGACCATAATTTAGCTGAAAATCCTTCTCCCATTTCATCAGTTTTTGTTTCTCTATAAAATATTAAAACTCTTCCATTTGGAGACCATGAGGGTGCCTCTTGATAATAATTTTCTGTTAATAATCTCTCACCAGATCCGTCAGTTCTCATAACTCCAATATAAAATTTTCCTTTATGCATTTTGGTAAATGCAATCAAATCTCCTCTTGGAGACCAAACTGGAGTGCCATAAATTCCTTTTCCAAATGAAATTCTCTTCACATTGCTTCCATTGCTTTTCATCACATAAATTTGTTGATATCCACTTCTATCAGAGTTGAAGCAAATGTATTTTCCATTTGGCGAATAAGATGGAGATGTATCTATAGAAGGATGGTTTGTAATTCTTTCAACAACACGATTTTCAAGATCCATTGTATATATGTCAGAATTTCCATCCATAGCAAAACTCATTATTATTTTTTTTCCATCTGGTGAAAATCTTGGTGCAAATGTCATGCCTGGAAAGTCTCCTACAACTTCTTGAATTCCAGTTTCTATATCAAGTAAATAAACTCTGGGTAAATTTCTAAAATACGACAGATAAGTTACCATCTGATTGGTTGGGTTAAATCTAGGTGTTAATACTAGTTCGTTTCCTAAAGTTAAATATTTTGTGTTAAAACCATCTTGATCCATAATTGCCAATTTTTTAATTCTATTTGTTTTTTTTCCTTCTTCAGAAACATAAATAATTCTGGTATCAAAATAACCCTTTTCCCCTGTTAGACGTTCATAAACTTTATCTGTAATTATGTGGCCCACTCGTCTCCAATTAGTTGGTACAGTTGTAAAAGCTATGGCCATCATTTCTTTTGCGGCCAAAACATCCCACAGTCGAAATTCAACTCTTAACTTTTCATCAACAAAAGTTACTTTCCCTGTAATTAAAGCTTGAGCTTTAATCAACGCCCAATCTTCAAATCTAGGTTTTAGATGTGCAATATCTGGCTCTTGAAGAAACGCATCTTTATTTAAAGGATTAAACAAGCCAGATTGTTTTAAATTATTTTCAACAACTATTGAAATCTCTGAACCTAAGTCATTATTCTTTAATATTTTGTTAAAACTTTCTTTAGATTTTTTATCTATTGATAGAGGTGATACTGCAATTGGCAGAGGGCTTAAGTTTCCTCTTGTAATGTCTACTTCAATTAAAGCAAAAGCTTTAATGGGTAAAAAAATTATTAATATAAATATGTATCTAAATAGCATTTTTAACCTTCTAACATTTCTCTTGCGTCAAAGTTTAATTGTAAATCTTTCCATCTTTCATAACCTGTAGTTGGAACTCTTAATGGTTGGCACAATTTAATTGCTCTCAACGCGCTCTCAGCCAATACTTTATAAAATTCTTGCCCTGGTTTATTCATTCTTGCATGATCTAAAATTTCAGATCTTATAACAGATCCATCTGGTTTTAACTGTAACTTTATTCTCACTAATAATTTTTCATTGTAAGGTAATCCTAATGGAATGCTCCAGCATCCAAAGAGTTGTGCTTTTAAAGCATCTTCCTCGCTCAATGATAAACCTGTCATATCTACACTTTTATCTTGATCTTGAGTAATTTTGTCTGTTTTTTTATTTGTTTCTGCAGTTTCTTCTTTAGATTTATCAATAAGTGCCGCAATACTATTTGGGTCAAATAATTCTTCTTTTTCAAACTCTGACACCTGTTTAACTTCATTGTCTATTTTTTCTGGATTTTGTTTTTTTTCTTCTAATTTTTCTACTTTTTCAATTTTTTCATCTGGCAAAGGAATTGATTCAGGTTTTTCTTTTTTTACAATTTTGGGTGGAGCTTGCTCAGAGACTAATTTTTCTTTTTTTTTTACTTTTTCAATTATTTTCTTTGCCTTTGGAGCAAAAGGAATATTAGTTTTATCAGTAATTTGAATGAGTTCTACTGAAATAATTGGGGGAAGATCAATTGGTTTTTTTAATAAAAATGGCAGACTCATTGTTGCTACTAAAATTATAAGAAAATGAAAAGATGAAGAAATAACAACATTTCTAATCACAGCTTTACCTTTCTTTGTAAGGCTCTGAAATTAATGCAACTTTAGTAAATCCTGATCCAGAAAGCATGCCCATTATCTCTAAAACTCTTCCATAATTAATTGTTTTATCGCCTCTTACATAAATTCTTGTATCAGTTCTATTTTTTGAAACTGCCAATATTTTTGCTATAATTTTTTCATATTCAACTTTAGATTCTTGAATAAAAATTTCACCTTTTGAATTAATAGTTAGTGTTAAAGGTTCTTGCTCTTCAGGAAGTGAGTCCGCTGAACTTTCAGGTAGATCAACTTGAACTCCAACAGTCAATAATGGAGCTGTTACCATAAAAATAATTAATAATACCAACATTACATCAACAAACGGAGTAACATTTATTTCGCTCATGGGTTCTCGAGATGAACGTTTTAATTTAAATGCCATTACTAAATTATTGATAAAAGTCTTTTTGAAAAATTATCTAGTTTTTGTAAATATTTTTTAGAATCATTGCTAAATTTATTATAAGCTACTACAGCTGGAATTGCCGCTAATAATCCCAGAGCTGTTGCAAATAAAGCTTCAGCGATACCTGGCGCAACAATTGCTAAACTTGTATTTCTAGAAATTGCAATTGACTGAAATGAATTCATGATACCCCATACTGTTCCAAATAATCCTATAAATGGAGCGGTAGATCCTACTGTTGCAAGAAACGTATAACTTTTCTCAATTTTTTCCATTTGTTGCTCAATATTTATTTCTAACATTCTGGACATTTTTTCATTTAGATTAGAGCTTCGTTTGGATTTCAGCAATACTTGCATAGAATTTTTAAAAACATTAGCCATAGGATCATTTATATTTGTTGGAAGATTATTATAAAAACTTTCAACAGATTTGGATTTCCAAAATTTATTCTCAAAATCCTCTGTACTTTTGTTAATTTTTTTAAATAATTGAATTTTTTCAAAAATAATTGCCCATGAATAAATTGAGCTAGCTATCAATAACAATATTACTGATTTTACAATTATGTCTGCTCTGATAAATAATTTTATTATAGAAAAATCTGTATTGCTTGCTAAGCCAACTCCTTGAGATGCTATATCTGCTTCCATTTCTAAGATCTCACACTAAAATGTGTCATGAATTTGTCTATAATAGTAAATAACTACTCTTCAGATTGGTATGTTTCGTAGAAAAAACTAGCTATTAGAATAGCATCGGCTTTATTTGCGTCTTTTTTTCTAGACAATTGAGGCGAAATATAAGGAAATATTTCAATTGCTTTTGTTCTACTTGCATCTTTTTCTGACTTAATAAGGTTAAAATACTTTTTCCATTTTGTTGGTCTTACAAAATACATTGGTAGCTGCATGGCTGAGCAAACCCCTTTTAAAACTCCAAATGATTGACCAAAATTAAACATACTAGTTACTCCTTGACCTGGCATAGCAGACACCTGTTCAATCACAACTTTGATATTCTTTTTTTCAAAATTTTTAATTCTTGAATGAATTTCATTATAAATTTGAGCAGCATTAACTTGTTTTTTGTTTTTTTTTCCTTCTGCCATACTTGGCATTTCAACTACATCTGTTATTTTTCCATCCTCAAAAAAACATATTGAACCTGAAATACCCGGGTCAATTCCAATAATAAGCATTAATTATTTACAAATTTTAAGTTAGTATAAACACTTTGAACATCATCATTATCTTCTAAAGTTTCTAAAAATTCATTCGTTGACTCCAATGTATCTTTATTTATTTCAACGCTATTTAATGGCTTCCATACTATTCCTGCAAAAATGAAATTTTCAATAGTGGACTCTAATTTTTTTTTAATATTATAAACTTCACTCTTTTCACATTGAATTTCATGAAAATCAACATTTGATACGCACTCATCAGCACCAGAATTAATTGCAAGTTCTAAAATATCTTCATCAGATATTTCTTTTTTATCAATCTTAATTACACCAAGTTGAGTAAAATTATGAGAAGCTGATCCTTGAGTTCCAAGACTGCCTCCATTTTTTTGAAAGATAGTTCTAATGCTTGATGCTGTTCTATTTTTGTTATCTGTTAATGTTTCAACAATTACAGCTATTTTTTCTGGACCAAATCCTTCATATCTTAAGTTCTCAAAATTTGAATCAATACTTGCTGATGATTTATCAATTGCTCTATTAATGTTTTCTTTTGGCATATTTGCCGATCGAGCTGCTTGAATTGCTGATCTTAATCTTGCATTCATATTTGGATCTTTATCTCCAAGCTTTGCAGCAACTATAATTTCTCTTGATAACTTTGAAAATACATTTGACCTTTTTTTATCAGCCTTCCCCTTTTTATGTTTGATCCCAGCCCAATGTGAATGTCCTGCCATAATTAATGAGAATTTTTTAATTCTCCTCCATATATAAAATTTTCAATATTTTTTGCTAGTCCATTTTCTGTATCAGCTTCAACAATTACACCACTTAAAGTAGCTGGACCTGTTGCAGGAAAATGTTTTGTAGATTCTTTTTTCAAAAATTTATTTAAAGAATTATTTTTATTCATTCCAATTACTGAATTATAATCACCACACATTCCTGCGTCTGTTAAATAAGCAGTGCCATTTTCTAAAATTCTAGCATCATTAGTAGGAATATGAGTATGGGTACCTACGACTAAAGTTGCTTTGCCGTCAAAAAAATGTCCCATTGCCATTTTTTCACTTGTAATTTCTCCATGAAAATCAACTATTAAAAAATCATAATTTTTTTTTAAATTATTTTTTTGAGTAAATTTTTGTGCAGTTTCAAATACATCCTCGCATTTTTTCATAAATATATTTCCCATTAAGTTAAGAACGCCAATTTTAAAATTGTTTTTTGTATTAAATATTTCAAACCCTTTTCCTGGTGATGGATTAATTAAATTTTCAGGTCTTAAAAGTCTATTTTCTTTATCAATATAACCTAACGCTTCTTTTTGATCCCAAACATGATTGCCAGTAGTTATCGCGTCAGCTCCAGAATTAAATAAATCAATGCTAATTTTTTCTGTGATACCCACTCCCTGATCAGCTGCATTTTCTCCATTTATAATAACAAAATCAATTTTTTTTTTTTTTATTAAACCTGGCAAATTTTCAGTTACAGCCAAACAGCCCGATCTTCCAACTACATCACCCAAAAAAAGTATTCTCATTATAAAATATATTTATCTGTTACAATATAATCTAATTTTTTATCATATTTTGTAACAGGCACATTATTAATTTTTTGAACTGAAAAAGCTAAACCAATTTTTAAAATTTTTTTTTTTCTACTTAATTTTTCAATTACACGATCATAATAACCCCCTCCATAGCCTAAACGATTTAAATTGTTATCAAATGCAACTAATGGAATTAAGATTATATCAGGATAAACAATTTTTTTTGAATTAGGCTCGGGAATTCCATATTGATTAATTTTCATAGGATCAAAAAAAGACCATTTATAATAATCCATTTGAAAATTTTTTTTAATTACAGGTAAAGAAACTTGATAGTTTTTTTTATCAAATTGATTTAAAATCTCCAAATCGTCTACTTCATAATTTACTGGAAAATACCCTCCTATAGATTTTTTATTTAAGTTATTTTTTTTAATTAAATCAAAAACTTTATTGAAATCAATTTTAAGATTATTTTTATATGCAGTTTTTCTAATTTTAAGAACTTTCTTTCTTAATTTAGATTTAAGCACAAATTTTATTGTATTGAATTTTCTGAATTTATTTTTTGAACAAAACTTTCTATTTGGTCGGCGGCATCATCTATAATTTTATCATAATCTTCTTTGTTTTTTTCAATCTCTTTTTTAAAATCATTTTGTTTATTAATTAATTGATGAATTTCTTGTTCTTTTTCTTTCTTGTAGTCAAAAACTAAAGATTTCAATTCTCTAAATTTATTTGATAAATTTTTTAACTCTTGCTTTTTTTCATCTATTTTTTTTCTTGTTTCAAAATACTCATCCATTATTTTAATTGATGTAATAAGCAAAAGTTTGTTTTCGCCAATATTTCCAAGGCTGTTCTTTAATTCATCAAATTTTTTATTTAGATGTAGTGACAATTCCTCTAAATGTTCTTCTTGTCCATCATCGCAGGATAAAAGAAATTCTTTTCCATTAAATTTAATATTTACATTTGCCATTTATCAATTTCTTCTAATAGAGTATCTGTTTCTTGATTTAATTCATCAATTTTCTCTGAAAATTCTATTTCTTTCTCTTGTTGATTCTCTTTATCTTTATTTACTTGATCTAACTTTTGTTCAAGCTGTTCATAATCTTGCATCAAATTTCCATATTTTGTTTCAATTTGTTTTTTTTCAATTTCTAATTGATTTTTTTGATCATTTAGATTTTGTAAATCATTTGCAAGAGTGGGATTTTTATAGTTTAAACTTTTTAATTTAGAAAGTGCTAAAACAAGTTTTTTTTCTTTTCCGTTAGAAGTTTTCATATATATATTTATATTATTAAATAGAATCTTCTTAGTCTAGATAGGATAATTTTTGAACATACAACATAAAGATTTGTCTAATGCAGTTAGGTTTTTATCAATCGATGCTGTGGAAAAAGCTAATTCTGGACACCCAGGAATGCCAATGGGTATGGCTGATGTTGCCACAGTGCTATTTAAAAATTTTCTAAAATTTAACCCAAAAAACCCAAATTGGCTAAACAGAGATAGATTCGTTTTATCAGCTGGGCATGGATCAATGCTTCTATACTCTTTGTTATATTTAACGGGCTACAAAAGTGTTTCTATTAATGACATTAAAAATTTTAGACAGTTAAATTCTTTTTGTGCTGGACACCCAGAGTATCATCCAAATAGCGGAGTTGAGACTACCACAGGACCTCTTGGACAAGGAATTGCTAATGCAGTTGGATTTGCGATAGCTGAAGAAGTTCTAAAAAAAAGATTTGGAAAAAATATTTTCAATCACAAAACATATGTTTTGACAGGCGATGGTTGTCTAATGGAAGGTATAAGCCATGAAGCATTAAGTCTTGCTGGACATTTAAATCTTAAAAATTTAATAATGTTATTTGACAACAATTCAATTTCTATTGATGGTCCAACTAGTTTGGCAGAATCAGACAATTTTGAAAAAAGATTCAATGGTTACGGTTGGAATTATATACAAATTGATGGTCACAATGAAAAACAAATTTTTAAGGCATTAAAAAAAGTTCAAAAAGCAAAAAAACCAACAGTAATTTCATGCAAAACTAAAATTGGCTATGGCTCTCCAAATAAATCCGGAACAGCATCAGCACACGGAAGCCCATTAGGTAAAGATGAAATAAAGTTAGTAAGAAAAAAATTAAAATGGAAATACAAGCCTTTTGAAATACCTAAAAATATATTGCAAGAGTGGAAAAATATTGGAAATAAAAGTTCTAGACAAGAAAAAAAATGGAAAAAATATTATAATAAAAAAAGAAATACTTTAAATAAAGTCTTTTCCAATAAGTTTAAAAATACTTTTCAGCTTGAAAAAAAAAATACTATTAAAAATTTAGAGCCAATTGCTACAAGAAAATCTTCAGAAAAAATTTTATCAATTCTAGTAGAAAAAAACTTGAATATTATTGGTGGTTCTGCAGATCTTGCTGGTTCAAATAATACTAAAACTAAAAATCATAAAATAATTAAACCTGATGATTTTAAAGGTAATTATATTCATTATGGAGTTAGAGAACACGCAATGTGTGGAATAATGAATGGTCTTGCACTGCATAGTAGCTTAATTCCTTACGGTGGTACTTTTCTTATTTTTAGTGATTATTGTAAACCATCCATAAGATTATCTGCCTTAATGAAACAAAGAGTTATATATGTAATGACGCATGATTCTATTGGTCTAGGAGAAGATGGCCCAACTCATCAGCCTATTGAACAACTATCAGGATTAAGATCAATTCCTAACTTAAATGTTTTTAGACCTGCCGATACAACTGAAACTTATGAATGTTGGGAACTTGCACTGAAAAATTTAAACTCCCCAAGTATTCTCGCACTAACAAGACAAAAACTTAATCCTGTCCGTAAAGAATTTATTAAAGAAAATAAATGTTCAATGGGAGCTTATGAAGTTTCAAGAAGTAATAAAAATATTAAAGTTACAATCATGGCAAGTGGATCCGAAGTAAATTTAGCTCAAGAAGTAAGCCATAAATTAGCCACAGAAAACATTTATTCAAAAGTTATATCTGTTCCTTGCCAAGATTTATTTAAGCAACAATCAGATACTTATAAAGACAAAATTTTAAATGAAACAGAATTTTTAATAACAATTGAAGCTGGATCAACATCTTGTTGGCAGGAATATATTATTAATAAAGGAATAAATTTTGGCATCAATGATTTTGGAAAAAGTGCTCCTTATAAAAAAATATACAATTATTTTGGGCTAACAGTTGAAAATATTGCAAAAAAAACTAAGGAAATGATAAACAAATAAATATGGCTTTAAAAATTGGAATCAATGGTTTGGGCAGAATTGGCAGAATGGTCATTAGATCCATAATTGAAAGTAAAAATAAAAACATAGAAATTAAACACATTAACAATAGATCAAATTCTGAGATAAGTTCTTCGCTTTTAAAGTATGATTCTGTTCATGGAAAATTTAATGCGGACATTAAATTTAATAACAATAATTTAATAATTAATAAAAAAAAAATATCATTTTCTCAAGAAATAGACATCAACAATATAAAATGGAAAAAATTTGGCGTTGATTATGTTTTTGAATGCACTGGTAAATTTAATTCTAAAGAAAAATTATTAGCTCACATAAAAAATGGAGCTAAGCAAGTTATTGTTTCTGCACCCTGTAAAAATGCAGACAAGACTATTGTTTATGGTGTAAATCACAAAAAAATAAACAAAAGTGATTTAATAATTTCAGCGGCTTCTTGTACTACCAACTGTCTTGCTCCGGTTGCTTATGTGCTGAATAAAGAATTTAAAATAGAAAAAGGTTTTATGACAACTATTCATTCATACACTTCTGACCAAAGATTATTAGACAATTCTCATAAAGATTTAAGACGAGCCAGATCTGCTGGTCAATCTATTGTGCCAACTTCTACAGGCGCTTCAAAATCCCTTGGTGAAATTATACCTGAACTAAAAGGAAAACTTGAAGGTTTGGCAATTAGAGTACCAACTCCAAATGTTTCATTGGTAGATTTAGTTTTTAACTCGAAAAGTAAATTGTCTGTAAATAAAATTAACAAATCTTTTATAAAAGCTTCAAAAATAGAATTAAAAAATGTTCTTGAAACAACTAATGAAAAACTAGTTTCTATTGATTTCAACCACAATCCAAATTCTGCAATTGTGGACTTATCTTTAACTAATATTGTCGGAGATAAAATGGGTAAAGTTTCAGCATGGTATGATAATGAATGGGGATTTGCATCAAGAATGTGTGATTTAGCAGAATATATTCATAAAGTTTAATTTTAAATGAATAATCTTTTAGATCAAAACTTGGTAATTAAAGATAAAAAGGTACTATTGAGAGTTGATTTGAATGTTCCTATGAAAAATGGAACAATAACTGAAACATCAAGAATAGAAAAAATAATACCAACAATAAAACTATTAATAGAAAAACAAGCTAAAATAATAATTTTATCTCATATTGGCAGGCCAAAAGGGAAAATTGTTAAAGGAATGTCTTTAGAGCCTATTTCAAAAAAACTAGCTTCATTATTAAATAAAGAAGTTTTATTTAACAAAAATATAATAAATGAAAATACTCTTTCTGAGATAAACAAAATTCCAAATGGTTCAATAATGATGCTAGAAAACATTCGTTTTAATGAAGGAGAAGAAACAAATGAAAGTAAATTTTCAAAAAAATTATCAAATTTAGGAAATATATACGTCAATGATGCATTTTCTTGCTCTCACAGAGCTCATGCTTCCATTGAAGGAATTACAAAACATATTCCTTCATATTTTGGCTTACAAATTAACGAGGAAATTAGCGCATTGAAAAAAATAACTTCTGAAATTAAAAGACCAATTACTTTAATCATTGGTGGTTCAAAAATTTCTACAAAAATTAAAATTATCAATAATTTAATAAAAAAATTTAATAATATAATTATTGTGGGCGGCATGGCTAACACAATGTTAAAACATACTGGTTCAAAAGTAGGAAAATCAATATGTGAAAATAATTGTGAAGCTTTAATAAAAAAAATTTTAGAAAATTCGAACAAACATAATTGTAAAATTACATGCCCTGTAGATGTTGTAGTTTCAAAAAACCTTGAAAACAAAGGAAAAGATAAAGATATAAATGAAATTGATAATAATGAAATGATATTGGATATTGGCCCAAAAACAATTTCTTTAATCGAAAAAATAATTAATGATTCAAATACAGTTTTATGGAATGGTCCGGCTGGATATTTTGAAAATCCAAATTTTCAAAATGGAACAAAAAAAATTCTAGAAATAATTTCACAAAAAACAAAAAAGGATAAAATTTTTTCTGTAGCTGGTGGGGGAGAAACAGTTGCAGCAATAAACAAATTTAAAAAACTGGATTCATTTACATTTGTTTCAACTGCTGGTGGAGCTTTTTTAGAATACCTTGAAGGAAAAACTCTACCTGGTATAAAAGCTTTAAATCAAAATGTCTGAATTAAATAATATTGCATTAAAAATAATTGGAAATGGAAAAGGAATTCTAGCTGCTGATGAAAGCACTGGGACAATGACTAAAAGACTTGAAGGTGTCAAAGTAGAATCCAATTCTAAAAATAGATTAAAATTTAGACATACGCTCTTTTCTTCTGAAAGCATGGCAACATGCATAGGAGGCGTGATCCTGTACGACGAAACAATTAAACAAAAATTTGATTCAAAAGGAATTCCAAAAATAATTTCTGATAAAGGTGCCGTACCAGGAATAAAAGTAGATACTGGAGCAAAAAATTTAGCGAACTCTTCTGAAGAAAAAATCACAGAAGGTCTAGATGGTTTAAGAGACAGACTAAAAGAATATTATGAACTTGGCGCTAGATTCGCAAAGTGGAGAGGCGTATATATAATTTCAAATAATTACCCAAGCAAAATTGCAATTTCGACAAATGCACATGCATTGGCTAGATATTCTGCTTTGGTGCAAGAGGCTGGCATGGTTCCTATAGTAGAGCCAGAAGTTTTAATGGATGGTAATCATTCTGCAGAAACTTGCTTAACAAAAACCTCAGAGGTAATTAAAAAATGTTTTGAAGAATTAATATTACAAAAAATAGATTTAAAAGGAGTAATATTAAAACCAAACATGATATTGCCTGGATCAAAGTCTGATCAAAAAATATCAAGTGATGAAGTTGCTGAACTAACTCACAAATGTTTAAGTGAAAGCGTCCCAAATGAAGTTCCTGGAATAGCTTTTTTATCTGGAGGACAAACAGAGATAGAGGCAACAAAAAATTTAGATACAATAAATAAAAAAAATAAATCAACTTTTATAATGAGTTTTTCATATGGTAGAGCTTTACAGCAGGGCGCTCTAAAATATTGGTCAAAAAATTTAGACGATGTGAATGGCACTCAAAATATTTTTAATCACAGAGCTAATATGTGTAGCTTAGCTTCTCTAGGCAAATGGACTGAACAGGTTGAAAAAAAATAAAAAATTCATTTATTTAATTTCACCAAAAAAAATTAAAAATAACATATTTTACAATGATTTAGTTTCTGTTTTTAAATCAAAAAAAGTATCTTTTTTTCAATTAAGATTAAAAAAGGAAAGATCAAAAAAAATTATCAATATTGGAAAAAAAATTAATAAAATATGCAAAAGGTTTAATGTTAAATTAATAATTAATGATAATCCATTATTAGCAAAAAAGATTGATGCTGATGGATGTCATCTTGGACAGTCGGATTCAAAAGTATTTGAAGCTAGAAAAATTTTAAAAAACAAGATAATTGGTGTTACATGTCATAATTCTAAGAAATTAATTAAAAAAGCTATATATGATAAAGTAGATTATGTGGCATTAGGTGCATTTTATCCTACTAAAACTAAAAAAGTTAAGTTTAGAGCTAAAATAAAACTTATAAAAGAAGCTAAAAAAATTACAAAAATTCCTATAGTTGCAATTGGAGGAATAAATTTAAGAAATTACAAAAAACTCTTATTGAATAAAGCTAACTTTTTGGCTATTTCAAGCTACATTTGGAATAATAAAAAATATAAACCATTAACGGCTACATTAAAATTAAAATGAAGATATCTGGAAACGAAATTAGAGTAGGTATGTTAATTGAACATAAAAATGATTTGTGGCAAGTGCTAAAAACTCAACATGTAAAACCTGGAAAAGGAGGAGCTTTTGCCCAAGTAGAAATGAAGAGTATGAACAAAAATACTAAATTAAACGAAAGATTTAGATCCAGCGACACAGTTGAAAAAGCATCATTAGATGAAATAAAATTTAATTTTTTATATGAAGATGAATTTAATTATTATTTTATAAATCAAAAATCTTTTGAACAAATTAATGTTAAAAAAGATATGGTTGGTGAGAAAGGCAAAATGCTTACTGAGAATTTAGAAGTTAATATAAGTTTTTATAATGATCATCCTTTAACAGTTGATTTGCCAAATCAAGTAACTTGCAAAATCGATAGCACAGATGTAGCATTAAAAGGTCAAACTGTCTCCTCATCTTATAAGCCTGCAACCTTAGATAATGGTATAAATATACAAGTTCCACCTTTTATTGAAAGTGGAGATACAATAATAGTTGATACAAGAACTATAGAATACATTAAAAAAATCTAACTTAGTATGAACTCTATATCGGCAAATCTTAATATTATGATTAAAGCAAGCGAAAAAGCTTCGAAAATATTAATTAGAGATTTTGGAGAAATTGAAAAATTACAAATATCAGTTAAAGGTCCTTCTGATTTTGTGTCTAGTGCAGATACTAAAGCAGAAAAAATAATTATTAATGAACTAATGAAAGCCAAAAAAAATTATTCAATACTAAGCGAAGAAGATGGATCTAAAATAAATAAAGACTCCAAAAATGTTTGGATTATAGATCCAATTGATGGCACTACAAATTTTTTACATGGGGTACCTCATTTTGCAATTTCTATTGCTCTAAAATCTAACAATGAAATTGTTTCAGGTGTAATTTATGATCCAATTAAAGATGAAATGTTTTATGCTGAAAAGAATAATGGTGCCTTTTTTAATAATCAAAGAATAAAAGTTTCAAAAAAGAAAGACTTAACAAGTTGTCTATTTGGAACTGGAGGAAAAGAAAAAATAGAAACTGATCTAATAACTCGAAAATCTGGATCTGCGGCTTTAGATATGGCCTATGTGGCCGCTGGAAGATATGATGGTTACTTTCAAAACAATTTAAATTTATGGGATATTGCCGCTGGAATAATAATTATTAAAGAAGCCGGAGGAACAATTAATGAAATTAATTTATCAGAAAACGATAATATTAAAATAAGAGCTTCAAGTACTGCAATTAATGAAAAAATGTTGGAAAAACTAACGAACTTTTAATTGTTTTCCTAAAATCATTTGCTATAAGTCACGATATGAAAAAAGGCATTCATCCAAACTATCATACTATTAAAGTTGAAATGACTGATGGCACACAATTTGAAACAAGATCAACCTGGGGATCTGAGGGCGATATTTTAAAACTAGAAATTGACCCAAAATCCCATTCTGCTTGGACAGGTGGTAAGCAAAAATTGCTGGATAAAGGGCGTGTAAGCAAATTTAATAAAAAATTCCAAAACTTTAGATCAGAAAAAAAAAACTAAATGTCAAATGCTCCACTAATGCCAATGGCTACTGCTGTTTGGTTAGTCGAAAATACAACGTTAACTTTTAAACAAATTGCTAATTTTTGCAATCTACATGAAGTAGAAATCCAGGGTATTGCTGATGGAGAAGTTGCCAAAGGAATAAAAGCATATAATCCTATCATATCTGGACAATTATCAAGAGAAGAAATTGAACTATCTTCAAAAGACGAAAATAGACCTTTGCAGATTAAAGATACTGATATTGAAATTTCTAACATAGGTGAAAAAATTAAAAAATATGTTCCATTGTCAAAAAGACAAGATAAACCAGATTCAGCATTATGGTTGATAAAGCAGCACCCACAATTAAAAGATTCACAAATTGCAAAATTAATTGGAATAACAAAAAATTCAGTAACTTCAATAAGAAATAAAAGTTACTGGAATTATAATAGCTTAAATCCTAAAGACCCTGTAGCTATGAGTTTGTTTTCACAAAAAAATTTAATTGAGGCCATAGAAAAAGCCGAAAGAAGAATAAAAAGAGAAAAAAAAGAAAAAGAGAAAAAAACAAGCAATATGAATAAAAAAATTTATGAATAAATTTAATAGACATCAAATTATTAAAATGTTACTTACTCATTTTTTTGGAGGTATTTATTAAAATAGAAGTAAAAGACAATAATGTTGAGCAAGCTCTAAGAGTTCTAAAGAGAAAACTTCAAAGAGATGGGTTCTTTAAAATTATAAAATTGAAGAATACATATGAAAAACCTTCAGAGAAAAAAAAGAGAATTTTACAAGAAAATATTAAAAGAGTAAAAAAACTAAATAAACTTAAAAATAGAATTTAAATACCGCGGGGTGGAGCAGTCTGGTAGCTCGTCAGGCTCATAACCTGAAGGTCGACGGTTCAAATCCGTCCCCCGCAACCAAAATTAATTAAATTTTAAAATTAGATTTCTTACTATCTTTAAGAAATCCTTTAACAGTATCTGTGGTAAGTTTTTGAAAAGATTTTCCAAATTTTTCTATTTTTTCAATAATTGAAGGCGGTACTGTAATTATATGACATTTTATTTGTTTAGCTTGTAACAAATTATAAGGCTCTCGTGTGCTTGCCCACAATATTTCTACATTTGCATATTTTTTTACTAGTCTGAGACTATTTTTAAATTCTGGAATAGGATCTTTTCCTGCATCTGCCATTCTACCTGCAAAAATTGAAATTATAACTTTTGTTTTTCTATTAATTTTTTTTAAAATTTGTTTTGTTTGTTGGGCATTATAAACTGCGGTAATATTTAATTTAATTTTTTTTCTATTTAATTTTTTTATAACTTTTCCAGTGAATTTGCCCTTAGAATTTGTTAAAGGTACTTTTACATAAACATTTGAACCCCAACTCTTAATTTTTAAGCCTTGAGATATCATGTTTTTTTCATCATCTGCAAAAATCTCAAAAGAAACAGGTTTTTTCGTAATTTTTAAAATTTTCTTGCAATAATTTTTGTAATCTTTAGCGCCCGCTTTTCTTATTAAACTTGGATTTGTTGTAAATCCTTTAACTATCTTTTTTTTATTAAATTTTCTTATTAAGCTTAAATCTGCAATGTCACAAAATATTTTTGTCATAAATTATAAACTTTTTATAATATCTTCTGTCATTTTCTTTGCATCAGCAAATAACATTAAAGTATTGTCTCTATAAAATAAATCATTATCAATTCCCGCATATCCAGGAGAAAGACTTCTTTTCACAAAAAGCACTGATTTAGATTTTTCCACATCCAGTATAGGCATTCCATATATTGGGCTTTGAGGATCAGTTTTTGCTACTGGATTAGTAACATCATTTGCACCTACAACATATGCAACATCACAATTGGCAAAGTCATTATTAATTTCCTCAAGCTCAAATACTTCATCATAAGGAACATTTGCCTCTGCAAGCAAAACGTTCATATGCCCAGGCATTCTGCCTGCGACTGGATGAATTGCATAAGTAACTTTAACACCATTTTTCTTTAAAGCATCAACCATTTCTCTTAATGCATGTTGAGCCTGTGCAACGGCCATTCCATAACCTGGAACTATTATTATTGAGGATGCATTTTTCATTAAAAAAGCTGCATCGTCTGCATTTCCACTTTTTACTGGTTTGTGCTCTTTAGATTTATTAGAAGAAGATTGATCTGTTGCACCCCAACCTCCAAGTATCACATTGAAGAACGAACGATTCATTCCTTTGCACATAATGTAAGATAAAATTGCACCTGAAGAACCAACCAATGCTCCTGTAATTATAAGTGCGGTATTTTCTAAAGTAAAACCAATACCTGCTGCAGCCCATCCAGAATAGGAATTTAACATCGAGATTACCACTGGCATATCAGCTCCACCTATTGGAATAATTAAAAAAACCCCCAACAAAAATGAAATTAAAATTATTGTCCAAAACCAAGTATCAACTTGAGTTCTACATAAATAGAAGATTAGACATATTAAAAATAATCCTAGAGCCAAATTTATATAATGTTGACCAAAAAAAGTTATAGGAGAGCCAGACATTATTCCCCTTAATTTTAAAAAAGCTATGACAGATCCTGTAAAAGTTATAGCTCCAATTGCAGCTCCTAAAGACATTTCAATTAGACTTGCAATTTTAATATTTCCTGGTGACCCTAAATTAAATACATCTGGATTAAGAAAAGCTGAAATAGCAACAAAAACAGCTGCTAGACCAACTAAACTATGAAAGCCAGCAACAAGTTCTGGCATTGCAGTCATTGGTATTTTAAATGCAATAAACACACCTATTGATCCACCAATCAACAATAAAATTATTAAATATAAAAAACCTGTTGAGAAGTTGCCAACTGAAACGATTGTGACTCCAATGGCTAATGCCATTCCAACTATTCCAAATAAATTTCCTTGTCTTGAAGTTTCAGGTGATGAAAGACCTCTAAGAGCTAAAATGAATAGTACTCCTGAAATAAGATAAAAAACTGCTAATAAATTTGCTGAAATCATTTCTTAATCTTTCTTCTTTTTTTTATACATAGCCAACATTCTATGAGTGACCAAAAATCCACCAAAGATATTAACAGCCGCTAAAATTATAGCTAAAAAACCAAAAATATTTGCTGTATCAAATATATTTTCAGTTTCTCCTGCTAAGGCCGCTATAATAGCTCCAACAATAATTACAGAAGAAATTGCATTTGTTACTGACATCAAAGGTGTATGTAAGGACGGTGTAACACTCCAAACTACGTAATATCCTATAAATATAGAAAGTGTAAAAATACTCAGTCGAAATATAAATGGATCTATTTCCATAAATTTATTTAATTATTGTTTTAGCAATAATTTCATCCTCTAAATTAATATTAATTTTTTTATTTTCTTTATCATACAAATTTGAAACAAAATTAAATACATTTTTTGCATAAAGACTTGAAGATGATTTTGGAAGTTTGTTTAAAATATTTCTTTCACCCATTATTTTAACTCCATTTTTTTCAACAATTTTATCTACCTCGGTAAATGCAACATTTCCTCCTTGAACTGCAGCTAAATCATATATTACTGATCCTGGTTGCATATTTTCCAACATTTTTTCTTTAATAATTAGCGGAGCTTTTTTGCCTGGTATCAAAGCTGTACAAATTACAATATCAATCTTTTTGAGTGTCTCGCTCAACAGATCTTCTTGTTTTCTTTTAAATTCATCAGATGTTTCTTTTGCATAACCACCTTCAGTTTCTAAATTTTCAGATCCTTCTACAGTCAAAAATTTACCTCCTAAACTTTCAACCTGTTCTTTTGAGGTCATTCTTACATCTGTTGCAAGCACAATCGCTCCCATTCTTTTAGCTGTAGCTATTGCTTGTAGGCCTGCTACTCCAGCGCCAACAACTAAAACTTTAGCTGCAGGAATAGTCCCAGCAGCAGTCATCATCATCGGTATAGCTTTTTCAAAAATTGAAAATGATTCTACTACAGCCTTATATCCTGCTAAATTAGCTTGAGAGGAAAGTATATCCATAGATTGTGCTCTTGTTATCCTAGGTAATAACTCCAACGAAAATAAGTTTATTTTTTTTTTCGCCAATTCACTAAGTTTATTTTTATTTTCATATGCGTTCAAAACACCAATAAAAGTTTGGTTAGCCTTTAATAAAGAAATTTTATCTTCATCGAGTAAATTCATTTGAATAATGATATCAACATTATCCATTAATTTTTTATCATCACTAACAAATTTAACTCCAAATTCCTTGTAGTTGTTTTCTTTAAAACCTAAATGCTTACCGTAATTTTCACTTAGTTGAATTTTGAATCCTAAATCAATATATTTTTTGGCTATCTCTGGAGTTATAGATATTCTTTTTTCCAAATCTTTATTTTCTGATATTGACCCAATGATCATAAAATTAAAGATTTATTTTTGTCTTGCTTTGAATTTTGGATTTGTTTTATTAATTATATAAACTCTTCCTCTTCTTCTCACTAATTTAGAGTTTAGGTCTCTTTTCTTTAAAGATTTTAATGAACTTTTGATTTTCATAATTTTTATAGCCTGGCAACGACCTACTCTTCCATGTCTTAAGACAAAGTACCATCGGCGCTGAAGGGCTTGACTTCCGAGTTCGGAATGGAATCGGGTATTACACCTTCGCAATAATCACCAGGCAAGAGTTTTATATATAAAAAAAAAATATTGTAAATACTCAATTATTTAGACTTTTCAAGTTTTTATTAACTTTTTAATATTTTAGTTAACTTCACTTATAGTTAATCTCGTTTATATATGAATTGTAGGTTTTCGTTATAGCTTCATTTAAATTTTTACCAGAACGCCATCCGTATTGCTTAGCTAAGGATACGTCAAGAACTTTTCTAGGAGTGCCATTTGGTTTTGATTTATCATATTTTATAACTATTTTTTTATTTGGAATGATTAATTTCAAAATCAAATTTGCATAATAATTTATAGAATAATCTTTGCCGCTACCTATGTTAATTAATGAATGCTTCGTTTTTTTTTTCATAAAATAAACACATGCTTTGGCTAAATCGTCCACATAAATTACTTCTCTTTTTGCTTTCCCATTGCCCCATAAAACTAAATAATTTTTTTTACTTTTTTTTACTTTATGGATTTTTTTTATAAGAGCAGGAAAAAAGTGTGAATTCAAATTATGGTAATTATCATTAGGGCCAAAAGTATTTGTTGGCATTAAACATTTATAACTTGTCTTATATTGTTCATTGTAACTCTGACACATTTTAATAGCAGCAATTTTAGCTATAGCATAAGCGTCGTTAGTACTTTCAAGTTTGCCACTTAATAAATAACTTTCTTTAATTGGTTGTTTGCATTTTCTTGGGTATACACAACTTGAACCTAAGCAGATTAAATTTTTAATGCCACATAAATAAGCAGAATGAATTAAATTTGATTGAATTAATAAATTTTCATAAATAAATTGAGCTTTATATTTACTATTTGAATATATTCCACCTACTTTTGCTGCAGCTATAAATATAAAATCTGGTTTTTTTTTTTTTAAAAAATTAAGAACTTTGAGTTGATTTGTTAAATCTAACTTTGACCT
Organism: uncultured Pelagibacteraceae bacterium; assembly: GCA_902603905.1. Lineage (GTDB taxonomy): Bacteria > Pseudomonadota > Alphaproteobacteria > Pelagibacterales > Pelagibacteraceae > Pelagibacter. Next base: position 6,406 of record CACKWM010000008.1, on the reverse strand, counting down.
ATCTTCAAATATAATTTTTTTGTAACCTTTCTTTTTTAATTGCCTAAGTATCGCGCTTCCTACTAATCCTTTATGACCAGCTACATAAATTTTAGATTGCAAATTAATCATGAGTTAATATTTTTTTAACTCACTATTAACCATTTCTTTTACCAATCCATAGATATTTACTTTTGGTTTCCAATTCAGTTCTTTTCTAGCTTTTTTTGAATCTCCCAATAAGGTATCTACTTCAAGGGGTCTATAATATTCCTTATCACACTCAATAATGCATTTACCTTTATGATCATAACATTTTGAGTTAATTCCTTTACCTCTCCATTGGTATTTAATTTTAAGCTCATTTAAAACTAAATTTACAAATTGTTTTACTGAATATTGTCTGCCCGTTGAAATGACATAATCGTTAGGAGTTTTTTTTTGTAACATTTTCCACATTGCTTCTACATAATCTCTGGCGTGTCCCCAATCACGTTTAGCATTAATATTTCCTAAATATAATTTTTTTTGCAATCCTTTTTTTATTCGACAAAGAGCTACTACTATTTTTCTAGTAACAAAAGTTTCACCTCTTACTGGGCTTTCATGATTAAATAATATACCGTTACAAGCAAAAATATCATAAGCCTCTCTATAATTAATTGTAATCCAATGCGCATAAACTTTTGCAACACCATAAGGACTTCTAGGATAAAAAGGTGTTTTTTCATTTTGAGGTATTTCTTTTACCTTTCCAAACATTTCAGAAGTGCCCGCTTGATAAAATTTTGTTTTTTTTTCAAATCCATGAAATTTAATTGCTTCTAATATTCGTAAAGCACCAATGGCATCTGCATTTGCAGTATATTCGGGAACTTCAAAAGAAACTGATACGTGTGATTGTGCTGCTAAATTATAAATTTCATTAGGTTTAATTTTTTTAAGTAAAGTTGAAACTGAAATTGCATCAGTAATATCCCCATAATGTAAAAAAAAATTTCTTTTATTTTCATGAGGATCTTGATAAATATGATCTACTCTTGCGGTATTAAGTGATGAAGATCGTCTTTTGACGCCATGAACCAAATATCCTTTTTTAATTAATAATTGTGCTAAATAGGATCCATCTTGCCCAGTAATACCAAAAATTAGTGCAATTTTTTTTTTCATTTATTTTTTTTTTTAAAAAAAACTCTACTTACAGTTTTACAATCTTTTTCTAAATCAATTAATCTATTTTTAATATTAATTTTTTTCATTAATTTATCATTATTTAAATAAAAACATTCAGTTTTGTAACTTTTTGGAGTATCGATACATTTATACTTGTTTTTATTAAATAAATTAAGCCACTTTATTAGTTTATTTAAATATACTTTTTTACCAAGAGAAACATTATATATACCTACAGCTTTTTTATTAATAAGTTTTTCAACAATTTCATTAAATTTATTAATTGATAAAAAATCTTTATAATTTTTAGCATTATTAAAAATAATACCTTTTTGGACATTTGAAAAAAAAATATCAATAAATGTTTTATGAATTTTTTTATTACTACCTCTATACTTATGTACTCCTATTAAGTTTGAAATTCTAAGAACCAAAATTCTATTTTTTAAATTCCTGAGTAATTTTTTTTCAGTTTTAAGTTTATTTTTTGAATAATTGCAATTTGGCTTAAGTTTACTTAACTCATTTAAATTATCTCCTAATTTATAAATTTTTCGTGAAGATAAAAAAATCATTTTACATTTTAAATTTTTAATTTTTTTTGATATTTGAAAATCAAAATCATATTTTTCAGAATATTTTTTTTTAACATAATAATTATTTGAAGAACAATTAATAATGTACTTAACATTAAACAATAATTTAGAATTTATATTTAAAAATTTTTGATAATTATATATTTTTGTATTAAATTTGTTTTTTAAAAACTTGAACAAATTATATCCAAAAAAAAGATTTATTAATTTTGTAAAATAATAATCTAAATTTTTCCTATATTGTATTTTATGTTTTAAAAAAAAATATTTTATATAATCATGCGCTTCTAATCTTCTTTTCCACCATGTTGTCGTCATGTGCTTAAACTTAGAAGATACATTGTTCTCCGATTGTCTATAGTATGTGAGCCTTTTATTTAAAATATAATAACTGTCTAAGATATATTTTGAAACAATTCCTATTCTAAAATCCATCCATATGTTTGGAAATAAGTTAAAATCAATTAAATCATATATTTGTTCAATGTATTTTCTTGAAACTGATAAGCAACTTTGGGGCGGTATATAGGGCCAATAAGTTTTATTTAAAAATTGTCTCTTAGGTATCTTTTCACCTCTTTCAGTTTTTATAATTGGCAAATCAAAAACAATTTTTAAATTATTATTTTTTTCAAATTCTTTTACTACATTTGTTATTTTTTCTTGATGAAAATAATCATCACTGTCTAGAAAAAAAATAATTTCACCTGTGCTTTTCTTAAATGCTTCTTTATAAGAATTCAATTGATTGAATGAACTATGTTCCTGTTTTTCATTACTATTTGAAAGTATTATAACCTCTGGAAATTTCTTAATAATTTCTAAGGATAAATCTGTGGATCTATCGTCAAAAAATATTATTTCGATATCCTTGTAAGATTGATTCTTTAATGAGTTTATGCAATCTGAGATATAATTAGCATTATTATAATTTGCAATTAAAACTGATACTTTCATTTTTTTTCATTTAAAAAAATATATTTATTTAGGAACATATTTACCTTGATATTTTTTTTACATTCATAATTTATCTTCAAGCAATTTTGATAATTTTTAATCAACTTATTAAATTCTCTTTCGACTCTGAAATGGTTATTATCTACTTTATAAAAAATATTTATCTCTGGTTTATAGTTATAAATTGTTCTTTCATCAAACAATCTATCAATATTTCTATAAGCAAAAATAAAAGCTGTTATACTTAAAAGTAATATAACAGTTTTCTTGATTTTTTTTTGAGAATTTTTAAAAGCTTGCAGTCCATAAGACAATGGATAAAAAATCATTAAAACAATTAAAGTATATCCACCATATCTTAATGCTGGATGGTTATAAAACCATTCTATAAACAAAATTAATAAAATTACATAATACTCAAAATAAAAATTATCTTTATTAAGTTTTTTTCTATTTTTTGAGTAAAAGACTATAATAAAAAGTAAAACAACAAAAAAAACTCCCCATAAAAAATCAGATACTTTGTTAAAAAAATAATATTCAAACCAATGATTAACCCAATTAAATTTTTGAATATATATCTCTGGATTTTCAATTCTAAAATTTGGTCCTGCCCCAGCTTTGGACCACTGCTCATACCAATTATTCATATTATTTACTTCTGATATAGGAATTGACCATGAAAAATTATCAAAACAGGTAAAAGAAACAGGATAAACTAAACATCCTGAGTTTAATATACTAATTATTGAAACTAAAAAAATAGTTACAACAAAAAAATATACAAAAAAATTTTTAAATAAATAATTTTGTATATTTATTTTTTTATTATTTACTAAATATATTCCTACAGGAATTAAGAAAATTGAATATAAAATATAGAATGACTTAAAAGAAACAATAAGTGTTAAAATTATTACAATCTTTGAAAAAACTTCATCAGATAGCGCTTTTAAATTTTTTAAACATATAAGCTCAATGAAAAGTATCAAAATTAAGATTTGAGCCGATTTGTCAGTTCCATGTTCTTGGATTCTATAAAAAAACACATTGATAAAAACAAATGATAAAAGTGAAAGATAAATTAAATAATTTATTTTTTTTTTTCTTATTTCTAGAAAAATTTTCTCTAAAAGAATTAAATTAGAAAAACCCATTAATAAAATTGCGCCTAATTGAAATAAGTAATATTTTACTAATGGTAAATAAAATAAAGAATTTAAATAAAATATTGAAGAGCTGGTCCTAAACCCATGTCCAAAATTACCGACACCAATATGTATATCGCTTTGTGTTAAATAATATGTATATGGAAAATGATAATAAGAAAAATCATCATGAGTTTTATGCATCATGATTCCTAGAAAAAGAAGAATAAAAACTAATATTAATAGTTTTATATTTTTTTTTTCTATAATTTTTTTACCTTTTAATATTTCAAATATAAATAAAAATAGGCCAATAATTAAAATTAAACTATTAAAAATATAGTTATGTGGAACAAAAAAATGAGAAATATAAGAAATTATTATTAGAAATAATATCCCAACTAATCCAACATATCCTAACTCGGTTAAGATATATTTTTTTTTTGAAAAATTTACAACAAGATATCCATACCCCAATACTGAAAAAATAATTGTAAAATAAAAAGTTATAAATATTATTATATTCAGCATATTTGTTTAAGATATAATCTGTAAATAACACTTATTAACAAAAAAATATTGATACTACCAATAATATTAATAATTAGTTTAATTTTTTCCTATGATTTTGAGAAGATCCTTTGCATTAAGAAAATCATTATTATTTTTATTTATAAATTTTATTAAAAATTCTATAAACTTTTAGATAAGATTTTATATGAAAAATTTAACACTTATAATTCCTGCTAGAAAAGAAAAAGAATCATTGCCGCAAGTAATAGATGAAATCAAAAACTTAGATTGTAAAAAAAAAGTTATTTTGTCCCCAGATGATACTGACACTATAAATGCAATAAAAAACTTAAATGTAGATATAGTTTATCAATATCATCAAGGATATGGCGATGCATTAATTACTGGAATAAATAATGTTGATACAAATTATTTTTGTATATTTAATGCAGATGGATCATTTAAACCATCTGAATTATCAAGCATGTTAGAATTACTTGAAAATTCTAATTTAGATTTTGTATTTGGATCAAGATATGAAAAAAATTCAGGAAGTGATGATGATACAATAATAACATTTATTGGTAATAAAATTTTTACATTTTTGGGAAAAATTTTATTTAGATTGCCAATAACAGATATACTTTATACTTTTGTTGTTGGAAGAGTAAATAAAGCAAAAGAATTAAATTTGTCTGAAAAAAATTTTAATTTTTGTGTAGAACTGCCAATTAAAGCAAAAAAATTAAATATGAAAATAATGTCTATTAACTCACATGAAAGAAAAAGAATAAGTGGTATTAAAAAAGTAAATGAATTTAGAGATGGATTGTCAATCTTAATCCACATGATTAAATTGTTATTTTGGAATAAAAAATAAGAGCATTAGTTTAATTGCAAATAAAAAAAATATTAAATAAGCTAAAAATTTAACTAATCTAATTTAAATCTGTATTTAATAAGTCTCAAATATATAAAGACGTAGATTGTTAAATTCAAAAGAATTAAAATTATTTGTAATTGTGTGTGTGCTGGATCAATTAAAGCAAATAATAAAACTACTAAGTTATAAATATTAATTATTAAGCCACTTAAATTACTTGATAAAACAGGTTTTTTAATTTTTTGATAAAAGAAAAAATATAATAATTGATGAAAATGTTTTGAATCTGGTTTTAGAGGAGATTTTTTAAAATTCAATTTTCTAAAAATAGAAAAAAGCATTTCGAAGCATGGATACCAAAGTAACAAAATAATAAAAAAAGGTGATATTGTATTTTGATTAAAAAAATTTATTAATTCAAAACCAAATATAAATCCTAAAAAATATGATCCACTATCTCCTAAATACACTTTGTTAAGTAAATTTAAAAATGAAATTATAATTAACGGTAATATTAAATATAATGTCTTTATATTTAAAAAATAAAAATTATCAAAGTTTTCAAAATATAAAAGAATGATAATTAATATTAAATAATATCCAATAACATTAAAATTTGTACCATCTATAAAATTTGTTCCATTGATAAGTATTAAAATACAAAATGTTGTAAAAAAAATTGATAAAATTTTATCTTTTAAAATATGATCTAATAACTCATAATTTGTAATTCTGATTGTGTTTTCAAATAAATAAATTGAAACCAAAATTATCAATGTCTGTAAAATTAATCTTAAAGTAGGAGATATATTTTTTTTAATATCTGAAAATATTCCTACTACCAAAATAGCAAAAGTGAAAAAAAAGAATAAGTTTATTTCTTTAATTCCAAAAATAATAATTGATATAAATAATATAATTCCACCAATTAAAGGTGTACTTTTAGTCTCAATAAAATTTTGGTGTGCCTCTCCTGACTTACTCAATAATAAATTTTTATAATTACAAAAATATGTTATTGAAATAACTATAAATATTATAAGGAGTAACTTTACAATCATAAATTACACTTTTTTTAAATAATTAATTGATAATAAAATTAAGTAAACAAACGATTTAAGAGGATTTATTTTTAAATGTTTATTATACACTTTAAA
>CACKWM010000007.1 GCA_902603905.1 uncultured Pelagibacteraceae bacterium | reverse complement strand
AGGCATCGCTGTTATGGCTGTTGATAATTTGCCTTCAGAACTACCAAAGGATGCTAGTGTAGAATTTGGAAGTAGTATCATATCAGAAGTTTTACCTAGCTTGCTAAATAAAGATGACGGTCGAATAAATAGAGCAACAACAGCTTCAAACGGTAAATTTTTTGAAAATTTTGCTTACTTAAATGATTTTATAAATTAAAAAAACTAATTCAAAGATTTTTGAGGTTTCATATCATTTTTATTGATACCTGCAACTTTGACTGGTTTTTTCATAGCGTCTCTTCTGAAAGGTTCTCCTAATTCTTGATTAAGTATTACTTCAATAAAAGTAGTAATTCCTTTTTTTTGATCTTCACATGATTTTTTAATTGCGTTTGTTGTTTCTTCCATTGTTTTAACAGCAACCCCTTTTAAACCACAAGCAGCAGCTACTTTTGCATAACTCAATTCTGGATCAAGTTCTGTACCAACAAAATTATCATCAAACCAAAGAATAGAGTTTCTTTTTTCTGCACCCCATTGATAATTTCTAAAAATAACCATTGTAATTGCTGGCCATTCTTTTCTAGCGCAAGAACTCATTTCATTCATGCTTATTCCAAATGCACCATCACCTGCAAATCCTATCACTGGTGTATTAGGACAGCCAATTTTTGCTCCTAATATTGATGGAAATCCATATCCGCAAGGTCCAAATAGTCCTGGCGCTAAATACTTTCTTCCTTTTTCAAAGGTTGGGTATGCATTTCCTATTGCACAGTTATTTCCAATATCGCTTGAGATAATAACATCATCAGGCATTCCTGCTTGAATAGCTCTCCAAACTTGTCTTGGTGACATTCTATCTTTATCTCTTTCTCTTGCTTCTTTATTCCAAACTGTTCCTTTATCGTCTTCCTCATGATCTAAACTTGATAGTTTTTGTAACCAAGCAGATTTAGTTTGATGAATTATATCTTTTCTTTTTTGTCTATCTTTATCACCTGCATTTGAAGAAAGTTTTTTTAAAATTTGTTGCGCAACTAATTTTGCATCACCACATATTCCAACTGTAACTTTTTTAGTTAGGCCAATTCTGTCAGAATTCATGTCAACTTGAATAATGCTTGCCTTCTTTGGCCAATAATCCATTCCATATCCTGGTAATGTTGAAAAAGGATTTAGTCTAGTTCCAAGTGCCAAAACAACATCTGCTTTTGAAATTAATTCCATTCCAGCTTTAGAACCGTTGTAACCTAATGGTCCAGCTGCTAGTGGATGACTTCCAGGAAAACTATCGTTGTGTTGATATCCAGAACAAACTGGAGCATCTAGTTTTTCTGCTAATTTTTTACAATCTTCAATCGCGTTACCAATTACTACACCTGCTCCAGATAAAATCACTGGGAACTTTGCATCAGATAATAATTTCGCTGCTTTATTAACAGCATCAACACCACCCGCTTGTCTTTCTAGCCTTACTATTGGCGGTAGCTCAATATCAATTGCTTGAGTCCAATAATCTCTTGGAACATTAATTTGTGCTGGTGCAGATCCTCTTATTGCTTTTTCTATTACTCTATTTAAAACTTCTGCCATTCTTGATGGATCTCTTACTTCTTCTTGATAACAAACCATATCTTGAAATAAATTCATTTGTTCAACTTCTTGGAAACCACCTTGTCCCATCGTTTTGTTCGCAGCTTGAGGAGTAACTAGTAAAAGTGGCGTGTGATTCCAATAAGCTGTTTTAATTGGTGTAACCAATCCAGTTATACCTGGACCATTTTGAGCAATAACCATTGACATTTTTCCTGTTGCTCTTGTATATCCGTCAGCAATTAACCCACCATTTGTTTCGTGAGCAACATCCCAAAATGTAATTCCTGCTTTAGGAAATAAATCTGAAATAGGCATAAATGCTGAACCAATAATACCAAAAGCATGTTCTATTCCGTGCATTTGAAGAACTTTTATAAAAGCTTCTTCGGTTGTCATTTTTGTCATGGCAATTTATTACCTTTCTAAATAATTTTATAAGTTTTTGTTTGCAAACTCGTGATTAATATATAAATTTAGTGAAATTTTCTACCAAGAAATCGTCATAATGGCAAAAACAGATATCATAATTCACGATGAAAAAGATAACGTTGGCGTTGTAGTTATTGAAAAAATCACTCCAAAACAAGATTGTTTATGCTGGATTATGGAGAATGACAAAACAGTAAATATACAGGCTTTAAACGAAATAGCTCTAGGTCACAAAATTGCTATGGTTAATCTTAATGAAGGTGACACAATTTTAAAATATGGTCATGACATTGGTAAAGTAGTTAAACCAATAAAGAAAGGTGAACATGTGCATGTTCATAATGTTAAAACTAAAAAGTGGTAATATATGAAAATTCCAAAAAGTTTTTTAGGTTATAAAAGAGAAAATGGAAGAGTTGGAACTAGAAACCATGTAATAATTCTTCCTGTTGACGATATTTCAAATGCATGCGCTGAAGCTGTTGCAAATAATATCAAAGGTACTTTTGCAATACCACATGCATATGGAAGACTTCAGTTTGGTGCAGATTTAGAATTATTTTTTGACACTATGATTGGAACAGGAAAAAATCCAAATGTAGCTGCAGTAATCGTTATTGGGATAGAACCAAAATGGACTAAAAGAATTGTTGATGCAATAGCAACTACAAAAAAGCCTGTAGAAGGTTTTAGTATCGAAGGAGCTGGTGATATTAAAACTATAATGAAAGCATCTCAAAAGGCACAAGAATTTTCCCAGTGGGCGTCTGAAAAACAAAGAGAAGAATGTCCTTTAAGTGATTTATGGATCTCTGTGAAATGTGGAGAGTCAGACACTACGTCTGGTATGGCTGCTAATCCAGCTGTTGGAAATTTAATGGACAAATTAGAACCTTTAGGGGTTCATCTTTGCTTTGGTGAAACATCAGAACTTACAGGAGCTGAAAAAGTTTGCGCTACAAGAGGAAAGACTCCTGAAGTGTCTAAAAAATTTATGAAAACATGGAGTGATTACAATGATTTCATTCTGAAAGAAGCAACTAACGATCTTTCAGAAAGTCAACCTACAGCAGGTAATATTGCAGGTGGACTTACAACAATTGAAGAAAAAGCTTTTGGTAATTTTCAAAAAATTGGATCAAGAAAATTTATTGACGTATTAACTCCAGCTGAAGAACCAAAAAAAGGTCCTGGCTTATATTTTATGGACACATCCTCTGCTGCAGGAGAATGTTTAACTTTACAAGCTGCTGCTGGATTTAACATTCATTTATTTCCAACAGGCCAAGGAAATATTATTGGTAATGCAATTGAACCCGTAGTTAAATTAACAGGTAATCCAAGTACAGCTATAAATATGAAAGAACATATTGATCTAGATGTTTCAAAAATTTTAAAAAGAGAAATGAATATGGATCAAGCTGGAGATGAATTAATAAAAACTACTATACGAGCGGCAAGTGGACGTCTAACTTGTGCAGAAGTCCTAGGTCATAAAGAATTTATTATGACTAAACTTTTTAGAAGTGCTTAAATCTAAATTGAAGATTTTATAGCTGCGTAAATTAAATTTTTAGTTGTTTCACCAATACTTCTGTAAACTTCTTTATTGTCTTTAAAAATCAAAAGTGTTGTTTGATATTGTACATTTAGCAAGTTAGCAATTTCTTTATTTTTTATGTTAAATGTTAAAAACTCAATATTATCAAATTCATTTTTAGCTTTATCTAAAACTTTCATTTGACTTGCACAAGATGAACAATATTTAGTCCAAGAACTTACCACCACAATTTTGCCCTCTGATTGAGCTTTATTAAAAATTTCTTTAGTAAATGTTGTACTTTTTTCTACAGCAAAACAGTTAAATGAAATTAAAGTAAAAATTAAAATAAATATTCTTTTCATTATTTAAATATATATCTTATTCAGCAGCAGTTATAGAGACATAATGTGCAACTGCTTCAATTTCTTGTGTCGACAACAAATCTTTATAGGGTGGCATGACACCAATACCATTCGTTACAGTGTCAATAACTCTCGCAATGTCAGGCCTAATTTGATTTAAATTGGGGCCAATATTACCATTTGATTTTGCATCAGCTAGCGTGTGACAAGTTGCACAATTACCCTGTTCTAAAAAAACAATTTTGCCTAGTTCCAAAATTGGATCTGATTTTACAGGTAAAAAAAACAAGTTTAAAAATAAAAAAATTAAAAAATAAAAATAATTATTTTTTTTCATCAAATTATTAATAAATTGTTGCACCAAAAACTTTAACTTCATCATCTTCAACACCAAGCACTAAACGACCTAAAAATTCTCCAGCAACTGTATTGCTAGTCTGTTTATAAAGAACCGTAACATAATTATCTCTTCTTAAACAACCAAATGCTTCTCTTTTCTCAGACAAACTAGTTAATAATTTATTATTGGCCCATTGCTTACCTAACTCAACTTCATTTGCACCAAATAACATTTGTGATGAAAAATCTTTTGTAAATCCACCATAGTCTTTAATATTAGAAGATTTAACTAAATTTTCCCAAATAGGATTGGCTATATCGATTATCTCTTGGTCTGTTTTCTCAAGAAGATTCATTTCTTATTTGTTTCTAAGATGCTTTTTTTTTCTCTTTTTCGTCAACAATATGATACACAGGAACTTTTTCCAAAGTAAACTTTCCTGTCTTGGGATCTCTTCTGGATACTGTCAGGCAATGCCAGTTCTCATCATCTAATTTTAAATAGTCACCTCTGTAATAATACCCAGGCCAACGAGTTTCTTCACGAAACATAGTATGTTCAGTTACACATTGAGAAGTAAGAGTTCTATGTTTTAATTCCCAAGCACGCATTAGTTGATGATAATCTTCAGCACCAACATTTTCTAAGTCTTCTTGTAGCCATTCTAATAATTCTAATGCTCTTTTAAGCATATTACCATTAGTCATATAATTAGAAGTAATTCCACCTACATACTCATCCATAATTTTTTGAAGACGTTGAAGTCCTTGGATTGGTGAAATATAACTTGGTGAAACAGTCCCTCCTGTTATTTCGTTTCGACCAACAGTGTATTTGTCTAAAGGTTTATATATTGCTTTTTTAAAATCATCACACTGTTTATCAGTAACATTAATATTTTCTGCTTTTTGTTCTTGTATATATTTGACTGCAGCTTTTGCAGCTAATCGGCCTTCAGTGAAAGAACCTGAAGAAAATTTATGAGCACTACCTCCAACAGTATCTCCTGCTCCAAAAAGACCTTCTATAGTTAACATCCTATTATAACCCCAAAAATATTCAGGTGGTGAAAGATCTTCTGGACCACTCACCCAAGCTCCTGAACAAGTAGCATGAGAGCCCATAACGTATGGTTCTGATGTAGTTAATTCTGGGTTAGTATACTTTGGATCAATATTTTGAGATGCCCAGACTACTGCTTGTCCAACAGTCATGCCAAGGAAATTTTCCCAACCCACTGTTTCTAAGTGAGGATCTTGAAAAGCTTCTTTAGTGACCATATGAATTGGGCCACCACCGGCAGCAACTTCTTGTATAAAAGCATGATTACGCAAACATGTTGGTGTTGGATGATGATCAATATATTCTCCAACAAGTTTTTTTGTATGCTCATACCATTTTTTTTCGTAATTCTCTCCATTAGCGTTTTGAGTATAAGTTTTAAGATGTAAGAAATAAGCTCCTACTGGACCATAACCATCTTTAAATCTACATAAAACAATACGGTTTTCCATTTGAGTCATTTTAGCACCAACTGCGATTGGCAAAGCATACGCCGATCCATTGCTCCATGGTGCATACCAAGTCCTTCCCATTCCTTCACCTACCGCTCTTGGTTTAAATATATGTGAGGCTCCACCAGCTGCTACAATTACAGTTTTTGCCCTAAACACATAATAGTCACCCGTACGCATATTAAAACCTACCGCACCACCTACTCTATTCTCTTTAGTCTCGTCCATTAGTAAATGAGTAATCATAATTCTATTGTATATTTTGTCTGCTGATTTTTTAGCTGCTTCAGCTACAATTGGTTTGTAACTTTCGCCGTGAATCATTATTTGCCATTTACCTTCTCTAAGATAACGTCCAGTTTTTTCATTTTTCATCATGGGCAATCCCCATTCATCAAACATGTGTACAGTTGAATCAACGTGTCGAGCCATATCATAGCCAAGATCTTCTCGAACCATTCCCATTAAATCATTACGAGCGTAACGTACATGATCTTCTGGTTGGTTTTCATCCCATTGCATGCCCATGTAGCAGTTAATTGCATACAAGCCTTGAGCAACAGCGCCACTTCTGTCTATATTAGCTTTTTCAACACAAATAATTTTTAAATCTCTTCCCCAGTGTCTAGCCTCAAATGTAGCACCAGTACCAGCCATTCCACCACCAACAACAAGAATATCACAATCTTCATAATGAGTTTTAATTTTAGCCATTAATAATAAACGCCTTTTTTAAAAGACTCCTTAGGTACTGATGGTAATTCTTTTTTAGTGTTTAACCCTTCAGGTTCTAAATAAAGTCTTTGGGAATTGATCTCTCCTTGATTTGGCTTATCGCCTTCAGCAAGTTTTGGAATAAATTTACCCCAAGGTTTTGTTGTGATTGGAGATACGAAATCTTTTACCGTTCCATTTCTGAACTTAATTTTCCAAGATATTGTTCCTTTTTCTTCTTCTCGTCTAACTCTTACGCTATGACCCATAGGAGCAAAGTCGGCATAACCTCTAACATCAATAGCATGATTTGGGCATGCTTTTACACATGAATAACATTCCCAACAAAAATTGGGTTCAATATTTTTTGCACGTCTAATTGTTTCATCAATGTGCATAATATCTGAAGGACAAATATCTACACAGTGACCACATCCATCACAGCGAGTCATATATACAAAAGTTGACATATTTATTTTTTCTGTATCATATTAATAATGTTTTGGCTCTTCTCTTTTTATGCCTGGGCCAAATTGCTCAGGTGCATCTGCTGGTGGTGGCAAGTTATCTCTAGAACCGTCAGCTTCTGCTAAATTTTTTTGTATTGCTGCTCCTGGTTTATAAAACATATGGGCAAATTTTGACCAATATACACCACCAAATAGTACAAGGTTAGATACAATATAAAAAACTAAAAATACTTTATCATCCCATCGATCACTTAAATTTAAAGATTGTAAAAATGACCAAATTAATCCAAATAAAGAAGATGCAATAAGTGCAAGCACGAATAAATCTGCTTTAATAATTCTGTACCAAGGTTGAGCTTCTGAATATACATCAACTCTTAAAAAAAACCAAAACCAAGATCCTCCAAGTACCGTCATTATGGCTCCCATATGCCAAACCATTGGCCATACAGATGGAGTATTTGAGGATGGATCAACGTAACAAAAAATCATTATTACTGAACCAATCCAAAATATAATTGTTCCATACATGCCAAGAAGATGTGCTGCTCTTCTTTGTCCAACACCTAATTCAGATGTAGTTGCAATATCACTAACAATCGTTTTAGAAATTACAGATATTCTTTCTGTAGTATTTAAAGTTTTAGTTGCTGATAATTTAGCTTTTTTAGCATTTTCAAAAAAATATTTAACATTTTTTTTATGAATAATATCAACCAAGGTTCCTACAATAACTAATATTGCCATTGTAATAACAAACCATTGCATTAAAATCGGTGGCACCGTTTCTGCTAATATAGAAAATGGATTGGTTGTAATCATTAAATTTATCCCCTAGTAAATTAGTTTTCTAGTATAGTTAATATAATAGATCAACCAATATATCTTGGGCAATTCGTAACAGCTTTTTGATAAATCTTTAATAAAATTCTATAGTATTTTAAACTTTTTCTTTTCCAAGTTGATTTTTCAATATTGCTAACTGAAACAACACCTTTTCCTGAACCAATAACAATAATTTCATCATATTTGTTTAGTGAGTCAATTAAGATATTTCTTTTTTTTATTTTTTTAATTTTTTTTTTAAAAAATTTCAATGTTGTTCCACTATAAAAGTTTTTATTGGGGGAATATATCTTGTTTTTTTTAATGAATAGCAAATTAGAAGTTCCGGTTTCTAATATTTTATTATTTTTGTATAGAGCTATATCTGATTTAGTTGTATCCATTTTTTTTAAAAAGTTTAAAATTTTTTTATATTTTAAATTTTTATATTCTGGATCTATTCTTTTATAATTAATTAATTTCAGACTAAAATTTGATTTTGGTTTGGGTCTTTTTCTTAACGAAATTGATATTATTTTATTATTTACTGCAACTCTAAACAAATGATCATATTTCTTTTTTTTGTTTAAATTAAATTTAATTAACTTAAGAATATTTTTTCTAATATTTTTTTTATTAATCTTATAAATTTTTATGGATTTTAATAAATTTTCAATATGTTCTTTGAAAAATAAAATTTTGACAGGTCTACCAATAGCTCTCATTGTTGTAAAAACTCCATAAGAGTTCCAAAGATCATGAAATTTTATTTCTTTAAGATCTTTATGCAGATAAGATTTTTTTAATAATAAAATTGCCATTTTCTGTTAAAAAAGATTCTGGATGAAATTGAAATCCATAAACGTTATTTTTTAAATCTTCTATACCCATTGGAATATTTGTTTTAGCACACCTCATTGAAATTTTTATATCATTTGACTTAAAGGGTTCAAATAATTTTAAAGAATGATATCTACCAACTTTAAAAGTTTTACTATTGTTAAATAATTTACTTTCATTGGTAACTTTTACTTTTGATTGATATCCATGGTAAATTTTTTTTTGCTGTATAATTTTTCCTTTTTCATTAAATAAGATTTGTTGATAACCAAGGCAAATACCTATTATTTTTTTGTTCCCTTTGTATTTTTTATAAATTTTAGATGTCAAAGGGTAATCTTTTGGTGATCCTGGTCCAGGTGATAAAATAATTGTATTGCATCGTTCTATTTTTTTTTGATTTATTTCAAAATAATTTGAGCAATATACATCATCAAATTTTGAAAATTGATGTACTACATTCCATGTGAACGAGTCCTGATGATCAATAATATAGATCATTTGTACAACTCCAATAGTGATTTAGCTTTTATAAAATTTTCACTAAATTCTTTTTTAGGTGAACTATCTAAAACTACACCAGATGCAGCTGAAATTTCAGAAGTGTTTTTAAAATTTAAAATAGATCTAATAATAATATTAAATCTCATATCTTGATTAAATTTTATAAATCCAAAACTTCCAGTAAATATATTTCTATCCTCTGTTTCTTGTTTATTTAAAAGTTCTAAAGTTCTAATTTTAGGACATCCTATAACAGATCCTCCAGGCATCATTGATTTTATAATACTTTTAATATTAACTTTATTTTTAAGTTTACCTTGTATTGTAGTCACATAATGAAAAAGATGTTTGTATTCTTCTACATATTTTTGTTTTAGTATTTTTACTGATCCTGTTTTACATATTCTCGAAAGATCACTACGTTCCATATCGACAATCATGTTGTGTTCCTTTGTTTCTTTGTCATTGTTTCTAAAAAATTGTAAGGCATTTAATTTTTTAATTCTTTTACTCTTTTTAAGTGTGCCTGCTATTGGTTTTGTAATTATATTATTTCCTTTTTTATCTATTAATGTTTCCGGAGAACAACTAACTATAGAAAAATCTTTATCTCTAATCATAAATGATTCTGGCGAAGAATTGATCTTCATAAGTTTCCAAAAAAAATTAACTGGATTGATTTGAGATTTATTTTTGTATTTTGTGCAAATTTTAATTTGATATGTTTCTCCTTGTTTTATTTTTTTTGAAAATAAATCAAATATTTTTTTATACTTTTTATAATTTATGTTTAATTTAAATGGACTCAAAATCTTTGTTTTGTAAAAAAAATTTTTATAAATTTGGTTTTTTTTAGATGAAATTACTTTTATATCTTTTCTTATCTTGATTAATGTTTCAGGTTTATAGAAAACTCCTTTATAAAAATTTATTTTTTTTTGATTTTTGATCTTTATATTTAGCAAGTTACAAAGAATTTCATAACCAAAAAAACCTATATAAAGATCTGTTTCCCTATTAATTTTTTTTTTGGAAAATAAGTTAAAAAAATTATTTATATTATTATTTGTTAAGATAATTTTTTTTGAAAAATCAGTATATAAATTATACCCATCATTTACTTTATAAATAATTAATGGCTTATCTGAATTGTAAAGTTTTTCCAGATATCGACTAAATTTTATTTTATGCGTGTTGAAATCTCTCAATTGCTTTCTCTTTTATTGGTAAATGTATCAAGCCAGCAAATAAAGATAAAGCGATAGAAATGTACCAAGCATAATCAAGCGAACCATATTTATCGTGAAATAATCCTCCTAAGTATGATCCCAGAAATGAACCAATCTGGTGGCTTAAAAAGACAAATCCATATAGTAAAGTAATATATTTTGTTCCAAAGATGTGACCAACAATTCCATTTGTTGGTGGAACCGTAGCTAACCAAAGGTATCCAAAGGTTATTCCAAAAATTAGTGCATTAACTACACTAGGTGGCATAAAAACAAAATATATTAACGAAACACCTCTTAGTAAATAGATCGCACTTAATAATTTCTTCTTACTAAACCTTGTCGCTAAATATCCACTGCTTAAAGTTCCAAAAATATTAAATAATCCAATTAGTGCTAAAATTGCTGTTGCGGTCCAATCTTCAAGTCCTTTATCTCTTATATGCATTGGAATATGGGTTGCTACTAAAGCTATATGCCAACCACAAACAAAGAAGCCTAATGTCAAATAATTAAAACTTTTATTTGAAAAAGCTTCCTTTATTGCTTGCATGGCTGATTGTTTGTTCTCATATTCTTGATTAAATTCTTTTGTTGGTGTTGATAAAAAGAAAGCAACAAACAAACCAGCGATTACCATAATTCCAAAAATAACTAATGTTGTATTCCATCCAAATTCAAGCAACGTATACCTTGTATACATTGGAGATATAAAATATCCAAAAGAACCTGCGGCTGTAACAATTCCAGTTGCCATAGTTCTGGTATTTAAAGGAAAATGTTTAGCTACAATAGAAACGGGGATGCTTATTGCCGTTGCCCCAAGGCCAATTCCAATTAAAATTCCAATATCAAAAGTAAACCAAAAACCAGTGTTAGGTCCGTAGTTTAAAAAATAAATTCCAGCTAAATAAAATAAAAAACCTATAATTACAGCTATCCTTCCTCCATATTTATCTGTAATTATTCCAAAAATAGGTCCAAGCAATCCCCAAAAAAGTAATTGTATACCCATAGCAAATCCAAATTCAGTTTGGGTACAACCAAGATCTATTTCAAAATCAAAAAAGAAAAGGCCAAAGGTCTGTCTAATACCCAATGAAATGATTACTACTAGACATGCTGCTATTAATGTTATTAGCGCATTTTTATTTGGAACAAATTTTTCTGAACTCATTTAATGTGCCTTAAAGATCTTTTCAAATCTTGAATTAAGTCATTCGGATCTTCAAGGCCTATGTGTAATCTAACTAAATGTTCATCTTTTGCTAAATTTAAAAAATTTCTATTACCTAATTCTCTAAATTCTTGCTGTAAGGCAAGACTTTCAAAACCACCCCAGCTATAACCATATCCAAATAGTTTTAATGAGTTTACAAACTTAAGAACAGATTTTTTACTTTTTGTTTTGATCGTTATACCCATTAGTCCAGATGCTCCTGAGTAATATTTTTTCCACATTTTAAAATTATATGAGCCTTTTTTATAAGGATATAAAAGTTTTACTTTTTTTTGTTTAGATAAAAATCTTGCAATTTTTTTTGCATTTTCTTGATGTTTGTCCAAACGAACATCTAACGTTCTCAATCCCCGTATTATAAGATAAGCATCATCAGGTCCTAATCTTAAACCTGTAATTTTATTTGCTTTTTCAACGTACTTAAAAACTTTTTTATTAACAGCTAAGCTTCCACCCATTACATCAGAATGACCTGAATAGTATTTTGTTGCTGAAACAATAGACATATCAAATCCTAATTTAATAGGTTTTAAAAAATATGGTGTAGCCCACGTATTGTCTATTGCTGTAAATAATTTATTTTTTTTTGCAAATGAAATTATTTTAGATAGATCTTGAAAGTCAAATGAATTGCTTCCAGGATTTTCAACATAAATTAACTTTGTTTTTTTTGTAATTTTTCTATTTAAAGTGTTTAAGTTGTGAGGATCATAAAAAATTGTTTTAATATTAAACGATTTAAGAAAATCTTCAGTTAAAAGTCGTGTTGGATAATAAACTGGATCAGCTACAAGAATTTCATCTCCAGGACGAACAACGCTAAAAATAGATAAAAAAACTGAACCAAAACCAGTAGGTGTTAAAAAAACATGATGGCATTCTTCCATTTCTTTTAGCATTTTTTGCAAAATGAATGTTGTTGAAGTTCCCTGTCTTCCGTAATCAAAATGACCCCCTGTAGGGTTTTTTTTACCTTTAGCTTGAGTTTTTCGGAGCTCATTCATTGTCTTAAAGATAATTGTTGAGGCTCTAACAACTGGAGGGTTTACTGACTGATTGTAATAATCTTTTGCTGTATGCTTTAAAAATGTTCTAAAATTTTTACTCATATAAAAAAAAATTGCTAAGTTTTTTCGACAATGCTATATCCCTTCAATAAGGTCAACAACATTATAACATAAAGGAGATTATGGGATACCCAAAAAAACATAGAGGCCGTAGAAAGATGGGCTCTAAAAAAAGAAGAGCAAGAAAAAAAAATAAAAAAAAATAGTTTAAACTGATGGATAAAATCTTAAAAGTTAAATCCATTAGTATTTGGGTATTTATCGTTCCCTTTATAGCCCTAAATACTTGTTTAATTCTTATTACAAAATTTCACGGATTGTTTAACGATCAGGATGTGCTCATTAACACTATTCCATACATTGATGGGCAAGCTTCAATTAGTAGGACAGCTAGAGTTTTTCCAACATACTTAATATTTAAACCAGCGATGTTTTTTACGTCCTATTTATTAGTTAAATATTGGATTTATAGTAAAGATATAATAATTTTTTTTTACAAAGATCATAAAAATATTAAACGTATTTTATTCTTTGGTGTAGGATCGGCAATTTTGCTAACTCTTCATTCAATTTTTTTAGGAATTAAATTTGATAATGATCTTTATAAACTATTCAGAAGAGTAGTAATGTTATCTTTTATAATTTTTGAAATTTCTGCTCAAACCTATTTAGTTATAACTTTTTATTCATTCAAAGATAAAATAGCAAAATATATTAATCTAAAGTATTTAAAATTAAAAATTATTTTAGTATCATTATTAATTGTTGTTGCGGTGATTACCGTACCTATAATAAGCTTGCCAGGAGATAATTTTTTAAATTTAAACTTAAAATTTTTTAAACACGCATTAGAGTGGAATTATTTTATAGGTGTTATAACTTTTTATTTATTAACTTTTTTAATGTGGAAAAATAAACAACAATGATATTTTTTATTTAAAGTTTATATGTACTTCATAAATCCATTCAAAGGTTTAAGACCAACAGAAAATAATGCATCTTCAGTACCAATTGCAAGTACAGATCATTTGTCAAAAGAAATTGTAAGCGAATATAAAAAAAATAATCAATGGAGTTATTTAAACGTTTTTGCTGAAGAAAATTATTCAAAATCAAAAAAACAGTTTGAATTAATGAAAAAAAATTCAATATTAAAAAAAGACAATACAGATTCATTTTATATATATAAAATTTCTACAAAAGAACATTCGCAGGTAGGAATAATGGGTGCAGCTAAATTATCAGCATATGATAATTTACATATTCGAGGTCATGAAGAAATTTTTTTTGAAAGATCACAAAAAAGAATGAAACAAATGGATAATTTAAATGCACAAATAGGCCCTATATATGCGGTTTACCCTGACAATAAAGAGCTTAATGATTTAGTGGAAAAAGAATTGGTTAATTCTCCAGTATATTCTTTTAAAGGCATGGATAGAAATAAACATGAAATGTGGGTTGTTAATGATGAAAGAAAAGTTTTACAAATACGTGATTTGTTTAATTCTATAAACAGAATTTATATTGCTGATGGTCATCACAGAATGGATGCATTATTAAAACTCTCAAAATTTAAACAACATCAAAACCCCAATCATACTGGAGAAGAAATATATAATTTTTTTATGATAGCAATTTTTCCTACAAGCCAAGCAAGAATACTTGATTATAATAGACTTATAAAAGATTTATATGGTTATTCAGCTAAAGATTTTATTAAAGAAGTTAAAAAAAAATTTAAAGTAGAAAAACAAAATTCTTCATACAAACCAAAAAAGTCTCAAATATTTGGAATGTATTTAGAAAAACAATGGTATTCTTTAGAACTTAAAGAAAAACCTCATCAAAATTTATTTCACATTATTAATTTAGATATAAATTTATTGCACTACTATTTACTAGAGCCTACTTTAGGAATCGGGGATCCTAGACATGACAATAGAATTGATTTTATAGCAGGCTTTCATGGTTTAGAAGGAATTGAATCAAAAGTAAATTCTGGTGAAGCAAAGGTTGGTTTTGCTTTGTTTGCAACACAAATGGAAAATGTAATAAGTTTTGCAGATAATAAATTACATATGCCTCCAAAATCAACTTGGTTTGATCCAAAACCGTTAGATGGTTTGATTGCATATGATTTTGAATAATTATCTTTTTTAGTTCTAAATAATATATATAAAAAAAATACTGATAAAATTTTATAAAAAGATTATTCTCCAGAAAAAAATTTATAGTAATGGAAAAACCAAACATCAAACCAAAAAACCCTAATTTTTCTAGTGGCCCATGTTCAAAGCGTCCTGGCTGGAGTTTTGATGTTTTAAAAAAATCTCCAATAGGAAGATCTCATAGACATAAGGTCTGTAAAGAAAAGCTTAATGAAGTAATAGTTAAATCTAAAAAAATTCTTCAACTACCTGACGGATATCATGTTGGAATAATGACGGGATCAAACACTGGAGCCTTGGAAGCTGCTTTATGGTCCCTTTTGGGGTGTAAAGGTGTTGATGTATTAGCTTGGGAAAATTTTGGAAAAGATTGGGTAATAGACATACTTGATCAGTTAAAAATAAAAGATGTAAACAGTCATGTAACTGATTATGGAATTCTTCCTGATTTATCTAAAGTGAACTTTAAAAATGATGTAGTGTTTACTTGGAATGGAACAACGGCTGGTGTTAGAATTCCGAATGGTGACTGGATTCCTGAAAATAGAGAAGGTTTAACAATCTGCGATGCAACATCAGGTATTTTTGCTATGGATATTGATTATAGCAAACTTGATGTAATTACATGGTCGTGGCAAAAAGTTTTAGGAGCAGAAGCAGCCCATGGAATGATAGCTTTATCTCCCCGTGCAGTTCAAAGATTAGAATCTCACATCCCACCTTGGCCAATTCCAAAATTATTTAGATTAGCAAGTAAAAAAAAATTAATTAAAGGTATTTTTGAAGGTGGTACAATCAATACTCCGTCAATGATTTGTGTGGAAGATGGTTTAGATGCTTTAAATTGGGTCGAGTCAGTAGGTGGAACTAAAGAATTAGTAAATATTTCAAATCAAAATTTAAAAATTGTTGAAGACTGGATTGAAAAAAGTGATAGTTTTAAATTCATGTGTGAAGATAAAAACACAAGATCTACAACAAGTATTACGGTATTAATTAAAGATGAATGGTTTGTAAAACACAATGAAGAAGATCAAAGAGGGGTGTTAAAAAAAATATTTTCACTTCTAGAAAAAGAAGGGGTGGCTAACGATATAAATGGTTACCCAAAAGCACCTCCTAGCATTAGAATATGGGGTGGCTCAACAGTGCAAAATAGTGACATGAAATCACTATTACCTTGGATAGATTGGGCATATAACTCTGTAAAAAATAATGCCTAAAGTTTTAATTTCAGACTCAATGAGCAATGTTGCTCAAAAAATATTTGAGAAAAATAGCATTTCAGTAGATGTAAAAACAGGTTTGTCTGAAGAGGAAATTATTAAAATTATTCCAGAATATGATGGTATGGTTGTTAGGTCAGCAACAAAAGTAACAAAAAACATTATCTCAGCTGCAAAAAACTTAAAAGTTATAGGAAGAGCTGGTGCTGGTGTTGATAATATAGACGTACCATTTGCAAAAGAAAATAATATGATTGTTATGAATACACCCGGAGGGAATGCAAATGCCACTGCTGAGCATGCTTTTGCTCTAATAATGTCTATATTAAGAAGAATTCCTTTTGCAAATGAAACAACTCATAAAGGTCAGTGGGAGAAAAAAAATATTAAAGGTAGAGAACTTTCAAAAAAAACTCTTGGTATAGTTGGTTTTGGAAATGTTGGAGTTAGGTTAAGTAATTTAGTTAAAGGATTTGATATGGAAATACTTGTTAATTCAAAATCATTAGAATCTAGAAAAAAAGACTATCCACATGTTAAAAATGTTAGTTTTGATGAATTAATTAGTAAGAGCGATATTATAAGTTTTCATTGTAAAGCACCTAAAGATGGCAAACCTTTAATTGGAAAAGAACATTACAAAAATATGAAACCAACAACCTACATAGTTAATGCTGCAAGAGGAAACATTGTTGATGAAAAAGATTTAAATGATGCACTAAATGAAAATTTAATAGCTGGAGCAGCAGTGGACGTTTTTTCAAAAGAACCATCTAAAGAAAATGTTTTGTTTAATAATCCAAAAGCAGTGTTAACTCCTCATATAGCGGCGTCAACTACAGAAGCCTCTATAGTAGTTGCTGAAATGGTTGCAAATCAGATATCTGATTTTTTGTTAAATGGTGTAAAAAAAAATACAGTATAATTTTTTAATTTTTTATCCACCCTCCACCAAGAACTTTATAACCTTCAGTATTTTTAAAATAAAATACACAAGCTTGACCTGGAGAAATTCCATATTCGTCTTCTAGCAAATCTACATTTGCTTCTGTACTATTTAAATTAACTTTAGCTTTTAGTAATTTTCCAGTAGACCTAACTTTTACAAATAATTCTTTTTCAAAATCTTTTTTATTGTTTGTAATAATATTTACATTTTTTAGCTTAATCTTTCTTGTTGCTAAATTTTCCTTTGAACCTACAATAATTTCATTACTATCAGCATTTATTTTGATTACGTATAGAGGATCTTTATCTGCAATCTTAATTCCTTTTCTTTGTCCAATAGTGTAATTAATGATACCTTCATGAACTCCAATAACTTTACCTTCAATATTTTTAATATTACCTTTAGAAAATGAGTTTGGTCTAAGTTTTTCAATTACTGAAGAATAATCACCATTAGGAACAAAACAAATATCTTGGCTATCTGGCTTATCTGCAACATTAAGTTCTAATTTTCGTGCAATTTCCCTAGTTTCTGTTTTGTTATAATTTCCAAGCGGAAACCTTAAATAATTAAGCTGTTCTTTTGTAGTGTTAAACAAAAAATAACTTTGATCTCTATTTAAATCGATCCCTCTATACATTTCAGTGATATTGTTGCTAGTGATACTTTTTACATAATGTCCAGTAACTAAAGCATCTGCATTAAGATTTTTTGCTTCTTGTAAAAGATCCCTAAATTTTACTGTTTGATTACATTGAACACAAGGAATTGGAGTTTCCCCTTTTAAATAACTGTCTACAAAATTATCTATAACTCCTTGTTTAAATTTGTTTTGGTAATATAAAATTTTATGTTCTATTCCTAGCTTGTCAGCAACACGTTTTGCATCCATAATATCTTGTCCCGCACAACACTGTCTAGACTGAGATGTTATTTTGGTATCATCATATAGTTTTAAGGTTACCCCTATCACTTTGTAACCTTCTTGCTTCATAATGCCTGCTACAGTAGAGGAATCCACTCCGCCAGACATAGCAACCACTAAAATAGTGTTTTTAGGATCTTTATCTATTCCAATAGAATTATGTTTTGTCATATTTTATGATATTTATTCATATTTTTAATATAAGTAAATCAAATGATATTGAGCCAAACAAAAGAAATTACACTTTCCTTGCTAGATGCTTTTAAAGACGCTGGTAACGTAGCTTTAGAATTAAGAGCAAAAGGTTTAAAAAAAGAAATTAAACCTGATAATACGCCTGTTACCAATGGAGATATAGAGGTAAATAATATATTAACAAAAAAAATTTCTTCTTTAACTTCACAAATAAAAATAATATCTGAAGAAACATCATTAAACAAAAAAAATGAAAATCTAAATAATTTTTGGTTAATAGATCCTATTGATGGAACATCAGAATATATTAATAATAGAGAAGAATTTACTATAAACGCAGCATTAATAATAAATAAAAAACCTGTTATAGGTGTTATTTATGCGCCTGCTAAAAAAAGATTATTTTATACTTATGGTCCATCTCACGCTTTTGAAATTGTTAACAATAAAGAAATAAATTTATCAGAAAAAAAGAAAGAAAATATAAATTTAATTACCGCTGTCAGTTATTCAAATGATTTAAAGCCAGATATACTTAAATTACATGAAAAATTTAATGTAAGCAAATATCAAAAAATGAAAAGTTCACTTAAATTTTGTGTAGTAGCAGCTTGTGAATTTGATCTTTATGTTGCGGAGGCAAGAGCATATGAGTGGGATATAGCAGCAGGTCACGCTATACTTGAAAATGCAGGTGGTAAAATGACAGATTTTGATGGCAATGAAGTTTTATACGGAAAAAAAGATTTTAAAAATCCAAGTTTAATATTGAAAGGGAAATACGTCTTGTAATGGATGAACAACTAAGAACAATATTAATAATTATTGTTTCAGTTTCAATTTTTGGCCTATTACTTTTTGTTTTTGTTAAAAATTACATTAAAAGCAAAATTAAGTATTATTTAGCAGAAAAAAGAAAGAAAAAAAAATTATATTAAACTTATAATTTTTAAATAATCATCTTTTTCTAAATCCATAACTCGTTTGGAAGTTTCAAAATCAAATCCATTTCTTGCTAAAATAGATATGTCCTTTTTATAAAATAACTTTCTATTTTCTTCTGTGCGGGATGGGCCTATTCTTTTTTTTTTACATATTTTTATTGCAGAAAAAAAATCTTGATCTTCATTATTTTCATTAATTTTAAGAATAGTTTCCTTAATATATTTGTCTTTAATTCCTTTTGAAATTAAATAATTTCTGATTTTATTAATTGAACTTCCTCTTTGAATCAAATTTTTTGCTTTGCTTTCTGAATAAAATTTATCACTTATAAATTTAGTTTTTTCTAAATCTAATAAGACAACATCAATTAAATCTACAATATCTTGTTTTTTAATATTAAATGGGCTTTTTTTGAGGTATTTTTTCAGTAAATATGTTTTTAATTGTTGTTTTGATGGTGAATATTTTTCAAGATAAGAAAATGAAAATTTTCTCATTTCTTCAACTGTTAACTCCAAAGCTTTCTTTTTATTTTTAATAGGAATCATTTAATGTTTTAATATAATATATATTAATATGATCGAACAAATTTATACTTATTTTACAATCGAAATGATCTATTTCTGGTTAAATATAGGTGTAATGCCTTTTTGGGTAATTTTGATTTTTTTTCCACAAGCTAAGATTTGTAAAATTTTTACTATATCTATTTTTCCAATATTTATTTTAAGTTTAATTTATTGTTATTTAATTTATAAAATTTTTCAATATGG
Organism: uncultured Pelagibacteraceae bacterium; assembly: GCA_902603905.1. Lineage (GTDB taxonomy): Bacteria > Pseudomonadota > Alphaproteobacteria > Pelagibacterales > Pelagibacteraceae > Pelagibacter. The sequence goes on along the minus strand of CACKWM010000007.1, from coordinate 22,142 downwards.
CTATGATTTTTCAATTAATTTTAGATTATATTTAGGTTTAGACGAAGTCTCTAATTTATTTTCAAATAATTCATTTTTGATACTATTTTGGGTACATTTTTTATCAATTAACTTATTTTGTGGTGCATGGATAGTTAATGATTATCCAAAATTTGGAATTTCTAAAATTTTAATGTTTACACCACTAGTTGTAACATATTTTGTTGGACCTATAGGAATTTTTGTTTATTGGATTCTTAGAATTTTTTATGCAAAAAGAATTACTCTCTACGACTAAAAATTATGAAACAAAATTTTTTTAAAAAAATATTTATCAAAATTTCTAAATTATTTGGCTATGAAATTATAGATCAAAATGAATTTGTTTCCCCCACTCTAGACAAAAAATTAAATGATGATCTTTCAATCATTAATGATAAGTCAATTGTTCTCCCTCTTGGAGAAGTCACTATAAATAAAAAAATCAATTCTATTTTAACAATTTTAAGAATAAATACTGAAATTGAAGTTTGGGATCAAAACAAAAAAAGATTATTTGAATTTCCTAAAATTGAATATACTTTACGTTCATTAAATTCTTTAATTAAATCAATTACTTTTTCAAAAAAAAAATATCCTAATATTGATCACAAAATTATAATAGTTGATGATAATTCAAAAAATGAAAATATTTCTAAAATTAATAAATTAATTGATAAAAGTAATATTAAAATTAATTTAATTACTCTTAACAATAATGATTATAAAAATATAATAAAAAAACAAAAGTCTGATGATACTTTTTCTAATTTATGTAGCCTTCTTAAGTGCTATGAGCTTGCCAAAAAACATAGTGAAGATTTAATTTTTTTTGTGGAAGATGATTATTTGCATTTTATATCGATGATGGAAGAAATGATTGCTTCTTACGAGAGAATATCTTCTCAACTTAAAAAAGATTTATTTTTGTGTCCTGCTGATTACCCTTATTTGTATATGAACAACCAAAAAACAAATATTTTAATTGGAAATAAAAGACATTGGAGAACTGTCGATCGTACCCTATGTACCTTTATGACAAGTAAAATCTTCTTAGATAAATATTGGAATAATTTTTATAATAATTGCTTAGATCGACATGATCCTTTTGAAAAATATTTAAATGAAATTTATGAAAAAGAATTTTGTATCTCGCCTTTGAAAAGTTTATCCGTCCATATGACCAATATTAATTCAAGCTACGGATTATCACCTTTTATTGACTATAAAAAAATATGGGACGAAAACTTGGTTTAAATTTTTTTTTGAAAACCTATAAAAATTAACAGCCTTTGAAAAAAAAGGCTGTTAATTAATATTTGTTACTTATTAAATACTTCTTTAAGTGCTTTTGCAGGTAAGAATTTAACTTTTTGAGAAGCTGCGATTTGAATTTGTTCACCTGTTCTTGGGTTTCTTCCAATTCTAGCCTTTCTCTTTGCAACTTTATACGTACCAAAACCAGCAATTTTGACTGAATCGTCGCCTTTTAAAGCGTCCAAAATAGTGTTGGTAATAGTATCAAAAGTACGCTCTGCATCTGCTTTACTTTGGTTCAAAGAACCAGAAAGTTTAGCGATCAGTTGTTTTTTGTTCATTTTTTAGCTCCGGTTTTAAAGGTTATTCACATATTTGCTATTATCCCTTATAAATCAAGCTTTTTTTTAGTAGTTAAATAAAAGATATCCACAATATATGGTGTTTATATATAAAAGTGTTGATTTTATTAGGTTTTTTAAAAAAAGCTAAAAAATTATTTAAAATAATCCTAGATCTTTAAGATCATTAAAAGTTGTAAAAAACATAAGCGACAGCAGTAAAAACATTCCGATTCGAAAAAAACCTTCTTGCGTTTTTTGACTTAGAGGTTTTCCTAAAATTTTTTCAAATCCATAAAACATTAAATGTCCACCATCTAGCAATGGGATTGGAAACAGATTAATTAAACCTAGACTAATTGAAATGTAGGCCATAATACTTAAAAAAGGAATTATTCCTATCTCAGCAACTTGTCCTGTTATCTTAGCTATTCGAATGGGTCCTCCTAATTGAGAACTATCACCAGATCCTTTTAACATGCTACCTATATATTTAAGTGATGAAATACTAACAAAATACACTTCATTTATAGAATAATATAAAGCTTTAGCTGGTCCTAGTTTGACATGGTTTATTTGATTGTTGTAAGCGCCAATTTTTATTCCAACCATTCTTTTATTAATTTTATTGCCTAAATTATCTTCACTCGCAACCATATTAGGCTTAACTCTGAATATAAGCTGTTGATTTGATCTAGATATTTTAAAATCAATAAAATCATCCGTAGATAAAGTAATAAATTTAGAAACATCCAAAATACTTTTTACTTTATTGCCATCTATTGAAACAATTATATCGTTATTTTTAAGACCAGCTGACATTGCAGGGCTATCTTTCTGAACTTCGTTGATTACAGCGGGTGTAAAGTCTTTTCCAATAAATGTATATATGAAGAAAAATATAACCATTGCTAATAAAAAATTGGCTAACGGACCTGCAGCAACAATTAAGGCTCTTTGGTACAAAGGTTTGATAACAAAAAGTTTTTCTTGATCTTTTTTACTATATTTATTTAGTATCTTTTCATGATCCGCTTGGCTAAAAACATTTCTATCACCAAAAAATTTCACATAACCACCTAATGGTATCCAGCAAATTTTCCATCTAGTTCCAGACTTGTCATTCCAGCCAAAAATTTCTTTTCCAAAACCTATTGAAAAATCTGTAACTCCTACTCCATATTTTCTAGCAAAATAATAATGACCATATTCGTGAATAAATACAACAACGAGTATAAGAACAATAAATGGAATAATAATATTCAACATAATAAATTTGGCTATTTTATAATATTTTAAAATTATCGCAACTTCCAAATTGTTACTGGAAAAAATGTAGCAATCAAAAACGACAAAAATAGCAGCGATTGTGAAACAAATTTAGGAAATAACTCTATAGGAAAAATAACCCCTACTAGTAAACTTTTTGAAAAATCAGGTGCTGGAAATAAGAGGAACCCACCAATTAATCCAAAAATTATTGATATATATGCAGTTTTTTCATTTAACTGTTTATTATAAAAACTATAAAAAACTGTAAGTACAAATGCACAACAAAATAAATCGGCTAATAAGAATAAGTACAACACGCTAAAGCCTTTAGAAGCTACAACAAATACAATAAAAGAAAGAAATATTATAAAATATTTAGAAAGTTTTAAATAATCTGTATTTTTACTAAAGTTAAAAGTTGCTTTTGCGTCTACAATAACCAAACTTGATATTGCATTAACTAATGTATCAACTGTGCTAATAGTTAAAGAAAGACCTAGAATAATTATTATTATTGATAAAAATTTAGTCTGATCTTTTAATAATAAAGAAAAGAAACCTAAATCAGGAATTACATTAGAATCCACTGACACTGCAACTAAACCAGTAAAGCCCATAAATAAAACGATAGGAATAATTGCAAAAAAAGAAATTATTAAGCTCTTTTTCAAAATTTCATTATTTTTTGCTGCATAAACTCTTTGCCAATTTCCTTGATGAAAAAGATTGGTAGCCGCAACAGCAATAAAAAAAGTCAATCCAGCTGTATAATTTGGCATATAAGTAATACTTAGCAAGTGAGTGTTTTTTTCTTCTATAAATTCAAATGAAAATTTATCACCTGTAAATGAGATTAAATAAACAACAGAGATTAAAAATAAAACTAAAATTATTATTGATTGAACTATGTCTGTAAAAATTGATGCTCTTAATCCTCCGTAAAGAGTATAAGTTAATGTTGCAATTAAAATTATTGAAGCTGTAACCCACAAAGATGTGCCGGATATATAATTAATTAATATTGATACCGCGGTAACTTCTGCACATAAAAATACAAACATATAAAATATAGTCATAAGTAAAATTAATTTGAACAAACTTTTTCGAAATCTCTTTCTTAAAAATTCAATTAGAGTTGAGCCTTTTGGAAATTCATTACGTATTTTTTTTCCTAAATAAATTAAAAAAATCATTGGAAAAGCTGTTCCTAAAGCGTAACCAACTACCGCACCAATTCCTCCCCAAGTCGCGGCAGAAGCTGGACCAAATAATATCCACGCACCTAGAGCTGAAGCTACTAAGCTTGTAGATAATGGGAAAAAACCTAAATTTCTATTTGCAGTTAAGTAATTGTTAAGACCTTGATATTTTTTTGAATAAATTAATCCTAAAAAAGTAAAGACTAAACTTATTATAATGACTAAAGTTAATGATGTTGATTGAGTTAAAAAAATTTCATCATTCATTATTCTCCCTTTCTGAATTACCGGACAGGTTATTAGGGTCTAATCTCAGTCTTACGACACCCCTTATAAATTAACTATATCAGACTAATATTAAAAACAAACTATATGATCTATGACAATTGGTCTTTTTATTCCAAATTTTTCATCAACTTCATGTTGATGTATATGGTGAGAATGTACAAAAACTGGTATTAGCAAATTACTCAAAGTTTTAAGAGTATAAATAAAATTAGTACCCCTAAATTTTCTATCTACTACTTCTAATTTTAAATTACTTTTATCATCATGTTCTAAATCCTCAGGCTGGAGCAAAAGCTTCACATCTGATCCTTTAGGATAATGTTTTATAAAATTTCCTTTTATAGTTCCAAGATCCTCATTTTCTAAACTATTTTCTCCTGTAACTTTTGCTGGTATTAAAATTCCCCTGTTCAAAAAATTAACTACTTCAATAGAGTTAGGAAAATGATAAACGTTATATGGATCATCAAATTGTTTAAGTTGGTCTTCTAATATAATTCCACATTTAACACCTAAGTAAAAAGCTTCGTACGAATCATGAGTAACTACAATGGTTGTTATTTTTAAATCATTTAAAAGTTTTTTTAGTTGAACTTGTATTTCTTCTTTAAAACTTTGATCAACGTTTGATAGTGGCTCATCCAACAACAAAAGATCAGGTTGCGTAACTAATGCTCTAGCAAGAGCTGCTCTTTGTGCTTCTCCTGCGCTTATTTGGTGAGGATATTTACTTAATATTTTTTCAATATTTAACAATTTAATGATTTTTTTAGGGTTTATTTTCTTTTTCCCATTTTGCTTTCTTGCTTCCGCACCTAAATATATATTTTTTTCAACAGTATAATGGGGAAATAAACTATTTTCTTGAAATGATAGAGATATATTTCGATTTTCTGGTTCAATATGATCTTTTGCAGAAGATAAAATATTATCTTTAAGTTTTATTGATCCAGATTTAATTTTTTCTAACCCTGCTATTGTTCTAAGAATTGTAGTTTTACCAACACCAGATGGTCCCAAAAGACAAATTATATCTCCCTTATTTTCAATATTAAAAGAAACATTTTTTACTTTAGTTTTTCCCCCAGCTCTAAAACTAACATTTTTAATTTCTAAATAATTTTTACTCATCTATATCTCTTAAAATATATTTAGATGTAAGTAAAATAAAGAAACTTGCAATAATTATTAAACATAACGATGGGACTGCAGCAGCTTCCAATAAATCCTCAGATGCAGAAATATATGCTGTGGTTGCAAAAGTCTCAAAATTAAAAGGTCTCAAAATTAGTGTAATTGGCAACTCCCTAATTATTTCTAATGAAATTAATATAATAACAAATAAAAGTGAATTTCTTAAGTAAGGAATGTGAATATTTAAAAAAGTTTTTGTTTTAGAATATCCAAGAAGATAAGCACTCTCATCAACAGCAATGTTCATTTTTTCATATCCTGATTTTATTCCATTAAAAGCTAACGAATAAAATCTTACAAAATAAACTATAACTAAACCCAAAATCGAACCAATAAATATTTTTTTTATTGATAAAAATCCTAATGCTTTAATCATATTTTCATCAAACCATGCAATAAAAGTTATAAAAGCTATAGCAAGAATTACTCCTGGAATTGCATAACCAGAAATTGATAAAGTAGATAATATATTTAAAATTTTTTTATTTGAAACTCTGTTTCCATAATTAGATATTAATGCGAAAAATATTAAAACTAAACTTGATAAAGAAACTAAATACAAAGTATTTAACAAAAGATCGATGATTTGTAAATCAATCAAATTTTCAGGAAATTTAATTGTCCAGTATAACATTTGGCTTAATGGAAATAAAAAACTTAAAAAAAATAAAATAAAACAAAACATAAAAGCAAAGAAAGATTTCCATCCATAAAGTTTAATTTTTTCCTTTTTCTTGAATCCACCTTTTATTTCCAAATGATACTTGGCTTTTTTTCTAGATAAATTTTCAGTTAGAAATAATATAAAGATAAATAATAAAAGAAAAAAAGATATTCGGTTAGCGAATGCTAAGTCATCAAATGCTATCCAGGCATTATAAATTCCGGTCGTTAATGTGTTTACAGAAAAAAAGTCTACTGCTCCAAATTCAGCTAATGTTTCCATTGCTACTAATGATAAACCAGCAACAATAGCAGGTCGCGCAGCAGGTAATATTATCGAATAAAAAGATTTAAATTTTGAAAAACCAAGATTCTTACCTAATTCTATTAAATTTTGTGATTGATATAAAAACGACGATCTAGCAAGTATATATACATAAGCAAACAAAGAGAATGAGATTGATAATATCAACCCAAACATGCCGCTGAATTTTGGTATATGCTTGTTGTAATTACCATCTCCAAACAAATTTTTTAAAATTGTAAATGCTGTTCCATAATTTTCAAAAAAAGCGAATAAAGAATAAGCATAAATATAAGGAGGTACTGCAAATGAAAGTATTAGAGCCCATTTAAAAAAATTAGCACCAGGAAATTTATAAAAAGAAACTACATATGCTGAGCCTACTCCTAAAATAAATGTTAAAAATAAAACCCCAAACAAAAGTGTTAACGAATTAAATATATATTCGAGAAAAAAAGTTTGTTTAAGAATTTGAAAATAATTTGATGTATCTTCAAAAAAACTTGTAAAAACTGTAACTATTGGAATTGCTACAGTTAAAGATATTAAGAATGAACTTACATACCAAATATTTATATTTTTTAATAACATTTTACCCTTACAATAATTAGTGCTCATAATCATATTGGCGGGTAAAGACCAAATGAGTTATGAGCACTTTTCCTATGAGAAATCTGTCCTTTGTTTATTTTTCAAAAACCTGGAGGATATAGGAAACCTCAGCATCTTTGAGATCAGACAAATTTCTATTATTCACTTTCATATCAATTTTTTTACACTCCAAAGCACACGGATCGCATGATTTGGAAGATTTATTATAATCAACATGAAGTAAATCTTGTTCAAACTTTCTTGCTACCATGATTGTTTGTTCCTCTTCATCATAATAATATAAAGTTATTTCCATCCTGCAGCAGTCATTACTTCTAATGCAGCAGCTTGATTTTTTCCATATGTAGAAACTTTTGTTTTTAGATCTTGTTTAAAATCTAATCCCAAATTGTTTACTACTAATGGACTTGGTGAAACACCAGTAATCATTGGAAACTCAAAAGTATTATTAGTAAAGTGCTCTTGAGCTGCAGGTGATAACAAATAGTCAACAAGTGCAATAGCATTTACTTTGTTTGGAGCACCTTTAACTAGAGCAGCACAACTAATATTCATATGTGTTCCTCTGTCATCTTGATTTGGAAAAAATGCTTTAACTTTTTTTGCAGCTTCTTGTTGTTCTGCACCTTTATTACCAGATAACATAAGAGCTAAGTAATATGTGTTAGCTACAGCAATATCAGCTTCTCCAGCAGCTACTGCCATAATTTGAGCTCTGTCGTTTCCTTCAGAAGGTCTTGCCATGTTAGCAACAACTCCCTTTGCCCATTCAGCAGTTGCTTTTTTTCCATTGTTCGCAATTAATGAAGCTACAAGAGATTTATTATAAATGTTGCTAGATTTTCTAATTACCAATCTACCTTTCCATTTTGGATCAGCTAGACCTTCGTAAGTCATTCCAGATAATTCAGCGCCAGTAACTCTTTCTGGAGAATAGTAAATTATTCTTGCTCTTTTTGCTACTCCAACCCAGTGTGTTGTTCTAAAGTTTTTTGGAACAGATGATTTAATTATCGCTGAAGTTAATCCACTTTGCGTCATACCTTTTGCTTGGAAAGCACCACATCTTCCAGCGTCAGCTGTAATGTAAAGGTCTGCCATAGAATCAGCGCCTTCTTCTATCATTCTTTTTTCTAAGGCTCCTGATTTACCGTTAATTAAATTTACTTTAATTCCAGTTGCTGCTGTAAACTTATTATAAAGTTCAGCATCAGCTTTGTAATGTCTTGCATTAAAAATATTTACCTCATTTGCAATTGCAAAAGTGGATACAATCAATGAAAGAATTAAACTTATAATTGATATTTTTTTCATATTTACCTTTGTTTTTATTAATATATTATTGAAAATGAGAACTATTATCAATGAGAATAGTTATCAATCGCACTGATTGTCGCAGTCTCTATTAGAACTTCCACTCAGAGATCTTGCTATAAAGGAAGTTTCTAAATGCTTGTACTCTAGCTACATTCCTTAATGATTCAGGGTATACAAAATGAGCCTCTGTGATTGGTCCTTCAACTTTAGGTAATACTTTAATTAAATTTCTTGATTGAAATACTAGATAATCAGGTAAAGCTGCTAACCCTACTCCACTTTCAACAGCTAAAAGCAGTCCCATAACGCTATTTACTTTCATAATAGGTTTCCTTTTAGTGTTGTCTTTCATTCCAACTTTTAAAGCCCAGTCTGGATTGTAAACTGGTGAAGGAGCACCTTTGCCAAAAGATATAAATTTATGCTTACTTAAATCATTTGATGCTTTTGGCATACCATATTTTTCTAAATATTTGTTTGATCCATAAATATGGTAATTAATATCTATTAATTTCCTTTGGATATAATTTAATTTTTTAGGTCTTCTCATAAAAATACCTATATCAGCTTGCCTTGTACTTAAATCTAGTTCCTTATCATCAAATATCAATTCAACCTCTATTTCTGGATTTAATTGCATAAATTCTTGAATCCTTGGAGTAAGCCAGTGTGTACCAAAGCTTCTGACTGTTGTAATAGTGATTTTTCCCGAGGGTTTATCTTTTTGATCTCCTAATGAAGTTTCTACCTCTTTAAGTTTACTTATAACTTCATGAGCTGTTTTAAAAACATATTCTCCATTTTCAGTTAAAGTTAATCCTCTAGCATGTCTTTCAAATAATTTTACCTTAAGATCATCTTCTAAAGATTGTATTTGTCTACTAATAGCAGATTGGCTTAAATTGAGGTTAACAGTTGCACTTGTAAAACTTCCAGACTCAGCAACGGCATGAAATATTTTTAATTTATCCCAATCCATTATTTATTTAAGTTTATTATATACCTGCCAGATGTTTCGCCTTTAAGCATCTTTGGGTAAACATCTAAAAGACCATCTAAACTAATTTCTTTAATTGACTGACTTAATAAATCAAAATTAATTAATTTAGTGGCTTCATTCCATAAAAATTCTCTTCTTTTTATAGATGTATTTACAGAATTAATTCCCCAAAGTTTTACTCCTCTTATAATAAAAGGCATTACAGTTGTATTTAATTTTATATCTGCAGCATTTCCACAAGCTGCAACAATTCCAGTTTCTTTAGTTTGAGCTAAAACATTTGATAATACTTGTCCTCCTACTGTATCCACTGCCCCATCCCACAAGCCTTTATCTAAAGGTCTTGCTTCTTTCATTAATTCACTTGTATTTATTGTATTTTTTGCACCTATTGATTTTAAATATTCTTTATTACTTTCTTTTCCAGTAACTGCAGTTACATTACATCCTAATTTATTTAAAATCATTACAGCAATACTGCCAACTCCACCTGATGCACCGGTTACAATTACATTTTCAACTTTTTCACCAAGTAAAAGTTCTTCTCTTGCAGTTTTGGTTGTAAAAGAACATGATAAAGCTGTAAGTCCGGCAGTACCCAAAATCATTGCTTGCTTTGATGTTAGTTCTTTAGGTTTTTTTACTAAAAAATCTCCATTAACTTTTGCATACTGAGAATATCCACCATAAAAAATTTCCCCAACTCTCCAACCTGTCAAGATTATTTCATCACCTGGTTTAAATTTATTATTTTGACTTTCTTCAACTTTACCAGAAAAATCTATTCCTGGTATATGTGGAAATTCTTTAACTAACCTTGCGCCATTTTTTAGTATCAATGCATCTTTAAAATTTAATCCTGAATATTCAACTTTAACTAAAACATCTCCATGTTTTAAAAATGTTTTATCAATAGATTTTATTTCTCTATTAAAATTTTCACCTTCTTGGTTGAGAACCAAAGCCTTGAAACTATCTGACATACGATAATATAAACTTTATTTTGCAATGAATCGCAAGTATCTATTCTGATAACTTAAATCTTCTTTAAATTTACCTAAATAATAATTAGTAACAGTTGAAGCCTGTTCTTTTTTAATTCCTCTCATAGTCATGCATTGATGAGTTGCATCTATTGAAACCGCAACACCTTTAGCGTCAAGTGCTTTCATTAGAGTTTTTGCTATTTGCATGGTTAGTCTTTCTTGCGTTTGCAATCTTTTTGAGAATACCTCTACAACCCTCGCGAGCTTACTTAATCCAACTACTCTTTCGCCTGGAATATAAGCAACATGAGCTACCCCAATGATTGGCGCCATATGATGTTCACAATGGCTTTGTAATGAAATGTTTTTTTGAACAACCATATCATCGTATCCTTCAACATCTCCAAAAGTTTTTGCTAAAATTTTTTCTGGATCCTCATTATAGCCTTTAAAATATTCTTTAAATGCTTTAACTAATCTTTTAGGGGTTGATAGTAGGCCCTCTCTTGTTGGGTCCTCACCTATATATTTAATTATTTTAACAAAAGCTTGTTCAGCTTCCTCGTCTGTAATCTTATTATCTAAACTCTTCTCATTTTCACTTTTTACTAATTTCATGGCGCGCTTTATATATATAAATCCTTAATTTTAAAATATTTAATATATTCATTTATATGTTAGATAATCAATATTATATGTTTAAAAAGAGAGAAAATGTCGCTGAAATAGAGGAAGGTAGTCTGTTATCACCTAAATTTGATAATGATGGTCTAATTCCAGTAGTTACAACATGTTCTAAAACCAAGGAAATTCTTATGCATGCCTACATGAATGTTGAGGCTTTTAAGTTAACTATTGAAACTAAAGAGGCTCATTATTGGAGCAGATCAAGAAAACAGATTTGGCACAAAGGGAAAACCAGTGGATTTATCCAAAATGTTAAAGAAATAAGAATTGATGATGATCAAGATTCTGTATGGCTAAGTGTTGACATAGGTGATGGCGCAAGTTGTCACGTCGGTTATCGTTCTTGCTTTTATAGATCTGTACCTCTAGGAAAAATTGATAACGCGAGACAAATAGAAATGAAGTTTGAAGAAGAAGAAAAAAAATTTGATCCAAAAAAAGTTTATAAAGACGAACCTAATCCAACAAAAATTTAATGAGTGATATTCAAAAAAATGTTTTAGGTGAAGATTTAGAAGAGTGTTCTAAAGATCCTTTGACAGGATGGTTGAGAGATGGATGTTGCAACACAGATGAAAATGATCATGGTCTTCATACAGTTTGTGTTAAAGTTAATGATCAATTTTTAAACTGGTGCAAAGAAGCAGGTAACGATTTAATTACTCCGCACCCTGAGTTTGGCTTCCCAGGACTAAAAGATGGTGATAGTTGGTGTGTATGTGCAGGTTGGGTAGCAAGAGCAATAGAGGCAGGAAAAGGATGTTCTATTTACTTAAAAAAGACACACGAAAATACCCTTAAAGTTGTTTCTATCGATAAATTAAAAAAATTCGCTATAGATTTATCTTAATTCAAAATCCGCTATATTTCCTGAGCATGAAAAATTTTTATTTTGATTTGGATGAATAATGTTTACTCTTATTTTTGTTTTATCAATTAAAAAACTTGCTAGTTCATCGTCTAAGTTTTCTAAATTATAAATAGATTTTTTTAGAATTTCCCTCATCACTTCTTCATCTAAATCATAGGTTCTATTTCTTTTATAAAATGTATAACCTGACTTGTTATAAAAAATTTTATTTCTAACAATGTTGCAATCAGGTAACTTTGGAAAATATTTCTTTCTTTTGTATCTATTTTGGTTCATCTTAGCTTCTATAGCAACTTCAATACTTTTTCCTTTTTTATAAACTACACTGTAATTAAGTGACTCGTAATAAATCATTAAGGGATTGTTACTCAAAATTTTATGCTGGTTTTTAATAAAAAAATTCTCAAATCTTGTTAATAAAAAGTCCATGGGTGTGATCTTAATATTTTGTAATTTATTAAAGTCAGCAAAAGCTGGTGGGAAGTAAGTATAAATAATTATACTTAAAATTATAATAATATATTTACATATTACCATATTTAGGACCCCCTCCGCCTTCAGGAGTGACCCAATTTATATTTTGTGAAGGTTCTTTAATATCACAAGTTTTACAATGAATGCAATTTTGAGAATTTATAACAAATTTTTCTACATTATTTTCATTTTGAATTTCATATACACCAACTGGACAGTATCTTTGTGCAGGTTCATCAAATTTTTCTAAAGTGTATTTAATTGGTAAATCTTTATCTTTTAATTGTAAATGAACAGGTTGATTTTCAGCATGATTTGTTCCTGTTAAATATACTGAGCTAGTTTTATCAAAAGTAATTACATTATCGGGCTTTGGATAATCAATTTTAGACATAACATTTGCAGGTTTTAAAGTTTGATGGTCCGCATGTTTATGCTTTAATGTAAAAGGTAATTTTCCTCTAAACAAAATTTGGTCTATACCTGTAAAAATTATTCCTAAAATTAAACCCCAGTTAAAGCTTGGTTTAACATTTCTTGCTGCATGTAGTTCTTTGTAAACCCAACTTTTTTTAAATTTATCTTCATAAATGGATAAGTCTTTATTTTCTTTTAAGCTTTCAACTATAGTTTCTGCTGCTATTATTCCACTTTTCATTGCAGTATGTGATCCTTTAATTTTTGGCATATTTAAAGTACCAGCATCACAACCAATTAATAATGCACCAGGCATATACATTTTAGGCAAGCTTTGTAATCCACCTTCTATTAAAGCTCTTGCTCCGTAAGAAATTCTTTTTCCATCCTTTATAATAGATTTTATTGAAGGATGAGTTTTAAATCTTTGAAATTCATCAAAAGGTGATAAATAGGGGTTTTGGTAATCTAAGCCTATTACATAACCAAGAAACACTTGTTTGTTTTCTGCATGATAAACAAAACTTCCTCCATAAGTTTTATTATCTAAAGGCCAACCAGCGGTATGCATAACTAATCCTTCGTGATGATTTTCTTCTTTAATTTCCCATATTTCTTTAAATCCTATTCCGTATTGTTGTGGATCTTTTTCTTTATCTAATTCAAATTTTTTTATTAATTTTTTTCCCAAATGTCCTCTACAACCCTCAGCAAAAACTGTTACTTTTGCATGAAGTTCCATTCCTTGTTCATAGCTATCTTTTTTATTTCCTTCTTTATCAAGCCCCATATCTTGAGTAACTATGCCTTTAACTGATCCATCTTCATTATATAAAATTTCACTCGCGGGAAATCCTGGAAATATTTCTACTCCTAGTGCTTCAGCTTGTTCTGCTAACCATCTACACAAATTAGCTAAACTAATAATATAATTGTTATGATTTTTTTGAACAGAAGGTAGTAGCCATGTTGGCCAGCTTAAAGATTTTGTTTTACCTAAAAATAAAAATTTCTCTTTATTAACTTTTGTTTTTACTGGAGCATTTAAATCTTTCCAGTTAGGTATCAGCTCGTCTAAGGCTTTTGTTTCAAATACATTGCCACTTAAAATATGTGCTCCAATTTCAGAAGCTTTTTCAAGCAAGCAAACATTTAAATTTGCATCTAGCTGTTTTATTTTAATCGCTGTGGCTAAACCTGATGGACCACCACCAACAATTACAACATCATATTCCATTACTTCTCGGGACATATGATATTTTTTTACAGTATTTGTTATTTTTGTATAGTGTTTAATTTATTCAATTCTTCTAGAAATTGTGGAAGTGCCTCAAACAAATCTGCTTCTAGGCCATAATCAGCAACGCTAAATATTGGCGCTTCACCATCTTTATTAATTGCAACTATTACTTTGCTTTCTTTCATTCCAGCAAGATGTTGGATTGCGCCTGAAATACCAACGGCTATATACAAATCTGGAACAACTACTTTTCCAGTTTGACCAACTTGATGGTCATTAGTTATATAGCCAGCATCAACTGCTGCTCTTGATGCGCCAATTGCTGCATTTAATTTATCTGCGATAGCTGTAATTAGTTTAAAATTATCTCCACTTTGCATTCCTCTACCACCAGAAATTACAATTCTTGCAGTTCCAAGTTCTGGTCTATCAGATTTAACTTCTTCTCTTTTTATAAATTTAGAAATATTAGATTCTTCAGATCCATCTATTTTTTCAACCGTTGCAGAACCTCCTGAAGTTGCCGCAGGCTCAAATGATGTTGGTCTTATGGTTACGCATTTTTTAACATCATTACTTTTAACTGTTGCAAATGCATTACCAGCATAAATTGGTCTTATAAAAGTATCTGAAGATACAACTTTTATAATATCACTAACTTGTGAAGTATCTAAAAGTGCAGCAACCCTTGGCATTAAATTTTTTCCAAATGTATTAGCTGAACAAATAATATGTGAATAATTTTTAGAAATTTTAACAGTCAACGGAGCAAAGTTTTCTGGAAGAAAATTTTCATAATGCGCAGCGTCTACATGTAAAACTTTTTTAACTAATGGTACTTCAGAGACAGCTTTTGCAACGTCTAGACAACTATTTCCAGCAACGAGTACATGAAGATCAGAATCGATTTGTGATGCCGCTGTAATTGCATTAAGTGTAAATGGTCTAATCTCTTTATTGTTATGCTCTGCTATTAATAATACTGACATTATATAACCTTTGCCTCATTTTTAAGTTTTTGCACTAACTCAGCAACATTGGCTACTTTAATGCCTGCTTTTCTTTTTGGTGGTTCTTCAACTTTAATTTGTTCAATTCTTTGTTTTGTATCCACTCCTAAATCTGATGCATTTATTTGTTCTATTGGTTTCTTTTTTGCTTTCATGATATTGGGCAATGATGCATATCGAGGTTCATTCAACCTTAAATCACAAGTAACAACTGCTGGCACATTAACTTCAATTGTTTCTAATCCTTCATCGACTTCACGAATTACTTCTAATTTGTTTTCTTTAACTTCAATTTTTGATGCAAATGTAGCCTGTGGCCAATTTAATAAAGCACTCAGCATTTGACCTGTTTGATTACAGTCATCATCTATAGCTTGTTTGCCCATGAAAACTAAATCTGGTTTTTCTTTTTCGACAATTTTTTGAAGAATTTTTGAAACTGCAAGTGGTTCAATTATACCATCAACTTTAATATGAATACCTCTATCAGCACCAACGGCTAAAGCCTTTCTAACTGTTTCTTGAGCTTTTTCTTCTCCTACTGTAACGGCTACAATTTCTTTAGCCTTACCTGACTCTTTTATTTTTACTGCTTCTTCTATTGCATTGTCATCAGGTGGATTAGTCGACATTTTTACATTGTCAGTAACAACGCCTGTACCATCTTCTTTAACTCTAACTTGAACGTTGTAATCAATAACTCTTTTTACTGCTACTAATATTTTCATTATGCTCTTAATAATTTATTTTCTGGATCGTATGGACTTTCATCTAAAATAGTAGCGTCATGCATTTTTCCTAAAATATCAATTTTTAATTTCTGCCCAGTTGTCGCAAGTTCTGGTTTGACCATTCCTATGGCAATTGATTTATTTAATCTAAAACCAAAATCGCCTCCTGTTGCTCTCCCAACTACTTTTCCATTTTCATAAATTGGATTATTTCCTAAAACATCAGCATCCGT
Source organism: uncultured Pelagibacteraceae bacterium (assembly GCA_902603905.1). GTDB lineage: Bacteria > Pseudomonadota > Alphaproteobacteria > Pelagibacterales > Pelagibacteraceae > Pelagibacter. The sequence goes on along the minus strand of CACKWM010000007.1, from coordinate 6,028 downwards.
TGTATTGTGCACTTCCATTGTTACCAATTTATTTTGAAAACCTTTTTCTCTCCATTTATTTAATGCTTCTAATCCAATAAATTTACCTTTGTTTGGATGTATAAATCTATCTAACCCAGATTCATATGGGGAGTATTCTATAGATAATTCAGTTCCTACTAGTTTATAAGATTTTTCAACTCGTAAACTATTCATAGCTCTAATTCCAAAAGGTTTTAAACCAAGATCTTTTCCATTTTTCATTAACTTGTCAAAAATATGGTTTTGATATTCAATTTGATGATGAAGTTCCCATCCTAATTCACCAACAAAATTTACTCTAATAGCAGTGCATGGCGCATAACCAATATCTACTTTTTTAGAGCTTAACCATTTAAAGTTTTCATTAGAAAAATCATCTTTAGAAACTTTTTGCATTAAATCTCTAGCTTTAGGACCCGCAATAACCAAAACTCCGACTGAATTTGTAATATTTTCAAATTGAACTGAACCATCTGTTGGCATCCATTTTTGTATCCAATCATGATCTAATCTTTGAAATGCCCCTGCTGAAACTAAATAATAACTATCATCTGCTTCTTTCATTATTGTAAATTCAGAATGAACTCCACCTTTTGTATTAAGAGCATGACATAAATTTACTCTACCAATTTTTTTTGGAAGTTTATTTGCTACTAAGTGGTCTAAAAATTCTTCTGCTTTTGGTCCTTTAATTCTACATTTTGCAAATGCAGACATGTCTAAAAGACCTACGTTTTCTTTTACATTTTTGCATTCTTTTTCAACAGCCTTAAACCATTTAGATCTTCTAAATGACCAATCATCTTTTTGCTCCATTCCATCAGTTGCAAAAAAATTAGCTCTTTCCCATCCAAACTTTTGTCCAAACACTGCTCCCAAATTTTTTAATCGGTCGTAACAAGGCGCTTGCCTTAATGGTCTAGCGGCTTCTCTTTCCTCATCAGGATAATGAATTGTAAATACATTTCGATAAGCTTCTTCATTTTTTTCAATTAAGTAAGATTTTGATGCATAATCTCCATATCTTCTGGGTTCAACACCAAGCATATCAATTGTTGGTTCACCATCCATAATCCATTCTGCGAGTTGCCACCCAGCTCCGCCTGCTGCTGTAATACCAAAACTATGTCCCTCATTTATCCAAAAATTTTTTAGTCCCCAAGCAGGTCCCACAATTGGGTTTCCATCAGGTGTATAACAAATTGCACCATTATAAACTTTTTTAACTCCTACTTCTCCAAAAGCAGGTACGCGATGAATAGCTCCTTCAATATGAGGTGCTAATCTTTCTAAATCTTCTTGAAATAATTCATACTCAGAATCTTTTGAAGGACCATCTACATAACAACATGGTGCACCTTTTTCATAAGGTCCTAATATTAAACCTCCAGCTTCTTCTCTCATATACCATTGAGTGTCACTGTCTCTTAAAACGCCCATTTCTGGTTTTCCTTCTTTTTTTCTTTTTACAATTTCTGGATGAGGTTCGGTTACAATATACTGGTGCTCTACTGGAATTACTGGAATTTCTAATCCTACCATTTTACCAGTTTGTCTTGCAAAATTTCCTGTACACGAAACCACATGTTCACATTCGATTGATCCTTTGTCAGTTTCAACTACCCAACCATCTTTTGTTTGTTTAATTCCTACTACTGAAGTGTTTCTATAAATTTCTGCTCCCCTTTTTCTTGAGCCTGTTGCAAGTGCTTGTGTTAAATCAGCTGGTTGAATATATCCATCTTCTGGGTGTTGAATAGCACCAATCAGTCCATCAATATTACATAAAGGCCAAATTTCTTTTACTTGTTCTGGAGTTAAAAATTTTACCTGGACTCCAATTGTTTGAGCAACACCAGCATACTGATGATACTCTTCCATTCTTTCTTTAGTGCTTGCTAATCTAATATTAGATACAACGCTAAAGCCAACATTTTGCCCAGTTTCTTCTTCTAAAGTTTTGTAAAGATTAACCGCATATTTGTGAAGCTGTCCCACTGAGTAACTCATATTAAACAATGGAAGTAATCCAGCTGCATGCCAAGTAGACCCTGATGTTAATTCTTTTCTCTCAACAAGAACTGCATCGGAACATCCTTTTTTTGCTAAATGATAGAGCATACTTGCTCCAACTACACCCCCACCAATAACAACTACTTTAGTTTTAGATTTCATAAAGGCGATTCCTACTAAATTTTTTTTACTACTTAAACAAAAATCTAACTCATATCGAAGAACCTAAGGACACAGGTGGAGAAACTCCCGTCGTTAACCAACAGCCATTAAGAGGTCCATCGAGTTCATATTTTTCAACTATCCATCTAAATTTATAGTAGTTTTTTCCTTCTCCAAGCACAGTTACTTCATAGGATGCAATGGAATCAGTTGTTTTTACTTCAATAATGTTGTGCTCAACATGATTTAACAACATCTTGTAAGAATCGCTATTTAATAAAATTTTAAACTTTTCTAAAGGACCAGTAAATTTTTTATTGTTTGGGTGAGCAAATTCCCACGTTTGTTCTATACCAGCATTTTTAAATGGGTCATCGTTATTCTTTAGACTTCTTAACTGAATTTTTACCACTTGGTATGGTTCAATTCCATTATTAGGTTTAACTACATCAGCTCTAGTAGTTACAATAAACATAATTGCAAAAAATAAAACCAATACTATGTAAGTAATTCCGTATAAAAAATATTTAAAATATTTTTTCATAGACGTATAAAACCACTATTAATAGCCTTTAACCACTTTTTTTCATTATCGATTTCAAAAATTATATCTGTATCAATTTCTGATAAAAACCATTTTTCCTTTTCCATTTCACCTTCTAGCTGACCTGGTCCCCATGATGAAATTCCTAATATAACAAGGCTTTTTTTGGGGCCATTATTTTTTGCAATTTCAAATAAAATTTTGTAATCGCTACTTATAGATAATTTTTTAAATTTTTTTGTTGTTTCACTTTTGTAATCTTCAGAATGTAATATTAAAATTTTATTTTGATTAATTGGTCCTCCCCAATATATAGGTATTTTAACATTAAAAAGTTCTTTTTGTTTGTTGGTCATTTTTTTTGATTTGTGAATCAACGACCCTAGAGAAACTGTAGTTAAAGGTTTGTTTATCACTAGACCCCAAGATCCTTCTTGATCATTATCAAGCATAACTATAACTGTTTTTTTAAATCTTGGATCTTGCATTGTTTTATTAGAAACTAAAAAAAAATCTTTAACACTGTCATAAAATTTTCCTTTATAATAATTTTTTGGCCAAGGATCTGCATTTATTGGTGAATAAAGATTTAAAACTAATGCTAAAGAAAATATATAAAAAAAAAATTTCATTTTATAATTTCATTGCAGTTTTTTTAACATCTTCCAAAAATTTTTCTCTTTTTTGATCTGAAACAAATGGCACTGCAAAATATCTTTTATAAACTACATCTGTTATTCCACATATATTAAATACACCTCTTCTTAATCTTTTAGTTGGCATATTTAAAAAAAAAGTCCTGATTGCAAATTGTGGAGATCCATACGTACAAAAAACAATTGCTTTTTTTCCTTTTAAGTTTCCTAATGGATAACCATAATTTCCAAACAATTTTTTAAATTTAAATGCCCAAGGTGGTGCTAAAACTTTATCAATCCATCCTTCTAAGATGGCTGGCATTCTAAAATTCCATATGGGTGCAATTAAAACAATTGTATCTGATTTTTCTATTCTTTTTTGGTGATCAATTACAACTTCGTCTGGTTCTTCACCGGCAAAAACTGGGTTAAATTTTTCTTTATACAAATCAACACAATCTACTTCATTACCATTTTCTTTTGCAGTTTTAATAAAAGTATCTCTAATTGCTGCATTAAATGATTTTTCATTATAGTGTCCGTAAACTAAAAAAACTTTTTTCATTTAATTACTAATTTTTAAGAGCTGGAAATACTGGATTAGCTTTTTGAAATAGTTTTTGATACTCCTGTTTTATACATCTGTTAGAAACATATTGAATTTTATTTTTTTCAGCAATTTTTTTTGCTTCATCATTTTGAATTCCATACTGTAGCCATATAACTTTGCTTCCAATTTTAACTGCTTCGTTAGCAAATCCAGGTGTTTCTTTTGAAGGTCGAAAGATATCAACAATATCTATTTTTTCAGAAATCTTATCTAAACTTGCAACTACTGTTTCTCCATTTATTACTTCACCCTCAGCAAAAGGATTGACTGGAAATACTTTATATCCAAAATCCTGCATATATTTCATTACAACATTTGCAGGTTTTCTTTTTAAATTTTTTGGATCTTCTCCTTTTTTTTCTGAACTTACTCCAATCATTGCAATTGTTTTTGAATGTTTAAGAATTTCTTTTATTTGATCATCGCTCATTTATTTTTCCATTTAGGTTTTCTCTTATTTAGAAACGCTGATATTCCCTCATGAGCATCTATAGACATCATATTTAAAGTCATCATCCTGCTTGTATATGCATAAGCTTTTCTTAAAGGCATTTCTAATTGTTTATAAAACGCTTGCTTTCCAATTTTTATTGTTAAATTTGATTTAGAAGCAATTGTTTTTGCAACCTTTAAAACTTCTTTGTTAAGATTTGATTTTGAAAAACAATCATTAATCAATCCTATTTCCTTTGCATATTTTGCGTTAATAGGTTCACCTGTTAAAAGCATTTTCATCATTCTTTTTCTGCTAATTTTTCTACTAACAGCAACCATTGGTGTGCTGCAAAATAATCCAATGTTAACTCCAGGTGTTGCAAATGTTGCATCCTTAGTGCTGTAGGCCAAATCACAACTTGTTGCTAGTTGGCATCCAGCCGCATAAGCTGCTCCATGAACTTTTGCTATAACTGGTTTTCTTCCTTCAACTATCTGAAGCATTAACTTTGAACAAAGATTAAATAGTTTAAGATATTTTGATCTTTTTTTTAAACTTTTTACTTCTTTTAAATTATGACCAGCGCTAAAGCCTTTTCCAGCACCTTCTAAAATTATTACTTTGGTAGTGTTATCTTTATCAAGTTTTTTGAAAGTATTTAAAAGAGATCTTAAAGTTGCAAAAGATAATGAATTATAAGTTTTTGGATCATTAATTTTTACATTTTTTATACCATTGCCTAAATTTTTTACTGAAACATTCATATTTTAATTAGTTTCTTGATGAAGCTATTGATTTATATTTTTCCTGCAATTCTTTTTGTTTTGCAACGTTTGTTGGATCTAATTCATCAGAAACTGCAGGTATATCAATACCAAAATTATTATATTTGTCGATACCCCTTACGCATATTGCTGTATCAGTATCATTTTTCATTTGTTTTACGTGAGTTGCAACGTATTGAATATTAAATCCTATTCTTCGATCATAGCTTTTATTTGGCATAGATGAATGAATTGTCCATCCATGGTGAAATGATGCTTCTCCTGCTTTAAGAGAACATAAGGTTTTTTTACTTTCATCAAATTTTTGAACCCTTTGGTTTTGAAAAAGTACATTATTTTTATCTTCTATTTTTATATGTTCTTTTTTTCCTTCTAAATGACTTCCTGGTATCATGTACATCGCTCCACTAGTTTCATCTGCATCTGATAATGCCAACCAAACTGAGACCTGATCATCATGACTAAAACCCCAGTAAGTTAAATCTTGATGCCAACTTACAAATGCTGGCGTTTGAGGTTCTTTTATTATGTAAGTGGTATTATGAAGTAAAATGTTTGGGCCTATTACTTTTTCTACGATATCTAAAATATTTTGATGTGTAGCAAGTTCATAAGCTGACTTTAAAATTGTATGTATTTTTGATTGGTAATGCATATTGCCTAAAACTTTTTCAGTATTTTCTAATATTTCTCTATGTTTTTTTGCTTCTTCAATTGAAATTATTTTAACAGGATATATAAAGCCATTTTCATTATAGTCTTGTTTATATCTGCTTAGGCTTTTCATTATTTTCTTATTTTATTTTCGTATTTTTTTCT
>CACKWM010000006.1 GCA_902603905.1 uncultured Pelagibacteraceae bacterium | reverse complement strand
TATTGAATTAGGTCAACTTGGTGCCTATGGTTTAACCTTTAGAACAGAATTTAATGGATTTTATTCTAATGAAATATATGAAGTTAATGATAACCCAATAATGACTATGTACGACAAGAAAAATAAGAAAACGTTTCTTGTTGCTTAATGCCTGATAAAAAAAATCTTGGACATAACAGCAAAAAAGATTTCCTTAAAAAACCTGTAGAACATATAGACATTACATCCTTTGATTCTAGAAAAATAATTTCATCAATGGAAAAAATGTCTTTTGTTTCAAGAGAAACTGCAAATGCTGCAAACATTTTTAATGAAATGATTAAAGATAAAGAATGTACAATTTTTTTAACTCTTGCTGGATCTACATCTGCAGCTGGTTGTATGAATATTTACAAAGATTTAGTAAAATATAATATGGTAGATGCAATTGTAGCTACTGGAGCTTCTATAATTGATATGGATTTTTTTGAAGCTTTGGGATTTAAACACTATCAAGGTTCACAATTTCAAGATGATACAGAATTAAGAAAAAACTACATTGATAGAATTTACGACACTTACATAGATGAAGATGAATTGCAGATGTGTGATAAAAAAATATGTGAAATAGCTGATAAATTAGAACCACGAAATTATACATCAAGAGAATTTATTCATGAAATCGGAAAATATTTAAAAAAAAATTCAAAAAAAAAAGATTCTTTAATTGAAACTGCATATGACAATAATGTACCAATATTTTGTCCAGCGTTTACAGATTCAAGCGCGGGATTTGGATTGGTAATGCACCAAGAGAAAAATCCAAAAAAACACGTAAGTATTGACTCGGTAAAAGAGTTTCGTGAATTAACAGAAATAAAAATAAGATCAAAAGGTTCAGGGTTATTCATGATAGGCGGTGGGGTTCCTAAAAACTTTATACAAGATACAGTGATTTGTGCTGAACTTTTAGGAAAAGATGTAGAAATGCATAAATACGCTATACAAATTACAGTTGCAGACTCAAGAGATGGAGCTTGTAGTAGTTCCACTTTAAAAGAAGCAAGTTCTTGGGGGAAAGTAGATGTAACTAAAGAGCAAATGGTTTTTGCTGAAGCAACTAGTGTATTACCATTAATTGCAAGTGATTCATATCATAGAGGTGACTGGAAAATCAGAACTAGAAAAAACTTTTCAAAAATATTTGGATAAAAAAATTGAAATATTTATCAAATAAAAATGGTTTTCTTGGAATTGATAATAAATTTAATTTTAAAGAAAGAGTAATTGTTGTGCCGTTTGGTTTAGAAAAAACTGTTAGTTATGGTGCAGGAACAAAGAATGGTCCAAAAGAAATTATTAAAGCTTCGCATCAAGTAGAATTATATGATGAAGAATTACACTGTGAACCTTATAAAAAAATTGGAATCAAAACATTAAAACCATTTAAAATTGATAAAAATATAAAAAGAGCTCTAAAACAAATATCAAATATTAACGAAGAAATTTTAAATAAAAAACTTTTTCCAATAACATTAGGTGGAGAGCATTCTATTACACCTGGATGTATTGCTCCCTTTGCAAAAAAATATAAAAAATTATGCTTGTTGCATTTTGATGCACACGCCGATTTAAGAGAAAGTTATAATGGAGAAAAATTTTCACATGCATCAGCGATTAAAAGATGCTTAGATAATAAAAATATATCAGTAATTTCATTTGGAATAAGAAATATTTCACAAAATGAAATTTCTTATTTGAAAAAAAACTCATCTAGAATTAATATCTTTTGGGCCAAAAATAAAGCTAAGTGGAATTTAAAAAAATTTAAACAGCTGATTAAAAATAAAAATGTTTATCTGACATTTGATGTAGATGGATTAGACTCAAGCATAATGCCTGCAACTGGCACACCAGAACCTGGGGGATTATTCTGGGATGAAACTTTAAATATAATAAAAATAGCAGCAAAAAATTCTAATATTGTTGGAGCAGATATAAATGAATTATCTCCAATCAAGGGATTTAATTCTTATAATTTTTTGGTAGCTAAATTAGCTTATAAAATTTTATCTTATAAATTTTTATACCAATAATCATTTCTAACTAAGCTGCCTTAAAAGTATTTAGTAATATTCTAAAAGGTATTAACATAATCAAAGCTACTAAAATTTTTACAACCAAATCTCCAAAAGATAATGTGATCCAAGGTACTCCTGTTCCGTAAAATGAAATGGAAAAAAATAAAAAAGTATCAACTATTGAACTAATAAAAGATGAAACTAATGGTGCTACAAACCATTTTTCCATTCTTAAATGATCAAAAATTTTTACATCTAATAATTGTGCAGCAATAAATGCAGTGCCTGATCCAATAGCTATTCTTATTGAAATTAAATCTGAAAAATTTGTTGAAAAAAAAAGTGTAGAAGCAACGCCTAAAACAAAACCAATATAAACAATTTTTCGTGCTACTATTTTTCCATAAGATCTATTTGCTAAATCTGTAATTAAAAATGCAATTGGATAAGTGAATGCACCATAAGTTAATATGTTTTCTAAATTATAATAATTAACCGGAAATTGAACTAAATAATTTGATGATAAAACAATAACTCCCATTAAAACTGGGAGAAGTGGCATTAGCCTATTCATTAAGCAGTTTTTGCTAAAATTGTTTTTCTAATTTTTTTTAATCTTGGAGACAAATTGCTGTTTTTTGCATTTTTTAAAAATTGATCAAAACTCCCCTTTTTATCTACTGATCTAACCCCAGCATTTGAGACGTTAAGTCTCAAATTTCTTTTTAAAATATTACTGGTAAATTTAACCTTTTTTAAATTTGGTAAAAATCTTCTTTTAACTTTATTGTTGGCATGACTAACTTTATGCCCCTTTAAAGGTATTTTTCCAGTTAATTCACATTTTTTAGACATAATAATTTTAAAGTGCTTGTATAAGATGTGATAATGATCTCGTCAAGTTTATATATAACAAGTTACCAAATTTAATACTACAAAATTGCGAATTGCTAAAATAATTATAGCAAAAGGCTTTTAGTTATGTTACGGAGAAAAAATGTTCCAAGTCTTTAATCAAAATTATAGAAAAATTTTAAAAAAATTGCCTCAAAATTTAACTATTAATTTTGTGAAAACTGGAGTCAATTTTACGTTGTTCATCTACTGGATGATAATTTTTTTAGGCACTTTTTTAATGTTAAATTAAAAAAATAGATGGAAGTTTTTCTACCCATTGCAGAAGTATCAGTAAATATAATATCAATTTTTTCTCTTAGTACAGTCGTTGGGGTGTTATCAGGATTATTTGGAGTTGGTGGTGGATTTCTTATGACTCCATTTTTAATTTTCATGGGTATACCTCCAACATATGCTGTCGCAAATGAAGCAAATAATATACTTGCAACATCTGTTTCAGGTTCAACAACACATTGGTTAAAAAATACATTGGATTATAAAATGGGATTAATGATTGTTGCAGGTGGAGCAGCAGGAACAATCATTGGAATTCTTACTTTTACTTACTTTAAAGGAATAGGAAAAATAGACATAGTGATTTCCTTGGCTTACATGTATGTTCTAGCTATTATTGGAACTGCAATGCTAGTTCAGGGTATTGGAGAAATAGATAGAGCTAGAAAAAAAATTATTATAAAAAAAAAATTACATTCTCATTATTGGATACATGGTCTTCCTTTGAGAATGAGATTTAAAAAATCAAAATTATATGAAAGTGCTTTTACTCCAATTGTAATTGGTTTATTGGTTGGTTTTATTGCGGCAATTATGGGCATTGGTGGTGCATTTATATTGGTTCCTGCAATGATTTATATTATTGGAATGCCAACTAAATTAATTCCAGGAACATCTTTATTTGTAACTATTTTTGTTAGTGCAATTGTAACAGTTCTTCATGCGTTTAATTATGGATCCATAGACCTAATTTTAGTTTCAATGTTAGTCTGTGGATCAATTGTTGGTGTGCAAATTGGACAAAAAATTGGTGAATTTATTGATAGTTCAGAACTAAAAACTCTTTTAGCGATTCTTTTATTAGCTGTAGGTATAGCTATTGCATACGATAGTTTTTTTGCAATCCATGATCCAATACAAGTAATTAATAATGGGACAAAAAATTTAGGTCCTTTTTCAAATTTTATTAAAAATCTTTCAGAAAATTTTTCTATTATTTATGGAATCATTTCTATTATTTTTGCTGTTGTATTAGGAATTTCTGCGGCTTTTATTAGAAGATTTTTTTCTAATTTAAGAAAAAAATATACACAAAAAAATTAATTTTCTTTCTTGCCAATTATATCTTGAAAATTACTTGCGCCTTTATTTATCAATAATTCTTTTAACTCTTTTTTAATTTTAACAACAATATTTGGACCTTCATAAACCATTCCTGTATACAGTTGTATGAAATTTGCACCAGCTAAAAATTTAGCATAAGCACTTTCTCCAGAATCAACTCCTCCAACGCCAATAATTGGGATTTTGCCTTTTAACAAATTATAAAAAATATTTATTAATTGATTCGATCTTGATTCTAAAGGTTTGCCTGATAATCCACCTTTTTGATGTTTTGATATATTGGTTAAATTTTCTCTCTTTCTTTCGGTGGTATTTGATACAATTATTGCTTTAATTTGATGATTTAACAATATCTCGCTTATCTGAGTTGCCTGTTCATCTAAAATATCTGGAGAAATTTTAATGACTATTGGTGTATTTGATTTTAATTCTTTCATTTGTAAATCAATTGAACCTATTAATTTTTCTAATTTATTTTGATCATGGAAATCTCTTAAATTTTCTGTATTAGGTGATGAAATATTTATAGTTATGTAGTCTGCAATATCATGAAATTTTTTAAGACAAATTAGGTAGTCATTCAATTTATCTTTGCTATCCTTGTTAGGACCTATATTTAGACCTAATAAACCAGTTGGCTGATTTGACTTAATTTTAGAACTTACATTATCAGCGCCAAAGCTATTAAATCCTAACCTATTAATAAGTGCCTGATCTTCTTCAAGTCTAAAAATTCTTGGTTTTGGATTACCAGGTTGTTTTATAGGTGTAACAGTTCCAGCTTCTACAAAGCCAAATCCCAATTTAAACAATGCATTATACACCTCCGCATTTTTATCAAATCCAGCTGCTAAACCTATTGGATTCTCTATTTGTTTTCCAAATAAATTTGTTTTAAACATTGGATCATTTTTATTTTCATCAAAAATATTTGGAACTAAATTAAATTTTAAAGATTTTATTGCTAAATTATGGGCAATTTCTGGATCAAGCTTAAAAATTAAAGATCGTAATTTTGAGAACATTATTTTATTTTATCTTTAATAAGTTGTTTAGTTTCACTAACTCCAAAAAAACTTATGAAATTTCCCATTCTAGGTCCATTTTCATCTCCAAAAACTACTTCGTAAATTAATTTAAACCAATCTCTTAAATTTTCTTTATAACCATTCTCTTTGCCAACAGAATAAATTTTAGTCTGTATATCTTCTGGGGTCATTTCATCATTACAAGTGTCCAAAGTATTAATTAATGCATTAAGAACTTTTTTTTCACTATCATTTGGTTTTTTGTATTTTTTCTTTTGTTTAATTACATCTTGAAAATACTTAATTGCATATTTTATCAAATTATCAAAAATTGGATGTTCATTTTCAAAAATATCTTTTTTATATTTTTTGACAAATTTCCATAGTAATTCTTTTGTATCAGCATTACTTGCTTCAACTAAATTTAATAACATTGAAAAAGTCATGATAATTTTTTCCTTTGGCATTTTTCCGTTATGTACATGCCAAACTGGATTCATCAATAATTGTAATTCATTTTGACTATTTCCTTTTTCAATAAAATCTAAATATTCATCTACTGCCTTTGGTACAATTTCTTTATAAAGTTTTTTTGCTCTTTTTGGATTTTGATACATAAATAAAGATAAGCTCTCTGGTGATGCATATTTTAACCATTGATCAATTGTTATGCCGTTACCTTTTGATTTAGAAATTTTTTCACCTTTCTCGTCTAAAAAAAGCTCATAAGCAAATCCTGATGGATTATTTTTTCCCATTAGTTTAATTATTTTTGTTGATAATATTGCACTCTCGATTAAATCTTTTCCATACATTTCAAAATCAATATCAAGGGCGTACCATCTCATGGCCCAATCTACCTTCCATTGCAATTTGCAATTTCCATTTAAAATATTTACCTCAAGTTTTTTTCCATTATTATCAAATATTATTTTTGATTTTTCTTTTAAAATTTCTAGAACAGGAATTTCTAAAACAACTCCAGTTTCTGGGCAAACTGGTAAGAATGGACTGTATGTTTTTTGACGCTCTTTACCTAGTGTTGGAATAATTATGTCCATAATATCTTGATATTTTTCTAGAACAATTTGTAATGTAGAATTAAAAAAACCTGACTTATAAAGAGCCGTGGAGCTTTTAAAATTATATTGAAAATTAAATTGATTTAAAAAATTTTTTAACATCTCATTATTATGTTCTCCAAAACTATTATATTTTTTGAAAGGATCAGGTACACTAGTCAAAGGTTTGTGCAAGTTTTGATTTAAAAGCTCTTGATTGGGCACATTATCCGGAATTTTTCTTAGCCCATCCATATCATCAGAAAATGTAATAATTTCTTTTGGTATATCTGTTAGATGATTTAGTGCATTAACTATCATTGAAGTTCTGGCAACTTCACCAAAAGTTCCAATGTGTGGAAGGCCACTTGGACCATATCCAGTTTGTAAGGTAATTTTTCCCTTTTTTTCAATAGAAATTTTTTTGTCTTTTAATATTTTTTTTGCCTCAACGAACGGCCAGGCATTAGTTTTATCTAAATTTATTTTTTCGATCACTATTTATAATAACAAAATATCTTATATTTGGGGTTTTTATTAATTCTTATAGAGTTGAAATTTATTTACCATAAAATAATGTTCATTCAAAATGTCCAATTATAAAACTGTTTTTTTTACCTTAGGTGTTCTGCAAATTATTCTGGGTATCTCGATGCTGATTCCCATTATAATTCAGGTTATTTATAATCAGCTAGATTCGTCATTTATTGGTGCTGGAATAATAACAATAATATTTGGAGTATTATTTTTTTTATCAAATTTAAATCATGAAAAAAAATTAAATTTACAACAAGCTTTTTTACTAACATCTTTATCTTGGATTAGTATTGCAATATTTGGATCGTTACCGTTTATTTTTTCAAATCTTGAATTATCGATTACTGACGCGATCTTTGAAAGTATGTCGGGCATAACAACCACTGGTTCGACTATAATTACAAATTTAAATGAATCCCCTAAGGCAATTCTTTTTTGGAGAGCAATTCTTCAATGGCTTGGTGGAATTGGTATAATTGTAATGGCCATAACATTAATGCCAATAATGAATGTTGGTGGAATGCAACTATTTAAAATATCAACTAGTGATAAATCTGAAAAAATTTTACCAAAATCAAAAGAAATTTCAATAAGACTAATTTTAATCTACTCAGGATTAACATTGCTTTGTGCGTTTTTTTATAAAATCTTTGGAATGAATTTTTTTGATAGTTTAACCCACTCCATGACAACAATTGCCACTGGTGGTTTTTCTAATTACAATGAATCTATAGGATATTTTGATAGTGCAACTATTGAAATAACTTCTATAATTTTTATCATCTTGGGTAGTATACCTTTTATTGCTTATATTAAATTTTTAAGTGGAGATAAAAAAATATTCATTTCAGACTCTCAGATAAGATCATTTATTAAAATAATTATAATTTCAATACTTATATTATTTTTTTATTTATTATTACAAAATAAAAATTTTGAAGAGATTAATTTAAGAGCAATATCTTTTAATGTTATATCAATTTTGACTGGGACAGGATATGTAACAAAAGAATTTGACAATTGGGGAAGCTTCTCATTAATATTTTTCCTTATATTAATGTTTATTGGTGGATGTGCCGGATCCACTACTTGCGGAATAAAAATTTTTAGAGTTCAAATATTATATCTTTTTTTAGTTAATCAGTTAAAAAAAAATTATTTACCCTAGAGGAATTTTCATAATTAAATATGAAAATAATAGTGTGGATGAAAAATTTATGGCTTCTATTATTTCATTTATATATTTGTATATAATAATATTTTTTGTAATGACTGCCTTATTGTCACTTTCTGGTTTGGATTTCATAACTTCTATTTCTGGTGCTGCAACAGCAATTTCAAACGTTGGGCCTGGTTTGGGTGCAATTATTGGACCAAATGGAAGTTTTTCTCTTCTACCAGATTTTTCTAAATGGGTATTAAGTATTGGTATGATATTAGGAAGGTTAGAATTATTTGCTATATTAGTTTTATTTCTTCCTTCTTTTTGGAGAAATTAATTATGATTAAAGAAAAAAACATATTAATTTTTTTTGAGAAGAAATCTTTAAAAATGCTGTTTCTAGGATTTTCTGCAGGATTGCCAATTTTATTAGTTTTTTCAACTTTGTCTGTTTGGTTGGTAAACGCTGGAGTTAGTAGAAGTACAGTAACATTATTCAGTTGGGCGGGGTTCGCTTATGCGTTTAAATATCTGTGGTCTCCTTTGGTTGATAATTTAAAATTACCATTATCTAAAAAATTTGGTCATCGTAAAAGTTGGTTACTTTTTTCACAAATTATGATTGTTGTTTCTCTAATATTTACTGCATTAACAGATCCTTCTCAAACTCTAGTTTTTACTGCAATAGGAATAACTTTTGTAGCTTTTTCAAGCGCAACACAAGATATTTTAATTGATGCATTTAGAATTGAATCTGCTCCACAAAAATTCCAAGGCGTACTATCTTCTATGTATATAGCTGGATACAGAATAGCTATGTTAACATCTGGCGCTGGAAGCCTTTGGCTAGCATCATATTTAGGAACTGAGATTTACAAAGTTGCAGTATGGCAAATTGTATATTTTTGTATGTCTTCTTTAATGTTAATAGGAATTCTAACAACAATTTTTTCTACAGAACCAAAAATTAAAAGAGTAAAATTAATTAATAATAACTATCATCTTAAATTTTTTATAGTATTTATTTTAGCAATAATAGGATTTATTTTTTTATATCAAGTTATTAGTAATCCATTTGATGAAGAACAAATTTTAATCAAATTTTTATTTGCTAGTTTTAGAATTTTGTTATGTTTTATTTTAGCTGGAACTATAGTTAGCACATTTATATTTGTAGGATTTATTTCTATGAGAGATACTAGTAACCTCTATATTAAACCTATTACAAATTTTACACAAAAATATGGAAAATTTGCTGTAGCAATTTTATTGTTAATTGGATTATATAGAATAGCCGATGTTGTTATGGGAGTAGTGGCTAACGTTTTTTATCTAGAAAAAGGTTTTGATATAAATGAAATAGCTACTTATTCAAAATTTTTTGGAGTTTTTGCTACCATATTAGGAGGATTTCTTGGAGGTTTCTTTGCTTTAAGATTTGGAACAATGAAAGCATTATTTTTAGGTGCTTTGATAGCAGCTGCAAGTAATTTATTATTTGCTTGGCTGGCTGTTGCTCCAATAAGTATAAAATTTCTAATAATTGTAATTACTGCAGATAATATTTCAAGTGGATTTGCTGGTGCAGCTTTTGTTGTATATTTGTCAGGATTAACGTCCGTTAAATTTACAGCAACTCAGTATGCACTTTTCAGTTCTATAATGCTTTTTTTACCTAAATTGATAGCTGGATATTCAGGTAGTTGGGTAGATATAATGGGATATGCTAATTTCTTTACGTTAACTGCAATTCTTGGAATTCCAGTATTGTTAATGATTGTTTGGATATCAAAAGTTGCACCCATAAAGAATTAAAATATGAGAAACACTAAAATTTTACTAAACGTTTACGAAAAAAAAAAATTATCATCAAAATTAGTAACACAATTATTATATGGAGAAAACTTTTCAATCCAAAAAAACTATTTAAACTGGATTAAAATAAAAAGTAAATATGATAACTATATAGGATATATTAAAAAAAAAAAATTTAAACCAAAAGTAATTAATACACATAAAGTAAATAAACTATCTGCTACAATATATAAAAAACCCAATAAAAATTTTAAAACTAAAAAAAAATTAAGCTTCTGTTCTTTTATAAGTATAAAAAAGAAAAAAAATAGTTTTTATAAATTTGACAACTATTGGATTAAAAAAAAAGATGTAACACCAATAAATAAAACCGAAAATATTTTCTCAAAAATAAAAATTTTTGAAGGTATTAAATACAGATGGGGAGGTTCAAGTTTTAAAGGGATAGACTGTTCAGCGTTAGTTCAAATATTTTATAAATATAATAATAAATTTTGTCCAAGGGATACGAAAGACCAAATTAAATTTTTTAAAAAATCAAAAAATAATAAATTTTTTAAAAAAAATGATTTAATTTTTTGGACAGGTCATGTTGCGGTATGTATAAACAACAAATCATTAATCCATGCTTATGGTCCCAAAAAAAAAGTAGTTATTATGAATATTAAAAAAACAATAAATGAAATAAAACAAAACGCTAACCTTAGTGTAATTGGAAAAATGAAGTAAATGTTATCAGATATTGACCTAAAAAAAAAAGTTGAAAAAATTGCTAATAAACTTCAAGCAGGACTGCTTGATGAAGTTATTTTAGATGCGAAAATACTTTTAAAAAAAACACAGCATCCAGTGGTTTTTAACCTACTTTCATTGGCTTTTCAAAAAAAAGGTGAATTTAATAATTCTGTTCAAATAATGCATGATGCTCTTCTACTTTATCCAAGAAACGTGTTACACTTAAATAATCTTGGAATCAGTTATCACAATTTAGAACAATTCATAGAGGCAGAAAAACATTTTCAAAGAGGTTTGGAGTTAGAACCAAACTATATTAATATTTTAAATAATTTAGCAAATTTAAAAAAAGATTTAAATTTAATTGACGAAGCAATAAAATATTACAAAAAATCTTTATCAATAAACAGTAACATTTTAGTAACAAATTTTAATTTAGCTATAATTTATCAAAGTTTAGGTGAATTTGAAAAATCAAAAGAATATTTAGAAAAAACATTAGAAATTAATCCCAATTTTTCTGAGGCTGATAGAGTGCTGTCACTAATAACAAAATATGATGAAAATAATGAACACTTTAAAATCATGTTAAAAAAAGTTTCAGATTCAAAATTAAGTGATTATCAAATTCTTCAATTACATTTTGGATTAGGCAAATGTTATGAAGATATAAATGATTATGAAAATGCTTTTAGTCATTACAATAAAGGAAATTCTATAAAAAAGAAAATTACAAATTATAGTATTCAAGATGATATTAAAAAATTTGAAAAAATAAAAAATATTTTTAAAATTTACAAAAATTTCAAAATAAAAAAAAATGAAAGAAAAATAATTTTTATTTTAGGCATGCCAAGATCTGGAACTTCATTAACTGAGCAAATATTATCTTCACATAATAATGTTTTTGGTGGGGGTGAAATTCCTTTTATTCCATCAACAATTAATAAAAATTTTTTACAAGACAAAAGCACAAAAAATTTTAGTGAAATTAATGATTTAGAAAAAAAATTAAATAATTCCCAAGATTACTATTTGCAGCAAATATCATCTATGGATAGTTCAGAGAAATCATTCACCGATAAAACACCACTTAATTTTAGATATATAGGTTTTTTAATTAATATTTTTCCTAATATAAAAATAATTAATTGTAAAAGAAATCCAGTAGATGTTTGTTGGTCAAATTTTAAAAACTATTTTGGTGGAACATTAAATTTTTCTAATGATTTAGAAGATTTAGCTAAATACTATAATGAATACGAAAATATTATGAAATTTTGGAAAAAATACTTTTCAAATAATATTTATGACTTAAATTATGAAAATTTAATAAATAACTCAGAAATAGAAATAAAAAATTTAATTAAATTTTGTGAACTTAATTGGGATCCTAATTGTCTAAAACATTATGAAAATAAAAGAGTAATTAAAACTGTTAGTTTTAATCAAGCTAGAAAACCAATTTATAAATCAGCCATTAAATCATCTAATAAGTATGAAAAATATTTAGATAAACTGGTTAGTAATTTTAATTTTAATTAGAATCTTCCAAAATCAGGTTTATTTATATCTTGTTTTAATTTAATTATTTTTTTTCTAACTTTTTTAGTATTAATTAGTTTTTTAATTATTTTACTATTATTTTTTAACTTAATATCATTTTTAAATAGATTGAGATTTTTTATGAACAAACTTATGGCGGAAATAATATTTTTTTGATTACTAAAAAAAATATCTCGCCACATTATTTCATTGCTAGCTGCTATACGTGAAAAATCACGCAAACCTCCTGCACTATATTGAATTAAATTCATTTTTTTTCTTTTTTCAAAATCAGTTGCTGTTTTAACTAAATTGTAGGCAATTAAGTGAGGTAAATGACTTGTTACTGAAAAAATAAAATCATGTTCTTTTGCATTCATTATAGCAACTTTGGCACCTAATTTTTTCCAAAACAATTTAAGTTTAGATAAATGTATTTTTTTAATATTTTTTTCTTTAATTAAAACACACCATTTATTTTTAAATAAATTTTTATTTCCATGTATTGCTCCACTTACTTCAGATCCAGATATTGGATGAGAAGGTATCCATGTTATATTTTTTTTTAATTTTTTCTTAACATTTTTTGAGCTTAATTCTTTAGTTGAACCAACATCGGTCACAATCGTTTTATTTGTAAGAAATTTATTTATTCTTGAAATATTTTTTGAATATTCACTCATTGGAGTACAAAAAATCACTAAATCAAAATTTATATTAATTTTTTGAAAATTATTTATTATTTTGCATCTAATTTTTAATTTTTTAATTATTAAAATATTTTTTTTTGATTTTTCATAAATATAAATATTTTTTGATATTTTTTTAGAATATACTGCTCTTAAAACTGAAGAGCCAATTAATCCACAGCCTATTATAAGAATATTTTTCATTATTTTTTAAAAATTTTATTAAGAGCACTTATAAGTTTTTTGTTATCAGCATTACTGCCAATTGTTAACCTCAGTGCGTTATTAATTTTATAACTTTTCATAGATCTTAAAATAATTCCATTATTTTCTAATTTTTTTCGAATATACTTTGCAGAATATCTGCACTTATTAAAATTTAGTAAAAAAAAGTTAGTATTAACATCATTTGTTATTATTTTATATTTATTTAAAAATTTTTTTATTTTATTAGCCCACAAAATATTATGTTTAATTGATTTTTTAATAAAGCTTTTATCATTTAAAGATGCAATCGCTCCTAATTGAGCAGCCATATTTACATTAAATGGAGGTTTAATAATATTCATAGCATCAATAATTTTTTTTGGTCCGTAGCCCCATCCTATTCTTAATGCTGCAAGTCCATATATTTTAGAAAAAGTTCTAAGTATAATAACGTTCTTACTTTTATTAAAAAGCTTTAAACCTGATTCATAATCTCTTTTTTGAATATATTCGTCATAAGCATCATCAACAACTAACAAGACATTACTTCTAAGTTTTTTTCTTAATTGTATTAATTCTTTTTTTTTCAAATAAGTGCCTGTTGGGTTGTTCGGATTTGCTAAAAAAACAATTTTTGTTTTTTTTGATACTTTTTTTATTATTTCTGAAACAGATATTTTAAAATTATTTTCTTTTGCATATACTACATTAGCTCCAGATATTTTTGAATAAATTCTGTACATTAAAAAACTATATTGAGGAACAATTACTTCATCTCTTGGTTTTAAAAATAATTGACAAATAATTTGAATAATTTCATCTGAGCCAGCTCCACAAATAATTTTATCAAATTTACATTTAAAATTTTTTGAAATGGCTAATCTTAAATTGCTTGACTTATTGTCGGGATATTTAGAAAAATTAATTTTATTATTAATTTCTTTTTTAACTTTAGGACTTACACCTAAAGCAGACTCATTTGCAGATAATTTTACAATTTTTTTAATTCTGGATAATTTTGATTTTCCAGGCTTATAAGATTGAACAATAGTTTTTCTAAATTTTGGTAATATCATTGTTATTTATTATTAATTTATACTCATCTTTATAAATAAATTTATCTACTTTTACACAGAATTAATAAAAAAAATAAAAAAAATTGACATATGAAATCTCATTTAGTACAAAAAAGTGCGCTGATTTATCTGAATTGCGAGCGCTTAAAAAAAACCGCTAAACAAGTTTTTTTCTCACAATTCATCTTCAGTGTAATATTATGAATACTGAAAAAAATATTAAAAAAATAATTATAAAAAAACCACTTACTTTAGATTGTGGAAAGACTATAAATAATTATCCGCTTGCATATGAAACTTATGGCAAGTTAAACGAAAAAAAAGATAATGCAATTTTAGCTTTTCATGCTTTATCTGGAGATCAATTTGTAAGTGGCATTAATCCAATAACAAATAAAAATGGGTGGTGGTCATATTTAGTTGGGCCAAATAAATCAATAGATACAAATAAATTTTTTGTAATATGCGCAAATGTAATTGGTGGATGCATGGGATCATATGGACCTAGTGATGTTGATCCAACAACCGGCAAAAGACTTGATACAAATTTTCCAGTTATTACAATTAATGACATGGTAAATGCCCAATATAACTTATTAGAGTTTTTTAAAATTGATAAATTATATTGTGTAACTGGTGGATCCATGGGGGGTATGCAAGCTTTACAATTCGTAGCTAATTATCCAAATAAATCTAAAACTGCTATACCAATTGCTTGTTCTGCTAGCCATTCTGCTCAGAATATTGCACTTAATGAATTAGGTCGACAGGCAATTATGGCAGACCAAAACTGGAATAAAGGAAATTATTTTAATGCAAATTCATCGCCAGCTAAAGGTCTGGCTGTTGCAAGAATGGCAGCACATATTACTTATCTCTCAAAAAAAGGCCTAGAAGAAAAATTTGGCAGAAAGCTTCAAGAAAGAGATAATTTAAAATTTAGTTTTGATGCTGATTTTCAAATTGAAAGCTATTTGAGGCACCAAGGTTCGGCTTTTGTAGATCGATTTGATGCTAACAGCTATCTTTATATAACAAGAGCAATGGACTATTTTGATTTAATAAAACAATATAATGGAAATCTCTCTAATGCTTTTAAAGAAAGTAAAACAAAATTTTTCATAATTTCTTTTACATCAGATTGGCTTTATCCTACATCCGAAAATAAAGAAATTGTGATTGCTCTTAATGCCTCGGGAGCAGATGTTGGTTTTATAGAAATAAATAGTGATAAAGGACACGATTCATTTCTATTAGATGTACCTGATTTTTTAAAATCAATAAAAAATTTTATAGAGGCAAATTACTAAAAGATATATGAAAAAAGAGTTCAAAATAATTGCACAATTAATAGAAAACAATACTAGAGTTCTCGATGTTGGTTGTGGAGATGGTATTTTGATGAAATATTTAAAAGACAATAAAAATATTGACACTAGAGGATTAGAAATATCTAAAAATAATGTTCAAATTTGTATTGGAAAAGGATTAGCTGTTATTGAAGGTAATGCAGAAAAAGATTTACAGCAGTTTCCTAATTCATCTTTTGATTATGTTATTTTGAGTCAAACACTACAAGCATTTTACAAACCAGAAAAAGTAATTAACGATCTTTTACGAGTGGCAAATAAAGCTATAGTCACGATTCCTAATTTTGGATATTGGAAGGTTAGATCACACCTACTGTTTAAAGGAACAATGCCAATAACAAAAAATTTGCCTGATGAATGGTATAACACTCCAAACTTGCATATGTGCTCTATAAAAGATTTTTTTAATTTTTGTTCCAAAAAGGGAATTAAACTATATAAATCAATTGCTTTACATGAACAAAAAACTTCTAATATTAATAAAATGAATCTCAATTTAAAAAATCTTTCTTCGGAATTGGGGATTTTTCTAATCGAAAATGAAAATTGAAATTATTCCTTGCTTAAAAGATAATTATTCATATTTAATTATTGATGAAAAGAATAAGAATGCTTGTATTGTTGATCCTAGTGAAGCTCAACCAATAATAAATTATTTAGACAAGAAAAAAATTCAACTAACTTTTATTTTAAATACGCACCATCATTATGATCATGTAGGAGGTAATAGTGAATTAAAAAAAAAATATAATGCAAAAGTAGTTGGATACATTGATGATGCTGAAAGAATTCCAGATATCGACATAATGGTTAAAGATGGAGAAATTTGGTCAGAAAATAACTTTAAGGCTAAAATAACACATATACCTGGACATACTCTTGGACATATATGTTTTCATTTTTTTAATGAAAAAAATATTTTTACTGGGGATACCTTGTTCTCACTTGGATGTGGAAGAATTTTTGAAGGAACTTATTTGCAAATGCACAAATCACTAAATTTTTTTAAAAGTTTGCCTTTAGATACTAAAATTTTTTGTGGACATGAATATACTCTACAAAATTCAAAATTCTGCATAAAACACGACCCAAATAATAAAAATTTAAAAAATAAAATAATTAACATTAAAAAAAATCTTAAAAATAATTTGCCCACAATTCCATCAACTATTAAAGATGAATTAGAATGTAATATTTTTTTACGATCAGATAATCTCGATATTCAAACTAAATTAAATTTTAATAATAATAATTCATTAGAAACCTTTTCAAAATTAAGAGATTTAAAGGACAAATTTTAAGTTATTCAGCTTGACTATAACAAGTCCCGAACTATATTGCTGATTATAAAATTTAGATTAAACAATGACATATGCAATAATACAGACAGGTGGCAAGCAATACAAAGTAAAAGCTAGCGAAATTTTAAAAATTGAAAAATTAGAAAACTCAAAACCCAATAGTAAAATAGAATTTAATGAGATTCTTGCTTATGGAGACCATAAAAAAATTGAAATTGGTACTCCATTGTTGGATGGTGCAAAAGTTGAAGCAGAATTAATTAAAAATGGAAAAAATAGAACAATATTAATTTTTAAAAAAAGAAGAAGAAAAAATTCAAGAAGAAAAAATGGACATAGACAACAATATTCTTTAATAAAAATCAGTAAAATTTTTTCTAAAGACGGTTCTGTAATCTCAGAAGCTAAAAAAAATTCAGTTCCGACTAAAAAAACGATAAAAAAAGAAGTACTAAATAAAGATAAATAAAATTATATAAATTATGGCAACAAAAAAAGCAGGTGGATCATCTAGAAATGGACGCGATAGTGCAGGTCGAAGACTTGGTGTTAAAAAATACGGTGGTCAATTCGTAATTCCTGGTAATATTATTATTAGACAAAGAGGAACAAAAATTTTTCCTGGCAAACATGTAGGAATTGGAAAAGATCACTCAATTTTTTCATTAGTAAAAGGAAAAGTTGAATTTAAAAAAACTAAGTCAGATAGAACTTACGTTTCAGTAAAACCCAATTAATCATTACAACTTAAAAAATTGAGAGTTGTATTATGAAATTTCTAGATCAAGTAAAAATTTATATTAAAGCAGGTGATGGTGGAAATGGATCGCCAAGCTTTCGAAGGGAAAAATTCATTGAATTTGGTGGACCTGATGGTGGTGATGGTGGCAAGGGTGGCTCTATAATTTTAAAATCTGAAAGAAATTTAAACACATTAATTGATTACAGATATCAACAACATCATAAAGCAGAACGTGGAGGAGATGGTTCTGGAAAAAATCGAACAGGTAGAGGTGGTAATAATTTAATTTTAAAAGTTCCAATTGGCACTCAAGTTTTTGAAGAAGATAACAAAACTATGATTTACGATTTTAAAAATGAAAAAGAAGAATTTGTTGCAGCAAATGGTGGTAAGGGTGGACTAGGAAACACAAGATTTAAGAGTTCTACGAATAGAGCTCCAAGAAAATTTACAAAAGGAAAAACTGGAGAAGAATATGTAATTTGGTTACAATTAAAAACTATAGCTGATATTGGAATAATTGGATTACCAAATGCAGGTAAATCAAGTTTACTGGCTTCTATTACCAAGGCAACACCAAAAATTGCAAACTACAAA
This sequence comes from uncultured Pelagibacteraceae bacterium, assembly GCA_902603905.1. Taxonomy (GTDB): domain Bacteria; phylum Pseudomonadota; class Alphaproteobacteria; order Pelagibacterales; family Pelagibacteraceae; genus Pelagibacter. Next base: position 36,347 of record CACKWM010000006.1, on the reverse strand, counting down.
TTTACAACTTTAAATCCAAACCTTGGAGTTGCAGTTTATGATGATAAAGAAATAACTTTAGCGGACATACCGGGTATAATAGAAGGAGCACATAGTGGAATTGGTCTAGGACTTAAATTTTTAAAACACATAGAAAGATGCAAAACTTTAATACATTTGATTGATATTACAGAACAAAACATAGAAAATTTATATAAACAGGTAAGAAATGAACTTGGAAAATATAGTAAAAAATTATTAAAGAAAGATGAATTAGTTGTATTTAATAAAATTGACTTGATAGATAAAAATAAATTAAATGAAAAAAAAAAAAATTTTTCAAAAAAAATAAAAAAAAAAGTACTAACAATTTCAACTTTTGACAAAGTTTCAATTAAAAAAATTAAATCAAAATTAATAAAATATGCATCTTAAAAATTTTAAAACTATCGTAATTAAAATTGGATCTTCATTATTAATAAATGATAAAAAAAATATAAAAAAAAAATGGCTGTCTGAATTAGCAAAAGATATAAAATATTTATCTAGTAATAAAAAAAATGTAATTATAGTTAGTTCAGGCTCAATTGCTCTTGGTTGCAAAAAATTAGATTTAAATAAAAAAAAATTAAAAATTGATAAAAGCCAAGCTGTAGCATCTATAGGACAAATAGAACTGATGAATCTATACCAAAATGTATTTAAAAAATTTAATATAAAAATATCTCAAATTCTTTTAACTTTAGATGATACCGAACAAAGAAGAAGATCAATTAATGCAAGAAGAACTATTGATAATTTATTAACAATGGGCATTGTGCCAATTGTTAATGAAAATGATACTACTGCTACAACTGAAATAAAATATGGAGATAATGATAGACTGGCAGCAAGAGTTTCACAAATAATTGGTGCTGATTGTTTGATTTTATTGTCTGATGTTGATGGACTTTACACTGATAATCCAAAAAAAAATAAGAAAACAAAATTAATTAAGATTGTGAAAAAAATAGATGAAAATATTAAAAAATATGCATCTAGAGGAGAAAATATTTATGGATCTGGAGGCATGAAAACAAAAATTGATGCAGCAAAAATTTGCCAATTATCTGGATGCTATATGGTAATCGCAAATGGTGTTAACAAAAATCCAATAAAAAAAATAAATGAAAGTGAAAAATGTACTTGGTTTTTACCCAAAATTTCTAAACTTGATGCAAGAAAACAGTGGATAATTGGATCAGTTGCTCCTAAAGGTGAAGTAATTATTGATTATGGAGCAACAAAAGCGATCAGAAATGGAAAAAGTTTATTACCAGCAGGAGTGAAAAAAATTAATGGAAACTTCGAGAAAGGAGATCATATTCTCGTTAAAGATCAGGACAATGTTGAATGTGCTAGGGGTTTAACGTCGTTCTCATCAATCGAAATAGAAAAAATAAAAGGTTCACATAGTAGCAAAATAAAAAATATATTAGGATATTCTAGTAGAGAAGAAATTATACATAAGGATGACTTAGTAAAAGTTTAGAAATGAATAAAAATTTATACATGAAAAAAATAGGTGAAAAGGCAAAAACTGCCTCCTTGAATTTATCTAACTTAAGTATCAATAAAAAAAATTCTGTTTTAAGGCAATTTATTCAGTACTTAAAAAAAAATGAGAAATTAATTTTAAACGCAAACAAAAAAGACATATTTAAAGCAAAATCTAAAAATATTAAAAATAGTATGATTGATAGGCTTAAATTAAACAGTAAAAAAATTAAACAAATTAGAAATTCAATAGAAAAAATCATAATCTTTAAAGATCCTGTTGGAAAAACTTTATCTTCTTGGAAAAGACCAAATGGTTTAATTATAAAAAAAGTGTCAATACCAATTGGTATAATTGGTGTAATTTATGAAAGTAGACCAAATGTAACCTCTGATGTTTCAGCTTTATGTTTTAAAAGTGGAAATGTAGTAATTTTACGTGGAGGTTCAGAAGCATTTCATTCTAATAAAGTTTTAGCCAAACTTTTTAAAAGAGCCTTGAAAAAGAAAAAATGTGATGAAAACTGTGTCCAATTTGTTGAAAGTAGAGACAGAACACATGTTGATTATCTTTTGGCTAGTATGAAAAATTATATCGATTTAATAATACCAAGAGGAGGCAAAGGGTTAGTGAAAAAAGTTTTGAAAAAATCTTCGGTTTCAATCATTGGTCATTATGAAGGGTTATGTCATGTCTTTGTAGACAAAGACGCAAACTTAAGTACAGCAATTAAAGTTGTAAAAAATTCAAAAATGCGAAATGTTAGTATTTGTGGAGCTGCCGAAACTTTATTAATAGATAAAATGTGCCTAAAAACGCACTGCAAACCAATATTAGATCAACTAAATAAAATAGGATGCAAAATCATAGGCGATAAATCTATAAAAAAATTTATTTCTGGAAAAATGAAAATTGCAAAAGAAAAAGATTGGAATACAGAATATCTTTCACCCACAATTTCTGTAAAAAGTGTAAATGGCGTAACTGAAGCTATTAATCATATAAATAAATATGGCTCTTCTCATACAGATTCAATAGTAACAAAAAATAAAAAAACTGCTAAAAAATTTCTTTCAAACGTAAAAAGCTCTATAGCAATTCATAATGCCTCAACACAGTTTGCTGATGGTGGAGAATTTGGATTTGGTGCTGAAGTTGGTATATCAACTGGTAAGCTTCATCCACGAGGTCCAATCGGACTTAATCAGCTTACTACTTATAAATATATTTTAGAAGGAAAAGGACAAATAAGGAAATAATTTTTGAAAAAACTATTTAAAAAAAAAAATAAAAAAATTGGTATATTAGGAGGAACTTTTGATCCAGCGCACAAAGGTCACTTAGAAATTTCAAAACAGGCGAAACAAAAATATAAACTTAGCTATATTATATGGGCAATAACAAAAAAAAATCCTTTTAAAAAAAAAAGCAAAATAAAATTGATCACTAGAATCAAACTTGCAAAAAAAATTATTGGTATAAATAAATTTATAAAAATTAAATTTTTTGAAGATAAAATTAAATCTAATAAAACAATTGATTTAATAAACCATATAAAAAAAAAGGACAAAAAATTAAATATTCATTTTATAATGGGAGCTGACAATCTCATTAAATTCCATAAATGGCACAAATGGGAATTGATTTCACAAAAATGTAATATTCTTGTCTTTGACAGGCAGGGTTATAAAGCAAAGTCTTTGAAATCAATTACATATAAACGACTAAAACAAAAGAACTTAAAGTTTATTAAATTTAAAAAAGTTAATATTTCATCTTCTCAATTGAGATAAATTTGATAAGATTTTGATAATTAATGGACAAAATTTCTGAACTCAAAAAAAAAATCTTAAATACACTGGATTCAAATAAAGCCTTCGACATAGTAAGTATTAGCCTTGAAAATAAAGGTTCTATCGCTGATTACATGATAATTGCTAGTGGTACCTCGTCAAGACATATTCAGTCATTATCAGAACAAGTATTAGAAAAATTTAAAAGTAATGGAATTCAAAATTGTAAAATAGAAGGAAAAGATAGTAATGATTGGAAACTAATAGATGGAATGGACGTAATAGTTCATATTTTTAATCCAGAAAAAAGAAAGTTTTATGAATTAGAAAAAATGTGGTCTGAACTTATTCCAAAAGAAAAAATATTAATATGATTAAATGTAAAAAAATTTTATTTATTATTCTTTTTTCAATTCTATTCCTAAATAAAAGTTTTTCAAATAATGAAGAGAATATTTACCAAAAAATCGATTTATTTAGCGAAGTTTTAGAGAAAATTAATAAAGAATATGTTGATGAAGTTAATCAAAGTGAAGTAATGGATGCTGCAATAAATGGTGTATTACAATCTTTAGATCCTTACTCATCTTATATGTCACCAGAAATGTTTGACAACATGCAAACTGAAACAAGTGGAAAATTTGGAGGATTGGGAATCGAAGTAGGAATGGAATCTGGTGTTGTTAAGGTCATTTCGCCAATTGATAATTCACCTGCATCTAAAGTTGGTATAAAAGCTGGAGACTACATAGTAAAAATTAATGATATGCAGGTGCAAGGTAAATCATTAAGCGAAGCTGTAGACCTGATGAGAGGGCCAGTTGGTACTGATATTGAAATTACAGTTAGAAGAGTGGGAGAAAAAAAAGCTATAATTTTTAATATAACTAGAGAAATTATAGAAATTGAATCAGTTAAATCAAAAATAATAGAAGACAAAATTGGCTACTTAAGACTAACTTCCTTCAACGAAAATAGCAGCAAGCAAATAAAAAAAAAAATTAAGGAAATTGAAAAAGAAAAAAAAATAAAAGGTTACATTTTAGATTTAAGAAATAATCCTGGAGGATTGTTATCACAAGCTATTAAAATTTCAGATTTTTTTTTAGATTATGGTGAAATTGTATCAACAAAAAGTAGAAAGAGCTCAGAAAATAGAAAATGGTTTTCTAAAAAAGGTGATCTTATTGATGGCAAAACTTTAATAGTATTAATTAATTATGGATCTGCATCTGCATCTGAAATTGTAGCTGGAGCTTTAAAAGAGCATAAAAGAGCTATTCTGATAGGTGAAAATAGTTATGGAAAAGGATCTGTGCAGTCAATAATTCCATTAAAAAATAATGGAGCAATAAGATTAACAATTTCAAAATATTACTTACCTTCTGGCAACTCTATTTCTGAAGTTGGCATAACTCCTGATATCGAGATTGAAGAAAGTTCGGATGCTTTTGTAATCAATAGTGAAACTGATAACCAATTAAATTTTGCTCTAAGACTTCTTAACGGATAAATATGAAAGAAGAATATAAAAAACTACCACTAAGAAGTGGTGTTGGAATTATTTTATTAAATAAAGAAAATAAAATATTTGTTGCAAAAAGAATAGATAATCCTAAGAATTTCTGGCAAATGCCACAAGGAGGTATTGATAAAGGTGAAGATTTTTATACTGCAGCATTAAGAGAATTAAAAGAAGAAACCAGTATTACCAATATAAAACTAATTAAAGAAATTGAAGGCAATTTTACTTATATTTTGCCTGATAATTTAATAGGAATTATTTGGAAAGGTAAATTTAGAGGACAAAAACAAAAGTGGTTTATTATGAGATTTACCGGAGATAAATCAGAAATTAACATTAAAACAAAGCATCCTGAGTTTTTAGATTGGAAATGGATAGATTTGGAAAATCTTACTGAGATAGCCGTACCATTTAAACTAGAAGTTTATAAAAAACTAACATCTGAGATAAAAAAAATTTTAAATTAATTTAGAGTTAAAGATTTTAAAACTTCAATTTTTTGATCAACTAGATATTTTGCTTGATCCGAAATACCATTATTTTTCGAATCTTTTTCTGCTTCAGTCAGAATATCTTTTACTTTATTTTTATCCATTTTTTTAATATCAAAAATATTACTTGTTAATACTGACAGACAATTGTTTTTAAATTCTATTATTCCGTCTTCAACATAATACGTTTCTTCAGCAGCAGTAGCATCTATAACTTTTAACAAGCCTGGTTTTAAAAATGAAATTATAGATATGTGATCTTTTAAAAAACCCATATCGCCTTCAAATGCAGGCACTATTACTTCAGTGACATCTTCTTTTGATAAGAAGGATTTTTCTGGGTTTACTATGTCCAATTTAAAAGAATTGCTCATTATGCTGCTGCTTCTTTTGCCATTTTCTCAGCTTTTTCAACAGCCTCCTCAATTGTTCCTACCATATAAAAAGCGGCTTCTGGTAAATGATCATATTCACCTTTACAAATTGCATCAAAACCTTTGATGGTTGAATCCAGATCAACAAGTTTTCCTGATGAGCCTGTAAAAACTTCTGCCACAAAGAAAGGTTGAGATAAAAATCTTTGAATTTTTCTTGCCCTAGCTACAGTTAGCTTATCTTCTTCAGATAGTTCATCCATACCTAAAATTGCAATAATATCTTGTAGAGATTTATAAGTTTGAAGAATTTTTTGAACTTCTCTTGCAACTCTATAATGTTCATCACCAACAATCCTTGGATCCAAAATTCTAGATGTTGAATCAAGTGGATCAACTGCTGGATAAATTCCAAGTTCAGCAATTTGTCTAGATAAAACTGTTGTAGCATCTAAATGCGAGAACGATGTTGCTGGGGCAGGATCTGTTAAATCGTCAGCAGGAACATATATAGCTTGTACAGATGTAATTGAACCCTTGTTTGTCGTGGTAATTCTTTCTTGAAGGTTACCCATATCTGTTGCAAGAGTAGGTTGATAACCAACTGCAGAAGGAATTCTACCCAGTAATGCAGAAACTTCTGAGCCTGCCTGTGTAAATCTAAAAATATTATCTACGAAGAAAAGTACATCTTGACCTTCTTGATCTCTAAAATATTCAGCAACTGTCAATCCCGATAATGCTACTCTAGCTCTAGCTCCTGGAGGTTCATTCATTTGTCCATAAACTAATGCAGCTTTTGATCCAGGTCCTTCAGGTTTAATTACACCTGATTCTATCATTTCATGATAAAGATCATTTCCTTCTCTTGTTCTTTCTCCAACACCAGCAAAAACTGAAAATCCACCATGTGCTTTAGCTATATTATTTATAAGTTCCATAATAATAACTGTTTTTCCTACTCCTGCTCCACCAAATAAACCTATTTTACCACCTTTGGCATAAGGAGCTAATAAATCAACTACCTTAATTCCAGTTACTAAAATTTCTGTCTCTGTTGATTGGTCGTTGAATTCGGGTGCCGCTCTATGGATTGGCCAATTTTCCTTAGTTTTAATTTCACCTTTTTCATCAATTGGATCTCCTATCACATTTACAATTCTTCCTAATGTTTCAGGTCCTACTGGGACTTTAATGGGCGCTCCTGTATCAATTACTTCATCACCTCTTTTTAAACCTTCTGTAGCATCCATTGCAATTGTTCTAACGTTTGACTCTCCTAAATGTTGAGCAACTTCTAAAACCAATCTATTACCTGCATTTTTACATTCTAATGCTGTTAAAATTTCTGGTAATTCTCCTTCAAACTTAACATCTACTACTGCTCCAATAACTTGTGTAATTTTTCCTTTTCTCATAATTATAAACTTTCTGCTCCTGATATTATTTCAATTAATTCTTTAGTAATTGCTGCTTGACGGCTTCTATTATACTGAATAGTCAGCTTGTCTACCATTTCACCTGCATTTCGAGTTGCATTATCCATCGCTGTCATTCTTGATCCTTGTTCGCTAGCTGAATTTTCTAACATTGCTTTAAAAATCTGAGTAGAAATATTTTTAGGTAGTAAGTTACTCAAAATTTCATCTTCTTCAGGTTCAAATTCATAATTATCTTCAGATGAAGAATCTTTTTTTTCTTCAGAAGCTTTTAAAGGAATTATTTGTTGTTCTTGTGGTATTTGAGTAATTACATTTTTAAACTGATTATAAAAAATTGCACATACATCAAATTCTTTTTCTTTGAATCTATCAATTATAATTTTTCCAACTTTATCTGCATCAAAATAATTAATATTTTTTGATTCTTTGAATGAAATTTTTTCAATTATATAATCTTTATATGTTCTCTTTAATTGATCATAACCTTTAGATCCTACAGTAATAATTTTTAAAGTTTTATTATCATCTAATATTTTTTTAAAATATGATTTTGCTTTTTTTATAATGTTTGAATTAAATCCACCACATAAGCCTCTGTCAGAAGTCATAACTATACATAAATGAATTTTTTCTTCTCCTGTTCCAATAAGTAATTTTGGTGCACTTTCTTTATCTGAAATTCCACCAGATAAATTAAGAATAATATTATTCATTTTTTCAGAATATGGTCTTCCTCTTTCCGCGTTTTCTTGTGCTCTTCTTAACTTTGCTGCTGCTACCATTTTCATTGCTTTAGTAATCTTTTGTGTCGACTTAACGCTAGAAATTCTTTTTTTTAAATCATCTAAACTTGGCATTTTTTAAGAATTAAAGTTTTTTTTTAAATTTGTTATTACTTCTACTAGTAGTTTTTCAGAATCTTCTTCTAGTTTTCCTGAGCTAGAAATAGATTCTATAATTTCAGGTTTTTCAGACTTACATTTTTCAATAATTTTAGCTTCAAAATTTGCAATATCTTTGTTTTCAACATCATCTAAATAACCTCTAACTCCACAAAAAACTGAAATTACTTGTTCTGCAACTGTCATTGGTGAGTATTGTTTCTGTTTTAAAAGTTCAGTTAATTTTGATCCTCTGTTTAAAAGTTTTTGTGTAGATGCGTCTAAGTCTGAACCAAACTGAGCAAAAGCGGCCATTTCTCTATATTGAGCAAGTTCTAATTTCATAGATCCTGATACTTTCTTCATGGCTTTAGTCTGTGCTGAAGATCCAACTCTAGATACTGATAATCCTACGTTAATTGCAGGTCTGATACCTTGGTTGAATAAGTTTGTCTCAAGAAATATTTGACCATCTGTAATTGATATAACATTAGTTGGGATGAAGGCTGAAACATCACCTCCTTGTGTTTCTATTATTGGAAGAGCTGTTAATGATCCTCCACCATGTTCGTCGCTAAGTTTAGCTGCTCGTTCAAGTAATCTGCTGTGTAAATAAAATACATCTCCTGGATAAGCTTCTCTTCCTGGAGGTCTTCTTAACAATAAAGACATTTGCCTGTAAGCAACAGCTTGTTTAGATAAATCGTCATATATAATTAAAGCATGCATTCCATTATCTCTGAAATATTCACCCATGGCACAACCAGTGTAAGGTGCTAAAAATTGAAGTGGTGCAGCATCCGATGCTGTAGCGGCTACTATTGTGGTATATTCCATTGCTCCAGCTTCTTCTAAAGTTTTTTCAATTTGTCTAACAGTAGATCTTTTCTGTCCAATTGCTACATATACACAATATAATTTTTGCTTTTCATCACCAGATTCATTTATTTTTTTTTGGTTTATTATTGCATCTATCGCAACTGCTGTTTTTCCAGTCTGTCTATCACCAATAATTAATTCTCTTTGTCCTCTACCAATTGGTACAAGACTATCAACTGATTTAAGACCTGTTTGCATTGGTTCACTAACAGATTTTCTTGGAATTATACCAGGAGCTTTTACTTCAACTCTGCTTTTTTTAACTGATTTATCTAGAGCACCTTTTCCATCTATTGGATTTCCCAATCCATCAACAACTCTTCCAAGTAATTCTTTTCCTACCGGTGTGTCAACAATAGCTCCAGTTCTTTTTACAGTATCTCCTTCTTTAATTGCTCTATCATCTCCAAAAATAACAACTCCCACATTTTCACTTTCTAAGTTTAAAGCCATTCCTTTAGAGCCATCAGCAAATTCTACCATTTCGCCAGCTTGAACATTATCTAAACCGTATATTCTAGCAATACCATCTCCTACAGACAAAACTTGTCCAACTTCAGTTACTTCAGCTTTATTTCCAAATTTTTTTATTTGCTCTTTTAATATTTTTGTTACTTCTGATGGATTTATTTCCATTTAAGCCTCTATCATTCTATGTTTAATTTGTTGTAATTTATTTTTAAGAGAAGTATCAACCATCGTACTGCCTACTTGTACAACTAAACCTCCAATTAAACCTGGATCATACTTGTAGTTTAATTTTATTTTTGAACTAAAGTTTTTATTTAATTCTTCTTTAATACTATTAATTTCTTTTTCAGTAAGTTCTTTTGCAGAAGTAAGTTCTGCTTTTATTTCGCCCCTTTTTTTTGAACAAGTTTCAATAAAATTTTTTAATATTTTTTCAACATAAAAAAATCTTCTTTTAAAGATTAAAAAACTTAAAAATTTAGTTAATAAATTATTAATTTTAAATTTTTCAGATATTTTTAATAATACTTTAAGTTGATCTTCTTTTTTATTAGTTGGATCTTTTATAAGCAAATTAAAATCATCACTATTAGATATTAATTCAATGATTGATAAAGAATCTTTCTCTATTTCATTAATAGAATTGCTTTCTTCTGCAAGCTCATATAGCGCCAAAGAGTATCTGCCAACTGAAGTATCTGAAAAACCTTTGCTTTTGCTCAATTTATATCCCTTATTAATAATTGAAGATTTGTTAAAATTTGAATTTAATTAGCATATGAGTGTAACGTCTTCAAGTGAGACATTGTGTAAAGTTCCTTTTTTTACGGGATTAATTGAAATTAATTGGGTCAACATCAACTGTTAGTTTTATTCCACTTGGAAATTTATATTTTGAAATAATTTTAGTTAGTGAATTTTGAACTTTAAGAGATTTTTTACCTCTTATAAGTAATCTGGCTCTAAATTTTCTTTTTATTCTAGAAATAGGTGCGCTAACTGGGCCAAGAACTTTTCCCTCAACTGAGTTCATAATAAAATTCTTAAATTTAATAGCTTCTTGTTCAAGATAATTTTCTTTTTTTCCTGTAATTATTAATGCAATAAATCTTTGAAATGGAGGTAAGTCATTTAACTTTCTTATTTCTAGCTCCTTATTTAAAAATATATCTGGATTTTTATTTGTAATATCAGAAATCATTTTAGTATTAAGATTATATGTTTGAAAATAAACTGTTGAAGGTTTTCCAGTTCTACCAGCTCTTCCTGAAAGTTGATGATATAATTGTAAATTTTTTTCAGCACCTCGTAAATCATGACCCTGAGAAGATAAATCAATGTCAATAACAACAATGCAATTTAAATTAGGAAAATGAAATCCTTTAGAAATAAGTTGAGTTCCAATTAAAATTTTAATTTCATTATTTATTATTTTTTCTAATATTTCTGAAGAGTTTTTTTTATTCATTGTGTCGCTTGAAAAAATTATAGATTTTTTTTCTGGAAAATTTTTTTTTACTTCTTCGAAAATTCTTTCTACACCAGGTCCACTAAAAACAAAATCACATCTACCTTGTTTGCTGCAATCTCTACCTAGTTTAGCTTTATATCCACAATAATGACATAGTAAATTTTGTTTATGTTTGTGATATACTAAATTTATTGAACAATTTGGACATGAATAGCTTTCTAAACACTTCTTACATAAAACATATGGTGAAAATCCTCTACGATTTAAAAAAAATAAAATTTGGTCATTTTTTTCAAGATGTAAATTAACTTTTTGAATAATTTCTTTTGATAACCATGATTGAGTTTCAAGTTTTGTATTATTTAAATTTATAATTTCATAATTTGGTAGAGATGCATTTTGATATCTCTTTTCAATCTTAGAAAAGCTATATTTTCCTTTTTTAATATTATCATAAGTTTCAATTGATGGTACAGCTGTAATTAAATTTACTGGTATATTTTCAAATGAAGCTCTTGAGATGGCCATGTCTCTTGCATTATAGATTACTCCTTCATCTTGTTTGAAAGATTGATCGTGCTCTTCATCTACAATAATTAAACCTAATTTTTTAAATGGTAAAAATAAAGATGATCTAGCCCCTATAACAACCCTAATTTCTCCATTCGAAATCCCACTCCAAATTATTTCTTTATTTTTTTTTGATATGCCTGAATGCCAAACTGCAGGCCTAAATCCAAAAAATTCAATAAATTTTTTTTCAAATTGTCCTGTTAAACCAATTTCAGGCAACATAATTAAAACTTGAAAACCTTTTTTAATTAACTGTTTTAGGGCCTGAAAATAAACAATTGTTTTTCCTGATCCAGTAGTACCCTGTAATACATGAACTCTGAATTTTTCATTATGTATATTCATTTTTTTTAAACTTATTTCCTGCTCTTTTGAAAGTTTAATATTGTTTTTTTTTATTTCCGATTTAAATAATTCATATTTTTTTTTTGGAAATTTCTCAATAGCACTACTGTTTAATAACAATAATTTTAATGCCATTCCTTTTGGAACCATATTATATTCTGAAAACCAATTAAGAAATTTAATGGTATTTTTTTTTAAAGATGGAATTTGAAGTTTTTCTATTACTTTTTTTATTACATACTTTTTATTTGTATTTTTTTCAAATTGATCCCAAACAACTCCAGTTAGTTTTGATTTCCCAAAAGGAACAGTGACATAATCACCAATTTTTAAATTTAAATGAGATGATTCGTATGTAAACGGATGATTAAAAATATTAGGTAAAAGAATCGGTACCTTCATGCTCATATAATATGAAAATATATTAAGAGTGTATTGGTCTTTTATCTACTGATAATGCTGCTTCTTTTATAGCCTCTGAAAAAGTTGGATGAGCATGACAAGTTCTTGCAATATCCTCAGAACTCGCACCAAATTCCATAGCAATCGCTATTTCAGCAATCATTTCACCTGCATTTGGTCCTATTATATGTGTGCCTAAAACTTTGTCCGTTTTTTCATCTGCAAGAATTTTTACAAACCCATCTGTTTCATTTATCGCCTTAGCTCTTGAATTTGCCATAAATGTAAATTTTCCAATTTTATATTTTATATTGAGATCTTTTAGTTCTTCTTCAGTTTTTCCAATAGAAGCAACTTCTGGAAAAGTATAAATAACTCCTGGAATAGTATCATAATTAACATGGCCAGATTGGCCTGCTATTAATTCGGCTATTGCTACTCCTTCTTCTTCAGCTTTATGAGCTAACATAGGTCCTTTTATAACGTCGCCAATTGCATAAATACTATCTACATTTGTTTGAAAATTATTATTTACTTCAATTCTTTTTTTATTATCAAGCAGTATACCTACTGCTTCTAAATTTAAATTTTTGGTATTAGGTTTTCTACCTACAGAAATTAAAACAACATCACAATCAAAATCAATTTTTTTACCATTTTTACTTGTTGTTAGTACATTTGCACTGTTGTTGTTTTTTTTAATTGAATTTACTTTTGTTTCTAAATGGAAGTTTATTCCCTGTTTTTCTAAAATTTTTATAAATTCTTTTGAAATTCCTTTATCCATGCCTGGAATTATATGATCTAAAAATTCAATCACATGAACTTCGGCGCCCAACCTAGACCATACAGATCCCATTTCTAAACCTATATAGCCTCCTCCAACTACAACCATTTTCTTAGGAACTGAATTTAATGATAAGGCGCCTGTTGAAGAAATAATTACTTTTTCATCAAACTTAATACCTGGTAATGAAACTGCTTCGGAACCTGTACTAATTATTGTTTTTTCTGTCTCTATAACTGTTTTTTTATTTTTATGATCAACTATGGAAATTTGATTAATTGATTTAAAGCTTGCTATCCCCTTATAATAAGTAACTTTATTTTTTTTAAATAAAAATTCTATTCCTTTAGTTAAAGTGTTTACAGCTTGATCTTTGTTTTGCATCATTTTTTTAAGATTCAGATTAATTTTTTCAATTTCTATTCCTAAGTTTGAAAAATTTTTTGCTCTAAAATAATTTTCGGAAAGATTTAATAGGCTTTTTGAGGGTATACACCCGACATTTAGACATGTTCCTCCTAAAGTTCCTCTTGATTCTATACATGCAGTTTTAATACCAAGCTGAGCAAGCCTAATTGCACAAACATATCCACCAGGCCCCCCGCCTATAACAACTGCTTGAAATTTTTCTGCCATTTAAATATCTAAAAACAACCTTCTTGGATCTTCTAAATTTTCTTTTACATTTTTTAGAAATGACACTGCATCTTTTCCATCGATTATTCTATGATCGTAAGACAACGCAAGATACATAATTGATCTTATTTTAACTTCACCATCTATTGCTATGGGTCTTTCTACAATATTGTGCATCCCTAAAACGCCAGATTGAGGTGGATTTAGTATTGGTGTAGATAACATTGATCCATAAACTCCTCCATTGCTAATAGTAAAAGTTCCTCCTTGAAGATCTTCAATGGTTAATTTACCACTTCGTGCTTTTTCGGATACGCTAATAATATTTTTTTCTATATCAGCAAATGAAAGTTCATCTGCATTTCTTAATACTGGTACAACCAATCCCTTTTCTGTGCCAACAGCAAAACTAATATTATAATAATTTTTATAAATAATTTCATTATCATCTATTTCTGCATTTATTGCTGGAAAATTTTTTAATCCGACTACACACGCTTTAACAAAGAAAGACATAAAACCTAACTTAATTCCATATCTTTTTTTAAAATCTTCCTGGTTTTCTTTTCTCATTTCTATAATATTTGTCATATCAACCTCGTTAAAAGTTGTTAACATTGCAGCATTTTCTTGAGCTTGTTTTAATCTTTTTGCAATTGTTTGTCTTAATCTGGTCATTTTAATTCTTTCCTCTTGACCATATTTAATTTTTCTCTCTGAAGGTTTTGGACTTATGCCCATTATATCAATTAAGTCTCCTTTAAGAATTCTGCCATCTTTTCCAGATCCTTGAACTTTTTCAATATCAATATTATTTTCTAAAACTATTTTTCTTACCGCTGGAGAAAGTTTTTCGTTTATATTTTGCACACTTGAATCTTTTTCTTTTTTAATTTCGTTAGTTAAAATTAATGGCTCAATTTCATTAGAATTACTTAAATTTTCTTCTTCGGAATTACTTAAATTTTCTTCTTCGGAATTACTTAAATTTTTTCCTTCATCAAAAATTTTTATAGATTCTTTTTTTTTATCAACATCTAAATTTATAATTTTTTTTTCTTGTTTTTTAGGTACTATTTTTTTTATTTCTTCTTCAGTTTCTTCACTTTCGCTAACTGATCCAAGAATTGCACCCACTTTAACGACTTCACCATTTTTTGCATTGATTTCTGTTAATATACCATTTACTGCTGATGGTACTTCTAGATTTACTTTATCAGTTTCTAACTCAACAATAGCTTCATCAACTTTAACCACCTCGCCTTTATTTTTTAACCATTTAGCAACTGTTGCTTCGGTTATGCTTTCTCCTAAAACTGGTACTAAAATTTTTTCACTCATTTTTATTTGAATACACTTTCAATAATTTTTTTTTGTTGATCTAGGTGCCTTTTAGCATAACCTGTTGCAGGTGAAGCTGCTGGTTTTCTTCCTATGTAATCAATCTTATTATTATTAGCTCCTATATAATCTAATGTCCATTGTATATAATCTCTTACCAACAACCATGCACCCATATTTTTAGGTTCTTCCTGACACCAATAAAATTTGGCATTTTTTGCATAAATTTTAATCTCTTTTACTAATGATTTTACTGGAAAAGGATATAACTGTTCAACTCTAAAAATAACCACATCATCTTTTTTATTTTTTTCTCGAGCCGCCAATAAATCAAAATACACTTTTCCAGAACATAAAATTACTTTTCTTATTTTGTTGCTCTTTTTAAGTTCTATAAAGTTATTTTCTTTTGGGTCGATTGCGTGATCCCAAAGAACTCTATGAAATGAGTTTTTTTTACCGAAATCTTCTAAATTAGATACGCAAAGTTTATTTCTCAATAATGATTTAGGAGTCATCATAACTAATGGTTTTCTAAAATCTCTATGTATTTGACGTCTTAAAGCGTGAAAGTAGTTTGCAGGAGTAGTGCAGTTCATCACTTGTAAATTATCTTGAGCACATAATTGGAGAAATCTCTCTAATCTGCCAGATGAATGTTCTGGACCTTGACCTTCATAACCATGTGGTAAAAGCATTATAAGTCCACTGGCTCTAGACCATTTTCTTTCACCTGATGCAATGAACTGGTCTATTATTATTTGAGCTCCATTTGCAAAATCTCCAAACTGAGCTTCCCAAATAGTTAATGTTCCTGGTTCAACTAGACTGTATCCATATTCAAATCCTAAAACAGCTAATTCTGATAAAAAACTATCCACAGGTTCAAAGTTTTTTTGTTTTTCAGAAATATTATTTAGAGGAATATATCTTGAATTATCTACTTGATTTCTTAAAACTGAGTGTCTTTGACTAAAGGTTCCTCTGCCTGAATCTTGTCCTACTAATCTTACCGGATAACCTTCTTCAAGAAGAGACCCAAAAGCTAAAGCTTCTGCCGTTCCCCAATCTATCCCTTTTTTATTAAGAACTGATTGTTTTCTTAAATCTAATATTTTCTTGATCGTTTTATGCAAATTTACTTCAGGTGGTGCATTATTAATTTTTTCAGAAATTTTTATAAGTTTGTTTAAATCAACGCCACTTTTTCCTCTTCTATCTTTACCTTTTTCAGGTTTGTATCTACTCCAAGTTCCTTCATACCATTCAATTTTTGGTTTATAATCTTTTGCAGTTTTAAATTGTTCATCAAGAAGATTTTTGAATTTTTTTTTCATTTTATCAAATTCTTCTTGAGTAATAACATTTTCTTTTATTAGTTTTTTTCCATAAACGTTCAAAGTTGTAGGATGTTGTTTAATTTTTTTGTACATTAAAGGTTGAGTAAATGAAGGTTCATCTCCCTCATTGTGGCCAAATCTACGATAACAAATCATATCTATAACAACATCTTTGTTAAACTTTTGTCTAAACTCAATTGCAATTTTTGCACAATGCACTACTGCTTCAGGATCATCTCCATTACAATGCAAAATAGGTGACTCGATTACCTTTCCTAAATCTGAAGGATATGGACTTGATCTTGCAAATCTTGGACTTGTGGTAAAACCAATCTGATTGTTCACAATAATATGAATTGTCCCACCAGTGTTATGACCTTTTAACCCTGACATTGCAAAACACTCTGCAACTATTCCTTGTCCAGCAAAAGCAGCATCACCATGAATTAAAATTGGAATTACTTTATTTCTTTTTTTATCTTGATGAAAAAATTGTTTTGCCCTTGTTTGCCCAAGAACGACAGGATTAACTGCTTCTAAATGTGAAGGATTATCTGTTAAACTTATGTGTACTGAATTACCATCAAACTCTCTATTTGATGAGGCTCCCAAATGATACTTAACATCTCCAGCAGATTCTTCTGGTGTGTTGGCAAATTCTCCAACAAACTCGTTAAAAATTCTTTTATAAGATTTTTGCAATAAATTAGCTAAAACATTTAACCTTCCCCTATGTGACATACCAATTTTTACTTCTTTAACTCCTAATTGACCTCCTCTTTTAATAATTTGTTCAAGAGCTGGTATTAGAGACTCTCCTCCATCTAAACCAAATCTCTTTGTTCCTACAAATTTTAATGCTAGAAATTTTTCAAAACCTTCTGCTTGTATTAATTTATTTAAAATTGCTTTCCTGCCATTATCAGTAAATTTTAGCTGATTTTCTTCTTTTTCCATTCTTTCTCTAAGCCATACTTTTTCAACAGGATCTGAAATATGCATAAACTCAATTCCAATTGTAGAACAATAAATTCTTTTTAAAAAAGGTATTAGTTCGTTAATTGATCCGTAACCTTGATCTAAATATGAATGTAAAAAAATTTTTTTATTATAATCTTCTTTTTGAAAACCATGATCTGCAGGATGTAGCTCATGAAGATATTTTCTTTCCATTAAACCAAGTGGATCAAGATTTGCAATAAGATGGCCTCTGATTCTATATGCTCTTATTAATGCTATAGCTTTAATAGATTCAGCTTTATATTTTTCAATGTTTTCAGTACTTTCAATGTTTAATTTTGAAGTAATTTTTCTTTTATCAAAAGTAATTTTTTTTTTATTTTTTTTCCAAATTGGCCCTTCAATTTCTTTTGTAATTAAGTTTAAATCTTCATTTAAAGTATTAAAATAATTTTCCCAACTAGCTGGCAAAGTAGGATCCTTTTCAATGTATTTTATATACATTTCTTCAATAAATGAGCTGTTTGATTTGCTTAAAAATGATGTTTTTTTGTATTCTAAGTTTTTTGGAGAAGACATTAATTTATCTAAAATATTATATTATTTGTAATATATTTTTCAATTAGACAATTTATTAAATAATGTTTTTCCTATTTTTGATGGAGATTTAGCGATAGTTATACCACATTCTTCCATTTTTTTTATTTTCTCTTTGGCTCCACCTTTTCCACCTGAAATTATGGCTCCTGCATGACCCATTCTTCTTCCTGGTGGCGCCGTAATTCCAGCTATAAAACCAACAACAGGTTTTTTTACTTTATGATTTTTTAGAAATTCAGATGCATTTTCTTCATCTGTTCCACCAATTTCACCAATCATTAGAATTGATTCGGTTTCCTCATCATTTAAAAAAAGATCTAAACAATCAATAAAATTTGTTCCATTAATTGGATCTCCTCCAATTCCTATACAGGTTGATTGGCCTAATCCAATCTCAGTAGTTTGTGCTACAGCTTCATAAGTTAAAGTTCCTGACCTTGAAACAATTCCAACTGAACCTTTTTTGTGAATTTTTCCTGGCATTATTCCTATTTTACATTCTTCAGGTGTAATTATTCCTGGACAATTTGGGCCTATTAATCTGCTTTTTGATTCTGATAATTTTTTTTTCACTTTAAGCATATCTAGTACGGGAATACCTTCAGTTATACATACAATGAGTTCAATTTCTGAATCTATTGCTTCAATAATAGCTGATCCAGCAAATTTTGCAGGTACATAAATCATGGATGCATTCGCACCTGTTTCTTTTTTTGCTTCATTCACAGTATTAAAAACTGGTCTATCTAAATGTTTTTGACCACCCTTTTTTGGCGTAACTCCACCTACTAGATTAGTTCCATATTTAATTGCCTGCTCAGAATGAAAAGTTCCATGTGAACCTGTAAAGCCTTGGCATATTAGTTTCGTGTTTTTATTAACTAAAACTGACATATTTTTTATTTGATTGCCTCAACTATTTTTTTTGCTGCATCATCAAGGTTATCTGCTGAAATTATTTTTAAATTTGAATTTTGAAGAATTTTTTTACCTTCCTCAAAATTAGTTCCAGCCAATCTAACAACTAATGGAACATTAATTTTTCTTTCTTTGGCAGCCTCTACAACGCCTTGAGCTAATACATCACATTTCATAATGCCACCGAAAATATTAATTAAAATTCCTCTAACATTTTTATCTGAAAGTATTATTTTAAAAGCAGCCGAAACTTTTTCTTTTGAGGCACCACCTCCAACATCTAAAAAATTTGCAGGTTCTTCTCCATAAAGTTTTATAATGTCCATAGTTGCCATAGCCAAACCAGCTCCATTCACCATACATCCAATACTTCCATCAAGTTTAATATAAGCAAGATCATGTTTGCTTGCCTCTACTTCTATCGGATCTTCTTCGTTTAAATCTCTTAACTTTAATATTTCTGGATGTCTGAATAATGAGTTGTCATCAAAATTAATTTTTGCGTCTAAACAAACTATTTTTTTATCTTCAGTTAAAATAAGTGGGTTTATTTCAACAAGACTAGCGTCAGTGCTTAAAAACATTTTATAAATAGATTTAATTAATTTAATAGCTGATAACTTTGAATCGTCTTTAAGATTAAAAATTTTAATTATTTTTTCACAATCACTATCTGAAATATTTTCACTAAATTCCAACTTTGTAGTAATTATTTTGTCAGGCTTATTTTTCGCTACCTCTTCTATATCCATACCTCCTTGATCACTTGAAATAAAAGCAATCTTTGAACTTGCTCTATCAACCAAACATGAAAGATAAAACTCTTTTTCAATACTAGAAGATTCTTCTACATATAATCTTTTTACTTCTTTTCCTTCTTTTCCTGTTTGAGGAGTTATTAATTTTTTTCCTAATAACTTTTTAGATTCTTTAATCAATTCGTCAATGTTATTTAAAATTTTTACACCTCCTGCCTTGCCTCTTCCTCCGGCATGAATTTGGGCTTTAAGGACGTACTTATTGGTATTTAACTGTTTAGCTTTTTTTATAAGGTCTTCAACCGAAAGAGCAAATACACCACTTGGTACTTCTATACCAAATTCCTTTAAAATTTGTTTTGCTTGGTGCTCGTGTATATTCATTATTTGGAAAGATCAGGGTCAATTGCTGAAGCTGCTTCCCACAATTTTTTTACTGCATTGATGGAATTCAGAAATTCTTTTTTTTCTTTTTCATTAAGATTTATTTCTTCTATTTTTTCTACACCACTACTGCCAATTACAACAGGTACTCCAGCATAAATGTTCTTTATTCCATATTCTCCTTTAAGATAGGCAGCACAAGGTAAAAGTTTTTTTTCATTTTTTAAATATGCAGAAGCCATTTCTATGCCTGACGCTGCTGGTGCATAAAAAGCAGAGCCTTTTTCCAAAAACTTTACTATTTCTGCTCCTCCATCTCTTGTTCTTTGGTTAATACTTTCTAGTTTTTCTTCTGATATCTTTCCCTCTTTAACCAAATCCAATAATGGCTTTCCTAAAACTTTTGTTAATCTTGGTAAAGGTACCATAGTATCTCCATGGCCTCCCATTACCATGGCTTCGATCTCTCTTACTGGAGTTTTTAATTCTTTAGACAAAAATAATTTAAATCTTGAACTGTCAAGAATGCCTGCCATTCCAACTACTTTATTAGTTGGTAAGCTAGAATATTTTTGAAATGCCATAACCATAACATCTAAAGGATTTGTAATACATATAACGAAAGCATTTGGTGAATTTTTTTTAACACCTTCTGATACTTGTTTGATTATTTTTAAATTTATTCCAAGCAAATCATCTCTGCTCATTCCTGGTTTTCTTGGAACTCCTGCTGTAATAATAATTACGTCTGAATTTTTTATATCTTCATAGCTATCTGTTCCAATAAAATTAACATTAAAACCGTCAACAGACGATGATTGAGCAATATCAAGTGCTTTACCTTTAGCAATACCACTTGCAATATCAAAAACCACAACTTCATCTGCCAATTCCTTTAATCCAATTAAATGTGCTAAAGTTCCACCTATTTGGCCAGCTCCAATTAGTGATATTTTTTTTGACATATTTTTTACTTCATGGTTGGCATAATAAATTCAGGATTTGATCTTATACCAGATGGCCATCTTGAAGTTATTGTTTTAAGCTTTGTATAAAATCTTACACCTTCTATACCGTGCATATGTTGATCTCCAAATAGAGATCTTTTCCATCCACCAAAACTATGAAAAGCCACAGGAACAGGAATAGGTATGTTTATACCAACCATTCCAACTTTAATTTTACTAGCAAATGTTCTACCAACATCTCCATCTCTAGTATAAATACTCGTTCCATTACCAAATTCGTGATCATTAACTAATTGAGTGGCTTCTTTAAAATCTTTTGCTCTAACTACTGAGAGTACTGGTCCAAAAATTTCCTCTTTATAAATTCGCATATCTTTTTTAACATGATCAAATAAACACCCTCCAATATAAAAACCATTTTCGTAACCTTGTAATTTTAAATTTCTTCCATCAACTACTAATTTTGCTCCTTCTTTTACTCCAAGGTCAACATACCCTTTTACTTTTTCTAAATGTTCCTTTGTAACTAACGGTCCCATTTCTGATGTTTTATCCATGCCTGGTCCAATTTTTAGTGCTTCAACTTTTTTACTTAATTTACTTACTAAATGATCACCAACATTGCCAACTGCAACTGCAACGGACTGTGCCATACATCTTTCGCCTGCTGAACCATAAGCTGCTCCCATTAAACCATTAACTGCTTGATCTAAATCACAGTCTGGCATCACCACACAATGATTTTTTGCTCCACCTAAAGCTTGAACTCTTTTTTCATTTTTAGCTGCGTTTTCATAAATATATTTTGCAATTGGAGTTGAACCAACAAAGCTTACAGCTTTAATGTCTTTGTTAATTAAAATCGCGTCTACAACTTCTTTATCTCCATTAATTACATTGAAGACTCCATCTGGTAATCCTGCTTCTTTTAATAATTCTGCCAACCTAATTGAACATGATGGATCCTTTTCTGACGGCTTTAATACAAAAGTATTTCCGCAGGCAATAGCCATAGGAAACATCCACATAGGAACCATTGCTGGAAAATTAAATGGCGTTATACCCGCACAAACACCAAGTGGTTGTCTAACTGACCAACTATCGATATCAGTTCCAACATTTTCAGTAAATTCTCCTTTTAAAACTTGTGGAATACCACATGCAAATTCTACTACCTCTAAACCTCTTGTAAGTGAACCTTTTGCATCCTCATAAACTTTTCCATGTTCAGAAACTATCATTTTAGTTAATTCATCAGAGTTTTTTTCAATTAACTCTTTAAATTTAAACATTATTCTTGCTCTATGAATTGGTGTTTTTAATGACCAAGTTTCAAAAGCTTTTTTTGCATTATCAACTGCTTCATCTAAATCTGATTTAGAACCTAGTTTTACTTCAGATTCTTGTTCTCCAGTTGCTGGATTAAATATTTTACCTTTTCTGTCTGATTTTCCTGGAGTTATTTTTCCATTTACAAAGTGTTGAATTAAATTCATAGCCAAAATTATTTAATTAAGTAATTAACTTGTTGCAAGCATTTTCTTTATAGATGCAATTGCTTTTGCAGGATTCAAGCCTTTTGGACATGCATTTGTACAATTCATTATAGTATGACACCTATAAAGTTTTAATTCATCAGCAACTTTTTTTAACCTTTCTTTTCTTTCTTCATCTCTACTATCTATAATCCATCTATAAGCTTGCAATAAAACAGCCGGTCCAAGATATTTATCACCATTCCACCAATAACTTGGACATGCTGTTGAACAACAAGCGCACATTATACACTCATATGCGCCATCTAATTTTGATCTATCTTCTCTAGATTGAAGAATTTCTTTACTCTCAACTTTTGCACTTGTTTTTAACCATGGTTCTATTGATTCATATTGCTTGTACAAAGTACTTAAATCTCCAATTAAATCTTTTTCAACTTTTAAATGAGGCAAGGGATAAATATTAATATCTCCATTTATTTCAGCATGTGGTTTAGTACAAGCTAATCCATTTTTTCCATCCATATTCATTGCGCAAGAACCACACACTCCATGTGCACAAGATCTTCTATAAGCTAGCGATGGATCTATTTCATTTTTAATTTTATTTAGTAAGTCTAATACTTTTGATGGACAATTATCCATATCAACTTCATAAGTGTCTATTCTCGGATTTTTTCCACTTGAGGGATCCCACCTATAAATATTCACTTTTCTAATATTTTTTGATCCAGTTTTATCCTTATAATACTCTCCTTTTTGCACTTTTGAGTTTTGAGGTAAATTTATTTGTACCATTAATAAACCCTTTCTTGAGGAGGAAAATACTGTACGTCGTTTGATAAAGTTGAACTATGAACTGATCTATAAGTAATCTTTGTCTCACTGCCTTGACACCAAGATAGTGTGTGTTTCATAAATTTATTGTCATCTCTTTTTGGATAGTCTTCTCTAGCATGAGCTCCTCTACTTTCTTTCCGTTGATAAGCTGAGTCCATTGTAACTATAGCCTGTCTAATTAAGTTATCAAACTCTAAAGTTTCAACTAAATCAGTATTAAAAATTAAAGATTTATCTTTTACTGAAATTGTATCCATATCATTAAATGGCCTCCTTATTTCATTAACTCCTTCTTTTAAAGTTTTTTCAGTCCTAAATACTGCACATTTTGATTGCATTGTTTTTTGCATAGCCAATCTTAAATCGGCTGTTTTATTGCTTCCATTTCCATTTCTTAATTTTTCAAATCTATCTAGGCATTTATCAGTTTCAGTTCTTGAAATTTCCTCGTGAGGAGTTCCAGGTTTAACAAGTTCAGCAGCTCTTTTAGCTGCTGCTCTTCCAAATACCACTAGATCAATTAATGAATTTGATCCTAGTCTATTAGCTCCATGAACAGAAACACATGCTGCTTCACCAATTGCCATAAGACCAGGCACAGTTTTTTCAGAATCATTAACAGTTATAACTTCAGCTTTATAATTGGTTGGAATACCTCCCATATTATAATGAACTGTAGGAACTACAGGTATTGGTTCTTTTGTTACATCAACATCAGCAAATAATTTCGAAGACTCTGAAATTCCTGGAAGTCTTTCCTCAATTACTTTTGGATCCAAATGATTTAAATGAAGATGGACATGATCTTTTTCTTTTCCAATTCCTCTTCCTTCTTTAATTTCAATAGCTATTGATCTGCTCACAACATCTCTAGATGCAAGATCTTTAGCTTTTGGAGCATAACGCTCCATAAATCTTTCTCCTTTAGAGTTTAATAAATAACCACCTTCACCTCTAACTCCTTCTGAGATTAAAGTTCCATGTCCATAAATTCCTGTTGGATGAAATTGAACAAATTCCATATCTTGCAAAGGTAAACCAGCCCTTAAAACCATAGCATTTCCATCGCCCGTGCATGTGTGAGCTGATGTTGAAGAATAATAAGTCTTACCATATCCGCCTGTGGCTATTATTGTTATATGAGCTCTAAATCTATGAATAGTTCCATCATTTAAATTCCAAGCTATTAGACCTTTGCACTCTCCATTTTTCATTAATAAATCTAAAGCAAAATACTCAATAAAAAACCTAGTGTTATGTTTTAAAGCCTGTCCATACATTGTGTGCAATATTGCATGGCCTGTTCTATCTGCTGCTGCACAAGTTCGCTGAACAGTTTCATTACCATAATTTTTAGTCATTCCCCCAAAAGGTCTTTGATAAATTTTTCCATCCTCTGTCCGGCTAAATGGAACGCCATATCTTTCTAATTCTAAAACAGCTCCTGGAGCTTCTTTGCATAAATATTCTATGCAGTCTTGATCTCCTAGCCAATCTGATCCTTTAACTGTATCATACATATGCCAACGCCAATCATCTTCTCCCATATTTCCTAAAGCTGCAGAAATACCTCCTTGAGCTGCTGAAGTGTGACTTCTAGTTGGAAAAACCTTTGATATACAAGCTGTTTTCAAACCTGCCTCACTAAGACCTACTGCTGCCCTTAATCCCGCGCCTCCAGCTCCCAACACTACTACATCATATTCATGATCTATAATTTTATAAGAGCTCATATATTTAAATTAAAAATTACAATTATAGTTAAAAAAGGAATTATTACTGACAATGCATACATAGTTTTATTTGCTATATTTTTTAAATTTTCATCATGAATATAATCTTCAAAAATTTCACTGATGTTTAATGAAGAATAAAAGAAAGCTACAATTATTAAAAGAGATGTCAGAAATTTTGACGGTTGAGTAGAAAAAAAACTTACAATATCAATATAATCTTTTTCATAAATTGATACTAAATTTACAATAAACCATAGCATCAATGGAATAAGTATTATTGAACTTACTTTAAGAAATATCCATTTTTTTGTTGCATTAACCATATTAAATAATCTGCTTTCCAATTAAATAGATTAGTACTGTTAAGATAAATGATCCAAAAATAACAAAAAGTCCTGAAATTTTTGAAGTAATTAATTCAAAACCATATCCAAAATCCCAAAATAAATGTCTGATTTCACTTAATATTTGAAAAATAAATGACCAAGTCAAACATAAGATTAAAAATTTTCCAAAATATGATTGAAGAAAAAATTTTATATATTCATAATTTGATTCACCTAACATCAATAAACCTATCCAGAAGCAGATTAATGTGAATATTAATAAATTTATTACACCTGCTATTCTGTGAGAAATAGAAATTAAAGAAGAAATATTCCAACTATAAATTTGAATATGAGGCGATAAAGGTTTTTTATTTTCCATTTATTTATTTTTAATTAATATTTCAGCAATCTCTACTGCGTTCAAAGCCGCACCTTTAAGAAGATTATCGGAAACAATCCATAAATTAATTGTATTACTTTGAGAATTATCTTCTCTAACTCTAGAAATGAATGTATCAAATTTATTTTCAGCTTCAGCTGGTGTAATATAGCCTCCATCTTTATGTTCATCGATGACTTTGCACCCGGGTGAGGTATTTAATACATTTTTGATTTCATTGAATTTATATTTTTTATTAAATTCAACATTAACACTTACAGCATGTGAAACCAAAACAGGTATTCTAACTGATGTAGATGTTACTTTAATTTTTGAATCTAAAATTTTTTTTACTTCATCATGCATTTTTTGCTCTTCTTTGGTGTAGCCACTATCTAAAAAATTATCTATATGTGGAATCGCATTAAATGCGATTTGTTTTGTAAAATAATTTGATCTCAGCTCTTTAGTATCAAAAAAATCTTTTGTTTGTGATAACAATTCATCCATTGGAGCTTTGCCAGCTCCAGAAACTGATTGATACGTAGATGCAACAATTCTTTTTATATTATATAAATCATGAAGAGGTTTAAGCGCTACAACTAAAGGTATTACTGAACAATTGGCATTTGCTACAATATTTTTTTTTTTATGATTTTTTAAATCATTAGGATTAACTTCTGGAACAATAAGAGGAACATCAGGATCCATTCTAAAATAGCTTGAATTATCAATTACAGTTGAATGCTTTGCAGCTTTTGCTGCATATTTTTCTGATATTTTGCTGCCGGCAGAAAAAAAAGTAATTTCACCTTTTGAAAAATCAAAAGTTTCTAAATTTTCAACTTCAATTTCTTTTTCTTTAAATCTTAATTTTGATCCTGCGCTTTTAGAAGATGCAACCAAATATAAGGCATCAATAGGAAAATTTTTTTTTTCTAAAATCTCTATAATTTTCCTTCCAACGTTACCAGTGGCTCCTACAATCGTAATATTCATGATATTTTATATTTTATACCTAGATGAATGATAAATCACAAACTTTTCCATCAAAACTCTTACCGTTTAATTCAATTTTAAAGGATTGTGACTTATTCCAATAGGGTTTAAGCATCATCGCTATTCCTATAACCTGACCAAAATGAGGAGAATAAACTCCAGATCTTAATTCTCCAATTTCATTGTTTTTTTCATCAAAAATTTTTATTGATTTTGAAACATTAATTGTTTTTGTTTCAATTTTTACTCCCATTAATCTTCTTTTAATTCCTTGTTTTTTAATTTCTTTTAATTTTTCTTTTCCAAGAAAATTAACATCTGTATCTAAATTGACATATTTATCTAAACCACACTCAAGTGGGTTATCATTATTATCAATATCGTTGCCATAAGATAGTAAAGCACTTTCAATTCTTTCAATTAGATTTGGACATCCCGGTTTTACATTAAATTCTTTACCAAGTTCAAAAAGTTTATCGTATAAGGCTAGTCCAGATTTTGTGTCTTCTACATAAATTTCATAACCTCCTTGTTTTGACCACCCAGATCTAGCAATTAAGTGTTTTGCTCCAGTAAACTCAAAATAATCAAATCCAAAAAATTTCATTTCTGTAATCTTTTTTCCAAATATTTTTTCCATAAGTTTAAAAGATTTTGGTCCTTGTACAGCTAATATATCTACGTTTGGTTCAAATATTTTAACATCAAATTTGTTTCCAATTGCTAAACCTTTTGCAAATAAAATTACATCTGAATCTGCTATAGAAATCCACCAACGTTGCTCATCAAGTTTTAATATAACAGGATCATTTATTAAACCTGCTTTGTCATCTATAATTGGACAGTAATAACATCTTCCCACTTTAGATTTTGAAAGATCTCTGCAGGTCATTAACTGAACTAATTTTGCAGAGTCTTTTCCAGAAACTTCAACCTGTCTTTCTCCTGCAACATCCCAAACTTGGACATGCTCCTTTAAATGATTATAAGAATCTTCTAAAGAACCAAATGCAGCTGGCAAAAGCATATGATTATAAACTGTATAAGCAGTTACACCTTGATTTTCAATTCTTGGAGTATAAGGCGTACTTCTAACTCTTCTTGATCTTGCAATAAAATAATTTTTCATAATTATTTAGTTAAAAATTCTTTTACAGTTTTTCTCATTTCAAATGCCTTTTCAAAAATTATCATGTGTCCACAATTATTAATTATTTTTTTTTCAGAATTTTTTATCATAGATGCCATTTTATTTCCTACTTCTAAGGGAACCATTTTATCTAAATCACCAAATATACATAACGTTGGACAATTGATTTTTTTTAAAGATTCTTTGCCGTCTTTGTAATTGTTGCAAGCATTTAAGTCTACAGCTAAAATTTCTCTAATGTCGCGGGATGAATTAATTATTTTTTTTACAGGATTGCCTCCTATAAATGCTTTTGATCCTTCATAGCCCCACTTCATCATAAGTAAAACTGCTTTTTCATCGCCTGCTTCTGCATAATCGATAAGATCTTGATTGACTGGCATTTTGTAAGTTCCAGCAACCAAAACTAAGCTACTAATTAAATCAGGGTATCGAGATGCAAAATCAATACCTATAAGAGATCCTTGAGAGTGTCCTATAATAATTATTCTTTTAATACTAAGAACATTCATTAACGATTTTACCCAATTAGAAATTTTTTCTATAGATTCAAGTGATGGACCCTCTGAATTTCCATGTCCTGGAAGATCTACAGATAAAACATTAAATCCCTGTGAAGCATAAAATTGTTCATGAAGTGACCAAACTATATGAGTCAGTCCACTTCCGTGCATCAATAATATTGATGGTTTTTCTTTATCGAAGTCTATGCCGCCTGTAGAGACGAACACGTCTTTTTCATCAACTTTTAAATTCAGTTTAACTCCTTGACCTTTTTCCTTAGTTCAAATTTTTGGATTTTTCCTGTTGAAGTTTTTGGTAATGGAGAAAATACTATTTTTTTAGGCAATTTAAATCCTGCCAAAGTTTCTCTACAAAACTTTATTATTTCTTCTTCTGTTGCTTTTTTTCCATCAATTAACTCTACAAATGCACAGGGAGTTTCTCCCCATTTTTCATCTGGTTTAGCAACAACCGCAGCTAAAGATACTGCTGGATGCTTTGCTATGGTATTTTCTATTTCAATTGACGAAATATTTTCTCCGCCAGAAATAATAATATCTTTGGATCTATCTTGAATTTTAATATATCCATTTGGATAAGTAACAGCCAAATCACCTGAATGAAACCATCCACCTTTCATTGATTTTTCTGTTGCATCTTTATCTTTATAATATCCTTTCATTACAACGTTTCCTCTTATCATAATTTCTCCCATAGTTTTTCCATCCTTTGGTACAGGTTTCATGGTTTCCGGGTCCATAACTACTGCTCCTTCAAGATTAGGATATATAACTCCCTGTCTTGCTCGAATTTCATTTTGTTTTTCTTGATCTAAATTCTCCCATTCATCGTTCCATGCACATTGTAAAATATGTCCATAAGTTTCAGTCAATCCATAAACATGCATCACATCAAAACCTAAATTTTGCATTTTCTCAAATATAATACTTGGAGGTGGGGCTCCTGCAGTTAATACGTGTACTTTTCTTTTTAATTTTTTTTGATGCTCTTTAGGAGCATTAGCTATCATGTTTAAAACGATTGGTGCACCACCAAAATGAGTAACATCATACTTATCAATTAACTCAAAAATTTTTTTAACATCAATATTTCTTAAACAAATCACTCGTCCGTGCAACATTGACATTGTCCAAGTATAACACCATCCATTACAGTGAAACATTGGTACTGTATATAAAAAATTTAGTTTATTAGGCATATTCCAAGCAGTTGCACTTCCAGTGGCCATCAAGTAAGAACCTCTATGATGGCAAACAACACCTTTGGGATTTCCGGTTGTTCCTGAAGTATAGCCTAAAGAAATAGCTTGCCATTCATCTTTTGGTTTTTTCCAATTATAATTCTCATCTCCTGTATTTAAAAACTGTTCATATTCAAGTTCTCCAATTTTTTTTGAATCTGGAAGATTTGCATCTTTGTCGTCTATATCAATTATAGTTATTTTAGATTTTACATTTGATAAAGCTTTAGTAACAACTTTATTAAATTGTCTATCTACAATTAAAACTTTTGCGTCACTATGATCTAAAATATAACTAATTGTTTTTGGATCAAGCCTTGTATTGATTGCATTAATTACAGCACCAACCATAGGAATCGAATAATGGGCTTCAAAAATTTCAGGTGTATTAAATGCCATAACTGAAACAGTATCACCTGTTTTAATTCCTATTTTATCTAGTGCACTCGCAAATTTAACACATCTTTTATACACCTCAGACCAAGTGTATGATCTGCTTTCATAAACTATAGCCTCATAATTAGGATAAATATTTTTTGTTCTTTCTAAAAATGAAAGTGGAGACAGCGGGACATAATTTGCTTCATTCTTATCGAGGTTTGTATCGTAATGACTCATATTAATTAAACTTAAAGTTCATTATATAATCACTTCCAGTTATAGCAGTTTTAAAGTGATTTTCTGCCCTTGGCAAAACCCTTTTAAAATAAAATTTTGCAGTTTGTATTTTGTCTTCATAAAAATTTTTATTATTATCATAATCATTAAAGCTTACCTCTAAAACTTTTATCCATGCATGTCCTATAGATACAAAGCCTAATGCTTTTAAATAATCATTACATGCTGCACTTGCATCATCTTTTGAGTTTTGAATTTTTTCTTTAATCCAAACTGTAAAATTAGATAAAACTTCTATGTGATCAGTCAATTCTTTTGCAAAAGGTTTGATTTTCTCGTTTTCAGTATTGCAATCATTTTTAATCATATCTAAATATTTGTTAATTACATCGCCATTTCTATTAACTAACTTTCTAAATACCAAATCAGCAGCCTGAATAGAGTTTGTGCCTTCATAAATTGGTGTAATTCTATTATCTCGATAAAGTTGTTCAATTCCTTGGTCTTTTGTGTAACCATAGCCACCATGAACTTGCATAGCTTCGCTTGTTATTTCCATACCCATATCAGTAAACATTGTTTTAACTACTGGCGTCATCAAAGAAACAAAATCAGATGCTTCTTGTTTCACTTTTTGATCTTGATGATTAAGACTGACTTCTGTTTGTTGTGATAACCAAAAACAAAGTGCTCTTTCTCCTTCGATGATAGACTTCATGTTAAGCAGAGATTTTCTTATATCTGCATGCTCAATTATAAAATCCGCACCATTAGATGAATTACTATTATTTGCTTTTCCTTGTTTTCTCTCTTTTGCATAACTTAATGAATTTTGATAAGCAATTTCAGAAATTCCTAAACCTTGAATTCCAACAACAATTCTTTCTAAGTTCATCATGGTGAACATAGCATTAAGTCCTTTGTTCTTTGGCCCAATCATATAACCAATCGCATCATCAAAGTTTAATACACATGTGGCAGAACCTTTAATTCCCATTTTGCTTTCTATAGATCCAGTAGAAATTCCATTTCTAGATCCAATAGATCCATCTTCATTTACAATAAATTTGGGTACCAAAAATAAACTTATACCCTTTGTTCCAGCTGGGGAATCTGCTGCTCTAGCTATTACCAAATGTATAATATTTTCTGTAAGATCATGATCTCCTGAAGTAATAAATATTTTTTGTCCACTTAACTTATAAGTTCCATCTGATTGTTCTACTGCTTTAGTTTTTAACAATCCAAGATCTGTTCCACATACTGGTTCGGTTAAACACATAGTGCCACTCCATTTTCCTTGTACCATTTTGGGAAGAAATTTATTTTTAATAGAATCTGTTGCATGATGTGAAATGCAATTATAAGCACCAATGCTCAATTCACTATAAAGTTTAAATGAAAGACTTGCAGATGATAGCATTTCATCAAAAAAAGAACTAACTGTTTTTGGCATTCCTTGACCACCGTATTTTGGATCACAAGATAAAGATGTCCATCCATCTTCAATAAATTTAGTATAAGCTTCTTTATAACCCGGTGGGGTTCTAACTACTCCATTTTCTAAAATAGTTGGATTTTCATCTCCTGATTTTGCTAATGGCAATATAATATTTTGGTTAATCTTAGCTGCTTCTTCTAAAATATCCTTTACTAATTCAGAATTAACTTCTTTATATTTCTCTATCTCATTATAATTTTTATTATTTCTTAACTTATTAAAAAGAAACATCATATCTTCAACGGGAGCGGTATAAATTGGCATTCAAATACTCTAGAATAAATGGTTAATTATTTCAATTTTGAAATTATCGCATCACCCATTTCAGTGGTTGATACTTCTTTCATTCCCTTGGTTAAAATATCTTTTGTTCTAAATCCATCATCTAACACACTTTGAACAGCTTTTTCTAAACCTTCTGCCTCTTTATCCAAATCTAAAGAATATTTTAGCGCCATAGCAAAACTCAGAATTGTAGCAATTGGGTTAGCTATACCTTTGCCAGCAATATCAGGAGCAGCTCCATGTATAGGTTCATACATAGCTCTCATTTCACCATTTTTATTTTTTGCACCAAGAGAAGCTGAAGGCAAAAGTCCCAACGAACCAGTTAACATAGAGGCCTGGTCTGATAGCATATCACCAAATAAATTATCAGTTACAATTACATCAAACTGTTTTGGATTTCTTAATAATTGCATTGCGCAATTGTCTGCAAGCATATGATTTAATTCAACATCTTTATATTCTTTATCATGCAGTGCTTGAACTTCTTCTTTCCATAGCTGTCCTGCTTCCATTACATTAGATTTCTCGCAAGATGTAACTTTATTTGCTCTTTTTTTAGCTAAATCAAAAGCAACCTTTGCTACTCTTACTATTTCGCTTGTAGTGTAAGTATGAGTGTTAATGCCTTTTCTCTCACCTTTGTCTATTGGTTTAATCCCCCTAGGTTCTCCAAAATAAATTCCACCGGTAAGCTCTCTAACGATCATAATATCTAACCCAGAAACTATTTCAGGTTTAAGACTTGATGCATCAACTAACTGTTTAAAACAAATTGCTGGCCTTAAATTGGCAAATAATTTTAGTTCTTTTCTTAATTTTAGTAATGCTCTTTCTGGTTTCTTTGAAAACTCAAGGTTATCCCATTTAGGTCCACCTACCGCTCCAAGTATTACTACTTCACTTTCTAAAGCTTTATAAAAAACTTCATCAGTAATAGGAGTGCCATGCTTATCATAAGAGGCTCCACCAGCTAAATCTTCATCAATCTCAAAATCTAAAGATTTATTTTTATTAAACCATTCAATAATTTTTCTTACTTCTCTAGTAACCTCAGGACCAATTCCATCTCCAGGTAATAGTAATACTTTTCTTTTTTTTATTTTAATCATTAAATATCCACGGTTTTTGATTTTTTAAATTTTTTTCAAAAGAAAAAATTTTTTCTTCTTTTTCTAAAGAAAGAGCAATATCATCAAGACCTTCTAATAAACATTTTTTTTTAAATGAATCAATTTCAAATTTAATTTCTTTATTGCCAAAAAAAATTTTTTCTTCAGTTAAATCAATTGATATTTCTTGTTTTCTTTTAGAGTATTCTAAAAGTTCTTTAATTTTTTCTTCTGCTAAAACAATTGGTAAAATTCCATTTTTAAAGCAATTATTATAGAATATATCTGCATAACTAGAACTTATTATGCATGTAATTCCAAAATCCGCTAATGCCCAAGGGGCGTGTTCTCTCGAAGATCCACATCCAAAATTTTTTCCTGTAATTAAAATCTTTGATTTATTATAAGGTTCTTGATTAAGAACAAAATCTTTGATTTCTTTTCCATCATTGTCATACCTAATTTCAAAAAATAAATTTTTTCCAAGCCCAGTTCTTTTAATAGTTTTTAAGAACTGTTTAGGAATTATCATATCAGTATCAATATTAACTATTGGTAGATATGCAGGAATGCTTTTTAATGAATTAAATTTTTTCATTTTAATTTTGATACTTTCTTACATCTTCAAAATTTCCAGAAATTGCAGCTGCGGCTGCCATAGCAGGACTTACAAGGTGAGTTCTTCCTCCTCTTCCTTGTCTTCCCTCAAAATTTCGATTTGATGTTGAAGCACATCTTTCTTGAGGTTTTAACTTATCTGCATTCATTGCTAAACACATAGAGCAACCTGGTTCACGCCACTCAAATCCAGATTCTATAAAAATTTTATCTAAACCTTCTTGTTCTGCTTGTTCTTTAACTAAGCCAGAACCTGGAACAATCATTGCATGCACATGTGTTGCTTTTTTTTTATCTTTAATTATTTTTGCCACCTCTCTTAAGTCTTCAATTCTTCCATTTGTACAACTGCCAATAAATACTTTATCTATTTTTATATCTTTTATAAAAGTGTCTGGTTTTAAACCCATATATTTTAATGATCTTTCGATAGAATTTTTTTTATCTATGTCATGTTCATTTGCTGGGTTTGGGACTTTTTCATCAATAGCAACCACATCTTGAGGAGAAGTACCCCAAGTCACCATAGGTTTAATTTCTTCTGCATTTAAACTGACTTCTTTATCAAAATTTGCACCTGAGTCAGTTTTTAAATTTTTCCAATAATCAATAGCTTTATCCCAATTTTTGTTTTTTGGAGACATTGGTTTATTTTTTAAATAATCAAAAATTTTCTGGTCTGGTGCAATTAATCCCGCTCTAGCTCCACCTTCAATGCTCATATTACAAACAGTCATCCTTTGTTCAACAGATAGTGAAGAAATTAAATTTCCTGCATATTCAATAACATAGCCAGTACCTCCCGCAGTTCCAATTTTTCCAATAATTTGTAAAATTACATCTTTTGAAGTTACTCCAAGTGGTAGCTTACCATTAACATTGATTCTAAAATTTTTAGCTTTTTTTTGAATTAATGTTTGAGTTGCAAGAACATGTTCAACTTCTGAAGTTCCAATTCCAAATGCAAGAGCTCCAAATGCACCGTGAGTCGCTGTGTGACTATCACCACAAACTATAACTGTTCCAGGTTGAGTAAATCCCTGTTCGGGTCCTATAATATGAACTATACCCTGTCTTTTATCATTCATTCCAAAAATTTGGATACCAAATTCTTTGCAATTTTTAACCAGTGTATCTACTTGAATTTTTGAATCATTATCAGATATACCTTTTGACCTGTCTGTTGTAGGAACATTATGGTCAGCAACAGCAAGTGTTAAATTTGGTTGTCTTATTTTTCTTTTTGAATTTCTTATACCTTCAAATGCTTGTGGGCTAGTTACTTCATGGATCAAATGTCTATCCACAAACAACAAAGCTGTTCCATCTTCTTGTTGATTAACAAGATGCTCATTCCATATTTTATCGTAAAGTGTTAAAGGCATTAAGAAAAAAATTATTTTTTTTCTTCAGAACTTTCTTTTTTTGGTTCTGGTTGAGCATCTGTTTTAGCTTCAGTGCTTTTTTCCTTGATGATTGGTGCTAAATTTTCTTCTGTAACTGTCTCAGGCGTACTTTCTAAGTCAATTCCAATTTTTTTCTTAATTTTTTCAGTAATTCTTGCAGATTTTCCTGTTCTGTCTCTCAAATAATATAATTTAGCTTTTCTAACTTTTCCAGATCTAATAACCTTAATTGAATTAACTATTGGACTGTATAAAGCAAAAGTTCTTTCTACACCCTCACCAAAAGAAATTTTTCTAACAGTAAAAGATGAATGAATACTTCTGTTCTTTTTTGCTATACAAACACCTTCAAAATATTGAATTCTATCTCGTTTACCTTCAGTGATCCTAACACCAACTTTAACTATATCTCCTGGAAAAAACTCTGGTAGCTTTTTCTCAGCTGCAATTTTCTTTACATTCGATTGATTAATTTCTTCAATATTTTTCATGTTAATGTTTATCAATTTAATTCTTCTTATATTTTTGCCATAAATCTGGCCTTCGGTCGCGTGTTATAGCCTCTGATTGAGATAAACGCCAGCCTTTAATTTTGGCATGATCTCCAGATAATAACACCTCTGGAACACTTTTTTTCTCCCAAATTAGAGGTTTTGTATATTGAGGATATTCTAGCAAGCCATTTTCAAAACTTTCATCTTTTTTTGACATATCGTTTCCAATAACTCCTGGTAATAATCTAAGTATACTGTCAATTAGTACTAGAGCTGCTGTCTCTCCTCCTGATAAAACAAAATCTCCTATGCTAATTTCTTCTATATTTCGTGTTGTTAAAATACGTTCATCAATTCCTTCAAAATGTCCACATATCAAATTTATACATTTTTCTTTTGACAAATCTTTTGCAATTTTTTGATTAAACTTTTTTCCCTTTGGTGATAAATAAAAAATTCTTTCACCATTTTTTATATTTTGATCAATCGATTTTGCCAAAACATCTGGTTTTAAAAGCATGCCGCTTCCACCACCAAATGGAGTATCGTCTACTGTTTTGTGTTTATCTTCTGCATAATCTCTAATATTTACAACTTTTAAATTCCAAATTTTTTTTGATAATGCTTTTCCGTATAGTCCTTTATTTAAAGGACCAGGAAATACTTCAGGATATAGTGTAAAAACTTGAGCCTGCCACATAATTTAAATTATTTTTCCTCTTTTTTTTCTTCTGCTTTAGGAGCTTCTTTTTTAGCTTCTGCTT
>CACKWM010000005.1 GCA_902603905.1 uncultured Pelagibacteraceae bacterium | reverse complement strand
ATAAAATTGATTTTAGAGTGAAATTTTTGAAACCTTTTTATATCATATATAAACAAATCTTCATTTATATGTCCATTCATCATCCATTCGGCGGTGGCTTTTCCAACGCCTCCTCCACTACCAATTCCAATACTGTTTAAACCACAGCATACAAAGAGATTTCTAATCTCAGGAATTTCTCCTAAAAGTGTATTTGTGTCTGGTGTAAAAGATTCAGGTCCTGCAAAAAACTTTCTAATTCCAGTTTTTTCTAAAATCGGAACCCTTTTCATTGCTGCCGACAAATAAGATTCAAAATGATCAAAATTTTCAGGAAATTCACCAAAAGAAAAATCTTCTGGTACTCTATTTGTTTTATTAAATGCAGGAATAGATTTGCCTTCAAAAATACCAATTAACATTTTTCCAGCATCTTCTTTTAGGTACAAACTGTCATCAAAATCTCTTAAGACTGGAATGTTTTTAGGTAAGTCATTCATTGGTTCTGTGATTACATAAAAATGTTCAGCAGGATATAAAGGTACACTAAAACCCATATCTTCACCGATTTGTCTAGACCACATTCCTGTTGCAAGAACTACATATTCACATTCTATTATTTGTTTATTAACAACAACGCCATTAATTTTTCCATTTTTTTTTATAATTTTATCTACTGGTGATTTTTCAAAAATTTTTACACCTTCTTTTCTTGCTGCTTTTGCTAGTAAGTTTGTTACTCCTATTGGGTCAGCTTGACCATCTCCAGGCATAAAGATGCCACCTTTAATATTTTCATCATTAATAATAGGATAAATTTTTTTAATTTGATCGATGTCTAAAACTTCAACATTTACATCGTATAATTGAGCTGTGGTTGCTTGTCTTTGTAGTTCCTGCCATCTTCCTTCTGTGGTAGCTATAGATAAAGCACCATTTAATTTTAAACCACTTGAAAAATCAATTTCCTTTTCAAGTTTTTTATAAAGTTCTAAAGAGTATTTTCTTATTTTTGTAATTGCAGCAGATGGACCAAGTTGACTAACTAGCCCTGCTGCATGCCAAGTAGTTCCTGATGTTAACTGATCTCTTTCTAATATTATTGTATCTTTCCAGCCAAATTTTGCTAAGTGGTAAGCCACAGAACAACCCGCTACACCTCCTCCAATAACGACAACTTTGGTGGCAGCTGGTAAGTTTTTCATTAAATCATTTGTAATCCTACTCCTGTTTTAGGATAGGTATAAAGATTGTAGTTCGCTGTTAATTCTTGGTCTGCTTTGATGTCTTTAACTGTTATCAAAAACATATATTTTGCATCACTTTTTTCATCCAAATTATAAAACATGTCCTGTCTATCATTTTTTCCATCTTCAAGTTGTTTTTTATTTACTTTTGGATCCACTGGATCACCAAATTGTAATTTTGGCAGTACATCTGATACCATTCTAATTATATTCGGATCGTTAGAGTGATTGTAAAAACCTAAAGGAGTTCTAATATATTTATTTTCAAATTGTTCATCTCTAATATGGGTTACGCCAATAAAAGTATTTTTTTTAATATCTTCTTTAGCGTACAGTCCTAATCCTTCAATGGGAGAATTTTTAATGGTTAATTCTTTTGGTAAGGGTCTGTACATTTTAGTTTATAACCTCTTTTGGAGAAATGAATTTGTGCCCAAAAGCATCAGCAACTGCCTTATAAGTTACATTTCCTTGACAAACATTTAAACCTGCTAAAAAATTTTCATCATCGTTTAAAGATTTTTTATAACCATCTTTTGCTAATTTTGTTAAAAAAGGAAGTGTTGCTTTATTTAAAGCAAGTGTAGAAGTTCTTGGAACTCCACCAGGCATATTTGCAACACAATAATGAACAACGTCATCAACAATATATGTGGGGTTTGCATGAGTGGTTGCTTTACTTGTTTCAACACAGCCACCTTGGTCAATTGCCACATCAACAATAACTGATCCACGTTTCATACTTTTTAACATATTTTTTGTAACCAGTTTTGGTGCCTCAGCGCCTGGTATCAAAACACCTCCAACTAACAAATCACATTCAGAAATTAATTTATTTAGGTCAGTTTTTTCACTTAATTCAGGGATAATTTTATCACCAAACATATCTGTTAACTGTTTTAATCTTACTTCAGATTTATCTACAATATAAACTTTTGCTTTCATTCCAGTGGCAATAATTGCTGCATTTTCTCCAACCACACCCCCGCCTAAAATTAGTACCGTTCCTTCTTCAACGCCTGGGGCTCCACCTAGCAATAATCCTCTACCTTTTTGATTTTTTTCTAAACAGTGAGCTCCTGCTTGAACTGACATTCTTCCTGCAACTGCACTCATTGGAGCCAACAATGGTAGTCTACCATTTTTATCTGTAACAGTTTCATATGCTATACAGATTGATTTTGAATTAATTAATCCTTGAGTTAATTCTTTTTCTGCTGCTAAGTGTAGATAAGTAAAAATAATTTGATTTTCTCTTAACATTTTTACTTCATTGGATAATGGTTCTTTTACTTTAACAATAATTTCTGCATCATTAAAAATATCTTCTGCTTTATCTACTATTTTAGCACCTGCAGCTTTATATTGATCGTTATCAAATCCTGCTTCAAATCCTCCATTATTTTCAACTAAAACATTGTGTCCATCAGATGTTAAAGTTTTTACACTTTCTGGTGTTAAGCCTATTCGATTTTCTTGAGGTTTAATTTCCTTAGGGACTCCAATTTTCATATTTTTTAGAAAACTAGTTTTTTTGATTTTTTTGATAATTTTGTATACCAGTTCTCACTTTATCAACAATTTCATCAATATGTTTTTTCTCACATATAAATTGTGGAGCAATAATTAAACAATCACCTGTTGCTTTAAAATTAACTCCTGCTTCATAACAAGATTTAAAAGTTTCAAAGCCTGCTTTTCCAGGTTTAGTATTTAATTTCATATCTATTCCTGCCATCAAACCTTGTCCTCTAATATTTGCTACGGACTCTAGATCTTTAAGTGAAAATATACTTTTTTGAAAATATGGTACTAATTCTTTAACTCTATTAAATATATCGTCTTTTTCAAAAATATCTTGTACTGCTAGGGCTGCAGCTACAGAAACTGGAATTCCAGAATAAGTATAACCATGAAATAATTCAACAGCTCCCATTGGTGATGCATCCATAACTGCATCATACATTTCATCTTTACACGCAACTACACCCATTGGAACAACTCCATTCGTAGTAGCTTTTGCCATTGTCATCATATCAGGAACAACGCCAAATTCTTGTGCAGCAAATACTGAACCCATACGTCCCCAACCACATATTACTTCATCAAAAATTAATAATATTCCATGTTTATCACAAATTTCTCTAAGTTTTTCTAAATAACCTTTTGGTGGCACTAGACAGCCTGTAGATCCAGCAACAGGCTCAACAATACAAGCTGCAATATTTTCTCCACCAAAATTTTCACAAAATCTTTCTAAGTCATTCGCAATCTCAGCCCCTGTCTCTGGTTGACCGCTTACAAACTTGTGTTCTGGTAAATGAGTATGTCTCATATGAAGAACGCCAGGCATTAACACACTTGCAAAAGCCTTCACATTGTTAATCATTCCACCCACTGATGTAGCTCCAATATTCATTCCATGGTAAGCTCTTTCTCTACCAACAAATCTAAATCTTTTGCTATCACCTTTTGCTCTATGATATGCTATTGCAATTTTAATTGCAGTTTCCACTGCTGTCGATCCGCAAATAGTATAAAAAATTTTATTTAAATCACCCGGTGTATGTTTTGAAATTTTTGTTGCAAGTTCAAACGAGCCACCAAAGCCTTGTTGAAATGGTTGTGCGTAATCTAAAGTATCTAATTGCTTAGTTACAGCTTCAGTAATCTCTCTTCGTCCATGGCCTAAGGGATTGCAAAATAATCCTGAACTTCCATCTATTTGAGTTTTTCCATGATGATTTTTTAAATAAACTCCCTTAGCTTCTGTAATTAATCTCGGATTTGCTTTAAAATCTTTATTGGATGTAAATGGCATCCAATGTTCATTAAGTGAATTTGGTACTGATGGTCTTTTTTCAGAACTCATTATTTCCCTTGGTTAAAAGAAAGTTTGTAGACTAAAAAAACCTAATAAAAAAGTAATATTTTGTCCATTCAATTAAAGGTTGTATGCATTTCGCTTACATAAGTTTATTAAATCAGCCATTTACATCTGAGTAAAATTCAAATTTAATGCCTTTTTAATTAATTAATTTAAAGGGGAATAAATGAAAAAAATAATAAGTTTTGTTCTAGGATGTCTTGTTGCTCTTAACTTAAGTATTTCAGTTGCTAATGCAGCTGCAAATGAAGTTAGAGTTGCATTTTTCTTAGAATGGCCAACTCCTAACCAAGAAGATAAAGTTAAAGGATTGTACGAAAAAGCATTAGGAGTTCCAGTTAAATGGACAAACTTCACTAATGGTGGAGCAATGACTGATGCTATGTTAGCAGGAGATATTGATATTTCTTACTCACAAGGATTAGTACCATTTATTAATGCTGTAAAATCTAAAGCACCAATCAAACTTGTAGATATTGCTATGGAGTACGGTATGGGAGGAACAACTTGTGTTACTTCTAACGCTTCAGGAATCACAAAAGCTAACGGTTCTGAATTAGAAGGTAAAAAAGTTGCTGTTCCACTAGGAACAATGGCTGAGTACGTTTTTGATGAAAGTATGAAAGTTGTTGGAGCTGACAGAAATAAAATGGACGTTATTCAAATGGATCCTGAAGAAGGAGCTGCTGCATTAGTTAGCGGTGATGTTGTAATGGCATGTTTATTTGGTGGTAACTCTATCAAAGCTGCAACTGCAGTTGGATCTAGATTACTTACAGTTCAAGAAGCTAGAGACGCAGGTATCTTGGGTATAGACATTACTTCAGTAACTACAAAGTTTATGAAGGAAAATCCAGGAATGTTAAGAACTTTTATAGAAGTAACTCATGAAGCGAATGCTAGATATGCAGCAGGTAAATCTGACTTAAATGTTATAGCTAAAGATGCTGAAATGAAGTTAGCAGATATGAAAGAAACTATTGGTGGATTTAAATTTCTAACTCCAGCAGAAACTAAACAATCTATGGAGAGTGGTAATCTTAAGGGATTCTTAGATGGAATGGGAACACCAAAAGGAAATGTAGACACTAGTTTCTTACCTCTATAATTAAATAGAGAAAGAAAAATTTAATAGGCGCCAATTTTTTGAATTGGTGCCTATTTTTTTTATTAGAATTTTAATATAAAGTTATTTTATGAGTGACTTAGTTTCTCAAAATCTAAATATGATTTTTAAATCTCCAAAAGGAGAAACTGTTCATGCTTTAAAAGATTTAAATTTTACAATTAAAAAAGGTGAACTTTTAACAGTATTAGGTCCCTCTGGCTGTGGAAAAACTACATTATTAAATATTGCAGCTGGTTTTATCAGGCCAACGTCTGGAATTATATCTTTAGGTAATAATGAAATTAATGGACCAGGAGTTGATAGAGGTATGGTTTTTCAACAAGGGGCTCTATTTGAATGGTTAACAGTTTCTGAAAATGTAAATTTTGGGCTTAGGATGAAAAAAGAAAACTCTGAAACTACGGCAAAAAAAGTAGAAGAGTGGTTAGAAATAGTTGGGTTACAAGGATTTGGAAATACACCAACTTATCAATTATCTGGTGGTATGCAGCAAAGAGTTGCTCTTGCAAGATGTTTAATAAATGATCCAGATTTAATTCTTATGGATGAACCTCTGGGCGCGCTTGATGCATTAACAAGAGAAAAGAT
Source organism: uncultured Pelagibacteraceae bacterium (assembly GCA_902603905.1). Taxonomy (GTDB): domain Bacteria; phylum Pseudomonadota; class Alphaproteobacteria; order Pelagibacterales; family Pelagibacteraceae; genus Pelagibacter. Next base: position 59,241 of record CACKWM010000005.1, on the reverse strand, counting down.
GCAGTCTCTAGTTTTAAAAATTTGGAAGGAAACAGGAAAAACAATTATTTTAATTACTCACTCTGTAGAAGAAGCTTTATTACTTGGTGAAAGACTATATGTTATGGCACCAAGACCAGGCAGAATACATAAAGAATATAATCTTCCTTTTGCAGAAATGGGTTTAAAAGAAGATTTAAGAGAAATTAAAAAAAACAAAGAATTTTCATTAAAAAGAGAAGAAATATTATCCATGATCTGGAACATGGAAGAAGAAATTATGGGGAAAGAGAATTAAATGTTTACCCAAATCATAACAATATTAATCCTTGTATCAATTGTTGGATGTATTCTTTACGGTAGAAGATTAATAAAAACAGAAAAAGTTGATGCAGTTTTTGGTAACCCAGAAAGAGCTAAGGGAGGTACACACTGGGTAATTGTTGGGAGTAGTGCACTCTTACTAGTTTGGCTATATTACTCTTGGGATATTGCTAAGGGATTTTATCCTAAATCAGCTAATGAATTGTGTCAGGTTGCCAAAGTAAATGATTCTTTATTAGGATTAAAATATCAGTTTCCAATCGAAGAAAGAGAATTTAAAAGTACCTCAATAATAAAAATCGAAAATAAAAACCTTAATAAAATCACTGTCGAAATTCAAAATTCCCAAGATTTAAATATTCAACAAAAAACAACTTTAGTTGGATTTATTAATAAAACCACTCAGTTAATTCCTCTGCTAACAAACGATAATTTAATGGAAATGGATACAAAAATTAAAATTAAAGAAATGACTGACGAGTTAAAATTATTAAGCTCAAATTTTAAAAAGAAAGAATACCCATTTGAAACCGAAGCGGAAAAAAATGAACGGCAAAAAGCTTTATCAGAACAAGGTAAGTGGGGTATTATAAAAGTGCAAGCAGGAACTGGATCCATAGAAAATACTTTAGAAGTTCCATTGGTGCCTGCTACTGATAAAGGTTTAAAATTTCATGCAGCTGCAGAAGAACTTAGTGTAATTAATGATAAATTTTTTAAGTTAAGAAATCATAATTCACAATTCAAAAATTCAATTAAAGAAATAAAAGAAGAAATAAAAACATACAGAAAAAACTTAGATGATTCAGAAGAAATAGCATCAACTTATGCAAAAGATATTGTTAAAATTGCAAGAAGAATTGAGTATGGTAGCATCTACCCACCAAATGCTCTTAAAGAGATGCAAAGTGCAATCATTGAATTTGATAATCTTCAAAAATCTGAGCAAGGTGGCCTAAGATTAGTAGATATATTTTTATTTCCCGCAGGAACAATCGTTGCAAGCGGACCTAGTTGCTCTGAACAAGGTTCTGGAAGATGGTTACCAAAACCGTCTGATACATTAAATAAATTTATATTAATGTCAAAACCTAGTGTTGGTTACAAAAATATTCCCCTACTTTGGATTGATATGATGGATGTAAGTAAAATAATTGGATTTATTTTACCTGATTGGATAGCTGACATTCTACCTGGGGAATATCCTATACATACTAATGAAGGTGTTGTTAAACAAAATTTTAAAGGAAAGGTTCTTAAAGTTGTAACAGGTGACTTTAAATTATTTAAGATTCCAGTTCCTTATGGACATATTTGGGATTCATTTTTAAGAGTATTTTTAGGACTAGTTTTTGGAATTTTAATTGGAGTTCCATTGGGATTATTTATGGGTTTAAATAGATTTGCGAAAGGTTTCTTTGACCCTTTAATTGAACTTTATAGACCTGTACCTCCTCTAGCGTGGGCTCCTTTAATTATTTCAGTTTTAGGAATTGATAATACTGGAAAAGTATTCTTATTATTTATGGTATCCTTATCAATAATGATTATCTCGGCAAGAGCTGGGGCATCAGGTACTCAACTATCAAAAATTCATGCAGCTCATTCTTTGGGTGCTTCAAATAAACAAATCTTAAGATATGTAATCTTTCCTAATTCTTTACCTGAGATCCTAACTGGAATAAGAGTTGCTGTTGGAATGTGCTGGGGAACTCTTGTGGCAGCAGAATTTTTAGCTGGTACAACTGGTATTGGATTTGTTGAAAATGTTGCAAAAAAATATTTTCAATATGAAGTTATTTGGATAACCATATTTATTATGGGTATGCTAGGACTTTTATTCGACGTTACTTTAAGAAAGATAATAGACAAAACTATTCCTTGGCGTGGCAAAGGTTAGAAGTGAAACAAAGTATTTTAAAAAAAAAAATTATTAAAATATTCAAAAACCATAATTTAATTAGTTCACATGCTTTAATTTGTGCTAACGCATTAATTAATGCTGAATTAGTTGATGCTCCTTCTCATGGTCTTTCTAGATTGAAAATGTATTGTGATAGAATAAAAAAAAAAGCAATTAATCCAAAACCTAAAATAAAAATTAAAAAAATTTCTCAATCAATTTCGCATATAGATGCAAATAATTCTATTGGCTTTGTTGCAGCAGATATCGGGGTAAAACAAGCAATAAAAAATGCGAAAAAAACTGGAATAGGTTTGGTTGGAATTAAAAATAGTGGCCATTATGGTTTATCAGGCTATTACGCTGAACAGGCCGTAAAAAAAAACTTAATTGTTTTTTGTTTTACTAATGCACCTCCTGCAATAGCTCCTTATGGTGCTAGGAAAAGTTTGTTTGGTACCAATCCAATTTGTTTTGGAACTCCTACTTCATCAAAAATACCTTTTATTTTAGATACATCAGTTTCAATTATTAATAGAGGAAAAATTAGAATGGCAGCAAAATTAGGTAATAAAATTCCAAGAGGTGTTGCTTTAGATAAATTTGGGAAACCAACAACAAATGCAAAAAAAGCTTTAGAAGGAGTTCAGTTGCCTATTGGTGGATTTAGAGGATCAGGACTTGCATGGATGGTAGATATTTTAAGTGGAGTTTTTACTGGAGGAAACCATGCTGGGAAAGTTAAAGATCCTTTTGATGATTTTAGTGGGCCTCAAAATATTGGACATTTATTTATTGTAATTAAACCAAATCTTTTTGTTGGCAATTACAATCAAAGAGTAAAAAAAAATATAAAAACTATAAAAAGATTACCAAAAATTAAAGGTGTTAAAGAAATTCTATACCCAGGACAAAAGAAATTTAAAAGATACAAAAAAAATCTTAAAAAAGAAATTAACATACCTAGAAACATATTAGAAGATTTAAAGAAATTAGATGCTTAACAAAGAAATTTTAATAAATATTTTTCAAAAATTATATGAAAAGGCGAAAAAATCGCACGATGAATTTAATGCAGCTGATGGAAAAATTGGTGATGGAGATCTTGGTATTACTATTTTAAATGGTTTTGAAGAAATTAATAAAAATATAAATAAATTTAATGATGACATGGGTGCAAATTTTATGTTGTGCTCTCAAGCTTTTGTTAAAAAATCAGGTTCAAGTTTCGGAACATTAATCGCATTTTCTTTTATGAATATTTCTAAAAGTTCAAAAGGAAAAACTGAATATAATCACGAAGATATTATAAATATTTTTGAAACAGCTTTAAAAACAATCCTTGAACGAGGTAAAGCTAAATTAGGCGATAAAACTATTGCTGATAGTTTAGATTTAATAATAAAAAAACTCAAAGATAATACAAATTACCCAGAAGCAATTAAATCAGCTACAAAGCAAGCTTTAGGAGACTTTAAAGGAAAAAAAATACTTATTGGAAGAGCTAGAATGTTTGAAGATAAAACTAAGGATTTAGATGACCCTGGTATGTTTGTTTTAAATAAATTAAGTGAAGCTTTTTGAAAATTCTCTTATATCTTTAACCAACAAATCTGGTTGCTCTAGAGCTGCAAAATGTCCACCTTTTGGCATTTTAGTCCAACGGTGAATATTATAAATTCTTTCAACATAAGATCGTGGTGCCCATTCCAAATATTCTTTTGGAAACAAAGCAACTGCTGTTGGAACTTTTAAAGGTAAGTCTGCTTTAGGAAGTGATCTTCCACCCTCTTCTCGTCTTCCATAATAAATCCACGAAGCTGTATTAAAAGTTTTAGTTACTAAATAAATCATGATGTTAGATAATAAAATATCTTTTGAATATACACTTTCAATGTCACCATTTTTAATGTCTGACCAACCGCGCATTTTTTCAATTATCCATGCAGCAACACCTACTGGACTATCCATCATTGCATAACTTAATGTTTGAGGTTTTGTAGCTTGTTGTGTTCGATAACCATCTTCTATTCTTTGTTCTTTTTTAAATCTTTCTTGCCATTCTTTTTCTTCATCTGTTTGCGGACCATCAGGATGCCGAGTAATTAAAATATTAATATGTATCCCTGTTAATGATTTTGGAGAATCATATGCAAGCCATGTACATATTGTTCCTCCAAAGTCACCTCCTTGAGCAATATATTTTTTATATCCAAGAACATCTGTCATTAAAGAATTAAATATTGAGGCCATTTTTCTTGGGCCTATTGGTTTTAAAGGTCTGCCTGAAAATCCAAACCCAGGCAAAGATGGCACGATAACATTAAAGGCATCTTCTTCTTTTCCTCCAAATTTTTCAGGATGTGCAAGTTGATCTATTATATTTAAAAATTCCACTATAGAACCTGGCCATCCGTGACTTAGTAATAATGGTTTTGGGTTTGATCCGCTTCCTTTCTCGTGAATGAAATGAATATCAATACCATTAATATTTGATTTAAAATTTTTAAATTTATTTATTTTTTCTTCTACTTTTCTCCAGTCAAATTTTTCGACCCAATATTTTGAAAAATCCTTCATGTAATCTAGGTTTGTTCCATAATTCCAACCACCATCGTCTGGCATCTCATGCCACTGATAGTTTTTCACTTTAGAATATATATTTTGTAGATTTTCTTCTGATATATCTACTTTAAATGGTTTTATCATTTTATTAGTATATATATTTTAAAACTAAAATATAAAAATAGTTATGAAAAAAATAATCAACAATCCAAGTAATTTTGTAGAAGAATCTATTGATGGACTAATAAAATCTCATCCTAATGTTTATGCTTTAGCTAAAGATAACAGTAGAGTGGTTACAAGAGCTAACAAATCATCTAAAAAAGTTGGAATAGTAACTGGAGGTGGATCGGGTCATCTGCCAGTTTTTACTGGATATGTTGGAAAAGGATTTTTAGATGCATGTGCAATTGGTTCTGTGTTTGCTTCACCTTCAGTTGAACAAATGGTTTCTGCAATTAAAAATGCAGATAATGGTAATGGCGTTTTATGTATCATTGGTAATTATGGTGGAGATGTAATGAACTTTGAAATGGCATGCGAAATGGTTGAAGTTGAAGGTATTAAAACCAAAAAAGTAATTGTTGCAGATGATATAGCAAGTGCAAGTGAATCTGAAAAATCAAAACGTAGAGGAATAGCTGGTATGATTTTTGTTTTTAAAATTGCAGGTGCTTGTGCTGAAACTGGTGCATCTTTAGATGATGTGTTTAAAACCACAACTGAAGCTAACGATAATATTAGAACGCTAGGAGTTGCTTTATCTCCTTGTATATTGCCAGAAGCTGGTAAACCTACTTTTGAAATTAATGATGATGAAATAGAAATTGGAATGGGAATACATGGTGAACCGGGCATAAAAAGAGAGAAATTAAGGCCTGCGAATGAATTGGTTGATGATCTTTATAAAAGAATTATGAATGATTCAAAATTAAAAAATAATGACAATATTGCCATAATGATAAACAGTTTGGGAGCTACACCTTTAGAAGAATTATATATTATATCAAAAAGAGTAAACGAAAATTTATCTAATTCAAAAATAAATAATGTTAAAACATTTGTTGGAAGATATGCAACTTCAATGGAAATGGCTGGTATGTCAATTACTACATTAAAATTATCAGACAACCTAAAAAAAAATCTATTTGCTAAAAGTGAATGTCCATTTTGGAATAATTAAATGATTTCAGCTAAAGAAATAGTTTGTCCTAATAATCTCTTGGATGTCGCTCATAATAAAAAGGGTGTAACCGCTGGCATAGTTAATGCTGGTAAACCTTTGCCAATGTTATCTGTTATGGATGCAGTAAATGAAAACTTAATTGTTCCAATTTTTATTGGGAATAAGGATGAAATACAAAAGTGTGCTGATAATCTTAAATTTGATATTTCAAAATATGAGATCGTTCACGAACCTGATGAAAATAGCACAGCAAAAGCTGCGGCTAAACTTGCCTCAAAAGGTAAAATAAAAATAATTGTAAAAGGTCATATTCATACAGATGTCTTGATGAAGGAAGTTATAAAAAAAGAGTATAATCTTATTGGCAAAACAAGATTAAGTCATATCTGGCATATGACTTTAGAAAAACAAGATAAACCATTAATTATTACAGATGGCGCTCTAAATGTTACACCAAGTGTAAAAACAAAAATGCATATCCTAAAAAATGTGATTAATTTTTCTAATAGAATTGGAATTGAAAGGCCAAAAGTTGCTGTATTGTCTGCTACTGAGGAAGTTTTAGATAGCATGCAAAGTTCCTTAGATGCAAAAGAAATTACTGAATTGGCAAAAAAAGAAAATCTAAATGCTGATGTATTTGGTCCTTTGGCATTTGATAATAGTATTTCTAAAAAATCTGCAGCAATTAAAGGAATTAAAAATATTGTTGCGGGACAAGCAGATATATTGCTGGTTCCTAATATTGAAGCAGGTAATGGTTTGGTTAAAATGATGATCTACTTTATGGGAGCATGTGCAGCCGGTGTAGTTATTGGTGGAAAAGTTCCAGTTGTAATTACAAGCAGATCAGATGAAGCTGTAGCAAGATTAGCATCTATGGCTGCTGCTGTTGTTGCATTAGATTAAATAATTTAATAGAAGGGTAAAATTTAATAAAATGTCTATTCAATACTTAAAAAAAGCTAAAAAAACATCTTCAAGTGATGAAACAAAAACACAAGAAATTGTTCAAAATCTTTTAACTGAATTAGAAAAAACTAAAGAAGAAGGTTGTAAAGAATTAACAAAGAAATTTGATAAATACGAGGGTGAAATAATTGTTTCAAAAAAAAAAATAGAAGAAGTAAAAAAAAGTATTGATCAAAAAACAAAAGATGACATTCAATTTTCTTACGACAGAGTAAGAAAGTTTGCTGAAGCACAACTAAAAAATTATGGGCAAAATTTTGAGGTAGAGCTCTCAAAAGGTTTGTTTGCTGGTCAAACATTAGTTCCCATAAATACTGCTGGGTGTTATGTGCCAGCTGGAAGATATGCTCACATAGCTTCTGCTGTAATGAGCATAACAACAGCAAAAGTCGCAGGAGTAAAAAATATTATTTGCTGCAGTTCACCAAAACCAAATATTGGAGCTCATCCAAAAATCATTTATACAGCTGATCTTTGCGGTGCTGATGTCATATTAAATTTAGGTGGCGTACAAGCAATAGCTGCTATGGCATTTGGCTTTTTTAACAATGCACCTGCTGATATTCTAGTTGGACCAGGTAATCAATTTGTAGCAGAAGCAAAAAGAATATTATTCGGAAAAGTTGGTATTGATTTGTTTGCCGGCCCCACTGAAATAGCAATAATAGCTGATAAGAATGCTGATCCAGAAATTGTTGCTTACGATTTAGTTGGTCAAGCAGAGCATGGTTACAACTCACCTGCGTGGTTATTTACAACTGACAAAAATTTAGCAGATGCAGTGATGAAAAGAGTTCCTGAACTTATTCAAGATCTTCCAGAATTTCCAAGATCAAACGCTGAAGCTGCTTGGAGGGATTACGGTGAAGTTGTTTTATGTGACAATAATGAAGAAATGGTAAAAATCAGTGATCAGTACGCACCTGAGCATTTAGAAGTACAAACAGAAAATTTAGATTGGTGGTTAAAAAAATTAAAAAATTATGGATCTCTTTTTCTTGGCGAGGAAACAACTGTTGCATATGGAGATAAATGCTCTGGAACAAACCATATACTTCCAACCAAAGGTGCTGGAAGATATACAGGTGGTCTTTTTGTAGGTAAATTCATTAAAACATTAAGTTTTCAAAGAATGACAAAAGAGTCTACTGAATTAGTTGGAGCAGCTGCAGCAAGACTTTCAAGATATGAAGGTATGGAAGCGCATGCAAGAACTGGAGATATTAGGCTTAAAAAATACGGTTTTAAAAATTAATGTTAAACCAAGGCTACAGTCTTGTAGCCTTAGTATATTAAAATATTTACAGTGAATTGATTAAATCAGGAGCTATTTTTTTCGACTTAGCTGCAAATCTAATTTTTTTAATTTCTTCTAAATTAGACTTGTCATTACCAACGACCACAAATCCAATCATTCCCATGTTTTTATGAGGGGTACACCAGTAGGCATAAATACCAGGTATAGAAAACTTATATTCAGTATCTTTATTAAATTTTGATTTAAATTTTTCAACTCCTTTAGGAACGCCACCTTTAATAAATTCAACATTGTGTCCTTTGTCAGTTGCTTTCCATATTACAGTGTCTCCGACATTTATCCTGACAATTTTCTTAGAATAAACCATTGACTCTTTTCCAGATTTATTAAGCATTTCAACTGTTTCATCTGCGGCAAATGATTGATTTGCAAGAAAAACAAAGGCTAATGAAATTAATATTTTAAATAAGTTTTTATTTGTCATTTTTTTTATCCTTTTAAATAAATAGTTTTATTATTAGATCTTATAACTTCATCTAAGCACGTAACTAATTATAACAAGATAGAAAAAGTGTAACAAGTTGACACATTTGTGGTGTGACAAAAAATTATCACAAAATTATTTGATTCATAATAAGGTTATTAACAAGAGGTAAATATGAAAAAAATATTAATTACAATTACATTGGTGCTTTTCTCGAGTTCTGCTTTTGCTGGATCTTGTCTTAAGCTGGTTGGAAAAATAGATGAAAAAATGCAACAAGTTATGGAATTAAGAGATGCTGGTAAAAAAGCACATGAAGAAGGTGATCATGCTAAATCTGAAGAACTACTTATTAAAGCTCTGGATCTTTTTGAAAGTTAAATAGTAGAATTTGATAGGGGTTTTAAACTAACCATTAGATCATACCCCCACCCCTATCAAACTAAATTAATAATTTCTAAAAATACGTAACTTAATAAAACAGTCATAAATATAATTATAAAAAAGTTTATAATTTTCCAAGCTCTTGAACCTATTAAATAGCTTGAAAAAAATTTAGCCAAATAACCTAATGAAAAAAAAAATAAAAATGACGCAATAGCAGCGCCTATTCCAAAAAAATATTTATGAGAAATTAAAAAATTCTTTGAAAAATTTCCTAAAAAAAAGACTGTATCTGAATAAACATGTGGGTTTAAATATGTAAATCCTAGAGTTTTAATTATTATATTTTTAAGGGATAAATTAATGCCTTCAAAGTTTATCTCTGATCTTTTATATAAAGACCTTACTTTGCTATAAATAAAGTAAATTAGGAAGATAAAAAGCAATATATTAAAAATTAATTCAACATTTTTTGTGAAGTAAATTTTAAAATATTCAAATAAAAATATTCCTAAAAAAATTAGAATTAAGTCTGATACTGAACATATTAAGCAAACTAAAAAAACATATTGTTTTTTTAGGCCTTGCTCAATCACAAATACATTTTGAGCTCCAAGAGCCAATATAAGACTTAAGCCTGTAAAAAAACCAAGGGTTAAAAAATTCATGTTTTAAATATTAAGATTTTATTCTAAAAAATTTTTTATAGTTTTATTAAAGTTTTCAGGTTCTTCTAAGTGAACATTGTGACAACAGCCTTTAAAAATCTCTAGTTTGCTATTAGGTACATTTTTATTTAACATTTCGACTTGATTAAAATTATATGAAACATCTTTATCTCCCCAAATAATTAATGTTTCGTTTTTAATATTTTTCAAATTTTCTAAACCATTCCAATTTTTCATTGCATTAAGTGCATTATATGCTGTTTCCTCAGATATTTCCTTTGTTGCATCTTCACATAAATAATAATTTTTAGCTTTATTTCCATGAACAAACCACTTCGGCGGTATTCTTTTGACTGTCTCTTTAATCCCCTGCTCTTTCAATCTTTTGATTGAAACATCTAAGCTCTCAAACCTATCTGGAACATTGCCAATAGATCCAGTTGCAAAACAAATTAATTTATTAACATTATCACCTGCAATTTTAACAATTTCTTGTACAATCATTCCTCCCATTGAGTGACCCATTAAATTAAATTTATTAATTTTTTTTTTTTGAACACATTTAAGAACAATTTTTGCCATTGCATTTATGCTATTTAAAGATTTAACTTTATAACTTTCTCCAAATCCCGGTAACGCTGGTGCAATTACTCTAAAATAATTTTTTAAATAATCTTTTTGAAATTTCCACATTGCTGATGATCCGAGATATCCATGAACTAAAACCAAAGGATATCCTTCTCCAATGTCATCTATATATATTTCTTGCATAAATTAATTTTGTTTATAGTTTTATATCTTTATGTCTAAAAGAAAAATAACTAAGTTTGATGGTTTAAAATTTAAACCTTTCGACAGATATGGAAAAACTATACCTGGAATGTTCTGGCATAAAATAAGTTATGACGACAAAACAAATTTTGGGACTTATGTTTCTAAGTTAGAGCCTGGAACCAAAACCATTCCTCATATTCATACCGGCTTTGAAGAATTTATGATCCTAGAAGGAGAACTGATTGATTCAGATGGTGTTGTTTTTAAAAAAGGTGACTTCATTACTTACGAGCCAAACTCTTCACATTCATCCTATACAAAAAAAGGTTGTTTAATTCTAACTTTTATGAGAGGACACAATAATCAAATCAAAGAAAAATAATTGTATTTATGATTGGCATTTTAGGCGGAATGGGAACGCAAGCAGGTTTAGATTTTTGTAATAAGTTAGCAAAATTAAACCGTGGCAAACTAGATCAACAATACCCAATGTTTGTGCTTTATAACAAATCTAACACCCCAAAAAGACCAGAGAATTTAAAGAAATACAATAATGTTTTAAAGGCTCTTGTTGATGGTTGCAAAATGTTACAAAAAAATAAATGTAAGTTTGTTGTTATGCCTTGCAACACTGCTCATTATTGGCAGGATGATATACAAAAAAAAATTAAAATTCCTTTATTAAGCATGCCAAAAGAAGTTTACCTACATACGAAAAAAGTATGTAAAAAAAATTCTACAATTGGAATTTTGTGTACTGAAGCTACATTAAAAACAAGAGTTTATAACGATTATTTCGATAAAAATTTTAGATTAATTAGTCCTGAAAAAAAATTACAAAAAAACTCTGTTAACAAATCAATTAAACTAGTTAAAATGGGAAAGGTTAAAGAAGCTGAAATAGCTCTAAGGGCTGCTGTAAAACATTTAATAAGAAAAAAATGCAAAAAAATTGTTTTAGGATGTACTGAATTACCAATAGCTATTTTTGCTTACAAATCTTTTAAAAAAGCAAAAGAATCAAAACTTTTTATTGATCCAAATTTATTACTGGCTGAAGTTTGTATGAAAAAATATAAAAGGTAAATTATTTTTTTTCATTCACAACAAAAAATAACTTTCTTGGAAATGTACCTTCTTCAAACTTTTCTATAGAAATATTTTTAAATCCGTTTAGCAAAGAATTAACTTTTTCTTCTGAAAAATAATGAACAATAAATCCATCATTTTCATAAAGATCTTCGCCTACGTGAACCCCCTTTTTAAAGTCTCCATCATTTGTATGTCGAACTGTATAAACATTAATACCACCTGGTTTTAAAATTCTTTGAATTTCATTATTTAATTTTTCTAAATCATTTGTCGTTAAAGCCATACAATAAAGCATATGAGAATAACATGCTTCTATTGAGTTATCTTCAAATGGAAGCTTTTCCCTTACATCAAACAGCTTTGTTGAAATATAATTAGATAAATTTTCTTTATTAGTTTTTTGATTAATTGCTTTAATTCCTGATAAGCTATAATCTAATGCTGTGGTATGAATTGAATTTTTTGCAAAAAATATAGTGTCTCTTCCTAATCCTGCTCCAATCTCAACTATTTTATCAATCTTTTTTTCTTGAAATAATTTTAGAGCTTTTTTTGCTGATAAGCTTGCTTCTAAACCAAACATCTCAGGCTTATTTGAGAAATTTTTTTCCCAATGCTGAGATTGTTGGTTTAATATTTTTTGGTCCAATCTATTTAGATGGATCTGGAACTTTACGCAAATAAGGTTTTAAAGTTTTCCAACCATCTGGATATATTTTTTTTGCTTCCTCGTTTGTAACTTTAGGAACAATAATTACATCTTCGCCTGGTTTCCAGTCAGCTGGTGTAGCAATTTTGTGTTTTGCTGTACGCTGCATTGAATCTATTGTTCTTAATATTTCATGAAAATTACGACCAGTGGTCATAGGATAAGTTAAAAACAATCCAATTCTTTTGTCTGGTCTAACAACATAAACAGTTCTAACCGTTTCATTGTCTACAGCTGTACGACCCATTGAAGTTGTTCCAGCGTCTCCTTCTAACATGTTATAAAGTTTTGCAACTTCTAGTTTTTCGTCTGCTACAATTGGATAGTTTGGTTTTAAACCACAAACATCTTTAATATCTTCAAGCCATTTTATGTGATCAGAAACTGGATCTACACTTAAACCCATCACTTTTACATTTCTTTTTTCAAACTCAGGTTTCATTTTCGCTAAGGAACCAAGTTCTGTTGTACAAACTGGCGTAAAATCCTTAGGGTGTGAAAATAATACTCCCCAGCTATCCCCTAGCCACTCATGAAAAGATAATTTTCCCTCAGAAGTTTCGGCGGTAAAATCTGGAGCTACACTATTAATTTTTAAAGTCATTTTTTTCCTCTCTCTTAAAGTTTTTTAAAATTATTATAAGCAAGATTGATTTGCTATGCAATTTTTTATAGTGTTCAAATTGTCTATGATATTTAAACAGTTATTTGATAAAAAATCTTCAACCTACACTTACATTGTCTCTAGTGGCAAAGGCAGAGAAGCTTTAATCATTGATCCAGTTATTGAAAATACTGACGAATACATAAATGTTTTAAAAAATTTAGATTTAAAACTAGTTAAAGTAATAGATACGCATATTCACGCAGATCATATTTCAGGTTTGAATGAACTCAGCAAAAGGACAAAATGTTCAAAAATTATGGGTGAACATTCTTCTTCTGAGGTTATTGATATTCGAGTGAAAGATAATGAAAAAATTAAAATTGAAAATATAGAACTAATTTCATTATACACACCTGGTCATACCAATTGTTCTTACAGTTTTTTAATGAAGGACAGAGTTTTTACTGGTGACACTTTGCTGATTAATGGAACAGGTAGGACAGACTTTCAAAGCGGAAATTCCCATGATGCTTACGATTCTCTTTTTAATAAATTATTAAAATTGCCTGAAAAAACTTTAGTTTATCCTGCTCATGATTATAGTGGAAAAAAATACTCAACTATTGAAAATGAAAAAAAAAATAACCCACGCCTGCAAGTAAATTCCGCTGATGAATATGCTGATATAATGAATAATTTAAATTTGGGAGATCCAAAAATGATGGATATCGCTATTCCAGCAAATGCTAAAGGACTTACATTAGATCAGCTTTAGTTTTAGCATCAAAATTACTGTTGTGTTTACAAATTTAGTGATAATATAAATTATATGACTTGTAGTAACCCAAAGTGTGATTGTGCTAATTGCATAAATAAGGAATGTGGTTGTGATGGAACAAAAGAATGTTCTTGCTTACCTGAGTCACCTAGTTGTTGTTGTGACAACTAAACGATAATTTAAATATTTTAATCATTTAAATGTTTATGAATAGTTTTTTAAAATCAATAATTAATCGAGACCCAGCAGCAAAATCAAAACTAAGTGTAGTTTTGACTTACCCAGGGGTAAAAGCTGTTTTTTTTCATCAAATTGCAAATTTTTTTTCTGTAGCAAAGTTTGATCTTATTGCAAGAATGATATCTCAATTTTCAAGATTTTTAACGGGAATAGAAATACATCCTAAAGCAAAAATTGGAAAAAATTTATTTATTGATCATGGTATGGGAGTTGTTATTGGAGAAACTTCTGAAATTGGAGATAATGTAACTATTTATCATATGGTCACATTAGGTGGTATTTCTCCAAGCATTGACTCTGACAACCAAAGAAATGTTAAAAGACATCCAACATTGAAAGATAATGTTGTGGTTGGTTCTGGCGCTCAAGTACTAGGTCCTGTTGTAATTGGTAAAAATGCAAAGATAGGAGCAAATGCAGTTGTTACTAAAGATGTTCCTGAAAATGCAGTAATGGTTGGTATACCTGCTAAAAATGTTGGAGTTGCCACTGAAGAATTTAAACCATACGGTATCACTTCTAATAGTGATGAATAAAAATGAAAAATTTACAGAATAATTTTATTCAAGGTATTGGTAACACTCCTTTAATAAAACTCAAAGCAGCTTCAGAGATAACTGGCTGTAATGTTTACGGTAAAGCTGAATATTTAAATCCAGGTGGATCTGTAAAAGATCGAGCTGCACTGGCATTAATTAAAGATGCTGAAGAAAAAAAACTTATTTCAAAAGGTGGAACTATTGTTGAAGGTACAGCTGGAAACACTGGAATAGGACTTTGTCTCTTAGGAAATTCTCTAGGTTATAAAACAATAATTGTAATGAATGATAACCAAACACAAGAAAAAAAAGATACATTAAGAAATATTGGTGCAGACTTAAGATTGGTGGCACCAAAACCCTATAAAGATGATGGAAATTATGTAAAAGTTGCAGGAAGACTAGCAGATGAATTGAGATCCAGTAATAACAATGGAGTTGTTTGGGCTAATCAATTCGATAATGTTGCCAATTCTAAAGGGCATTATGAAAACACTGGACCTGAAATTTGGGATCAAACTGATGGCAAGGTTGATGGGTTTATTTGCTCATCAGGTACTGGAGGAACTATAGCTGGTGTTAGTAATGCTTTAAAAGAAAAAAATAAAAATATTAAAATTTATTTATCTGATCCTAAAGGATCCGCTTTATATAATTATATTGTTAATGGTGAATTAAAAAGTGAAGGTGGATCAATCACTGAAGGAATCGGATCTAGCAGAATTACTAAAAATTTTGCAACTGCAAAAATCGATAGTGCTTTTTCAATAGATGACAAAGAGTCTTTGCCAATTATATATGATTTAATTCAAAATGAAGGTTTAAGCCTAGGTACAAGCTGTGGAGTTAATATAGCAGGTGCTATAAGATTAGGAAAAGAACTTGGACCTGGTCATACAATTGTTACAATTCTTTGTGACAAATCTGATAGATACAATAGTAAGTTGTTTAATAAATCATTTCTTCAGGAAAAAGGATTGCCTTTTCCAAACTGGATTTGATAAAAGCAAATAATAATATGTACATTGTTATAACTGGAGGCGCTGGTTTTGTAGGTTCAAATTTAATAAAATTATTGTTAAAAAAAACAAACAAAAAAATTATATCAATCGATAATTATAGTTCTGGAAGTAAAAAAAATCATATAAAAAGCAATAGAGTTAAATACATAAAATCTGATACAAAAAATATTTCTTCAGTTTTAAAAAATCCAAAAAAAATTCATTCATTGTTTCATTTTGGTGAATTTGCAAGGATTTATCAAAGTTTTTTAAAAATGAACGAGTGTATTAATTCAAATTCTATAGGAACTAATGCTGTGTTTAGCTATTGTTTAAAGAATAAAATAAAACTTATCTATTCAGCAACTTCAGCTTCTTTAGGAAATAAAGGGAAAGATAAAAATCTTTCACCCTATTCATTTACTAAGGCGAAAAATTTAGAGTTATTAGAAAATTTAAAAAAATGGTTTAGCTTTAAATATGAAGTAATCTACTTTTACAATGTATATGGACCTAATCAAATATCAAAAGGTTCAATGGCTACAGTAATAGGAATTTTTGAAAAATGTTATAAAAATAAAAAACCTATGCCAGTTGTAAGACCAGGAAATCAAACTAGAAGATTTACTCATATAGATGATACGGTTAAAGTATGTTACTTGGCCTGGAAAAAGAATAAGTGTAGACATTACAGTATTTCTCATAAAAGTAGCTATTCTATACTTCAAGTTGCAAAAATGTTTAGCAGTAAGATTAAATTATTACCAAAAAGACCTGGTGAGAGATATGCTTCAGCTTTAACAAATATGAATTTGTCAAAAAAAATTCATAAATATTTTGGAAAGGAAAGTTTAAAAGAATATATTAATACAATTAAAAGAAAGGATTAATTATGGAAAAAGAAATGCTTGCAATAGCAAAATTTAAATCTGGTGAAGGAAAATTTGAAAAATTCATGGGATTTATGCAATCAGATGAAGGAATGGGAGTAAGAAAAACTATTGCTCATGTTGAAAAAACAGTTCCAGCAGTAGCACCCGATAAAAGTTATGTTATGTTTAAAGTCTCAGTTCATAATGAAGAAAATATGAAGCAATTTGTTACTGGTCAAAACCCAGTTGCAAAACCTATTTTCGATGAATGTATCGAAAGTGTTCAAATGTGGGAAATGAGCAAAGTTAATCTTTAAGGATTAATTAAAATGACAGGATACGCCATAACTCAAATTGAAGTAACAAATCCAGAGGACTATAAAGAGTATTTAGCAAAAGTTACTGACATTGTTACTAAATTTGACGGAGAATATTTAGTAAGAGGTGGGGAGTATCAATGCTTCGAAGGTGAGTGGAAATATCCTAGAACAGTAGTGATTAAATTCCCTTCTTACGAAAAAGCTTTGGAATGGTATAACTCTGAAGAATATAAACCAGTAAGACAAATACGTTTAGATAATTCTGTTGGAAATTTTATAATAGTAAAAGGAGCATAAAAATATGTCAATAATTGAAAAAATGACAAAAATAGTAAACGATGGAGATGTAACCGCAGGTGAACAAATGATACATGATGATTATCAATTTTTAATGCATTCATCTGGGAATATATTGGGCAAACAAGATATTTTAAAATGGCTAGGTATGAAAGATGTCAAAAAAGAAAAGGTTAGAGTTCTTTTTGAAAATGATGAAGTTGGATTCGAACATGCTTACGTGAGTTATAGTGATGGTAATAAAGAGGCTGTTATGACTTATTACAAATTTAAAGATGGAAAAGTTGCTTATATGGAAACTGGAGCAACAAAGTTGCCTAAGTAATGAATAAAGTAATTGGTTTTGTTATGGTAGGGACTAATGAGCTTGAAAAATCAAGCAAGTTTTATGATGCTGTCCTGGCTCATCTTGGAATGAAAAGAGTTACTATTACAGAAAGATATATCGGTTACGGTTATTCAAGTGAAGATGACGGAGTTAAATTTTATATTACAAAACCTCATAATAAAGAAACAGCTACTGTAGGCAATGGTACAATGGTTGCTCTATCAGCTGAAACAAAAGAGGCTGTCGATAAATTTCATGCAACTGCATTAGAAAATGGAGCTGTTAATGAAGGAGACCCAGGACCAAGATCTGATGGAAATTATTATGGGTATGTTCGTGATTTAGATGGAAATAAAATCACAGCGAGATGTTTAGTAGGTAAATGAAAAATAATGGGTAATATCACAGCTTACATAATTTTAATAGTTGCAGTTGTTTTAGGAACAGCTTCAAATGGTTTTGCTAAAGGTGCTCAAGGTTTTACATTATTAATACCAAGTATTATCACAGCAGTAACTATTGTTGGATGTATGTTTACCTTATCGCTAGTTATGAAAACAATTCCTGTTGGAATAACCTATGCCTCGTTTGCAGGTTTATGTATTATAGCAACAACAATTGTAGGTATTTACAAATTTAAACAAATACCAGATCTTTATACAATTTTAGGGCTTGCTTTAATTATAACTGGAGTGTTAATTGTTAATTTGTTAGGTAAATCAAGTTCTTAAACTTATGAACATAGCATCTGGATATATTTTTTTAGTTTTATCGATAATATTTGGGATTGGTGCTAACGGTTTTTTAAAAACAACTGAAGGTTTTACAAACTTAGTTCCAACTATTTTATGTGTAGTATCAATTGTTACTTGTCTTTTTTGTCTTTCAAAAGCTATGAATACAATACCTGTTGGTTTTACCTACGCTACATATGGAGGCCTTACAATTACTGCTGTAACGATTTTTGGAATATTAAAATACAAACAAATTCCGAATATATATGGAATTATAGGTATAGGGTTAATAGTTATTGGAGTAGTACTCGTAAACTATTTAGGTAAAACAAATTCTTAATACAAAGGAGCAATCATGTCTGAGTTAATTGCGTTTATTGGCGTTGGCAATATGGGAAATCCAATGGCTGAAAATTTAATGAAAGCAGGGAAAAAAGTTAAAGTTTTCGATGTCTCAAAAAAAATGATCGAAAAAGCAAAAGAAAAAAAGCTTGATGTTGTAGAGAACATAGATGATTTAATTACAAATGAGGTAACCACTGTAATAACAATGTTGCCTGAAGGCAAAAACTCAAAAGAAGTTTATTTGGGAGAAAAAGGAATTATTAATAAAGTATCAAAAAATTGCCTTCTTATTGATTGTTCTACAATTGATATTCAAACTTCAATTGAAATAGGAAAAGAAGCTACAGAAAAAGGAATTAAAATGATTGATGCCCCAGTAAGTGGCGGTGTCATGGGTGCACAAAAAGCAACTTTGAATATTATGGCAGGTGGAACGAAAGAAGCTTTTGATCTTGCACTACCTTTATTAAAAATTATGGGAAAAAATATTTTTCACGCTGGAGATCTTGGAAGTGGTAATGGGGCAAAAATCTGTAACAATATGTCTTTAGGTATTACAATGATTGCAGCTTCTGAGTCTTTAATGTTAGCAAAAAGATTAAATATCGATATTAAAAAAGTTCACGAAATAATGAAAAATGCATCTGGCAATAGTTGGCCTATATCTGTCTATCCACCTTTACCTGGTTTAATTGAAGGAACTCCATCAAACAATAATTATCGAGCAGGATTTTCTGCGGGTATGATGAATAAAGATTTAAAACTAGCTAATGAATGCGCAAAACAAGTTAAGGCTTCTACTCCTCTTGGGACAATGGCTCTAGAAATTTATAACAAATTTTGTGAAGAAGGTAATGATACTAAAGATTTTTCAGCAATATCAAAAGTTGTCGGGGGTGATGCTTGGAATTATCCAATAGATTAATTATTTAAAATTCTCATCTATTTCTACTTGATAACCTTCAACCAATCTATTTGTTTCATTAGCCATTCCAACAACTGCAATCATTTCATTTAACATCTCATCAGTAGCACCTTTTTTTTTAGCGGCTAAGCTATGAGATTTAATGCAGTATTCACAACCATTTGTTACCGAAACTGCTACATATATCAACTCTTTAACTACCGGATCAAGAGCACCTTTTTTCATTACTTGTTTTAATGAAGTCCAAGTTCTCTCCAATGTTTCAGGATTGTTTGCAAGATTTTTCCAAAAGTTTGGAACTTCTGTAATTTGTCTCGTGCTTTTTATTTCGTCATATATTTCTTTAACTTTTCCTTTAGCTTCGTTTTCAGGAATTGGTTTAAATATTGGCATATTACCTCCTATTATATTTTAAGAATATCACTCTTAAACTTTGAATACAAAATTTTAGAATAATTATTCATATTCTCCATATTTGCTTTTGCCTCATTATCAAATTTTTGAAGTGCACCTGGGCCTAATTCTTTTTCTAAAGCTGACTTATATTCTGGAACACATCCCCACTCATTTACAGTCGTATCTTTAACTTCTATATGAAATTGAATTCCATAAGCATGGTTTTGATATTTAAAAATCTGATATTCAGTCTCAGGTGAAGATGCTAAAAGAGTTACATCTTTATTATCTTCTAAACCTTGAACTTCGTATGAATGCCACTGTAAAGAAGTAATCTTTTCAGGAAATTTTGAAAATAATGGATCGCTATTTTTATTTTGAGAAAAATTAATATTTAACATTCCAATTTCTGGATTGCTTGATTTAACAACTTTTCCACCAACAACTTCGCCTAAAAGCTGGCACCCAAGGCAAAAACCTAAATAAGGTTTTTTTAAATTAACAACAAATTCTTTTATTACTTTTTTTTCATCAACTAACCAGGGATATTCTTTTTCCATCCAGGTATCCATAGGACCACCCATACAAAACATAGCATTAAATTTTGAAAGATCGGTTGGAATTTTTTCACCTTCATCTAATTCTATTGTTGTTAGCTCTGCTCCATCCTTGATCATTAAATCTTTTATAAAACCAGGATCTTCTATTTTGATATGTTGTAGAACTAATATTCTCATAACAAAATTATATATTTATAGCGCTGGTTTTAAAAGTTTTAGTATTTTTTTGTGAATAGTTTTATTTGCAGAAAACAAAACATTACCAGCGTATTTTGCGTCTTTATTATTCCAAGTGGAAGCAATACCGCCTGCAGCTGAAACAATAGGAATTATTGCATGTAAATCCCAAATTTTATTTTGACATTGCAAAACTGCATCAATTTTTCCTTCACAAAAGTGAGCATAACTTAATGCATCAAAACAGGGAAATTGCATAAGTTTTAAAACTCTAGGAATTCTGCTTTGTTTCTTTAACGATAACCATCCGTGAAAGGCTCCAGCAACTTTCATATTTTTAAAAGTAGCTTTTTTATTTACTGATAGTTTTTTTTTCTTATCTTTTCCAACGCAAGCAATGTTAACAACATACGCAGTTTTATTTGAATAGTTTAAATAATATTTACTTAGTCTAGGAAAATTTGCCAAACCAACAACTGGGTTTCCTTTATAATTTAAGCCTATTAAATTACTCCAAGTTGGATTACCGACTATAAACGATCTAGTTCCATCTATTGGATCAATCACCCAGGTAAAATCACTTTTAGTTTTTTTGTAACCAAGCTCTTCACCAATAATTTCATGGTTTGGGAATTTCTTTTTAATCTTAGATCTTATAAACTTTTCAAATGCTTTGTCGGCTTTAGTTACTGGGTCATAGCCCTTCTTGTCTTTGCTTTTGTTTATTGCTTTAAAAGGTTTATTTAGTTTTAGGTAATAAAACCTTGTCATTTCCTTTGCTAATCGACTTAAAAAATTGGCAAAAACACGTATATTTTTTGAATTTAATTCTGACATTTAATCTTCACTTACTATTTTATTTATCTTGATTAAAGCTAAATTTTAAATAATCCTCAAAAAAGCTTATGAAAATTGAACTAAATGAAAATAAGATTTACTTCAATAGTGGAAAATCAATCCAAGAGATTCATCCTTTTTGGTTAAGAGAAAGAGTAGATGGAGAAGAGTTTTTAGATAAAGGTACTCAACAAAGATTATTCGATCCTTCTGCAATGAATGGCGAAATAATTATAAAAAAAGCTGAAATTAAAAACGGTTTTCTTGAAGTAAATTTTAACGATGGTGTTAACACTAAGCTTGATTTAAATAAGCTTGAATCTGAATTTTCAAACAAAGACACAGTAATAAAATCAATTCCTAAAATAAAATGGGATTCAACTTTAAAAAATGTAAAAAATTTTGAATATAAAGAAAACTTTTTTGAATCTAGAGAAATGTATGACTTGTTAGTTTCATTTTATGAGTTCGGTTTTGTAATTGTAAAAAATGTTCCAACTGAAAATAACTTTATTGTTAAATTTGCTAATTCAATAGGAAGCGTGAGAAGAACAAACTTTGGTGAGCATTTTAATGTTAAATCTAAGTCAGATCCAAATGATCTTGCATATACAACATTACATTTAAGCCCACATACTGATAACCCTTACAGAAATCCAGTCCCTTGTATTCAAATACTTCATTGTATTGAAAACGAAGTTAGCGGAGGTTTTTCAACTCTAGTAGATGGCTACACTGTTACAGAAAATCTTAAACAAGAAGACCCGGAAGCATATAAAATTCTTACTGATATTAAAGTAAGATTTAAGTTTACTGATAAAAATGTAGTGTTAGAAGATTGGTCAGAATTAATTCATTTAGACGAAAATAAAGAATTTAAACAAGTAAGATTTAGTCCAAGATTAGATTATGTACCTATGTTAGAAAAAAATAAGTTAGACTTGTATTACAAATCACGTAAAAAGTTATCTGATCTATATAATTCAAAAAAAAATAGAGTAGAATTTAAATTAGCACCAAAAGATCTTATGATGATGGATAATTACAGGGTACTTCATGGAAGAACGAAGTTTGATCCTGATGAAGGAAAAAGATTTTTGCAAGGTTGTTATATAGACTTTGATAGTACCGAAGGAAAATTAAGACATTTAAAAAGAAAATTTAAAATTTGACTCTTCGCGACACTTTAATTGCTGCGATAGTTCCAATTTTTTTAGGATTTGGTTTTGTTATTGCTAAACCTGCCATGGAGTATCTACCTCCTTTTTTATTGATGGGTTTAAGATTTACTTTTGTGGCATTACTTTTAGTTTGGTGGTTTCCAATACCTAGAGGTTTTCTTAAAAAAATATTTTTTGCTTCTCTTATAGCAAATACAACACAGTACAGTATTACGTACACAGGATTAAGTTTTATAGATGCTTCAGCTGCTGTGCTACTCGTTCAAACTGAAGTTCCTTTTGGCGTTGTATTTGCATATTTTATGTTAAAAGAAAAACCAACAATTAGAAGTTTGCTAGGAATAGCCATAGCATTTGTTGGTGTATATATTTTAACTGGCTCACCAAATTTGGACGGTAAATTTATCGGTGTAAGTTTAGTAATTTTAGGATCAGGTATTTGGGCTTTAGGACAAGTTTTAGTAAAACCATTAAGTAAAAAAATAAACCCATTAGCACTCGTTGCTTGGTTAGGTTTGTTTTCTGGTCCAATATTAATTACTCTTTCAGCTATTTTTGATGGCAATCCAATTAACTACTTTAAAACTACACCTTTTGAAGTTTGGCTGATTGCAATTTATTTGGGATTTATTATGCAACCAATTACATATGGTTGCTTTTATTATGTTTTAAAAAATAATCCTTTATACAAAGTATTGCCTATAGTCACTATGGGCATACCTCCTACTGGACTACTAGCTGCAATTTTTCTTTTAGGTGAAGAACCAACTAAAGAACTATTTATTGGGGGAGCTATAATTATCGTTGGAGTAATATTAATAGTTTTTAATAAACCAAAAAAACCCAATCCTAAGGCGCAAACTGTATCCAGCCAGTAACAATATATTTAGTTCCACTTTTTAAAATTGATCCTGTATGTGCATGAGTCCATTCAGCTGGCCAAATTAGTGTTTTTCCAATTTCAGGCTTAACTTTAATGTCATAATACTCAAAATTTGTTGTGCCTCCATCTTCAACATTATTCAAATAAGTCATCCATGCAAATAACCTGTGAAGAGAATCTAAACTAGTTCTTTCAGAATGAAGTGATGAAAAATGATCTCCAGAAATATATTTCTGAACATTAAAATGACCGATATGAGTTTTGTCAAAAAATTTATGTTTCAAGAACGGATATTGACTTCTGTAATCTAAAAAACAATCTTTTAATAAGTTAAAATACGAATTAAATAATGAATATTTTGGATCTTTTAATTCTGAAGGTATGATTGTTATGTCAGTTGTTTGTTTAATTTTTGGGTTATATCCAAGTGCAGTTGACCCTTTTTTCTGTAAAGATTCATTGTCTTCAAAAAATTTTATAATTTCATTACACAATTTATCATTTTCTATATTCCAACTACCTATAAAATTTGGAGATTTATTACTATCAATAGAAATTTTTTTCATAAATTTATATAATTTTTACAGAATTGTTATTAAATTCAATAAATCCTGTTCCTTTTTTTAAAAAACCAAGACCTTCTTTATGGCAATTAAGTGATAACAAATTATAACCCATTAAAGAATTTAAATGTGTATTGTTTGGAAATGCTTTTAAAGTATTTCTTAAAAATAAATCAGCTTTTTTATTTAGTCTAGCGTCAACCAAGGAGGAAGCTAATTTTTCAACCACTTCTTCTTGATTGTTATTAATACTATAAGACTGCTCATATATTTGAATAGCATTTAAATAATCCATTTGTTTATAATAAATATTTGCTAAATTGTTTAAAAAAACTTTTTCTTTTGGAGCTTTGTCACAACACAATTTATAATAATGAATTGATTTGTCTAGCAATCCTAAATGCTCGTAGTTTAAACCAATGTTGTTGATTGCTGTAAGAAGATTTGGATATTTTTTTAAAATTAATTCATATTTTTCAATAGACTCATGATATTTTTTTTCACCAGTTAATTCTTGTGCTTCAGAAAAATCTTTTTTAAGTTGTGGATCTATTTGATTCATTAATTTTTTATTTTTTTGATTCTTTAATTATTTCACTTATTACTTCTTCCTTTTTATGTCCCATAAGGTGAATTCCATTAACACCTTTTATGTCACGAAAAGATTCAATTAACTCTAAGCATATTTTTTTACTTTCTTCTTTTTGATTTTCGGCCCCTTCTAGTCTTTTTATAATTTGATCTGGTACATCTACTCCAAATAAATTTTCATTCATCCATTTTGCACTCTTTGCTGAAGCAAATGGTCCTAATCCGATTATAAAATTTGTTTTTTCTAAAATCCCTTTATCGCCCAAAATTTTCATGTATTCACTTAATACTTTTGAATCAAAAACATACTGAGTTTGAAAAAAATCAACGCCTTTGTTTATCTTGTTTAAAATTTTATCAGGATTAGGTTTTCCACTAGTTGGAACTTCAGCTCCTCCTATAAATATTTTTGGCGCAGGATCTATTGTTCTTCCAGGTGGAAATTTTTTCTCTTTACGCATCATATTTGCTGTTGCAACCAACGTTAAGCTATCAACATCATTTACAATTTTAGTTTCTGGTTGATCACCATTTTTAGGATCGTCACCTCCTAAACAAAGAATATTATTTACGCCCAATGCAGATGCTCCGACTAAATCACCCTGTAATGCTAAGCGATTTCTGTCTCGCACAGTTAACTGTAGTATAGGATCTATATCGTTTTGGGCTAAAATAATTGAAGCGGTTAATGATGACATGTGAACTTTTGCACCTGGGCTATCCGTAACATTAACAGCATCTGCAATACCTTTTAATGGCATCACGTTTTTCAATAAAGTTTCTTTATCAGATGCGTCTGGTGGAGTTGTTTCTGCTGTAAATACAAAAACTTTATCTAACAATTTTTTATGAAGTAAACTTTGATGTTCCATACTGTGCTATTATTAACCTAAATTTTGAAAAAATGGAAAGATATTTAAAAGATAATATCCTAAAATTTGCAATTGATTTGTTATAATCAAAATACCAGTTATTAGTAAAATAGTTCCTCCTATCTTTAAAACATTATTGATATTTTTTTTGAAATTTTTTGAAAATGTTAAGAAGTTCTGAATTAAAAAACCAGATATTATAAATGGAATGGCTAAACCTAAAGAATAAAAGGTAAGCAATATAATTGCTCTTAAAATATTTTCCTCTGTTGATGCAAGAGCAAGAATGGATCCTAAAATTGGACCAATACAAGGAGTCCATCCAAATCCAAAAGCCATTCCAACAACAAATGTGAATAGTCGTTTTGTCGATCTCTGCGTATAATATTTTTTTTCGTAGTTAAGAAATTTAATATTTATTATTCCAAGCAATTGGAGTGAAAAAATTATAATAATTAATCCAGCTACAATTCGTAATTGGTTTGAATTTTGAAGCAAAAATTTTCCTAAAACTGAAGCGGTAGCGCCAAAAATTATAAATACAAATGAAAATCCTAAAGCAAATAAAAATAATGGTAATAAATCAACTTTCTTTCTTTCAATTAAATCATTTAATGACTGTCCAGATATAAAAGACATATAACCAGGTATCAGTGGTAGCACACAAGGTGATAAAAAACTTATTAAACCTGCTCCAAAAGCTATAAACAATTCAATCATAAATTTTTATTTTATTCAGTTACAACTTTTGAATTTTGTTCACCTAAATTATCAATAGTTAATTTAATCTTATCACCTGATTTAAGAAAGAGTTGAGGTTTCATTCCCATTCCAACTCCAGCTGGTGTTCCTGTTGTAACAATATCTCCAGGTTGCAAAGACATGAATTTACTTAAATAAGAAAGTAAAAAATTTGTATTATAAATCATATTTTTGGTGTTACCATTTTGCATTTTTTTTTCATTTACTTCTAAAATTAAATTCAAATTATTGATATCTGAAATTTCATCTTTAGTTACAATATAAGGTCCAATTGGTCCAAATGTATCTCCTGATTTACCTTTCACCCATTGACCCATTTTTTCAATTTGCCATTCTCTCTCACTAACGTCATTTACTATGCAATAACCCAAAATATGATCAGGAGCTTCTTGTTCAGATATATTTTTTGTTTCTTTTCCAACTACAAAAGCTAGCTCAACTTCCCAATCAAGTTTCTTAGAATTTTTTGGTTTTACAATATTATCATTGGGTCCACTAATTGAACTTGTTGACTTCATAAAAACAATTGGCTCTGAAGGTATCTTGGCGCCTGTTTCTTTTGCATGGTCGGAGTAGTTTAATCCTATTGCAACAAATTTACCTGGTTTGTTAACGCATGCTCCAATCCTTTGAGAATTATTTATTTCTGGTAATTTTGTTAAATCTAAATTTTTTAATTTAGAAAATGTTTCAAAATTAAGAAAATCTGGATTTAAATCTTTAATGTGAGAACTAATATCTCTAAGTTTATTATTTTCATCTAAAATAGCAGGAATTTCTTTTCCTTTTTCTCCAACTCTTAACAGTTTCATTTTATTTAAATTTAACCTTTTATTCCAAGGTGTGTATATTTGACATTTAAATAATCTTTAATTGCCATTGAACCACCTTCTCTTCCATAACCAGTTTGTTTTATTCCGCCAAAAGGTGCCTCTGCAATTGCCACTAATGGTGTATTAACTGCTACTGTTCCAGTTTCAATTTGTTCTGAAGCTCGATGTGCTTGTTCCATTGAATTAGTGCAAATATAACTTGCAAGACCCAGTTCATGATTGTTTGCTCTTTTAATAACTTCATCAAATGTTTCAAATGATAACATTGGACATAAAGGTCCAAATGGTTCTTGTTTCATAATTGTAAAGTCATCTGTTACATCATCAAAAATAGTTGGCTCATAATAAAAACCTTTATTGAATCCTGAAGGTCTTTTGCCTCCCAATAGTACTTTTGCTCCTTCTTGTTTTGTTTTTTCAACTAGTTCTTCAATTTCAGTAAGTCTTTTTTTTGTTGTCATTGGACCTAATTGAACATCAAGATCCATACCATTTCCTATTTTTAGTTTCTTAGTTTTTTCAACAAACAAATTCACAAAATCTTTTTTCTTACTATTTTGAATATAAAATTTACTTGGTGAGATACAAACCTGACCATTATTTCTAAATTTTGCAGCAATAGCCATATCAGTAGCTTTTTCTATATTTGCATCATCAAAGACAATAAATGGTGCATGTCCGCTTAGTTCCATTGTAACTCTTTGAACTTTATCAGCAGCTTGTTTTAATATTAATTTTCCTACTCTTGTTGATCCGGTAAGTGAAATTTTTTTAATTATATCAGATGAAATTAATTGTGAAGCAATACTTGGAGGATCTCCTGATAATAAATTTACTACGCCTGGAGGTACTCCACTTTCTCTGCATATATCAACAAGCTCCATAACTGTACCAGGGGTTATTACATCTGGTTTAACAATTACTGAGCAGCCTGCTGCCAAAGCTGTTGAAATTTTTCTAGCACTTAAAACTAATGGAAAATTCCATGGTGTTAATGCTGCAACAACTCCAATTGGTTGATAATAAACATGAACTCTTGTGTCTTCAAATCTACTTTCAACTGTTTGTCCATAAATTCTTTTTGTTTCTTCTGAATTCCATTCAAAAATATCAGCTGATCCTCCAGCTTCAGCTTTTCCTTCTGCTAAAGGCTTACCAACTTCTAAAGCCATCCACTTTGCTAAAACATCTTGCTTTTTTCTTATCAAGTCTGCAATATTCCTAATGATAGAAGATCTTTTCCAGGGTGGAGTTTTTTTCCAAACTTCTAAACCTTTTTCTGCAGATTTAAGTGCTTTATCAATATCAGCTGGAGATGCTTTTGATGCATGACCAATAATTTCTTCAGTTGCAGGATTTATAACTTCATAAGTTTTTTTGTCAGATGATTGTTGCCACTTTCCATCAATAAATTGTCCAAATTTTTCGTACATAGTGTTTAATTTAACATTACTATAGGTTGTGTCCACTATACAATTTACGCATTAGAATATATTTGCAATAATGATGTTTTAAAAGAAAGGAGGACATATGGCTAAATTTTATTGTTTTGGAAATTATACTACCCAAGGGTTTCAAGGTTTTATTAAAGATCCAAAATCTGATAGATCTAAAGCAGCTCAAGCTGCGGCTGAGGCGGTTGGTGCCAAAATGGTTTCTTATACTGGTTTAAGAGGAGCTTACGATTTCTTTGTAATCTTTGAAGGAACTTTTGAACAAGGTGCTGGTATTAAAATGGCAACGGAAGCAAGTGGAACTCTTTGTAATATTACAATCTGTGAAGCTATTAATATTAATGATGTTGCTGCAAATGCAGCAAAAATTGCAGCTGCTTACAAAGGTCCTGGACAATAGTAAATTACAAATTTAACTTCTGGCATAAAACCAGAAGTTAAATTGAATTGTAAAGAACTGGAAACATTTTTCCACCTAAGGAATCGCCATTTTTGTATCCAGCTTCTTGCATAGCTTTTCTATAATTATAGCTAGTCCAATCACCTATATAACTAATTTTTGCATCTTCTTTTGCTACTCGTAAGGTATAACGGCTTAATGTTTTGTCTGGAATGGAAGAACTTAAGGTTCCATGAAGCGTTCTCATATCAAATATAACGCAATCTCCCAATTTACAATCCCATTGTAAAAATTCATATTTATCTTTATTTCCTAAAATATCTGGCGGAAGTTCGTATTTTTTTCCATTAATAATACATTCTTTTCCTTCTACTTTATGACCATCTTTAAATAAAACTCTTAAAAATAGTTTATTCCACAAATGAGAGCCCTTTACCCAAACTACTCCCTCATTTTTTCCTGTTGGTTGTAATGGCAACCAAAGTACACACATGGTTCCATCCATATCAAAATAACTTATATCATGATGAAACGGTGTTGAAGATTTAGATCCACCTTGTCTTAAGAACCAATTATCCATTACAAGATTTATTTTTTTAGCTGACATTAGTTCAGCGGCTATTTTCGCGTACGGTGAATTAAATACAAAATCTTTAAATTCAGGTACCAAGTCCCAAGTCCAATAATCTTCTAAATAAGCAGGAACACCTTTTTCTAATGTATGGCTCTTAAATCTAGGACTCGGATTATTAATATCTCTTTCAATTCCTTTTTTTAATTTTTCTATCCATTTAACATCAAATTTTCCTTTAATAAAAATGGCTCCATCTTTATTAAATTGATTTATTTCACTTCTAGTAAGAAATTCATTCATGTTATATTATATTTAATATGTTAGCTTATATTATAAAAAAATAAATGAAAATGCTTAGAGATAGTTTTGGAAGAACGTTCCCTTACATACGCTTGTCAATTACAGATGTATGTAATTTTAAATGTGGTTATTGCCTTCCAAATGGTTATCAAAAAGATAAAAGTGATAATAGAAAATTTCTTAGTTCAGTAGAAATTGAAAGGCTTGCAAAAGGTTTGTCTGCTCTTGGAGTTTGTAAGATTAGATTAACGGGTGGAGAACCAACTGTAAGAAAAGACTTCTTTGATATTGTTAAAATTTTAAAAAATAAAACTGGAATAAAAAAAACAGTAATTACTACAAACGGGTATCGTTTAGATAAAATTGCTAATCAAATTGTTGAAAGTGGTTTAGATGGAATAAATATAAGTATTGATAGCTTAAATAGAGAAACTTTTAAAAATATTACAAGTCATGATCGATTGCCTGAAATACTAAAAGGGATTGAAAAATTACAACAACTTAATTTTAAAAATATAAAAATAAATGCAGTCTTATTAAAAGGAATTAATGATAACGAGAAAGATTTTATTGAATGGAGTAATTTTATAAAAAATAACGAAATTGATTTTAGATATATAGAATTAATGCAAACTGGAGATAGTTTGAATTACTTTAAAAAATATCATGTGTCAGCAAAAGTATTTACTGATTATATAAATAAAAATGGTTGGATTTTTCAAACTCTTGGCAGAGATGCTGGTCCATCAAAAAATTATATAAATCCATCTTTTAAAGGAAAGTTTGGAGTTATTGCTCCTTATTCAAAAGATTTTTGCAAAAGCTGCAATAGACTTAGAATTACAGCAAGAGGTGATTTAAGATTATGTTTATTTGGAAATACTGGAATAAGTATTAGACATCTTTTACAAAAAGATGATCAGTTGGAAGAATTAAAAGATTTAATTTCTAAACAATTAAACTTTAAAAAAGAGTCTCATTATTTAGAGCTTGGAGAAACAGGTCTAATGAACAATTTATCTACCACTGGAGGATAATGAAAAATTTAAAAATAGTTAATCAAAATCAATTAAAAGATTGGGCTGAAGACCTTTTTAAGAAAAATTCTTTTAATATGGTTGATGTATCTTCAAAGAAGGAAACTTTTAGAAGAGCTTTAGCTTCAGGGAAAATTTATGTCGGTAAAAAAGTATTTAATATGATTAAAAATGATGAAATGCCAAAAGGAGACCCAATTAGCCTAGCAGAAGTTTCTGCTGTATTAGGCGTTAAAAAAACAAGCGAATTAATTCCTTTGTGTCATCCCCTGCCAATTGATCATACTGCAACTAAAATTATAATGCATGATGAAGATAATTCTTTAGAAGTATTTTGTGTTGTCTCTGCTGTAGCTAAAACTGGTGTTGAGATGGAAGCAATCATGGGAGTTAATGCAGCGTTAATAACTATTTATGATTTAAGCAAAATTGTAAATCCACATTTAAAAATTGATAATGTTAAACTATTAATTAAAGAAGGTGGAAAAAGTGGACTTTGGACTAATCCTGATGGTTTACCAAAATTCCTAGACAATATATTTTAATTTTAATAAAAAACATTTATGAAAATAAAATTAGAGCTTTTTGGAGCTAGTCGTGACTTTAGTAAAAAAGATCACTTAGAATTTAATTTAAAAGAAAAAAGCTCCATAAAAGATTTACGAAATGAAATATTAAATTTTATAGAAAATAACTTCAAAAGTAATGAAAATTATAAAAAATTAGTTCAATCATCAGCTTTTTGTTCTGAAGAAAACAATATTGTTGGTGATGATTATAAAATTACAAAAGAACAAAATATTGGGATTATACCTCCAATAGGAGGCGGTTAATGCTACATGCTAAAGTAATAGATGCTACGAAAGAAAAAATTAATCTTACCAATGCACAAAAATTTATAGCTTCAAGCAAATGTGGTGCTTCAATATATTTTGTTGGCACTGTTAGAGATCAAAATAATGATAAAAAAGTTACTGGAATGACTTATGATAGTCACGATGCATTAGTAATTAAAAGTTTTGAGGAAATATATAAAGAAGCAGAAACAAAATTTAAGTTTAACAATATTGCTGTATTTATTGAACATATCAAAGGATACGTTGAACTTGGTGAAACTAGTATAATTATAGCTGTTTCATGCAAACATCGTTCCCAAGCATATGACTTTTCAAGACATATTATTGAAGAAATAAAAAAAAGAACACCTATCTGGAAAAAAGAACATTATGAAGGAGAAGATTCTAAGTGGTTGAAGGGAAATCCTTTAATTGATCAAAATCAACTAAAATAGATTTAGATTTTATTTTTACAAATTGAACTTTTGATTTATTTGATCTAATTAATTTTTTAGCTCCTCTGTCTCCCTTAATTTTTTTTAAAGATTTAATCATTGAATATTTGAAAGCTAGTGGGTTTCCAAATTTTTTCTTATAAACTGGTACAAAAATCTCTTTTTTTTTATTTTTTAAACCTAAACATAAAGTGTTGAAAATTGTTTTTGAAACTAAAGGCATATCAGCATGCGCAATTAAAAAACCTATATTTTTTTTAGATATTTTTTTTAATCCACATTTAATTGATGTTGATATTCCTTTTAAATATTGTGAATTTAATACAAATGTTATTTTTTGATTTTTTAAAGATATTTTTTTAATTTTTCTGTTTTCATGGCCTAATACAACTATTATTTTATTTACTTTGCTTTTAATTAAAGAATTTAAAATGTGGTTAATTAAATATTTTTTTTTATATTTTTTTAATAACTTGTTTTCACCTTGCATCCTTTTAGATTGACCTGCTGCTAAAAGAATTGATGAAATCATAAAATTTTTTTATTTTTTATATGTTTCAGCAACAAGTTGGGCAATTATTGATAATGCAATTTCAGGAGCTGCTCTACCACCAAGTTTAATTCCAATTGGTCCATGAATTTGGTTTATTTCTTTATCACTAAATCCAGCTTCTTTTAGTCTTTCACATCTGTTAGCATGCGTTTTTTTGCTCCCTAAAGCCCCAATATAATAAAACTTATTTTTAATAGCATGTTGTAATGCTGGATCATCAATTTTTGGATCATGAGTTAATGCTATTAATGCTGTATTTGAATTTGTTTCTATTTCTTTAAACGCTTCATCTGGCCACTTATTGATTATTTTCATATTGGGAAATCTTTGTTTGGTTGCAAAATAACCTCTAGGATCAATTACAGATATTTCAAAATTTAAGCTACTCGCAAAATTAACTAAATACTGAGCTATATGAACAGCTCCTACAATAATAACTTTGATAGGTCTAATATAACTTTCTACAAATATATCAGTACCTTCAATAATTCCATTTTTCTTTGAGTGAAAAAAAGCATTTATTTGATCTGCAAATTTTTCAAACTCTTTACTTAATGATTTACCTTTTTCAAAAATTTCACTATTTCCTGTTGTTAAATTTGTAACTATTGCAAATTCAGACTTATTTTCTTTTTTTTTAATTATTTCTTGTAAGGTTTTTAATTGCATTAATTAATCTGCTCTAAATAAACTGCAATTTCTCCACCGCATGCAAGTCCTACTTCCCAGGCACTTTCATTTGAAACTTTAAATTCTATTTTTTTAAAAGGTTTTTTTTCTTTTATAATTTCAACACATTCTCTAACAACAGCAGATTCAACGCAACCTCCAGATACAGAGCCTGAAAAATCTCCTTTTTCATTCACAATCATTCTACTGCCTGTTGGTCTAGGTGATGATCCCCAAGTTTCAATTACTGTTGCAAGAACTACTTTTTGGTTAGTTTTAATCCAATCGTTTGCTTCTTCTAAAATCTTTTCATCAAATGAATTTTTCATTAGATTTTAAGTTAATACTGAAAGAAATATTTAGCAAGCTTCAACAGCTTTTTTAGCAAAAACTTTAACCATATTTGCTCTATAGTCTGCTGATGCATGAATATCGGAATTCATTCCAGATGCAGAAATTTTTGTATTATTAATTGCATCTGCTGAAAAGTTTTTTGACAAAATGTCTGATAAATTTTTATCATTATAAACACATGATTTAGCGCCTGTTACAGCTACATTAACTCCACTTTTGTGTTTAGCCACATAAACGCCAACAATAGCATATCTTGATGCTGGATTTGGGTATTTTTGGTAACTTGATTTTTGTGGAATTGCAAATTCTATCGATTCAATGATTTCTCCACTTTTGAGTGACGTCTCAAACATGCCTCTAAAAAATTTTTCTGCATCAATTTTTCTATTATTTGTATGAATAACTGCATTTAATGCAATGCAAGCAGATGGATAATCTGCAGCAGGATCATTATTAGCAATGGATCCTCCTATTGTTCCTCTATTTCTTACTTGAGGATCTCCTATTCCTTCTGCCAGAGCTGATAAAGATGGTATTGCTTTTTTAATTTCTTTTGAATTAGCAACCTCTGCATGTCTGGTTGTCGATCCAATTGTAACTGTTTTTCCGCTTACTTTTATCCCAGAAAGTTTTTTAATTCCTTTTATATTTATAATATCCTTATAATTTGCCAAGCCTAATTTCATAGATGGGATGGTGGTCATACCACCTGCTAAAAAAGCTGATTTTGAAGAAGATAACTTAGAAGCTTCTTTTACATCTTTTACTGAATGATAGTTAAATGTTTTCATAATTTTTCTCCTTAAGCTGCTTCAGAATTTTTATTTTTTTTATTACACGCTGCCCAAACTTTTTCAGCTGTAGCAGGCATCGAAATTTCTTTGCCTATAGCATCTATAACTGCGTTCATTACTGCAGGAGGTGCGGCTATTGCTCCTGCTTCTCCACATCCTTTAGTTCCCAATGGATTAGATGTTGCGGGAGTACATGTAAAACCTAAGTTAAAATCTGTAAAGTTGTCAGCCCTTGGCATTGTATAATCCATATAAGAAGCTGTTACTAATTGTCCAGAATCATCATAATGACAATTTTCATAAAGTGCTTGTCCTATTCCCTGTGCTAATCCACCATGAACTTGTCCTTCAACAATAAGTGGATTAATAATTGTTCCAAAATCATCAACTGCTGTATACTTAACTACTTTAGTTTCACCAGTATCTTGATCTACTTCAACTTCACAAATATGCGAACCTGCAGGAAAAGAAAAGTTTGCTGGATCGAAAAAAGATGTTTCTTTAAGACCAGGTTCTTCTCCATCTGGAAGTGGAGATTTTACTTCGCCATAAGTACCTGGTAAATAACAAGCAAAAGCTACTTCTCCTATTGTTTTTTTCTTATTTGATTTTGCTACTACAAATTCTCCATTATTGAAATCGACTTCATCTTCATTCACTTCCAACATTTTAGCTGCTACTCTTTTTCCTTTTGCAACTATCTTATCGCATGCTTTAACTATTGCTGTCCCACCTACGGTTAAAGATCTTGAGCCATATGTTCCATATCCAAACGGTCCTTTGTCTGTATCTCCGTGAGCTATTTCAATATTTTCTATTGGTATACCTAATTGATCAGCTGCTATTTGTGCAAACGTAGTATCATGTCCTTGTCCATGACTGTGAGAACCTGTAAAAACAGTTACGTTTCCTGTTGGATTAAATCTTACTTCGGCTGATTCCCATAAACCTATTCCACACCCCAGCATCATAACAACTGGTGATGGCGCTATACCACAAGCTTCGAAATAAGTACAAAAACCTATCCCTCTTAATTTTCCTCTTGATTCAGATTCTTTTTTTCTTTTTTCAAAACTTTCATATTCACCCATTTCCATTGCTTTTTTTAAACCTGCGTTATAATCCCCTGAATCAACTGAGTGAACTAAAGTTTGTTGAAATGGAAATTCTGTTGGAAAGTTTTTCATTCTTATTTCAGCTGGATCCATTCCAAGTTCCCTTGCAGCTTTTTCAACTAAAGTTTCTATTGTATATGTAGCTTCTGGCCTGCCAGCACCCCTGTACGCATCAACTGGAGCAGTGTTTGTATAAACTGCTTTTACATTGGTATATGCTGCTGGCATTTTATAAACTCCTGTTGCGCAAGGTCCAAATAAATAAGTTGGTGTCACAGTACCGAATACTGATGCATATGCTCCTATGTTAGCTATTGTTTCATTTTTAAAACCTAAAAATGTTCCATCATTTTTTACAGCTAATTCAGCATGAGTAACATGATCTCTTCCATGACAATCAGATAAAAAAGATTCTGTTCTATCAGCTACCCATTTTACTGGTCTTTCAATTTTTTTTGCTGCCCAGCTACAAACAACTTCTTCAGCATAAGGATAAATTTTAGATCCAAAGCCTCCGCCAACATCTGGAGCTATTACTCTTAATTTATTTTCTGGAGCAACTCCATTAAATGCGGAAATTATTATTCTTGCCAAATGAGGATTTTGACTTGTTGTATATAAAGTTATTTCTTCAGTTGATGGATTGTAATCAGCATTTGCTGCTCTTGGTTCCATTGCATTTGGAATTAACCTATTATTAATTATGTCAATTTTTATTATTTTGTCAGCTTTATCAAATGCTTCTTTTACTTTTGCTCTGTCCCCTAACAACCAATCAAAGCACATATTCTTTGGTATATCTTTATAAATTTGATCTGAGTCCATTGCATCTTTTGTTTTAACAACTGCTTTTAAAATTTTATAATCAACTTTAACTAAATCAGCAGCAGATCTTGCTTCGTCAAGACTTTCTGCAATGACTACTGCAACGTGATCCCCAACATAGTTCACTGATTCATTGGCTAATGGAGGGTGCGCTGGAACTTTCATGTCTGATCCATCCTCACTTTTAATTCTCCATCCAGCTATTAATCCGCCAATTTTATCATTGGCAATGTCTGCACCCGTTAACACTGCTACAACTCCTGGTGCCTTAGATGCTTTAGAGATATCTACTTTTTTTATTTCTGCTCTTGCATGAGGAGAACGAACAAAGTAAGCATATGTTTGGTGAATAAAATTTACATCAGCAGTATATTTTCCTCTACCTGTTAAAAGTTTTTTATCTTCTTTTCTTTCAACTCTTGATCCAACCAAACTTGCCATAACTTTTATCCTCCTACATTTTAGAAGCAGCCTCTTTTACAGCTGCAACAATATTTTGATATCCTGTGCATCTACAAATATTTCCCTCTAACCAATCTCTTATTTCCGTATCACTAGGATTCTTTTTGTTTTTTAATAAATCGATAGCACTCATAACCATCCCTGGTGTGCAAAAACCACATTGTAAACCATGAAGTTTTTTAAAAGCCTCTTGCATTGGGTGCATTTTTCCATTTGTTGTAAGACCTTCAATTGTTGTAATTTTGGATCCATCAAGATCTGCTGCTAATGCTGTACAACTTTTTATAGATTTGCCATCTACATGAACAACGCACGCACCACACTGGCTGGTATCACATCCAACATGTGTTCCTGTTAAATTCAATATATCTCTTAAAAATATAGATAACGTTGTATGATCGGGAATTTCTTTTGATATTTTTTTCCCGTTAATCTCTAAAGAAACTTTACTCATTAAGTTTACCCTCCCTTAATGCTTTTAATTTATTTAAACATAATAGAATATTAGATACAACTATAAAAAATTCAAAAATTCTATCTACACGCGATTAGTTTAAATAATATAATATAATTCCAATGATTATTAATGCTGGTAAAACAATTAATATTTTATTTATTGGCTCTTTTTGACTTTGAATTTTATCTTCATTTACTTTTTTAACTTTTTCAGTTGTAGTTTTTGTTGTAATTAATTCGACAAATTTTCCAAAAAAAATATCAGCCATTTTTTTTGCTGTCATATCAATCAAACGTGATCCTACTTGTGCAATTTTTCCTCCTACATTTGCTTCGACGCTGTATTTAAGATTCGTTCCATCTTCAAAGTCTTCTAAAGTAACTGAGGCTTCACCATTTGCAAATCCTACGGGGGAATTCCCTGATCCAATAATTTTATAACTGTTTGGAGGGTCTAAATCTTTAAGTTCAATATCTCCTGTAAAAGTTGCATTAAATGGACCTATTTTATTTGTAGCAGTAGCAGTAAATTCAGTTTCAGATTTTTTTACAAATTCTTCGCATCCAGGAATAGATTTTTTTAATATTTCTGGATTATTTAAAGCTTCCCAAACTTTTTGTTTTTCTAAATTAATTTGATATGATCCAGAAAGTTTCATAAATACTTAAATATATATATTAATTTATATGGATGATAACATAAAAAAAGAATTGCAATCTGCAACTTTTGAAAGATTAGTTAGTCACCTAAGAGAAAGAAAAGATGTTCAAAATATTGATTTAATGAACTTAGCTGGGTTTTGCAGAAATTGTTTGTCGAAATGGTACAGGGAAGAAGCAAAAAAAAAGGGTATTTCAGTATCAGATTCTGATGCCAGAAAACATGTTTATGGAATGCCTTATGCAGAGTGGAAAGAAAAATATCAAAAATAATTTCTTTCAGTGATAAAATTTCTGCCTTTAATATTTATTTTACTATGGTCTTCAGCTTTTATAACAACAAAACCAATAGTTGATTATAGTGATCCTTTTTCAGCTTTAAGTTTTAGATTTTTAATAGTTGCAATAGGTTTTTATTTATTTTCTCTATTTTCAAAACAAAAAATTTTAGTTAGTTTTAAAAGTCTTTTACCATCTTTTTCTACAGGAATATTATTTCATGGTTTTTATCTTGGTGGTGTCTTTTATTCAATTTCAATTGGCCTTCCTACAGGGATTGCTGCCCTGATTGTTACACTGCAGCCAGTGCTTACAAATGCATTAGCTGGTCCTATATTAAATGAAAAAATTACATTGAACAAATGGATAGGAGTATTACTTGGATTTACTGGTGCAACTTTAGTTATAGGTTTTGATATAGGTAATTCATTACCATTTTTTGGGATTATAGCTGTTTTGATTTCTTTAATTGCTGTTACCTCAGCAACTCTTTGGCAAAAAAAAATAAGTAATAATTTACCTTTATCTGTAAGCAATATGTATCAAGCAATTGGAGGTTTTATATTTCATTTAGTTGTAATTATTTTTTTTATTCAAAAACCTTTTATAAATTTTTCAACAACCTTTATAATTGCAATGAGTCATCAAATATTATTAGTTTCTTTTGGTGCTTTTACTATTTTGATGTTTTTAATTAAAAGAAACTCAGCTAGTAAAACTGTTTCTGTTTTTTTTCTAATACCTCCTACCTCAGCGATTATGGCCTGGCTTTTTCTAGGAGAAAATTTAAATAATGTTGATATTTCTGGGTTTATAATTGCCACACTCGGGGTTTATATTGCAACAAGAGAAAAAAATTAAATTTTACTTTTCTTTGAGTCTAGGAAACAATTCAACAAAATTACAAGGTTTATGATTAATATCTAATTGATGAATTAAAATTTTATCCCACGCATCAGTTACCCCGCCTGACGATCCTGGTAATGCAAATATATATTTACCATTAGCTAGCACTGCGCATGCCCTTGACTGGATAGAAGATGTTCCAACAGTTTTTAAACTAATTGTTCTAAATACTTCACCAAATCCTGGGATATGCTTGTCTGCTATTTCTTCTAATGCCTCAGGTGTGATATCTCTTCCCGTTAATCCCGTTCCTCCTGTTGTTATAATAGCATCAATCTTTTTTTTTTTAATCCAGTCTTTTAATATTTTTTTAATTTCTTTTTTGCTATCTTTGCAAATTTTCCTGTCTACTAAATTGTGTTTTGCTATACCTATTTTTTTTACAAGGATATTTCCCGATTTATCAGTTTTTAAAGTTCTTGTATCAGTAACTGTTAATAGTGCTATATTTACTCTCATAAAATTTTT
Source organism: uncultured Pelagibacteraceae bacterium (assembly GCA_902603905.1). Lineage (GTDB taxonomy): Bacteria > Pseudomonadota > Alphaproteobacteria > Pelagibacterales > Pelagibacteraceae > Pelagibacter. The sequence goes on along the minus strand of CACKWM010000005.1, from coordinate 19,705 downwards.
AAATGATTATATTATCAATTTTATTTTTTGTAACTGCTATATTATATGCCAGCGTTGGTTTTGGAGGTGGATCTACCTATCTTGCACTATTGTTAATATGGGAAGTTCCATATTATATTTTTCCTGTAATAGCTTTAGTATGTAACATATTTGTGGTTTCAGGAAATAGTTTTAATTATATAAAAGCTGGAAATTTAAATTTGAAGCTATTGTTGCCTTATTTAATAGGATCAATACCTTTGGCATTTATTGGAGGATCTTTACATATAGAAAAAAATTTATTCGAGTTTTTTTTATTTTTAGTTTTAGCTTTCGCTGGAATAATGCTGCTAATAAACTTTAAATCATACGATGATGAAGATAAAACTTATAAAAATATTCCAATTTTTATTTCTGTTCCAATTGGAGGAGTATTAGGTTTTGTTTCTGGAGCTGTTGGAATAGGCGGAGGAATATTCTTAAGTCCAATTCTTTTTTTAATTAAAGCAGGAAAACCTAAACATATAGTTACTGCTGCTTCTTTATTTATTCTTATTAATTCAATTTCTGGAGTAACTGGTCAATTAACAAAAAATGCAGTTTTTAATGATCTGTCAAATTACTGGTACTTATTTTTAGCCGTAATTATTGGTGGTCAAGTTGGAAATTTTTTAAATTTAAAAATATTTCCAACAAGAATGCTTGCTTTAGTGACATCGGGGTTGGTATTATTTGTTGCAATTAGAATGGCTTTAAAATTATTTATATAATATTTATGGATAAAAACTTTTTTAAAAAAATAAGAATTCTAGACGGAGGTATGGGCCAAGAACTTCTTCATAAAGGATTAAAGCCAAAAGGAACTTTATGGTCTGCACATGCTTTAATTGATGAGAATTACCATCAAATGGTCATTGATACTCATTTAGATTTTATAAACGCTGGAGCAGAAGTGATAGTTACCTCAACATTTACTGCTCGAAGAAATAGATTAATACAAAATGATTGTGAAAAATATTTTGAAAAAATAAATATTAAAGCTGTTGAATTGGCTCAAAAAGCAAGAGATATATCAAAAAAGAATATTTTAATCGCAGGAGGTTTGCCTAATCAAAAACAAACATATACGGCCGATCTAGGAAAAGACTTAAATTTAATAGAGAAAAACTTTTATGACCAGGCTAAAAGCCTTAGAAATGGAATTGATTTTTACTATCTCGATGTGATGAGCAGTGGCTTAGAATGTAATATTGCACTTAAAACAATTGAATCATTTAATTTGCCAGTCTTAGTTGGAATTCATCTAAGAGATAATGGCCAACTTCCTTCTGGAGAAAAAATTAAAGATATAATTAAAAATTATAAAAATAAAAAATGGCTTGGTGTTATTATGGCTTGTGTTTCTCCAAAAGCCTATGAGTCAGTTGCTAATGATTTAAAAAAAATAGATATAGCATATGGATTTAAGTTAAATGCCTTTAAAAAAATACCAGTAGGTTATACTGTAGCCTCTAAAGATGCTTGGGGAAATGCAGGCAATCCTAATACTGTTTTGGGAAGAAACACCGAATTAAATGAGCCTACATTTTATAAATATGTAAAAAAATTTATGGAAAATGGCGCCACAATTTTAGGCGGTTGTTGTGAAATCAGACCTTCTCACATAAAAGAAATTTCTAGGCTAAAGTAATTTTTAGTTTTCAAAATTATTAATATTTTCTTCGTATACTTCTTTTGCCATTGTAAAAAAATCATTTTCTTTTATCGTTATTTTTGATTTTGTTTCTTTTATTTCCTCAATAAAAATTTTCTTTAAATCTCCTTGATGGTCATTTTGTGGATCAAAAAATGCCACAACATGTTCTGTTGGAGTTTTGCCAGTTGTTTTTTTAATTGCTTGGTTAGCTCCATAAGACAGGCTTGCTTGATAGATGTTGCCACTAGTTCCCGCGGTAATTGTAGGGCCTAGAAAAGCTGTAGCTTCAACACATCCGTTCAAAAATAATAAACTTAAAGATGCCATTACAGTTTTTTTAAATATACCGATTCGCACAACTATTTTTTGATATACACTTTTAATAACTATCTCAAGATGGAAATGAGAGTTATCAACGTAAAAAATTTTTTATTTTTAAAGAGCTTTGTAACCAAACTCTAAGGAAGCATCTGTAATAGAATCATATAAAGATTCTCCAAAACTTCTAAGAGCAAATAATCTTATTTTATTTGGATTGTCTTCAATCATATCAATTGTAATTGATATGCCATTAAATACTGAATTCACACAATTATTTTTTTTCAATTCATTAAAATTGAATGGACATCCTTTTTTTAATATTTCCTTTGAATTATTTCCTTCTAATTGAATAATGGCTCTTGAATGAGATAAATCTGTAATTGCAAAATCGGTTTCTTTAAATGAAGAATGAATAGATTTTAACAACTCTTTTTTAGAAGACACTAAAAGCCAATTTTTTGGGCCAGACCATAAAATTCTTGTATCATTGTTGCTTATCACTTTTGATGCTTCATCATTTAATTGAAGTCCATCAATATTAGTATCTTTTATCGAAATAGATGAGTTTTTATATTGGACTATTTGGAAAATTATTAAGCTTTTTATCTCTGAAATTTTTATTAATCTTTCATCTTTTTTATCTTCATGGTCTCCAAAAAGACCTTTTTTATAAACTTTTTCTAATGCTGATATTGTTGTCATGATCTTACTCTTTCCCCTTTAGGATCAACGTAATGTGACGAGACAATTTCAACTGGTATTGTTTTGTTTTTTAGTGGTGATAAAGCAAATAATTTTTGGCCAATCATATTCTTTCCATCACGAAGAATAGCTAGTGAAAATGGATTGTTGTACTCTACGCTCCAACAAGAAGCCGAAACATGACCTAACTTTGGATTTGGCAATTTTGCATTTGCATCTTTAACTAAATGAGATCCCTCTGGAATACTTGTTTTTTTATCTAGTGGAACCACACCTACTACTTTCTGCCTATCTTCAGCTGTAAAAGCTGATCTATTGAGAGATCTTTTTCCAATAAAGTCTTTCTTTTTACTAACTAATCCTTGTAAACCATTGTCATATGGTATCGTCCTACCATCTAATTCTGATCCAGCAACATGTCCCATTTCTATTCTTAATGTAGATAGAGCCTCTGTTCCATACGGTTGAATTAAAAATTCTTTACCAATGTCAATTATTTTTTCCCACATAAAATTTCCATTATCTGACTCAACATTAACTTCATAAGCAAGCTCACCTGAAAATGAAATTCTGAAAATCCTTGCATAAACACCAAATAAATTACCTTCCACATATCCCATAAATGGCAATCCTTCATTGGAAATATCTATATCTGGAAATAATTTTTGTAATACGTTTCTAGATTTTGGTCCTGCAATTGCAGCTCCAGCCCATTGTTCTGTGGTGGAAACAACATTTACATTTAATTCAGGCCAAACAATTTGTAGATAATATTCTAAATGAGATAAAACATTAGCAGCTTGTGCGGTAGTTGTGGTCATATGATAATGGTTTTCTGAAATTCTCGTAGTGGTACCATCATCCATTACAATTCCATCTTCACGCAGCATTACTCCATATCTGGCTTTTCCAACAGGAAGTTTTAACCATGCATTTGTATAAACTCTATTCAAAAATTCTGCTGCATCTGGTCCTTTAATGTCAATTTTTCCTAATGTAGTCACGTCACATACACCAACATTTCTTCTAACATTTTCTGCTTCTCTTTTTGATGCTTCAAACAAACCTTCGTTACCTTGTTTGTAATATCTAGGTCGTAACCAAATACCCGCATCAACAAAAACAGCGTTATGTTTTTCATGCCATGAGTGCATTGGTGATTTTCTAGTTGGTTTTGAATGCTTCCCAACTTCTCTCCCAACAATGGCACCAATAGTAACAGGAGTATAGGGAGGTCTAAAAGTTGTGTGTCCAACTGATGGTATTATTTTATTTTCAAAATCCGATACAAGTTGCAATCCATTAAGATTACTTGTTTTGCCTTGGTCGGTTGCCATGCCTAGTGTAGTGTATCTCTTAACATGCTCTATTGATCTATAACCTTCTCTTAAAGCAAGTTCTACATCGGTAACAGCAACATCATTTTGAAAATCTAAAAACCTTTTATATTTTTTTTCTTTAGGAAGTGGAACACACCAAAATTTATCATGTTTTGTAAATTTTTTTTCAACAACTGTTGGAATAGAAACTTTATTATCATTTTTGGTTATTTTTTTTGATATCTGATGACCAACTTCAAATGATTTTTTTAAAGTTTCTTCTAAAGTAAATATTCCATTTGCTGACCCGACTGTCGTTTCTTCTTGTTTAGACTGGCCAGGAACAAAAGCATCTATTTCTTCATTAAATTTTGTTTTATTTCCAGACTGGGAAGTCAAATGAATTGTTGGAGTCCAAAAACCAGAAACACATATACAGTCACAATTAATATTTTTGATTGCTCCTAATTTTTTTTTGTCTTCAGATATTTTTGCAATTTCAGCTGATTTTACTTTTTTATATCCTTTTGCCGCTACAACTACATGCGAAAATTTTATATCAATACCCATTCGTTTTGCTTCATCAATAATTTCAGAATTTGGATTATTTCTTGTGTCTAAAATTATTGGCCATATTCCATTTTTTTTAAACTCAATAGCAGTTTCGTATCCACTGTCATTATTTGTAAATATAAGTGGATTTCTGCCTACCAGGACGCCATAAACTTTTAAATATTCTTTAGCAGCAGAAGATAGTACTACCCCAGGTGTATCATTATTTCCAAAAACTAATGGCCTTTCAATTGAACCAGAAGAAATCACAACTTCTTTCGCTCTAATGTACCAAAGTCTTTGTTTAGGGCTGTATTTTTTTGATTTTGCTAAGTGGTCGTTTACTCGTTCTGACATTACTAACATATTGTGATCGTAGTAACCAAAGACTTGTGCTCTATTTCTAACTATCACATTGGGCATTTCTTTAAGTTCGGTTATAATATTTTCTGCCCATTCTTTTCCACTTTGATTTCCAATATTAACTTCACTGGTTAATAAACTGCCTCCAAACCTTGGTTTATCTTCTGCTAGAATAACTTTTGCTCCATTTTTTGCTGCAGCATATGCGCTGGCTAAACCTGATGGTCCTGAACCTGTAATTAATAAGTCGCAATATTCATACTTATGTTCGTATCGTTCTTTATCATGTTTTATTGATGCCACTCCAAAGCCTGCGGCTTTCCTAATAAATGGCTCATAAACTTTGTACCAAAAACTCCTTGGCCACATAAAAGTCTTATAATAAAAACCAGCTGGAAAAAATTTATTTAAAAAATTATTTATAGCTCCTATATCAAAATTTACACTTGGCCAACAATTTACACTTTTTGCTTCTAATCCCTCAAAAAGCTCTTGTTCTGTGGCTCGAGCATTAGGATCAGTTTCATTGTTTCTGTATAATTGAACTATAGCGTATGGTTCATCTACACCAGCGCCAAAAAATCCCCGTGGTCGGTGATATTTAAAACTTCTTCCAACAAGATGAACACCATTTGCAATTAATGCAGAGGCTAGTGTATCACCTTCGTATCCAAAATAACTTTTTCCATTAAACTTAAATGAAATTTTTTTATTTCTGTTAATTAAACCAATTTTATCTAATCTAAAATCTTGTGGCATACTAAATATCTTCGTTTGGTTTTAATGTTTTAAATATTTCGTGAGTTGCTGTGTCTCTTTGAACCTTAATCCACTGTCTACATCCTGAAATGTGTTGCCAAAATTCTAGGTGTTTTCCTCTTGGGCTTTTTCTTAAATAAACAAAAGTATCCCACTCTTTATCAGAAACTTCTTTGTTTAATTGAGGTCTTTTAACTGTTGCGTCTCCTCCGTATACAAATTCATTTTGTGATCTTGTGCCACAGTAAGGACATTTAATATGTAGCATTTATGAAATCCAAGTTTTTGTTCCAAGACCTTTTTCATCAATTAAATGGCCAGTATTAAATCTATTAAGGTTATATCCTGCATTTAATTCATGAACTTTATCTTGAGCTATTGTGTGCGCAAAAGTCCATCCTGATGCTGGAGTTGCTTTAAAACCTCCATAGCACCAACCACAATTCAAATACAAACCTTCAATATGTGTTTTATCTATAATTGGAGATCCATCCATTGACATATCCATAATTCCACCCCAAGTTCTTAACATTTTTAATTTGCTAAGAAATGGGAACATGGCAATTCCCTCGGTTAAAACGTGTTGTAATGTAGGTAAATTTCCTCTTTGTGCATAACTATTATAACCATCTAAGTCTCCACCCATTACCATTTCTCCTTTATCTGACTGGCTACAATAAAAATGTCCTGCACCGAAAGTAACTACTTGATCTAATATAGGTTTAATTGGCTCTGATACACATGCTTGTAGCAAATGAGTTTCAATAGGTAATGTCATGTTTAACATTTCCGCAAGCATTGATGTGTTTCCTGCTACACATAAGCCTATTTTTTTTGCTTTAATATTACCTTTTGATGTTTTTATTCCTTTTATTTTTCCATTAGTTACATCAAAACCTGTTACTTCACAGTGTTGAATAATATCAACTCCCATTGAGTCTGCTTGACGTGCATAGCCCCAAGCAACAGCATCATGTCTTGCGGTTCCTCCACTGGGTTGCATTAAACCACCAAATATTGGAAATCTAACATCATCAGAAAAATCTAGCATTGGAAGTATTTTTTTTATTTCTTCTCTTCCCAAGAGCACTGCATCAATTCCGTTTAATCTCATAGAATTTCCTCTTCTAGAGTAAGCATTCATTTGAGCATCTGAATGTGCAAGATTGATTATTCCTCTTGGGGAATACATTACGTTAAAATTTAAATCTTGACTCATGCTTCTCCACAAATCCATTCCCTTCTCGTAGAATAATCCATTTTGATCATGCATATAATTTGATCTAAGGATTGTTGTGTTTCTTCCAACATTTCCTCCTCCTATCCAACCTTTTTCAACAATAGCAACATTTGTAATATTGTGCTCCTTGGCAAGATAGTAAGCGGTAGCTAAACCATGACCTCCTCCTCCAATAATTATGACGTCATATTCGTTCTTAGGAGTTGGGTCTTTCCATGCTACTTCCCAATCTTTGTGACCTTTAAAAGCGTTTTTAATTAGACTAAATACTGAATACTTTTGCATAAATTAATTTTATAACAATGAGTATAAATAGTTCTTATTTTTTTTATATATATTTTTTAGAACTTTAAAAAATTGATAAAAAAGGATATTAATCCAGCAGCTTATAAGAAGTTTAAATATATAGAAGGTGGCAAAATGAGCGCAGTCAAATCTGATATTGAAATAGCTAGAGCAGCAAAGATGAAACCAATCAAGGAAGTTCTTGATGATATTAATGTGCCTGACAAAGCAGATGTTTATAGTCCAATAAGTAGATATATTGCAAAAATTAAACTCGAATATTTAGAAAAATTAAAAACTAAAAAAGATGGCAAACTAATTTTAGTTACTGCTATAACTCCAACGCCAGCAGGTGAAGGAAAAACCACAACATCAGTTGGATTAACTGATGGTTTAAATAAAATAGGAAAAAAATCTATAGTTTGTCTTAGAGAGCCAAGTTTAGGTCCTTCATTTGGAATGAAAGGTGGTGCGGCCGGCGGAGGATATGCTCAGGTAGTTCCTATGGAACAGATTAATTTACACTTTACCGGAGATTTTCATGCTATTACCTCTGCTCATAATCTTTTATCTGCTTTAATTGATAATCATATTTATTGGGGTAACAAATTAAATATTGACGTAAGAAGAGTGGTTTGGAAAAGAGTAATGGACATGAACGATCGATCATTGAGATCAATTAATATTAACTTAGGCGGAATAGCCAATGGTTACCCAAGAGAAGATGGGTTTGATATTACTGTAGCTTCAGAAGTCATGGCAATTTTCTGCTTATCAAATGATCTAAAAGATTTAGAGAAAAGAATTGGAAATATTACAATTGGTTACACTAGAGATAAAAAAGCAATTTATGCAAAAGATTTAAATGCACAGGGTCCGATGACAGTTCTTTTGAAAGACGCAATGAGACCTAATGTTACACAAACCTTAGAAAACAACCCTGCAATTATTCATGGTGGTCCTTTTGCAAATATTGCACACGGTTGTAATTCAGTTATTGCAACAAAAACAGGATTAAAATTAGCTGACTATGTTGTTACAGAAGCAGGCTTTGGTGCTGATCTTGGTGCTGAAAAATTTTTAGATATAAAATGTAGAAAGTCAGGGATAAAACCAAATTGTGTAGTAATCGTTGCAACAATTAGAGCTTTAAAAATGCACGGAGGTGTAGCAAAAGAAGAACTTAAAAAAGAAAATGTTGAAGCTCTTAAAAAAGGTTTAGTAAATTTAGAGAGACATATTGTTAATATAAGAAAATTTGGTTTACCTGTTGCGGTTGCTGTAAATCACTTCATTACTGATACCGATAAAGAGGTAAAAGCATTAATTGATTACTGTAAAACACTTAATGTTAAAGCAACACTTTGCACTCATTGGTCAAATGGAGGAGAAGGAACAAAAGAGCTTTCTAAAGATGTTGTTGAATTGTGTGAGAAAGGAGAAAATAAATTTAAATTTTTATATGAAGATAAAGCTCCATTGTTTAAAAAAATTGAAACTATTGCTAAAGAAATTTATAATGCAAGTGAAGTTGTGGCAGATACAAAAGTACGAGAACAACTAAAAAATTTTCAAGAAAATGGTTATGGAGAACTTCCAATATGTGTAGCAAAAACTCAGTATAGTTTCTCCACAGACCCAAGTTTAAAAGGCGCACCAACAGGACATGTTTTACAAGTAAGAGAAGTTAGACTTTCTTCAGGAGCTGAGTTCATTGTTGTAATCTGTGGTGCAATAATGACTATGCCAGGGCTTCCAAGAGTGCCAGCCGCAGACTCAATTAAATTAAATTCTAAAGGTGAAACTGAAGGTTTATTTTAATTTTTCTAAAGTATCCCAAAAATCCACTGCTAAATTAACACCTGTTAAATCATAATGATTTTTTAAACCCGTTGGTGAGGTTACATTAATATCACCAATTAAATAATTTGAAACCAAATCAATTCCTGCAAAAAATATGTTTTGTTGTTTTAATTTTTTAGCTACATAATTTGAAATTTTTAATTCTTTTGAACTTAAGGTTGTTTTAAAAGCTTTACCACCTTGAGACAAATTTGATAATATTGAATTTTTAGAAGGTATTCTTTTTATAACTCCTTTTACTATTCCATTAATAATGAACACTCTTTTATCTCCTTTTTTAACTCCAGACAAAAAGGTTTGAGCCATCACATGATTAATTTTGTTTAAATATTTTTTAATTTTTTTTAAATTAAATTTATCATTTAAAAATAAAATATCCTTACCGGCATAACCATGTATTGGTTTAAGAACTATTTTTTTGTATTTTTTTTTAAAATTAATAATTTCTTTAATATTTTTTGTAAAAATTGTTGGAGGCATAAATTTAAGAAAATTTATAGAAAATAATTTTTCAGAAATATTTCTGACTGATGTTGGATCATTTATTATTGTTGTTTTATTTTTAATTGTATCTAATAATAAAGTTGAAGTTACATAGTCCATATTAAAAGGTGGGTTCTGTCTAATTAATACATACTTTGCTTTTGATAAATCAAATTTATTCTTTTTTATTATCTTGAAATATTTTTTTTTGTTCTCATAAAATTTTACTTCAGTGGCAGAAATAAAAAGTTTTGAACTTATAAAATTAAGATCTTTTGTTTCGTACCAATAAATCTTATAACCTCTTCTTTGAGCCTCTAAGGCAAGCAAAAAAGTTGTATCGGTTTTAATATTTATTTTCTTTATAGAGTCTCCTTGAATTGCAATAATTTTTTTAATACTCATTTTTTTTAATTTAAATTTTCTAGTGTTTTTTCTGCTTTAGTTTTATTTTGTTGTAAAATTTGTTCTACATTTTTTAAAAATATGGTTTCATTCTTGCCATCTTTGTTTTTAAAATTACGATCCTGTAATCCTTTGTTGGATAAATTTAAAAATATTTTTCCCCATTCTAAAATTGATTTGTTTTTTATTTCTGTTGCTAAACCTTTCTTTGGAGAGTCTATGTATGCTTTTAATACATCTTCACTTTCCCAATCTTTAATTAAATCTAAAATTTCATCTAATTTTCCGTAAATAAGTCCTGTGTAAAATGCTGGCCCAGCACAATGGCAGTCCCATTCACAAGCATCTAATGACCTCATTTCTATATATTTTTTTAATCTAACTTCGGTAAAAATAGTACTAAGGTGCAACTCTAAATCTTTAGTGCTTGGTAATTCATTGTTAGCTTCTGGTAATTTTCCTTTCATAAAATCACCGAAAGTTTTGTTATTAGATTTTTTGTGTATTTTGTTTTTATAAATAAAAAGTAATGGATAATTAATTACAAAATCTGCATACTTTTCAAAATCCATATCCTCTAAAAATATTTTTGGCAAACCACCTCTAGATGTACTTTGCCACACTTTAGATCTGTATGATAAATATCCACTAGGTTTATTCTGTAATATTGCTGAGTTTGCAAAAATAGCTATAGATATTGGAGTTAAATAAGAAATTATTTTAAATTTTTTTTTAAAATCACTTTCAGATAAATAATCTAAATTAATTTGTGTGCCAGATGTTTGGTACATCATATTTAAGCTTAACTTTCCCTTTTTGGGCATTTCTTCAGTCATTAATTTGTATCTTTCTTTAGGATTATTTGGGGCATCACTTAACTTTGTGACTGGATCATAACCAATAGAAACAGTTTTAAATCCAATCTCTTTACAAATTTTATCAAGTTTATTTTGAAAATCGTGTGATTCAGAGCATACTTCATGAATATTCGATAGTTTGGCCCCAGATAATTCAATTTGATTTCCTGGTTCTAGAGATATCGATTTTCCACCAATTTTTAGACCTATAATATTTTCATTCTCTTTTACGTCATTCCATTGATATTTTTTTTTAAATATTTCTAAAACTTTTTTTATATCTAAATAATTAGCTCTGAAATTATTTTTTTCTTGAAATAGAAATTTCTCATTTTCTACCCCTATTAAAAGTTTTTTTTTTTCACCATTTACAAAATAATTTACGATTTGATCCTTTGAACTAATTTTCATTTAAATTTTTTAACCAGTTTTTTATTTCAAGCAACCTAAATTCATCATCCAAAATATCTCTTTCTTTTTTTATAAAATTAATATGACGATCAATCTCTTCATCATTTTTAAAACATTCCTTTTTGATCAATTTTTTTCTTCGATCATTAATTAATTTAATCATATAATCGTAATGAATTTCAGGATGATATTGCAATCCCCAAATATCACATTTTCCTGACTTAAATGCTAATCCTTGAATTTTATTAGTTTTATTAAATGCTAAATGAACAGAATTTTTAGGAGGTTTAACTACTTCATCAAAATTAAACGCAGGTGTTGTAAATTTTTTTAATTTAGATGCATACATAGGATGTTTCAAGCCATCGGAGGTTAGTTCAATATCAACTGCAATACCAACTTGTGTTCCAGTATTAGATTTTTTAACTTCACCACCAGATGCCGTGGCAATGAGCTGAAGCCCCCAACAAATAGCTAAAATTTTCTTTTCAAATTCAAAAAGTTTTTTTGCAAATTCAATTTGTCTTTTGATTTCAATTGTATTGTCATAAATGTTCATTGTGCTACCTCCCCAAATTATTCCATCATATTTGTTTATTTTTGGAATGAATTTTTCTGTTTCATTTTTTGTAGAAGCATTAACAATATCTATTTCTGTATCTGGATAGTATTTTTTAATATTATCTTTAAAATTAAAAGACTGTGGCTGATTTGACAATTTTTGGAATTTTAAGTTTTCTTCATGGGTATTCCCTTCAACAATTAGAACTTTTAAATGTTTCATTTTAAAATAACTTGCCAAGCAAACTATGCTCGTACATTACTTTCATATCTGACTTAGATAGTTTTTTCGGATTTGTTCCTGTGGAAGGATCATCAAGTGCCATTTGAGAAAATTTATTTAGGTCAAATTTTTTTTCATCTAGTACTTCCGATAATTTATGAGGAATTTTTAAATCTTTTCTTAACTTCATGATCCAATCAATAAAGCTATTAAAATTTTTTTCTATATTTAAATAATTGCAAATTAAAACAATTTTTTTTTCAATATCTTCTTTGTTAAATGTTAAAACATAAGGCATGAAAATTGCATTTGATAATCCATGATGAATATTAAATTGTGCATTTACAGGATGGCTTAAGGAATGTATTGCTCCCAATCCTTTTTGAAATGCAGTTGATCCCATGCTGGCTGCTACCATCATGTCTAATCTTGCGGTGATATTTTTTCCATCAGTAACTGCAGTTAATAATGATTTTTTAATTAATCTCATGCCTTCAAGAGCAATTCCGTCTGCCATTGGATGAAACCCAGGAGCGCAAAACGCTTCTAAGTTATGTGCTAAAGCATCCATGCCAGTTGCCGCAGTTAATCTTGGAGATAGATCAATAGTTAAACAAGGGTCAATTATTACTACTGAAGGTAAAATTTTTGGATGAAAAATAATTTTTTTTATTCCTGTTTTTTTGTTGACTATTACTGTTGCCCTACCTGTTTCGGATCCTGTTCCTGCTGTTGTTGGTACAGCTATGATTGGAGCTATTTTATTAGAATCAGCTCTTTTCCAATAGTCACCAATATCTTCAAAATCCCATATAGGTCTAGATTGGCCTGACATAAATGCTATAGCTTTGCCAACATCTAGACCGCTGCCTCCACCAAAAGCTATAACGCCATCGCATTTATTTTTTTTAAATACTAGAACACCTTCTTCTACATTTTCTCCATTTGGGTTTCCTGAAAAATTCGAAAAAATTGGTACTTTTTCAAAACTTTGCTTAAATTTTGAAAAAAAATTTTTTACCATAGGTAGATCAACAAGATCTTTATCTGTAACAAATAATGGTTTCTTAATTTTTAATGTTTCACAGCCTATAAATAAATCATTAATTCTATTTTCACCTACCCATACAGAAGTGGGGTAATTCCAATTAATTTTCATAATAAAATATTATTTCAATTTTTACCATTTTGTTAGTATAAAACATTTATAAATTTATTTTATTTGGAAATATATCAATGACAAAAGTAGCAATTATTGGAACAGGACCGTGCGGCTTGTCAATGTTAAGATCTTTTGAACAAGCTGAAAAAAAAGGCGAAAAAATACCTGAAATAGTTTGTTTTGAAAAACAAGAAGATTGGGGAGGATTGTGGAATTACAGCTGGAGAACTGGATCTGATCAATATGGAGATCCTGTTCCTAATAGTATGTATAGATATCTTTGGTCAAATGGACCTAAAGAATGCTTAGAATTTGCTGATTATTCATTTGACGAACATTTTGGAAAACCTATTCCATCATTTCCACCAAGAGAAGTCTTATATGATTATATACTTGGTAGAGTAAAAAAAGGAAATCTAAAAAATAAAGTAAGATTTAATAATAGCGTAACTAATGTAATTTATAATGGAAAAAATTTTGAACTAACTTCATGTGATAAAAAAAATGATAAGAATTTAAAAGAAAATTTTGATTATGTAGTTGTATCAACTGGTCATTTCTCTGTTCCGTTCATTCCAGAATATCCTGGAATGAAATCTTTTCCAGGAAGAATATTACACTCACATGATTTTAGAGATGCAGAGGAATTCAGAGGTAAAAATGTTATTGTTTTAGGAAGTAGTTATTCTGCCGAAGATGTAGCTCTCCAATGTCATAAGTACGGTGCAAAAAGTGTAACTATTGGTTACAGACATAACCCAATGGGTTTTAAATGGCCTAGTGGAGTAAAAGAAGTGCATTATTTAGATAGAATAGATGGGAATAAAGCAATTTTCAAAGATGGTCATAAACAAGAAGCTGATGCGATAATTTTGTGTTGTGGTTATCTTCATCATTTCCCTTTTTTAACTGAAGATCTAAAATTAAAAACTAGAAATAGATTGTATCCACCAAAACTATACAAAGGTGTTGTATGGCAAAATAATCACAATTTACTTTACTTGGGTATGCAAGATCAATTTCATACATTTAATATGTTTGATTGCCAGGCATGGTTTGCTAGAGATGTGATAATGAACAAGATTAAAATTCCAAATGACTCAGAAATAGAAAAAGATATAAATAAATGGGTAGCAATGGAAGAAAAGTTAGAAAATCCAGATCAAATGATAGACTTTCAAACGGAATATACAAAAGAACTTCATGATTTGTCTGATTATCCAAAAATTGATTTTGAATTAATAAGAAAACATTTTAAAGAATGGGAACACCACAAAATGGAAGACATTATGACTTACAGAAATAAATCTTTTTCATCTCCTGTTACTGGTTCAGTTGCTCCGATTCATCACACTCCATGGGCATCAGCAATGGATGATTCTTCAAAAACCTTTTTAAATCATTCAAAAAAATAAGGTATCAAAAAAACTACACAGCCGGCTAAAAAGAAAAGACTTCCAAACATAGCCCAAAAATTACCAAGGCTAGAAATAATAAAACCAATTGCAGAGATCAAAAATAAAACCCATCCAGCAATATTTATAATTTTAGTATTCATTTACCAATTAATTTCTAATTTTTTGTTTTCACATATAGACTTTAAAACACTAAACATTAAAGGAAATTTTTCTGTTTTAAGGTCTTTAAAAATTTTTGGACCTATTTCAAATGCAAGTTCAGCACCTTCTACAGTTATGTCCTTCATGTATAATTCTTTTGCATCTTTATATAAATGTCCTTTTCCAAGATACTTTCCCATTAAACTATTTCTTCCTCCAATAGCACTGACATAAAGATCTCCAAGTCCAGCTAATCCATAAACTGTTTCTGCATTTCCTCCATAACAGGACACAAACTCTGCCATTTCAGAAATTGATCTATGTATTAATGATGCTGAAGTATTTAAATAATATTTAGATTGTATCTCAATTGGAGCCTTTGAATTACTTAAACCTTCAGCAGCCCCTATCAACATTGAATAAATATTTTTAATTGCGCCTGATAATTCAACACCTTGAAGATCAGTTGAAAGTTCTGTCGAATAATAATTAGTTGAAATAATTTTTTTTAAAAATTGTGCTTCTTTTATATTTGGGTTGGCTATTACAGTTCCTGTTCTCATTTTGTTTGCTAAACCAGTTGCTAAACAAGGTCCTTTAATTGCTGATATATTAATTTCATTATCATTGTGTCCTTTTTCTTTTAATAATATTTTTATTTTTTCTGACAGAGTGATTAACTCGTCATTTTCTACAGACAGACCTTTTGTTAACAAAACTATAGGAAGTTTTTTTTTGTAATATTTAGAAACTTCTTCACCAAACCACTTTATTCCTACTGAACTTATTCCTGCAACTATTATATCTACACCTTTTTCCATTAGAGGTTTTAAGTTGTCAAATCTTTCTATGTTAATTTTTGAAGGTAAACTAGTTTTTAATGATGGATGAAAATTTTTATTTTTTTTAATAGATGTTATTAATTCATTCTCCAAATGCGTACCAACTAATGTTACTTCGTTATTATTATCTGTGCATGGAATAGTAAATGCTGAACCCATAGCTCCAGCTCCAATGATTAAAATTTTTTTCATAGTTTAAATTATGCTAAAGTTTTTCTAATTGCTACTTTCCATCCTTGCAATAAGTTATTTCTCAATGATTTATTTAGTTTTGGAGAAAAAACTCTATCTTTTTTCCATATATGCTTTATTTCATTTAAAGATTTAAATTCTCCAACTTGATATCCTGCAAATAGTGCAACTCCTAAAGCAGTTGTTTCTAAAACTCTTGGTCTAACTACATTAAGATTAATAATGTCAGATAAAAATTGAGAAAACCAGTTATTTGATACCATGCCCCCATCAACTTTTATAATTTTAGGTTTTAAACCATCTTTTTTCATTGAGTTAAATAAATCATAGCTTTGATACGCAACGGACTCCACAACTGCTCTTACTAAACTTTTCCAATCACTATTTCTTGTAAGGCCCGTTATTAACCCCCTAACATCTGGTCTCCAGTATGGAGCTCCCATACCGCTGAAAGCTGGTACTATGTAAACGCCATCATTATCCTTTTTAGATTTAGTTATTTTCTCAGTTTCGTAGGCATTATTAATTAATTTTACTTTATCTCTAAGCCACTGTACTCCAGCGCCAGCAATAAAGATTGAGCCTTCTAAAGCGTACGTATTTTTTTCGTTCAACCTATAACAAATTGTTGTTAATAACTTATTATTTGAATAGATTTTTTTTGATCCAGTATTCATTATTACGAAGGCACCAGTGCCGTAGGTACTTTTAATTGATCCTTTTTCAAAACATGTCTGACCAACTGCAGCAGCTTGTTGATCACCTAAAACAGCTGATATAGGAATTTGTTTTCCAATGATTTTTTTATTTGTGATACCAAAATCATCAGCAGAATTTTTTACTTCAGGTAAAATATTTTTTGGAATATTTAATTTTTTTAAAATTTCTTTGTCCCATTTGTTATTATTTATATTAAACAGCATTGTTCTGCTTGCATTAGTGGCTTCTGTTAAATGTTTTTTTCCTTTAGTAAGTTTCCATATTAAAAATGTATCTACAGTTCCAAATAATAAATTATTAGATTTTATTAATTTTTTTGACTCTTTTACATTTTCCAAAATCCATTTTATTTTTGTTGCAGAAAAATAAGGATCAATAAATAATCCAGTTTTTTTTCTAAAAATTTTTTCATATTTTTTTTTTTTTAGTTTTTCACAATATGTTTGAGTTCTTCTATCCTGCCAAACAATAGCATTATAAATTGGCTTGCCAGTTTTCCTATTCCAAAGAATAGTGGTTTCTCTTTGATTGGTTATTCCTATGCTTATTATATTGCCTTTTAAAAGTGAGGCTTTATTTATAACTTTTTTTAATGCTTTTAGTGTTGTTAACCAAATTTCATTTGGATTATGTTCTACCCAACCATTTTTTGGAAAATATTGTTTAAATTCGTACTGAGATATAAATTTTACACTCCCTTTTACATCAAACAGGATTACTCTTGTTGATGTAGTGCCTTGATCAATAGCGACTAAAAATTTTTTCACAATTTTAAGCTATACCAAGGTGCTTTTTTCTTTTTTCTACCCAAGTTCGAATTAAATTATCAAATATTAGAGCTATGAAAGCGACACATATACCAAGTATTAATCCTTTACCTCCACCTTTTTTATCAGATAAAGCTTTTAGAATATATTGTCCTAAATCTTCTGTTCCAATAAACGCTCCTATAATTACCATAAACAAAGCAAATACGATTGTTTGATTTACACCAAGCATCATGTGAGGAAACGCTACTGGAAATTCTATATTTATTAATCTTTGTAATTTCGTTACACCAGACATTGTGGCTGCGTCATGCAAAGCAGGTGGAACACTTCTTAATCCCTCAATAGTGTACCTGGTAGCAGGTATAGTTGCGTAAACAATTACCGCAATTAATACTGATGTATCCGTTATACCAAAAAGCATCATTACTGGAATTAAATATACAAAAGAAGGAAACGTTTGAAAAATATCACAAACTGCCAACATAAATTTTGTGGTATATTGATTTTGTTGACATAAAGTTCCAACGGTTAATCCAATTGTGCAAGATGCAATAACTCCAAAAGTTGCCATATAAGTTGTGACTAAAGCTCTATCCCACCATGGACTAAGCGCTATAAATAATGCTAATCCACCCACTGTAAAAGCTGAACGAATTCCACCAATTATATAACCTGCTCCGACCACTAATACTAAAGTAGCAACTGCTGGCATTCTTAAATATAAGGCTCTCATAGGTTGAAGAACTTCTGTAATTAACCAAGTATTAAATATTTTTAAAGTTTGAAAGAATGTGTCCCAAATCCAATCAACACCTTTATTCCAGAAATCTGCAAATGATATTCCTTTATTATGTGGAATCTCAAAAAAGTAATTAAAACTGTCTTTAAACAAAAAAGATCCAGCGTAGGCAAATATCACTCCTATTAATACTGCTCCAGCAAAAAATAATGTATTTTTGTAACGCTGAAAAAACGTTAGGTTGCCAAAATAATCTTCTTGTTTATTTGCCCAAGCCAAAGACATTTTATCTAACAGTATTGCAATCATACTAATACATAAGCCGGCTTCCAGTGCCAATCCAATATTCAGTTGATTTAAAGCTAACAATAAATTCCACCCTAATCCTTTAGCACCTATAAAAGCTGAAATAACCGCCATAGAAAAACACACCATAATGACCTGATTGACACCAATTAAAATGTCCCTTCTTGCAGTTGGAATTAATACTTTGCTCATAAGTTGAAAATTATTACATCCACTCATTTTGCCAGCTTCAATAACTTCGGGAGGTACCGCTCTAAGACCCAATAAAGTTAATAAGATCATTGGTGGAATAGCAACAACCATTGTTATAATAACTGCAGCATGATCTCCAATTCCAAAAAGAACCATTGCAGGAACTAAAACTGCATATTGTGGCATGGTCTGCATCACTAGGAGTATAGGATATAAAGCTTTCTCAACACGTTTGCTCTTAAAAGCCATAATGCCTAAGATCAAACCAAAAATGAAAGAAAGTGGTGCTGCTACCAATATAAAAGAAAGTGTTTGCATCGCAGGTTTCCATTGACCAAATACAGAAATATAAATCATGATTAAACCAGCGAATATGGCCAGACCTTTACCACTTAGTTTGTAACATAATATTACTGCACCCGCTGCAACGATTGTCCAAGGTAAACCCGGCAGTTCTGCCCATGGATTTTTATCTATCCAATCCCAACTGGTAAATGTGACAACTGTTTTAATGCCGCCTAATAAAATTTCTCTAATCAATTCAATAAGAAATGTCATAGATGCAGTTATATTTCTTGTTATTTGTAGTACTAAAGGTCGAGTTTTGTATTCTTGAAGATCCTCATTCCAAAACTCCATTGGCATCCATTCATTCAATAAGAAAAATAAAGAGTCATTTACCCAAATAGGTAACCATCCTAGTAAAGGAGGTAGTCTCCAAAGAACATCAAAAGCATAATATCTTACTTCTTTACCAAGAAAAATGTAAGAGCTTTGGTTTGGATCTTTAACAAATTCTGCTTGGCCTCTTATAAATTTATATGTTTCAGGAACATCAATTGCAAAGCATAAAGCAAAAAATACAACTAGCAAAAATAACCATTGGAATAATTTTGGATATTTTTTTAATAATTCCATGTTTTATTCGTTATTTTTTCTCCCCCCAAAAACAGTATGAATTATTTTTGAAGGATGAACAGTTCCAACAATCTTATTATTTTCGTCAGTTACAGCTACAGATTTTTCTTGAGATAAAATCTTTTCAGCTACATTTTCAATTGTCTCGTCTTTTGAAACTTTTAAATCACTTAAATTATCGGTGTTTGGTGAGTCCATTACATCTTCTATTATTAAAACTTTTTCTCTTGGAACTTCCTCAGTAAATTTTTTTACATACTCAGTTGCTGGATTTAATACTATTTTT
>CACKWM010000004.1 GCA_902603905.1 uncultured Pelagibacteraceae bacterium | reverse complement strand
AGAAGTAAGGCTTCTTGATATAGAGAAAGCTAAGAGATTAAGTATAGAAGAGCATCAAAAAAATCTTGAAGTTATAAATAAATCAAAACAAGTTTTAAAATCTAAAGCAGAAGAAGAAAGCACTAGAGCTAGAGCAATAGAAGCTGAAGAAAAAGCTAACTCTGCTAGATATATCGAAAAAGCTCAAGGTATTAAGAAAGTAGATGTTATTTCAGCTGCTTCAAAAGCGGAACAGGATAGATTTGCAACTATGGCAGCGAAACTAAGATACGAAATAGATGCCGCTGGTAAAGAAGCTTTAAATGCCGCTGAAAACCTAAGAAGCGATGCAAGCAGAAGAAGTGCTTTAAGATTAAAACTTGCTGAAAAAATTGAAGCAATCATTAGAGAAAGTGTTAAACCGATGGCAAACATTGGAGATATTAAAATTGTTGATGTTAACGGTTTACCAGGCTTTAGTGGAACTTCTGGTTCAGGAGGTAGTGGTGAGACAGCAACTGCAGGAGGATCAGGAAGAAGTGGTAATTTAGCAGATAACGTAGTTAGTTCGGCATTACGTTATAGAGCACACCAACCATTTCTAGATAGTTTGCTTAGAGAAATTGGAATGAATCCTGGAGAAATAAGCAATATCAGAAATATTCTTGGTGATTATGAAAATCCCAAAAAAGATTATCATATGAACTTCGACAACGATCCAACTAAAGGAACCAAGGGTTCTAAGTAACGAAAGTAAAATATTATGAGTAGTGGTTTAGATAACTGGGCAAAAAAATATGAAGAAGCTACTAATAGTGATGACACTATTAAAGCTATGGCAAAATATTATACTTGCTCTTTTATGTTTGATATGGAGAACGCAAAAGTAATTATAGAAATGCACGACGGCAAAGTAAAAAATATTAACACAAATCCTTCGCCTTTAGACCCATATGACTTTGCTTTAAGAGCATCAGCAAAAACTTGGAGAGAATTTGGACAACCAATGCCTAAACCAATGTATCACGGTATATGGTCTGCTAGTTTTTTAAAAGATTTAAAAATTGAGGGCAATCATTTGATATTAATGAAAAATCTTAGAAATTTTACAGTTCAGTTTGAATTATTAAGAAAAACAGGAGTACCAGTTTAATGAAAAATTTTAAATTAGAAGGAGTATTACAATGGTAAAGCATCATGATGTTGTAGGACGTTATGTTACAATTGAGGTTGACGATTGTGAATATAAAGTTTTTTACCTTCAAAATGGAAAAGGAATACCTTTAATTTGTCAACATACTGCTGGATGTCATAACCATCAATGGAGAGGTTTGCTTGAAGATCCAGAAATTACTAAAGATTATAATGTTATTGCTTATGACCTTCCAAGACATGGAAAATCAGATCCCCCACATAATAAAGAATGGTGGAAAGAAGAATACAAACTAAAAGCTGAACACTATTGTAATTTTATTGTTAAGTTATGTGATGCCTTAGGTTTGCAAAAACCAATTTTTATGGGATCTTCTTTTGGCGGAAATGTTGCTTTACAATTAGCATTACGTCATCCAAACAAATTTAGAGCTGTAATACCTGTTGAAGCTGCAGATTATGCTCCAGGATTTTATTTAGATTGGTGGAGACATCCTCATGCAAATGCTGCTCAAGTTTGTGCTAGTGGAACGTGGGATCTAATGGCACCACAATCTCCTGAAAAAGATAGATGGTTAACTTGGCATTATTATACTCAAGGCTCAGAAGCATTTAAAGGAGACCTATATTTTTATTCTGTTGATCATGATCTAAGAAAAGAATTAAAAAATATTGATGGACATAAATGCCCTGTTGTAATGTTAACAGGAACTTATGATTATTTGACACCTCCAGAAGCAACAGAGAATACCGCAAGACAAATAAAAGGAGGTGTTTATATAGAAATGACTGATATCGGACATTTTCCAATGAGTGAAAACCATGAAGTATTTAGAGTTTATCTAATGGAAGCTTTAAAAATTATTAAAGAAAGGACTAATAAGTAATTTATGACAAAAGATAAAACTGGAGTTCAATTAGATCGGGGTCATACAAGCACTGATGACTTCATAACCAGAAAATATGTTTTACCTCTATTAAAAGATGAAAAAATGAGAAATAAATTAATTGAAGAGCATAGAGCGTGCCCAGTCGGTAAGGCAGCTCAACCACACAAAGGCCAACCAATGGTTGAGCATAGCAAGGAACTTCAAATTGTTTTAGATAAACTAAGAAGACAGCCAATGCATATAAAGAAATATGTAACAGTATGTAAAAAAGATTTTGAAGATTATAGAATAGGCATAGTAACAGGAGTTAGAGGTGAGCCAGTTAAAATTTTAGAAGAATCTTTTTCCTCAGAAGAGGCAGTTGAGCATGCTATTTTTTTAAAAAGAGTAGTGGATCTTCTAGAAAGATATTCAGAATGATTAATTTATTGAGGTTTATATAATGCTTAGAATTACGGGCTACAGCGATAAATATCAGGCTTTCCCTGGCGATGAAATTAAATTTTATGTAAACGCAGAAAAAAATGAAAATTATGATGTTCAAATTGTTAGACTAATTCACGGAGATACAAATCCTGAAGGACCAGGCTATAAAGATGAAGAAATTGGAGCAGAGTGCAATAAAACTCTTCAAGGAAGAAACCAAAGAATACATGGTGGTTCCTATATTATAATACCTCAAGATGATAGATTAAATACAGAAAGTTTTACTCTTCAGGCATATATTTTTCCCACAACACCAGATAAAGGTCAACAAGGAATCTTGACTAAATGGAATGATCAAGCAAAAAGTGGTTATGGACTTTTTATAGATGAAAATGCATGCTTATCAGTAATGATAGGTGATGGCAGTGGTCAGTTAACAAAACTTTCAAGCGAAAAAAAGTTAATGCGAAAAGTTTGGTATCTAGTGGCCGCAACTTATGATGCTAATTCAGGAAAATTAAAACTTTATCAAGAACCTTGTGTAACACCAACAAATGGTGGTTTAGGATTGTCTTTACTTCATCCTGCGGATGAAACAACAGCATTTGTTGAAGCTACAAATAATTTAAAACCTAGAGCAAATGACGCACCATTTTTAATGGCAGCAAGCACTTTAAAGGATCGTTCTGGACGGCATATCCATGGAGCTCATTATAAAGAAGCAATAGACCCAATAGAATTACCCGAACAAAATTTAACCTACAATGGCAAGATTGATAGACCAAGATTAAGTAAAAAAGCCTTATCAAAATCTGACATAGAATCTCTTGCAAGAGGATTTAGTGGTTGTACCTCAGAGTTAAGATCAGAAGTAATTGGGGCCTGGGATTTTCATGCAAATATTACCAAAAATATGGCATCAACATTTATTATTGACACAACTTCAAATCATTTAAATGGTTTTATTATAAATTTACCTTGTAGAGCTATGACAGGATACAATTGGACTGCAGATGAAATGGTTTTTCATCATAAACCTGAAGAATATGGAGCAATACATTTTCACGATGATGATATAGATGATGCTAGATGGGATGTCGATTTTACATTTAAAGTTCCAGATATTATTCGAAGTGGAGTCTATGCGGCAAGATTAAGAATTAATGGAGAAGAGTCTGCAGAGACTGAAGACTTTATTCCGTTTGTAATTAAACCACCAAAAGGAAAAGCAACTTCTAAACTTTGTTTTGTACTTCCAACTAATAGTTACTTGGCTTATTCAAATGATAATTTAGGAACAAATTCTGTAGTTGCCCAATTATTGGCAGGAAAAGTCCCTGTCATGTCTGCGTCAGATTTATATCTAAATGAACACAGAGAATATGGATTATCAACTTATTCTAAACATTCAGATGGTAGCGGAGTTGCAATCTCATCAAGATTAAGACCAATACTAAACATGAGACCAAAATATAGACATTGGTTGTCTCCTTCCTTATGGCAATTAAATGCAGACTTGCACTTAACTGATTGGTTAGAAGAAAAAAATTTTGATTTTGATGTAGTAACTGATGAAGATTTACATTTGGAAGGGGTAGATTTATTAAATCGTTATAAGTGTGTCTTAACTGGCTCACACCCTGAATACAGTTCAGAAAAAATGTTAGCTGCCTATGAGCAATATCAATTAAATGGTGGAAGATGGATTTATTTAGGATCTGATGGTTTTTATTGGATAAGTGAATACCACCCAGATAATCCAAATATTATTGAAGTTAGAAAAGGAGAAGCTGGCACTAGAGCATGGACAGCTAATCCTGGAGAATATAATAATGCCTTTGATGGAAAATATGGAGGAATGTGGAGAGCAAGAGGAAGAATTCCATCTAAAGTTTGTGGTCTAACTTTTACAGCTTATGGTTTTGATGTTAGTTCCTATTATAAAAGGTGCGATGACAGTAAAAGACCTGAATGCTCTTGGATATTTGATGGTGTTGGAGAAGACGAGGTAATTGGAGATTTTGGTTTAGTTGGAGGAGGAGCTGCAGGATTAGAACTTGATAGATATGACTTGGAATTTGGAACACCGCCTAATGCATATCTTTTAGCCAGATCTGAAAATCACACAAATTTAATGATGCAAGTTAATGAAGAAATTCATTTTACCGTAAGAGGTTTTTATGGAGGAGGAACGGAAAACCCAATGGTTAGAGCTGATATGATTTATTATAAAACTCCAAATGATGGAGCGTTGTTTGCTCCTGGTTCTTTATCTTTTTGCGGAAGTTTGTCTTATAATAATTACAATAATAATGTTTCTAAAATACTTGAAAATGCAATAAACGGATTTTTAAAGGAAGGGCCTTTACCTTAATGAATAAACCTCAATTTACAAGACCAGAAGGAACAGGCGGTAAAAGCATATTAGGATCTGATAATGTTACACCTTTTAATGAATTAGAAAAAAATGCTTTAGGAAATTTAGATGAAGATAAACTAAATGAACTAGCTAAAAGTCTTTTTACTCTAAATAATAGAAAATATGGACCTATACCGGGAGCTTACATGGTAATGTGCACTAAGCCTGGTAAAGAATGGTGTGTGGCCCAGCTTAATGCTGATAGAGCTAAGCCATTTATTTTGTATGAAGATAAAGTTTTTACATCAATTGAAGCAGCACAAAAAGAAGCAGAAAGAATTAAAAAAGAGCGAGGTGAATCAGCACCAAGGCGTTGCACCTAAATTTAAAAAGGATTAAATGTCCGAAAAATCTCTTTGGTTGTTTATTTTTATTTTGTTGTATGCTGCTTATTGTTTTTTTTGGGGTGTAAGAGGATCAAAATATAATTCTGACAGTGCAGAGAAATATTATTTAGCAAACAGAAATGTTTCATCATGGGTTTTTTTCTTTGCAGCAACAGCGGCTACATTTGCTGGTTTAACAGTTATATCCCAGGTAAATCTTATTTTTCATGATGGCTTTCAATATGTTGGAACAGCTTTTGTTGCGATAACAGTTCCTTTAGGAAGTATATTTTTTTTTAAGAGACAATGGATGTTAAGCAAAAAGTTTGGATATATCACTCCAGGTGAAATGTATTATGATTACTATAAGAGTGATGCAATCCGTGTTATTTCAGTCATAGTAACTTTTTTTATAGCAATACCCTTAATTGCAGTTTTTTTTGGCGCCACAGGCTACTTAGTCAATACCTTAACTGAAGGACATGTTTCTAGGGAATTAAGCATGTGGATAATTTCCATAATTGTTTTGTTCTATGTAACGAGAGGAGGTTTTAAATCTATTGTTACCGTAGGAGTGGTTCAATCTTGGCTTTATTTTTTGACAGTAATTCTTTTAGGAATTATCGTTTATTCTTTAATTGGAAATTTTGAAACTTTTGGCAAAGCATTAGCAAAGGTTGCAAGCACAAATATGAGTTCTTGGGAAACTACCAATGGTTATGGAGGTGGTGATTATAATGGATATTTTGCCTTACCAGGTGTTGTTCAATGGGTATCAGGACTAGGAAAGAACGAGGCAGTTGGTGGTCCCTGGACTGCAATGATGATTTTTACTTTTACACTTTCTTTTATGGGAATAGTTCTTTCACCTTCATTTTCCATGTGGAGTTATTCAGCAAAACACCCAAAAGCTTTTTCTTATTATCAAGTTTGGGGATCTGCTGTTATCGTAGGTTTTTTATTATTTGTATTTGCAACATATCAAGGAATCGGTGCGAATTTATTAGGAGCAAATGCAGAAATTAATAAGAGCGGTCTTTCAATAAGTACTTTGCTGCCAGAAGTTTCTAACAAAGATCATTCATTAATAATTTATCACATTATAAGTTTAATGGACAAGCATGCTCTTTGGTTAACTGGCTTATTAGCAGTTGGATTGATTGCAGCACTTCAGTCAACAGCTGCAGCTTTATTAATGACATCAGGAAGTATTATTACAAGGGATTTATATAAAGCTTATATTAATAAAAACATAAATTGGGAAAAAGAACGTGCTGCTGCTCGTATAATAATGATGTTAGTATTTTTAGCATCACTTTATTTAGCAACATTTGCTAAGCCAGCAATGGTAATTTTTAGCGGAATAGCAATTTCTATAGCCTTTCAGTTTTTAATTGTTTTACTTGGTCTAGTTTGGTTTCCTTGGATAACAAGAGGAGCAGCAATTTTTGGATTAGTTATTGGAATAATCATTGTAATTTTGACTGAAACTATTGGACAACAAATAGCCGGAAACAGATTGCCTTGGGGAAGGTGGCCACTAACGATACATTCAGGTGTATGGGGAATGTTATTTAACGTTTTTATCTGTTTTTCTATTTCTGCTTTTTCTAATATTACAAAAATTGATATTTACAGACCACACAGACAAAAGTTTCATGATTTTTTAAATGAACATATGGGCTTACATCCAAGCAGAACAAAACTAAGATCATTTGCTTATGTAATTGCTTTAATCTGGCTTTTTTTTGGAGTTGGTCCAGGGCAAATTCTTGGAAATAGTTTTTTTGGAGAACCTGGAGCTGGCTATGAATCTTGGATACTTAAGATACCGTCTATTTGGGGATATCAGTTGATTTGGTGGTTATTTGGCATAGGGTTAATTTGGTTTTTGGCAAGTAAAATGGATTTATCAACTTTGCCAAACAAACCTATTCAAGCAAACGATCTATATAAAAAGCCAGATGAGGTTCAAGGAGAAGTTAACTATATAGATAAAGTTGGAACAGGCTATGGTTGGATATTAATTCTTATAGGAATGGCAATATTTTCAATAATATTCTATGTTTATTTTGTATAATAATTCATGACTTTAAATAATTTTCAATTCAACACAACTCCTGGACTTCGATTTGGAAGTGGAGAAGCAAAAAATTCGTGTAAAGAAATATTTAATAAACTTGGTTCTCGTATTTTGTTTATTACAGATAAAGGATTAATGTCTTTAGGATTAACCAAGCCAACTATACAAGAATTAAAAACAATGGGAGAGGTTGAAGTCTTTGATGAAGTAGAAGCTGATCCATCTAAAAAAACTCTTTTAACAGCAATAGAGATTGGAAAAAAATTTAAAGCAACAGGAGTTATTGGTTTTGGTGGAGGATCATCAATGGATGTAGCTAAACTAACAGCTTTGATACTTGGTTCTAATGAAGATTTAGAAAAAGCCTGGGGAGTTGCAAATGCAAAAGGACCGCGTTTACCTTTAGTGTTAATACCAACTACAGCAGGAACTGGCTCTGAAGTCACTCCTGTATCAATCATCACAGTTGGAGAAGAAGAAAAAAAAGGAGTTTCTTCAACAATAATTTTACCAGATTTAGCAATTTTAGATCCAAGTCTTACATTAGGTCTTCCAGCTGGGACTACGGCAGCAACAGGAATTGATGCAATGGTTCATGCGATTGAAGGATATGCATCTTCAAATAAAAACAATAATATTATTTCAAAAATGCTGGCAATTGAGGCGTTAAAGCTACTTGGAGGCTCTATAGAAAAAGCTGTTTTTGATGGTTCAAATATTGAAGCTAGAGGAAATATGCTTATTGGAGCTATGTTAGCAGGAAAAGCTTTTGCTAATTCTCCGGTTGCGGCAGTTCATGCTCTTGCTTATCCAATAGGAGGAACTTTTCATGTTTCACATGGACTTTCGAATTCATTAGTTTTACCTTATGTACTTAGATTTAATAGCATTGATACAAAGGCAGCTAAAAATTATGCTGAGCTTGGACCATATGTTTTTCCCAATTTAAACATTAATCAAGGAACACAAGCTGTTTGTGCAGAGTTTATTGATAAACTAGAAGATTTGTCTAAGAGATTAGGTCTTCCACAAAAATTAAGAGAGGTTAATATTCCAAAAAATGCATGTGAAAAAATGGCAAGTGATGCAATGAAACAAACACGACTATTAGTTAATAATCCAAGAGAAGTAACTGAATCAGATGCACTTAGCATTTATCAGTCAGCTTGGTAGAACTGTTATTTATGAAAGAAAAAGATAAAGATATTTTTGAACAAACAAAAAAATTC
This sequence comes from uncultured Pelagibacteraceae bacterium, assembly GCA_902603905.1. GTDB lineage: Bacteria > Pseudomonadota > Alphaproteobacteria > Pelagibacterales > Pelagibacteraceae > Pelagibacter. The sequence continues at coordinate 71,658 of CACKWM010000004.1, read as the reverse complement.
AACTCAGGTATTAAATTATACATGTTTCAAACAGGATCAATTAAAACAAAATTAAAATTTATAAAAATGAACCAAGGTGAAGAACCTTATGAAATACCAGTACCATGGTTTTTAATTAAACATCCTGAAGGAGATGTAATTATTGACGGTGGAATGCCAATAGAAGCAGCTTTGGATAAACACAAACATTGGGGCTCGGTAGTCGAAGCCTATGATCCGGTTATGAAAGTATCAGAGTGGTGTAAAGATGTGGTAAAAAGCGTTAATACCAAACCTGAAGATGTTAAATATGTAATACAAACCCATCTTCACCTAGATCACTCAGGTGCAATTGGACATTTTCCAAACGCTACACATATTACACAAAGATTAGAATATGATTATGCATTTAATCCTGATTGGTTTTCACAACCAGCTTACATTAGAGCAGATTTTGATAAACCGAATATTCGTTGGAAATTTTTACAAGGTAGAAAAACTGATTTTTATGATGTTTATGGCGATGGAGTTATAAAAGTAATATTTACACCTGGACATACACCAGGTCATCAATCAGTATTAGTTAATCTTCCAAAAACTGGCTATATGCTATTTACTGGTGATGCTTGTTATACTGGTGATCACTGGTGCGATAAATGTTTACCAGGACTTGTTGCTTCTTCTTCTGATGCTGCTGCATCAGTTAAAAAATTAAGAAAAGTTGCAAAAGAATATGATGCAAAAGTTGTTTGGGGACATGATCCTGTTTCTTGGGCCGATTGGAAAAAAGCACCAATGTTTTATTACGATTAAATTATAAATATATTTTTTTATTTTTTTTAGAAGATTTAACAATTGCTTCCATAACTTTGACATTATGAGCAGCTTCAGAATTTTTTATTCTATATTTTTTTTTATTATTACAACTGCTAGCAAATTCTTGTAGTTCTAAAAAAAGAGTATCTTTATTAGCTAAATTTATTTTTTGAACGCTTCCATTTTTTTTAACTATTTTGATTTTATTTTTATCTACTTTGGAAAAAATATTCATATTAGTTCCAAAAATATTAAATGTTGAAGTGTAAGGACAAGCAAAAATAGTAGTTAGGTTTCCTGTACAATTATTAAATTCAAAAAGAGCAGAAGTAGTGTCATCAATGTTTACTTTTACAGCATACCTTTTTACCAATGATTGTACTGATCTAACTTTTCCTCCAAAATAACACATTAAATCTATCATATGTATACCAAGTCCAGCTATTGCTCCTCCTGGACTTTCTTTTTTATTTGAACGCCAAAATTTTTTTTTATAATTTAAAGCGCCTGGAGCAGAGAAATTTGAATCGATATGTAATATTTTCCCAATTTTTTTTTTTCGATTTAAATTATTAATAAAATCAAAAACACTAGAGTATCTTCTGTTATGTCCAACAGATAAAGTTTTTTTATATTTTTTTGCCATTAAATACATTTTTTTTGCATCTGAAAATTTTGTTGCCATTGGTTTTTCTACAAAAACATGTTTTCCATTTTGCATTGCTTGAATGGCATGTTTTGAATGTAGTGAATGTGGAGTTGTTAATATTATTGCATCAATTTTGGGATCTTTAAGTATGGCCATGAAAGAGTCATGATAATTAGTTTTATATTTTTTTGAAAAATTAATTCTTTTTTTTTTGCTTTTAGAATAACAACTTACAATTTTAATTTTTTTACTTTTTCCTTGAATTGATTTTGCAAGTTCATCTGACCACCATCCTAATCCTATTGAAGCTGCTTTAATCATACTTATTTTTCACGTGGCAATGTAGATTTCATAAAATCTTTTTCTAAAAAATTGCTAAACCACTTATTAAGTTTTGTATTATGTGTTCTCCACTTATCGTTAAATCTATAAATAGTGTAATCCAAAGCACATGCAATCGCAATTTGATCCATGGTCAAATAAGAGTCATTGTAATTATTCCAGTTATTTTCTAACCAGCTGATGGTTCTTGTAATTCTTACTTCCTGTTTGTTGATGAAATTGTTACTTTTTTCACTATCAGGTCTAATCATTTCCATACGTCTTTCCAGCACCGACTCCATTAATCCATTAGCAATCGAAGTCATTGACATTATTTCCCAATATTTTTTTTTAGGAAATAATGTATTTTTTTTTGATATTGTATCAAGATACAAGCAAATATTATCACTATCTATAATTGCTAACTTATTAACCACTAATGTTGGAATTTTCCTTATAGGGTTATGCTTATCTAAAAAATCAGCTTCGTAAACATTAATAATTTTTTCTTCCAATTTTATTTCTTGTACTAAAGAGGTTATTTTAGTTTTTCTTCCAAAAGGAGAGTTTGGACCATTGTACAAAATAATTTGGTCTTGCATAAAAATTACAATTTACAGATAAGAAAAAAAATATTAATAACGAGAAATGTTGTAATTTCTTCCTTTAGATTTTCATAATTTACATCTCTAAGGTCAGTAGAAGATAAAGCTACATCAACTAAACTTTTCGTTTCTTCTTTTGATATTCCTATATCTTCAGAGAGATCGTTTATTATTCTTATATATGAAGTTTCTTTTGTTATTTTTTTTATCATTCAATTATTACCGCTACTGTACCTGGATCTATACCCTCTTGATCATTAACAACATTAACTTTAATCACTTTTCCATCTACAGGCGCGTCATGATGAACTTCTGTTTTCATAACTTCCATAATGAATAAAGGGTCTCCTTTTTTTACAATATCTCCTTCTTTAACCAAAACTTTCCACATATTGCCTGGCACAGTTGTTTTAACTTCTGTTGTCATAAAATTCTTTCGTATTTTTTTTAATTAAAAAAGCGAACTTTTATATTTTTCATTCCTCTTTTTTCCATCATTTTATTTCTTATTTTTTCGTTCATTTTTTCTTTATCAAAATCTACTATTTTAATATGTTCTATTTTTTTGGCTGCTGCTTCATGTAATAAACCACTTTCTTTTTTAGATGACATTAGACTTGCTTCACTGCAGATAATAGTTTGTTCAGTTCTTAATGTTTGAGCTTTTTCAACTGATATTTCTACAAAATTAAAACTATCACCCGGTTTTGCTTGTCCTAGTTTCCAAAAAGAAGCTGATGGAACTGTGTAAGGAACAATAAATCCACCCATGCTTGGACCATCATTGACTAGTATAATTGGGGTTTGTCCAGCCAAGTTTATTGCACCCACTGGATATCCTTGATCAATAATGTTTGAAGGAAATGTTCCATGTTCTAAACCTTTGTGAGTTGCTTTTTCTGTAAAAGACCACTTGGGTCCTTCTAGCCTATAACCAGTTCTGTCACTTTTAGATTGAAGCTTCCAATTAGAATTTAAAAACATTTTATGTCCTTTTTCATCAACCCAATCATCATTAGGACCTTTAACAACTTCTACAGACCATTTTTTGTTTGTGGACATAACTGGTATAGAGTTTTTTTTAACTTTTCTTCCAGCCACTGATTTAGATTTGTTTAAAGGAATAATTTGACCATCTTGAATTGCTTTTCCCTCTATACCACCAACTCCTGCTTTATGAAAAGTTGATCTTGAACCTAACCATGGAGTGGTATTTATTCCTCCTGAAAAAGCAATATAAGATCTTGCACCCACTGTTGCAAAAGTCATTTCTAAAGTTTGATCTTTTTTAACTTCCAAGCTTTCCCATAAAGGAACTGGACTGCCATCTATTTTGGGAGACATGTCAGCACCTGTAATAGCAATTATTCTATCACTATTAAATTTAAGAGTAGGACCCATAAACTGACATTCTAAAGCTGCAGCACCAGGTTCATTTTCAACTAAAACATTAGCAAGTCTAAAAGACCAACTATCCATTGGACCTGAAGGTGGAAAGCCCAGATTTAGAGTTCCAATTCTTCCAGGATAATCTTGAACAGATGTTTCTAGACCTTTTTTAATTACTTTTACCATAGATATTAAAACCTTTTTGTTTGATCAATTGTAGTTAACCATTTTTTATAATTTTTTACTGAAAATTTCTGATACTCAACAATATTATAATCATAAGTACCATCTTCTATTTTTTTAGTAACATGATCAAATTCTTCATATGTTGTGGGAATAAATTTTACTCTATCTCCTGGTTGAAAAAGACAAATGTTATTTTCAAATACTGGAAAACTTTTTTTTGTATCCCAAATTGGAACGGGAATAATACCAAAAATCTGGTATCCACCTGGTAATCGATCTGGATATATTGATGTGGAAGCACCGCCCATTCCGACTGTTCCTTTTGGCGTCCATGTTCGTGGTGGGTTATATTTTGGAACTGTAAGTTTACACCTTGGGTCAAGAGCCATCATAAACGGAAGACCAGGCCAAAAACCTATAGCAGAAACCCAATATTCAGTTCCAGAATGCACTCTTACAAATTGTTCTGTGTTTTCAAGATTATTTAACTCCGTTATAAGTTCAGGATCAGGTTTTTTTTTAGCAATTTTGCTTGAGTAATCTTCAATGCATTCTTTTGTCCATTTATCAAGATAAACTGTAGGAAAAGAAAAAATTCTACTATTAATTTCTATATCATCGGAAGGACCCAAAGAATTTACAAGAGATTTTAATTCGTTTTTTAAATCATTAAATTTTATTTCTTCTGGTTCATAATGAACTAACATTGATGCGAAACAGGGAGAGGTTTCATAAACCCCTCTAACTTTATGATCTTTAATTGCTTTAGCTAAGTTTTGAGCAGTAAAATTTAATTCTAAATTCATCACATTACCAAATTCAATAAGCATATATTTATCACCAGCAGGTAAAAATTTAGGAGCATCGTAAATTTTACCTTGAATATTTTTAACTTCTGTTTTTACCTCTATTTCTGTTTTTTTATGTCTTGAAGAAAAAATATTATCAAAGGCTTTTAAATCCTTTTCAGTATAGCCTTGACCATTTTTGCTTTTTGGTGTTTTAGCAATAATTTTTTCAAAAGCTTTTACATCTTTATCACTATATTCCTGTTTAATTTTGGTTTTATCTTGTTTTTTAGTTGGTAAAATATCTCCTTTTTTCTTTATGAATAAGGTCAAATTATTTTCAATAAATTTGGTATTAAAATTTGCCTCTTCAAAATTTTTATTTTGAAGCACAGATATTAAAAAAGATTTATTAGTATTAATTCCTTCAATTTCAAATTCTTTTAAATATTGTAACATATTTTTAATGCTTTCAACCCTAGTAGAACCTTTAGCAATAATTTTTGCTATCATTGGGTCATAGTAAAAAGATATTTCATCCCCTTCATCTACTCCAATATCTAATCTAATATTTGCCAAATTAGTATTTGGAATTTTAAGTTTTGAAATTTTTCCAGGTGAAGGTAGAAAATTCTTTGAGGGATCCTCAGCATACAATCTACATTCAATAGCATGTCCAGTTCTATTAATTTTATTTTGTTCTGTTAAATTAGTATCAATTCCTAGTGCAAATTTAATTTGCATCTCAACTAGGTCAGAATTTGTTATAGATTCTGTTACTGGATGTTCTACTTGAATTCGTGTATTCATTTCTAAAAAGTAAAACTTTTTTTCATCTACATCATAAATAAACTCTATTGTTCCTGCACCTTCGTATTTTTGATTGCTAGCAAAATTTACAGCACTTTCTGACATTTTATTTATAATGTCGGGTCCTACTTTTGGTGCTGGGCTTTCTTCTATAATTTTTTGAAATCTTCTTTGTATCGAACAATCTCTTTCATAAAAATGGACAGCTTTTTTTTCTCCAAAACCGAATATTTGTATTTCTATGTGTCTTGCATTTTTTATAAATTTTTCTAAAAAAACATCACTATTTCCAAATGCCTTCTTTGCTAAATTTTTTGTTTTTTCTACAGATTTAACTAATTCGTTGTAATTATTTACAATTTGCATTCCTATTCCACCACCACCAGCACTTGCTTTTACTAAAATAGGAAATCCAATATCATTACATTTTTTTTCTAAATCACTTTTTTCTAAATCTTTATTGTTTAAGCCCGGACAAATTGGCAGACCACTTTTTAATGCTAAATCTCTAGCTATATCTTTGTTACCCATCGACACAATAGTATTCGGTTTAGGTCCTATCCACACGATCCCTGCATCAATTACTTTTTGTGCAAATTTATCATTTTCTGCAAGAAAACCATAACCTGGATGAATAGCGTCAGCTTTTACTTTTTTAGCTGCTTCAATTATTTTATCTGAAGACAAATAACTGTCTTGTGCTTTTGAACCACCTATATGAATAGATTCATTAGCTTTTTTAACGTGTTTACTATTCTTATCTACATCCGAATAGACAGCAATTGAATGAAACTTTAATTTTTTGCAACTATTAATAATTCTACAGGCAATTTCTCCACGATTTGCTATTAGAATTTTCTTCATCTAGTTTATTTTTTGAGAGCTTTTTTTAAACTTTTTATTATTTCAACAGCATTAGGTGTATCTGAATGAACACAAATTATATCACACCCAACATCAGTATCTGTGCCACTAGTATTCTTAACTTTTTTTTCTTTGATAGCTCTTAAGCAGCGTTTTACTGCTAATTTGCTGCTATATTTGGAATTTTTTCCTTTTGCTATTACAAGTTTTCCTTCTTTGTCATAATCTAAATCAGCATAAAACTCAGCGACAAAATCCAACTTTCTTTCTTTTTTATAAATTTTTTCATGAGCAGTATTTGCCATTCCATAAATACTTACATCAAAAGCTTTAACAGCATCTGCAATTGCTCTTGCTATTTCTTCATCTTTTGACGCCATAACATACAAAGATCCATGAGGTTTTATATGATTTAAAGGCATATTTAGTTCATCCAAAAAGGCTTTAAGAGCACCAACTTGATACATTATCATATTTTTTAAATCTAATTTTGGCATTTTCATTTCTCTTCTTCCAAAACCTTGTAAATCTGGAAAGGATGGATGTGCTCCTACTTTTACTTTATATTTTTTTGCTAACTCAACTGTCTTTCTCATATGATTGGGATCTGAGGCATGAAACCCACACGCAACATTAGCAACATCTATTAGAGGCATTATTTCTTCATCATTACCTGCATTATAAATTCCAAAACTCTCACCCATATCGCAATTTATTTTTGTCATTTTATTATTATTATCCTTTTCACTTTAAATTTGTGATCTAATATGTGGAGATCTAGCGTATAGAGCAACCATTGGTATAATTAATAAACCTAATATAAACTGTTGCGCTTCCCATTTTAAACCCCAACCAATTAGTACTGTTGTAATTACTTGTAAAATCAAAACTCCAATTACACTTAATCCGTATCCACCAACACCTCCCAATAAAGAAGTTCCTCCAACAACAACTGCAGCAATTGTTAAAAATAAATATGTATCACCAACTCCTATAAAACCACCTCCGCTCCAACCAAGAAGCAATGCTCCAGTTAGAGATGCAAAAAAACCACTAATTACATAAGCACCAACCCAATATCCTCTTTCAGAAATAGATAATCTTTCTGAAGATAGCCTGCTACCTCCAAGAGCGTAAAGATTTCTTCCCCATTTAGTTAAACGAAGAGCAACAATTATGATTATAGAAGCGACAATCCAAATCAAAATAATGGGGGGTATAGGCAGTCCTACCGTTTCACCATTCATTGAAGCAATATTTCTCATCCAATCTGGTACAACACCAAAAACTGTACCTGCAGAAAAAGTACCCATCGCTACAAGGATTTGAACACCTCCCTTAACAAAAAAACCAACACCTAAAGTTAATATTAATGCCTGACCTTGTAACCTAAAACTTAAGATGCCATTAATTAATCCTATTATGAGACCTAATAATAACACAGCAGCCAAAGCCAACCATGGAGGTACACCTTTTGATATTAATGACATTAGAGCAACATTGGACGCTCCTATCAAAAATGGAATTGATAAATCAAGACCACCTAATAATGCAACAAAGGTTTGTCCCACTGTAGCTAAACCCAAAAATGCTGCAAACACTAACATTGCTTTCATGTTTAAAAGTGAGAGAAAGCCACTTATGGTAAGCGAGCCTAATATAAACAATGCAATTAAGACACAAATACCAATAAACACACTTTTTTGTGCGGTTATATATCGGCCAACAACTCCCATTAATATAATAAAGCCCAGGAATATTAAAAAAGATACTAACGTACGACCAGAAAAGAAGCCTTCAGCAATGAATGAAACAAAAATAAAAATAAGTATTAATAATATAAAAGCTAGTGTTTTCCACTTATGCGCACGAATATTTTTAAAAAAGAAATTCTCTTCATGTTCTTCATCAGGAATTTCCTTACCTTCAACTTTTTCTCCTTTTGGAAATTTAGTAAATATATTTTGCTTTAGATCACTATTAATCCATCTAACAGAAAAATGATACCAGCCCCATAATATTAATCCAGTTACTGCTATCGAATAGGTCACAATATTCATCCAGTCAGCACCATCAAACCAACCTAATACGGCAGTACCTATTCCGCACAAGATTGCAAAAAATAAACCCAAACCTTTAAAAAAAAGAAAAGCAGACCTTGTCATAAACTATTTAACCTCCTCCCATTGACTTAATTGGCTATCACGAGCAATTTTTTCTCTGTAGATTCTCATAAATTGCCATACTAGAGGTGTAATGGGTATACCAATTATAAAGACTGCTATAATTTTATAAAAAGAATATCCTACAGAATAAAACATTGCAGCCCACAGCAAACTTGCAAATATTACTATGTACATATAAGGAGCAAATCTTTTATAGCTTACCTTATGGCTCATTGTTAAAAACAAAAAATACTGTAATAAAAAAACAGCAAGTATACTAAAAGCTACTTGTGAGTAACCACTCCTTATAATTTCATAAAAAAATCTTTTTGGTTCTTGATATTTAATTTGTGAAATGTCTCCAATATTCAACTCACTTATAATTTTAGGTTGATACAAAGATGGATCATCAGAAATAAAAGTATTTCCTCCTACAAAATAAGTTGCAAGAATAGCCAAAACACCGAATCCAAAAATATAAACATTTGTAAGATTTTTTATTTTAGAGTGAACAAATGGAGCTGTAATGACAAAAAGTAACAAAATTACTAATATGACACCGTACCCTTGGATGCCAAAAAAGCTTTTATCAGTACTTTCTATTAAATTATTATAAGACACACCTTTCAAAACAATCATTGTTAAAGCGGCCAAGAAAAAAAGCATGGCAGCAGATTTTGTACGATTATTAAATTGAGGCAACATTGCTATAACGATTAAAGAAGCAAGCAATACAACTCCAGCAATATAAATTATACTATACGTTGTTCCTGAAATAGATAAATTTGATAAATAATCAATCTTTTCAAGGCTAAAATATTCAGGAGAAGAAGTTTCGATACTACTTGTTTGTCCTGATTGTATGCTTATCTTTTCAGTATCTTTTAATATATCTTTTTGTTTATCTTCAGGATCAAATATTAGACCCGCAACTATAATAGCCACAACAACGGCAAATGTTGTGGTAGCAGGACTCCTATGAACAGTAAGTAGGTAAAGAAGAAGAGCAAGACCTGCAATTCCAATAATAATATAAAGCATTATTGTTCCTGGCGTTTCTGTCAACCGAACAACCGAGTGACCAGCCAGAGAACCACCTTGTTTTGTTCCTGTTCCAGTAGTAGTCCCTGCTTCGCCTTCTTCAACTATAATGTTTCCTGTTGCATCTAATTTACGTACTTTTTGACCTCGTTGATAAGCTTTAGAAGCTTCGTCTGTATCTTCTTTTATTTCAGATTCCACCACTATAGGCTGATCATAAACTTGATGCATTATCACAAACGTACCGGCAAAAGACATAAGAATGAAAAAAACCATAACAGACAATCCTTTAGTGACTCTTTGTACATAAGGAAGAATAAGGCTTACAAGTAAAGCAATAACTAATACGGCTCCATAAGATAAATCAGAGACAAAACTTTGTAATCTTTCAAATCTAAAAGTAACCAAAATATAATTAATTAAATAAAGGTTTCCAGCACCTAAAATTGCTCCAAATGCACCACCTCGACCACCTATAAGACTCGCTCCACCAAGAACTAGTGCGGTAACTCCTAAAAGCGTATACTTAGTTCCTTGTATAGGATCTCCAGAACCAACCAACGCAGTAAAACATATTGCAGATAGTGCAGCAAAAACTCCAGCTATTAAGTGTGCAACTATTCTTACCCAGTTAATTTTAACGCCACTGGTAAAAGCAGCACGCTCGTCTGCGCCCATTAATTTTAAATGACCCCAAAAAGCTGTATGAGTGATGATATAAAATAAAATTGTTGCTAAAATCATTAGAAGGAATATTTCGTTAAATATTGTAAAACCTTCTCCCCAAGGTATTAGCCAATCTGGTGCAATACCTCCTGGACGAGATAGAATAACAAGATTAATCCCGGTGAATGCTAGGTATCCTGCTAACGCTACTATAATTGGAGAAACTCTAACAAATACTACAATCAAAGCATAAAAAAATTGCCAAATTAAACCTATTACAATGGCGTAAATAAACCAACCAATAGGTGTTTGTAAATATCCATGAGCATATAATTGAATACTACTTACATTTATAAAACCCATAAAAGGACCAATAGATAAATCAACACCACCTCGACCAGCCATAACAATAAATGTTAAAGCATAAGTTGTTAATATGAGTGGTGCGCTAAGAATTATTGCACTACCAATTCCTGATTGAGAGATTATAATTGGACTTCTTATCATTGCAAAAATTAATAATGAAAAGAAAATAAAAATTGGCACCATAAGATACTTGTTTGAAGAAGTATCTACACTTGATCTATAAGTTTTTGTAATTTTATCTACTATTTCCATAAATTAATCAAAATAAACAACCTTAATTTTTTCAATACCTAATTTATTTTTAAAATTTTTTTCTTTTTCTTTTAACTTACCAAAATCAATTATTTTTATTTTTTTATTATTTGCAGCTTTGTTATTAATACTTTGGTTTTTTGTTTTAATAATTTTATCAAATTTGTTCACATCATCTGAAGTATAGCTTGTGACACTTTTTGAATCTTCTTTTTTAGTTTTCGAATCTTTACTATTTTCAAAATTTGTGAATTGTTTAAGCTTATTAAATTTTTGAAAATCTAATGAATTGTAATAAGAATTCTCTTTTGATTTATTATCCTCTTTAAATGAAAATATTTCACTATTTTCAATATTCATAATTTTCTTAAAATTATTATTGTCAGACATTGAATATTTAACCGGATACTTAGTTGTTTGATTATTGTTTAATTTATCAGATTTAAATTCCTTAAAATTATTTAATTTTTTAAAGTTAATTAAATCTTCATCTGTGTAATAATTATTTTTAGTTTCTTTTTTCATTAAAATGTTTTTATTTTTATTTTTTTATTTGAACTATTTTCTTTAGATTTTTTTTCTTTATCAAAATCTATAACTTTTATGATCTTTTTATCTATTTTAGCTGAATTTATTATATTTGTGTTTATATTTTTTTTATTTAATGAAGCGTCCGTGCTGGTTGATTTGCTAATACTAGTTGATCCTATTCCTGCAGTTTGACCAAACATTCCTTCGAGTAAAGTATCTGCTTTAACTTTTTCATTTTCAAAAATATCAAATATTGTTCCATGTCTAAATACAATTACTTTTGGACAAAGTCCGATAAACTCTTCGAGCTCACTAGATAAAAAAATAACAGTGTTTCCTTCTTCTACAAATTTTCTAAGATGAGTGTATAGATCTCGTTTGGTGCTTACATCAATGCCTCTAGCAGGATCATTCAAGACAAGAATTTTAGGATGTGTTGCTAGAGATCTAGCTATCATAACTTTCTGTTGATTGCCTCCACTTAGCGAACCTATAAGATTATCTCTTGGTCCAGTTTTAATACTTAGTCTTTCAACTTCGTATTCATATATGCCATTTAACTCCAGCCAATTAACAAATCCCAGCCATCCCGCTTTACTTGTTGTTCGATAAAGTGGAACAACTAAATTTTCATATATGCTTAAATTAGGAAGTATTCCTTCTTTTTTCCTATCTCCTGAAACAAAAGAAATTCCGTTTTTTTTTGCATCCATTAAAGAATTATATTTTATGAATTTGTTATTAATATCTAAGACTTCAGTAGTGCCCCCATTAGATTCTTGCACACCTGCTAAAATTTTTACAAAATCATCTTGTCCGTTGCCATCTAATCCTGTAACACCAACTATTTCACCTCTACGCACTTCAAAGTTAACTGGTGTACTTTCAGGCCAAACAACTAGATTTTCCGCTCTCATTACCACTTTATCCGTTTTTGTTTGTACGGCAACAGACGTAGATTTTTCTCCAGTTTCAACTCTACCTGTCATCAAACCTAATAAATTTTTTTCGTTAAGATCTTTTTTTTCTAAAACACCAACATCTTTACCATCTCTCATAACTGTTGCTTTATCACTTATACGTATTAGTTCTGCAATTCTGTGGGTAACAATAAAAACTGCAACACCATTATCTCTTAACTCTCTCATTTTTTTAAACAATCTTTCGGTTGAATCAAAATCAAGAGCTGCAGACGATTCATCAAGAATTAGTACTTTCGTATTTTCACGCAAAAAAGCTCTTCCAATAGTGATCCAAGCTTTAATTGGTAATGATAAATTAAATACTTGAGTGTATGGATCTATATATTCGCCCGCAAGATCTTCCATAAGTTCTTGTGCTTTTATTACTTTTTCTCTTTGCGTTAAATTTTTGTACCAAAAGCTGTCTGAACCAACAAATAAGTTATCTACAACAGAAGCTTCTTCAGCTATCATAACTTCTTGAAAAACAGTAGCTATACCCAGCTCTCTTGCCATAACTGGTGAAGTAGGCACGTGACCCAAAACAGAAACTTTACCTTTATCAATAGGCAAAACACCCGACATTACTTTTGCAAGCGTACTTTTTCCACAACCGTTACCACCAACAATGGCATGAATCTCACCAAAATTTGCACTAAAATTAACTCCGTTAAGAGCTTTAGTTACTCCAAAATATTTATGCACATCTTGCACATAAATATCACCAGTAATATTTTTTGATTTGTTAGACAACACCTCTTTATTAGAGGTGTTGTCTTTAATGTTTTGTTCAGCACTCATACTTTAAACTTAAAGTATTAGTGTGATTTTGGATCGTATTTCTCTGGATCTGCAGGATTGTCAAAGAATGATTCTACATAAGCTCTAGGAGCCCAGTTTTCTATTCCTGGATTATCCCAACCTGTAGAGTTTCTATCACAATCTTCACCCAGTACTTTTGCGATATCATCAAAACTCTTAGTCGCAGGACCAACCAATATAGATTGGATTCTTGGACCCTGACCTTGTAAAGTTCTGATCATCACTTCCATACCTAACTCTATTTCATCTCCTGGAGGCCAAGCATATATCGCTTCGTCGATATAACCTGGATTTTGTCTCCAATAACATAGAGCACCTAGCTCTCCACCTAATGCGATTGGTGGAATTGGATCACGTCCAGACTGAAGTAATGCTTGTAAAGTTCCGGTCTCTCCTGAAGATTGAACAGCAATACCGTGTACCTCAACAGGGTTACTTGATAACCATTGAGATAGTTCTTTCTGTGCAACTTGCGATGTCCAGTTATGTGCTAACTGTGCAACAACTTTTATACCAGGATATTGTCCTAAGCCTTCTAACATACCATCACTTTGTTGGTCAGATGCAGAGTAACCAGGAATTCCATCCATAACTATTACATTTCCTTTTTCACCAATTAGTTCAGCCATCCATGCACCAATATAAAAACCAACTAGTCGATAGTTAACTGATGTATTGATTGAATACGGTGAAGTTGTAAATCCTGTAAAAGAAAGTGTAGGAATACCTTTTTCCCAACCATATTTAATTGTTTGGTTAAGCGCTGTTAAGTTTGAACAGCAGATAATAATGGCATCAACTTTTCCGCCGTCTATCATCTGTCTCATCTGTTGAATCTGTAAAGTATCATCCAAGTTAGACTGAGTTATAACGATTTCATCAACCATTCCTAACGCTTTCCATTTTGGATAAACTACTTCCATTAAACGCTCCATTGCACCTTTACGCCAAGTATTACCAGCATATGTACTAGCATAACCTATTGTCCAAGGTGGTTTTCTAGGACTTTTCCAACCTTTCATGACAGTCGGTCCTAAAGGTTGGTCTTTATCCATAAAGTCCATGTTGTACACATAGTCTCTCATGTCTTTAGGTACTTTACTTAAGCATTCCGTGCATAATTCTTGTGCAGAGGCAATACTAAAAATTCCTAAAAACCAAGAAAAAAGAACAACATAGATTAATTTACTTATTCTCATAGTAGTCTCCTCCTTATATTTTTAATTATTGTCTCATGTATAGATAGATTTTTCCAGGTATATGAATACCTTTTTTATATATATACTTTTTATAGGTAAAATTTTTGTTTGTTTTTAATGAAAAAAATATACTAAGTTTAGAAATAAAATAGTTGATAATTTATTCTAATAAGAGTTGAATCTTATTAATATTTTATTAATTTTTTTTTATTAATTTTATGAAAAGATTTTTTTTAGCTTTGATACTTTTTTTATTTTCTTCGACAGTTTTGTTGGCAGAATATAGATTAGAACCTGTTAATTGTACTATAAAAAAAAAAGATAATTGTGGTGCATACCTTTATAATAGTAGCACAGGGGCAACCTACTTTTGCGACTCACTAAAATGTACAGAGATAATGCCAGCACTAGAAGAAGCAAGTGGAACAGAGGAAGAAGTTAAGGGAACAAAAAAATCTAAAATACCTAAAAAACCTAAAATAAAGAAAAAAAAATCAAAAATACCTAAGTTTAAAAAGAAAAAAACAGAATAACTTATTCTTGTTTTTTTGATTCTGATAGAGTTGTTTCAATAGCTGCTCTAATTTCATTACAGTAATTTAAATCCTCTCCTAAAAAAGTTCCTTCAAAAAAACTTTTTGTGGTTTGGCCATTTTTTATCATAAAATCCATGTAATCATCCGTAAGACTATCTACGCTAGAAAAAAACTCTTGTTCAGCTTCTTTATTTTCTATATTTTTTATTTTTTTTAAAACAAGAATGCCAAAAGGATAAAGATAATTTGCTGTTTGAAAAAATTCTTTTGCAAGTTTTGGATGTTCTTTTTTTATTAATTCAGTTACTGCAGAATTTAAAGATACACAACTTTTTATTATTTTATATGTTAACTTATCATCTTCAAGAATTTCCTGTAAATTAAACCAACTTAGTTGTTCTATTTTTTCAGCTTTTAAAGGTGTGCAAATAAATAATAAAATAATTAATATTTTTTTCATAAAATATTTTTTACTTATTATTGTTTATAACTAGGGTCTTCTTTGTCCAGAATTGATCTTATAGCTTTTAAATGTAGTTCTCCCATATCGGTACTATAATTTTCCCAATCTTGAGCAGTTTTTTCTGCAACTTCAGGACTTGCTATATTTAATTTTTTTCCAGTTGATAGGGCAGTAATGTATGTTTCGCATGCTTTTTCAAAATAATATAAATCATCAAAAGCTTGAGCAACTGTCGGACCGGCTGTTAAAATTCCATGATTAGCTAATAACAATATATTATGGTTGCCAATACTGTTAGCCATTTTTTTAGACTCTTCCTCAAATCCTAAACCTCCAAATTCATTGTTAAGCGCAACACGATTATAAAAACGCATAGTGTTTTGATCTATAGGAGGAAGAGTTGGATCTTTTAGACAAGATAATGCTAATGCGTATTTTGAATGAACATGAAGTATACATTTTGCATTTGGAACCTTTTTATGAATAGTACCATGAATGTTAATTGCTGTAGGATCAACAATTTCAGGTTTTTTTTTCATTTCTTCAAATTCTTTATCTTTAATTAAAACTAAATCACTAGCCTTGATATTGCTAAAATGCATACCGGTTCCATTAACATAAAAGTCATTTGAATCTGGCATACATACGCTAAAATGATTAGCTATTCCTTCGTGCATATTCAATTTTGCTGTCCATCTAAAAGCAGCAGCTAAATCATTTAATATTTCTGATCTTTCCATAATCAATATGATAGTATAATTTCATTAAAAAAAAAATGAACAAAGTATTTATATCTTGTGCAGTAACTGGGTCTGGTGACACAGCAAAGAAGCACCCAGATTTGCCAAAAACACCAGAACAAATAGCAAATGCAGCCATAGAAGCAGCAAAAGCTGGTGCTGCAATTGCACATATTCACGTTAGAGAAAATGATGGAAAACCCAGCAGACGACTAGAATTATATAAAGAAGTGGTAGATCGTGTTCGTTCAAGCGATACAGATGTTGTCTTAAACTTAACAACTGGAATGGGTGGAGACTTAGACATTGGACAAGGAAAAAACCCTCTTGATTTTGGTCCTATGACTGACATGGCAAATGTAATGGAAAGAATCGCAAACGCTGAACAGTTTCTTCCAGAAATTTGTACTTTAGATTGTGGTACATTAAACTTTGGTGACAGCTCAGTAATTACCGTTAACACTCCTAATGATTTAAGAAAAGCTGCTAAAAGACTACAAGAAATAAATGTCAAACCCGAAATAGAAGCCTTTGATTTAGGAAACATGTGGTTTGGAGCACAATTATATAAAGAAGGATTATTGGATGATCCACCAATGTTTCAGATGTGTCTTGGAATACCTTGGGGTGCTCCAGCAACACCTTTAGCAATGCAGGCAATGAAAGATATTATGCCCAAAGAAGGTATATGGTCTGGTTTTGCAATATCAAGAAACGAAATGCCTTTTGTTGCACAAACTGTAATTATGGGAGGAAATCCAAGAGTAGGTCTTGAAGACAACTTATATTTGGAAAAAGGAAAATTAGCTACTAATGCTCAATTGGTTGAAAAAGCGATAAGAATTGTCAACGATCTTGGAGTATCTATAATGACTCCTGCAGAAACTAGAGAAAAATTGAAATTAAAAAATTATAAGTAATTAGTAATTAAAAAATTTATTTAATCCATTCTTGTAGCATTTCCATCCACAGGTATAGCTTGACCTGATATTCTTTCACCATCACTTGAAATTAAAAAAGAACATATTTTTCCAATATCTTCTTCATAAATCCAACAGTTCATAGATGCCATAGATACAAATTCTTTTTCTATTTTTTTTTTAGAAACTTTTAAAAACTTTGCTTTATCTCTTATCACTCTTACCATTCTATCTCCTTTGATGGTTCCTGGACAAATTGCATTAACACGAATTTTAAATTTACCTAATTCCATTGCCAAAGTTTTTGTTACACCTATTACAGCCCATTTGCTTGCGGTATATGGAGAGCGTAATGGGAAACCCATAATTCCTGCGCCTGATGAAAGATTTATAATAGACCCACCTTTATTTTTTTTAAGCATAGGTATTGCAAGTTTTGTAAAGTAAAAATGGCTTATGACATTAATTTTTAATGTTTGTTCCCAATCTTCAGAAGTTAATTTTTCTATAGTTCCAGTAGGACCTGCAATCCCAACATTATTTATAAGTGCATCAATTTTTTTTGTTTTTTTATATACTTGGTTAAAAAAATTAGTCACATCATCTTCATCAGAAGCATCACATTCATAAGAAAATAATCTCTTATTATTTAAAGGATGTTTTTGAGTTTTTTTTATTGATTTACTGTCTAAATCACAAAGAAAAACATGTGCACCTTTAGAAAGACAAACTTTTGCAGTTGCCCAACCAATTCCTGAAGCTCCAGCTGAAATAATGATTTTTTTATTTTTTAGGCTTAGTAGCATCAGCCATATGTTCTTTTGTTAAAGCTTTTGAAAGCTCTTTTTGTGTTATGTATCCTTTAACATTTCCTTCTTTATCAACAACTTCACAGTTTGAATTTGAACAAACAACTTGAGGTAAAAATTCATCTAAAAATTGATCTTCTTGAACTTTAACTAGGTTAGATTTATCAACTCCATTTGATGAATTAGCTGGAGTCATAATAATTTTGGCTTTAATTACTTTTGCACGGTTCACATCTTTTACAAATTTTTCAACATAATCATCTGCTGGATTCATAATAATATCTATAGGGGTGCCTACTTGCACCAATCTTCCACCATTTAATATTCCTATATGATCTCCTAATCTTAATGACTCATCCAAATCATGAGTAATAAAAACTATTGTTTTCTTTAATTCACTTTGTAAATCTATTAACTGCTTTTGCATGTCACTTCTAATTAATGGATCTAAAGCAGAAAATGCTTCGTCCATTAACATTATATCTGTATTTGTTGCGAGTGCTCTTGCAAGCCCAACTCTTTGTTGCATTCCACCAGATAATTGATTTGGGTACTGGTGTTCAAAGCCAGTTAATCCTACAGATTCAATTTTTTCCATTGCTGTTTTGTTTCTTTCCTCTGGTTTTTGTCCCTGGACTTCAAGACCATATCCAACATTTTCAATAACAGTTTTGTGAGGAAATAAACCAAATCTTTGAAATACCATGCTCATCTTATGTCTTCTAAATTCAATTAATTTTTTTTTATCCAGATCCATAACATTTGTGCCTTCTACAGAAACTACCCCTGAGGTTGGATCTATTAATCTATTTATATGACGAATAAGAGTAGATTTACCTGAACCAGATAAACCCATGCAAACAAAAGTTTCACCTTCCTCTATTGATAACGATACATTATCAAGGCCAACAGTGTGTCCTGTTTTTTCTAATATTTCTTCTTTTGTTGCTCCATCCTGAACCATTGGAAGAACTTTTGAAGGTTGGTCACCAAAAATTTTGTAAACATTTTTAATTTCTATTTTTGACATAATTTATATTTTTTTCTTTACTTGTGTTCTTTCTTGAATTTTTTCTCCATAGGATTGTGTAATTCGATCGAATATAATAGCTAGTAAAACTATTGCAATACCAGCTTCTGTTGCCATACCTACATTTAACTGCTGCAATCCAAGCAATACTTCATCTCCAATTCCTCTGGTACCAATCATTGATGCAATTACTACCATTGCTAATGACATCATTGTACATTGGTTTATTCCTTGCATTATATTAGGTAAAGCTAGAGGGATTTGAACACCCCAGAGTGTTTGTTTTTTGTTAGCTCCAAAAGCTTCCGAAGCTTCAATTACCTCTTTGTCAACTAGTCTTATACCAAGATCAGTTAATCTAATAAGGGGAGGGACCGCGTAAACAAAAATTGCAATTATTGCTGGCACCGCACCCAATCCAAATAGTAAAATACCTGGAATTAAATAACAAAAGCTTGGAATTGTTTGCATTAAATCAAGTACAGGCAATAATGCATTTCTTACTCTTTTATTTCTAGCCATTGCAATTCCAATTGGGATTCCTACAACTATACAAAGCAACATACCAATAACCACGATACAAGTTGTCATAATACATTTATCCCAATATCGTGGACTTAAAAAACCTAGAAAAAAAGTACAGAAAGCAACCATTACAGTAGTGTTAGTTTTTCTTCCACTCGCAAAATAAGTAATAAAAATAACTATTGCTATAACAATTGGCCAAGGCAAACCAACTATAGAATCTTTCATTGTAGTATAAAGTCCTAATAAAAAGTTATTTATTCCTTCAAAAAACAATCCGTATTTTACAATTAACCAATCAAAACCAGAATTAAGAGGTTGCATTAATGGAAAATCAAGCCACTTAGGCCAATTTCCTAGCCAAGAAAAATCTTTAAATATATCTGTAAAATGATCAGGTTTATATCTAGGTTTGGCTGAACGATAGCTAATTATAATTAAAAATATAAAAACTGATGAGTAAATAAAAGGTTTTATAAATTTTTTGTATTTTTCCATTTTTATAAGATTAAAAAAACTAAGAGCCCTTGTACTTAAAAGGGCTCTTAGTAGTTAATTTATTGTTACAAATTAAAGCGAAGCTTTAACTTTACTCGCAACATCACTTGGTACCCAACTCTCCCACATACTATTGCTAGATAAGAAGTTTTTAGCTGTTGCTTCCATGTCTCCACCAGATTCATCCATATAGAAAGCTAAAGATTTGTTCACATCAGCTGTCGGTATAGAATACTTCTTAATGAAGTCTATAATTGGTTTGTTTGCAGCATTACTTGCAAATTTAGTTGAAGCAGCTTTTGTTAAAGACATATTAACGTATTCACACGCACACGTAGGTTTATATACATCTGGACCATTTGCTTTAATATCTTCAACAACTTTTGTCATTTTATCCCAGCAAGCTTGGTCATATTTAGGCTCTTCCAATTTAACCAAGTCTACTTTGCCCATTAAACCTGTTGGTGTCCAATAGTATGAAAATACTGGTTTTCCTTTTTTAAATCCACCAGCGATTGCTGCGTCTAACGCTCCACCCGAACCTGGGTCAAAGTTAGTATAGTATTTATCTAGACCATAAACTTTGTGCTTCACTAAGTTAATAGTGTAACAAGTCCATCCAGAAATACAGCTTGTCATTCTTCCTTTTCCAGGAGCTTCAGGATCTGCAAATAGTTTTGCAATTTTTTCGCTCTTCATGTCATCAACATGTTTTAGACCATATTTATCAGCTGTTGGTTTATCTACATAGAATCCTTGAGTAGATGAAGGAGTGTTAACGCCAAGCTCAACTATAGTTCCTTTAGCTACATTGTCTTCTATTAATTGAACAAGGTTGTCTCTCCAAACCTCAGTAATAATATCTATTTGTTGATCGAAAAGAGCTGCCATTATCGGAGTAGTACTACCTTTTGTTGCTTCTACTTTGCAGCCATATCCTTTTTCAATGATATATCCTGCTATTGCAGTATGAATGTTAGCACTATCCCAGTCGAAATCTCCCAAGTGTACTTTGCATGCAGCGTTAGCGCTCGTAGTTGTAAGCGACATTGCTCCTGCAAATACAAATGAAAGTATTAAGTTTTTAAGAAATTTCATTAAATTCCCTCCATTATTTAGTTTAAACTGATCGTATTAAAACTTGATACGACACAAAAGACAACCTTTAATAAGATTGATATGGGTCAATAAAATATAGGAAAAAGGAATATACAATACGTAGATTCAATTATAAATTGAATTGAAAACAAAACTAAATAAAATAACAATTGTTTTATGACAGTAGAGATTTTTAAAGTTTCAAAAAATGGTTCATCGTTAAATCTTGAATGGAGTGATGGTGAAAAAAGTAATTTTAACTTTATGTGGTTAAGAGATAACTGTCCAACAGCTCACGATAAAGATTCACGGCATAGAATGTTTAACATCCTTGAAGTTTCAACAAGCATAGAACCAAAAAAATGCAAAATTAACAATGAAGGAAAGTTAGAAATAGAATGGAGCGAGGGCAATCATACAAGTTATTATGACAAAGAATGGTTAAGAAAAAATTGCTACACTATAAATAACAAAAAAAAATACACATCTCCTTATCACTTATGGGATAACTCTTTACAAAAAAATTTAAAATCTATTCACGTAGATCATGATGAAATCATTAATTCTGATGAAGGTTTAATAAAATGGTTAGAACTCTTACACTATAAAGGAATTGCAATTGTAAAAAATACACCAGTTGAAAAAGAGTCAGCATTTCCAGTTTTAAATAGAATAAGTCATACGAGAGAAACTTTTTTTAAAACACCTTTCGAGGTTATAAATATTCCAAAACCAAATAATTCTGCTTACACAGCGCATGCATTAAATAATCATATGGATTTACCTTGGTTTGAAAATCCTCCAGGTTATCAATTTCTTCATTGTTTAGATAATTCTGCAAAAGGAGGAGATTCATCAACAGTTGATGCGTTTGCAGTAGCAGATTATTTAAGAAAGAATGAAAAAGAAATTTTTGATACTTTAGTCAGTGTGCCACTTAAATTTAGAGATAAAGATTACACACAAAACTTACATAGGGGCTTTCATGCTCCAGCAATCACATTGACCAAAGATGGGGATTATAATGATATAAGATTTAGTGTTGCTACTATGGATGCATTAGATTGTCATCCTGATATTATGGAAAAAGTTTATAAAGCTCATCATAGATTTGGAAAACTTTTACATGATAATAAATTTCAAATTAAATTTCGATTAGAGTCTGGAGATATTTTTTCATTTAACAATAGAAGACTTTTGCATGGAAGAACTGAATTTGATCCGAACTCAGGCAACAGGCATCTTCAAGGTTATTATATGGATCGAGACGAAATTATTGGAAGATTAAATTATTTAAAAAAATAATTTTATAAATTCTCAAATATCAAATTATTATTTTTACTATATTTGTTAAATTCTGATTTTGTCTTAATTGTGTAATAATATTTTTTAATTTTCAAATCTTGAATACTTTTATTTTTTAAAAAAAATTTGTCCAAGATCAAACAATCAATTTTTTTATTATTTGATTTTTTAATAATTGTTTTAACGCTTGTAGGAGGTGAAAAAGACAGTCCTACTTTTATATTGCTTTTTATTTTTAATAAATTGTAAATATTTCTATGTTTAAAAGAGATAAATACACATTTTGAAAATTTAGATGTTTCTTTTAATAATTTTTGCAAAAGTTTTTTTGAGAAAACTGGTTTTATTTCAATAAACAAAGGGTACCTATTTTTTGAAATTTTAAGCAGATCTTTTAAAAGTGGGATTGGTTTTTTATTTTGAGCACTTATTTTTTTTATTTTAGAATACTTTATATTCTTCACACTTCTTTTTTTTTTAAAAATTCTATTTAAGGTAAAATCATGAAAGCAAATAAATTCATTGTCTTTTGTAAAATGGATATCAGTTTCAATTCCGTAGCCTTTTTTAAATGACTGTTTAAATGATTTAAGAAGGTTCTCTTCATATTGTTTGTTTACAATACCTCTGTGGACTATTAAAGAAGTCACTGAATACTATTATTTCCACCCAGTAATTGTTTTTACTTCTAGGTACTCCTCTAATCCCCAATTGCCACCTTCACGACCATTACCAGATTGTCTATATCCACCAAAAGGTGTTCCGGGATCAGCGCCATTGCCATTGATATAAACACATCCAGATCTTAATTTTTTTGCAACTCTTTTTGCTTTCTCTTTATCTTCAGTTTGTAAATAGTTTCCAAGACCATACTCAGTATCATTTGTAATAGCGACTGCCTCTTCCTCTGTTTCAAATGGAATTATAGAAAGAACAGGTCCAAAAATTTCTTTTTTTGCTATTTGCATCTCATTTGTAACATTTGTGAATATTGTTGGTTTAATGAAATAACCTTTATTTAAATTATTTGGTAAGTCAGGACCTCCGGCCGCAAGCGTTGCTCCTTCATTAATGCCGTCTTTTATTAAGTTGATTATTTTATCGTATTGTACTTTTGAAACTACAGGCCCTATATGATTTCCTTTTTTAGAAGCTATATCTACCTTAATTTTATTAGCTTCATCTGTTGCTTCCTTAATAGCTTTTTCATAAATTGATTTTTCAACAAGCATTCTTGTTGGAGCATCACACGATTGCCCAGAATTACTCATAACATTTTTAATTCCATCTCTAACTGCATTTGGATAAGAATCAGCAAAAACTATATTTCCTCCTTTACCACCTAGCTCTAAACAAACTCTTTTAATTGTATCTGCTGCGTTTTTAGAAATTAGTTTTCCAGCTCTTGTCGAGCCAGTAAAAGAAACCATATCGATTCCATTGTGACCAGATAAATGCGTTCCAACTCCTGCACCATCACCATTTACTAAATTAAATACACCAGGAGGAAAACCAGCTTGATCAACCATTTCAGCAAAAATCATTGCTGACACTGGTGCAATTTCTGAAGGCTTGAGTATCATTGTACAACCTGTTGCAAAAGCAGGAATTACTTTTAACGCTATTTGATTGATTGGCCAATTCCATGGAGTGATTAGAGCACATACTCCAATAGGTTCATAACATATATGATTGTTAGATTTTGTATCGAATTGCTTTTCAAAGTTAAAATTTTTTAATCTTGAAATAAAATCTTCTAAATGAGCTTGCCCAGAAGCAGTTTGAACATCAGTTGCCCAGTCCATTGGCGCTCCCATTTCCATTGAAATAGCTTCTGCCATTTCATTAAATCTTTTTTTATAAATACTTAGAAGTTTTTCTAATAATTTTATTCTTTCTTCCTTAGAAGTTTCTTTCCATTTTAAAAAAGCTTTTTTTGCTGCATTAACGGCCGCATCAGTATCATCTTTTGATCCTAGTGAAATAACAGCAAAAGGCTCTTCGTTTGATGGGTTTATAACTTCAAAATCTTTTGATTTTAAAGGTTTAACCCATTTTCCATTTATATAAAAATTTTTTTTATCAAGCATAATTTATTATTAGCACATTAATTAAATTTCATATCCTTTTACTTCTTTTTCATTATCTATCAATTGATCTGGAAAACCATTAGATCTAAAATCCAAACCAAATTTATCCTCAAGTCTTTTTACCACCATTGAAGACCAAGCTCTAGGGCCATATTTTTTTTGAGCATCTTTAAATATATCTAATACAAAAGGTGATATTTCTAATGGTGTGTTTAGTTTTTTAGAAAGTTCATTAAAAAGATTCATGTCTTTTTTAACTAAATCCATTGTAAAATTTATATTATAGGACCCATTTAGTATTACTTGACTTTCCGTTTCATGAACAAAAGAATTTCCAGACGAAACTGCTATTCCTTTGTAAGTTTTATTAAGATTTAATTTTGATTTTTTTGCAACAGTCCATGCTTCACCAAGTGCAGCTAAATGAACAGAAGCTAAATAATTAGTAATTACTTTTAAGATAGACGCGGTTCCAAGTTCCCCAGTGTGTAAAATTTTTCTACCCATAGTAGTTAAAACTGGTAAAATTTTTTCAAAACTATTTCTTTCTCCTCCAACAAAAATAGCAATGTTACCTGTTGCGGCTCTATGACATCCACCACTAACTGGGCCATCCAAAGGGATAGCTTTTTTGTCCATAACTAATTTACCCAATCTTTTAACTTCAGATTCGTCTGTTGTGCTCATTTCCAACCATATTTTATTTTTTGAAAGTCCATTAATAACTCCTTCTGGGGATTCCATAACTTCTGCACATATTTCAGGAGAAGGAAGACAAGTAATAATCAAATCTGTTTGTTCAGCTAGCTCTTTTGCACTGTTTGAAACCTTAGCTCCATGATTTTTAAAATCGTTTGTTAGTTTTGTTTCTAGGTCTCTCACAGTCAAATCAAATTTATTTCTTAATAAACTTCCAGCGAGCTTTCCACCTACATTTCCCAATCCAATAAATCCTATTTTCATTATATCCTTTCTATAAGAATATCTAATTTGAATAATTAATATTAAATTATATATTCATTTTTTATTCTATATTGTAAGATATTAAATGAATTCAATAAAGATAGCTCCAAAATTCAACTCAGGAATTAATTCTAAAGTAGGTTTAATAGCATTATCAACTGATTTTATGATTGAAAAAGATTTTAAAAAAATTATTGAAAACATGAACATTGATCTATTTGTAAATCGTATTCGAAGTTATTATCCATTAACTAAAGAAAATCTAATTAAGATGGGTGAAAATGTAACAGAAGTTTCTAAAGATATACTTCCTGACGAAAAATTAGATTGTGTTGTATATGGTTGTACCTCAGGAACAATAGCTTCGGGATATGATTCAATTAAAAATAAAATTAATTTAGCAAAACCAGAAGCAAGAGTTGTAACACCAAGTTCAGCCGCTGTTAACGCGCTTAGAAAAATGAATGTTAAAAAAGTATCTATTTTTACACCTTATTCAGAAAAATTAAATAATGATGTAGTGGACTATTTTAAAAAAGAAAATTTTATTGTTACATCAAATTCATATTTTGATATTTTATATGATAATGATATTGCAAAAGTTGATCCTGACTATTTGTTTGAAGTTATTACAAAAATGGATTTAGGAGAGGCGGAAGCAGTTTTTCTTTCTTGTACAAATTTGCCAGCTTTAAATATTGTTGATAAATTAGAAAAAAAATTAAACAAAATAGTTTTATCTAGTAACCAGGTTTTAATTTGGGACACTTTACAAAATATAAAAAAAACTGAGCCAGTTAATGGTTTTGGAAAATTGTTTTTGAGTAATTAATCATGTTATTTTCAAAAGAAGAATACAAAGAAAGACTTAAAAAAGTCCAAAAATCAATGCAAGAGAAAGGTATTGAGCTATTAATTTCGCAAGACACAAATAACATGAATTATCTTACAGGTTATGATGCATGGTCATTTTACTATGCTCAGTGTGTAATAGTTCATGTTAATTTGGAAGAGCCTTTGTGCTTTGTAAGAGCACAAGATGCAGGAGGGGCTTACATAAAAACTTATCTAAAAGATGAAAATATTATTGTTTACGATGAAAAATACATCCATGTTTGGCCAATACATCCTTACGATAGATTGATAGAAATTATAAAAGAGAGAAAGTGGGATAACTTAAGTATTGGTGTTGAGATGGATAGTCATTATTTCACTGCTTATTCTCATGAAAAATTAAAAAATGGTTTACCTAATTCTAAAATTAAAGATTGTGAGAGATTAGTTAACTGGGTGAGATTGGTTAAATCAGATGAAGAAATAAAGTTTATGAAAATAGCATCTCAAATCACTCAACTAGGAATGAATACAGCATTTGAATCAATTAATCCTGGAGTAAGACAATGCGATGCAGTTGCAAAAATATATTCAACTTTGATAAGTGGAACAAAAGAACATGGTGGAGATTATTCGTCAATTGTACCATTAATACCAACTGGAAAAGGAACGTCAGCTTCACATTTATCTTGGACAGACGATAAGTTTGTAGAAGGAGAGGCATCAATAATTGAAATATCTGGAGTATATAAAAAATATCACTGTCCAATGGCAAGAACAGTATTGCTAGGAAAACCTGATCAAAAAAAAATAGATACAATGAAAAGAACAAGAGAAGCACTACAAGCTGGTATTGATGTAACAAAACCTGGAAATACTGCGGATGATGTAGCTCAAGCATTTTGGAAAGTTTTGGATAAATATGGAATAGAAAAAAAATCTAGAACAGGTTACTCAATAGGTATTGGCTATCCTCCGGATTGGGGCGAACATACACTTAACATTCAAAAAGGAGACAAAACTGTTTTACAAAAAAACGTTTGTTTTCATATGATCGCTGTAATGCAGTTTGGAGAATGGGGAGTTGAAAGTAGTGAGTCAATTAGAGTATCAGATAATGGAGCTGAGAATTTTTATAAATTCCCTGATGAGCTACATATTAAAGGGTAATGAAAAAAATTTTAGGGATTGTGTTTCTGAGTTTATTTTTAAGTACAAGCGCTCATACAGATAATATTAGAGATTTTAAGATTGAAAGCATAAGTATTGGAGATAGTGCTTTGGATTATTTTAATGAATCTGAACTAGAGAATGGCGAGCTAGACTGGTTTAATTATAGTCATAAAGAGTACGCAACTTCACTTGTATCGGGAAAAGATACTTATGACTGGATTAAAATTAGTTATAAAAGTGATGATGACAATTTTATAATTGAAGGGTTAGTTGGAATAGTAGTAAAAAAAAAATATGATGACGTTAAATGTAATGAGGAACTAGATTCTGCAGCATTAGATATATCAGGATTGTTTAAAAATACTAAGCGAAGTAAAAAAAAATTATACAAGGTTGCTTATAATCCAAGAAAAGTTTTTCAAGAGGCAAGCCAATCAGGAAAAAGCACAGCAACTAGTATTTCATTTGATTTTAAGGATAAAGGAAAAATAATTTTATCATGTTACAATATGGATAAAGCAACGAATCAAATTGATTCACCTATAAAAGATATTAATCAATTTGACACTTTCAGAATTGACATTAGAAGCAAAGTTCTTAAAAATTATTTAGAAAAAGTTTAATAAAAATTATGAAAAAGTTAGCACAATTCATTATTCTAAGCTTCCTAATCTTTAGCAATGTTAGTGCCGAAAAAAGAGATAATGAATTAAACTATCTATTTAAACTCCTTAAAAATAGCGAAAACACAAAGGCTATAGAAATAGAAAATAAAATATGGAAAATTTGGATAACGCATCCATCTGAAGATAGGCGAGGCTATAGACTAACAGAGTTGTTAGCTCAAGGTTCGTTTTTAATTAATCAGAGAGAATTAAAAAAAGCCTATGGGCTTTTTTCACAGATAATTTTAGAGGATCCTAAATGGGCTGAAGCTTGGAATAAACGTGCTACAGTTCTTTATATGATGGGTAACTATGAACAGTCTCAAAACGATATAAACGAAGTACTTAAGCTTGAAAAAAGACACTTTGGAGCATTGTCTGGACAAGGTTTGGTTCAAATTAAATTAAAAAATTATAAAAAAGCTATTAAAAGTTATAGAGAAGTAGAAAAATTACATCCATCAATGGAATCACCAAAGGTTATGATTCCGCATATAAAAAAATTAATTAAAGAACAGTCAATATGAAATATATAGTAAAAACAACTATAAGAAGTGATCGTTAATTAATCCTTGAATTAATCTTTATCTAATGTTTTAAATGTGCATGTCTCAAAAAGATAGTTTCGTAAAATTCGAAAAGGTAGATAAAAGCTACGATGGCGAGATACTGGTCGTTAAAGATTTAAATCTTGACGTTCCAAAAGGTGAGTTTCTAACTATGTTAGGACCGTCTGGATCAGGTAAGACAACTGTTTTAATGATGTTAGCTGGATTTGAAACTCCAACAAGCGGAGAGATTTATTTGGATGGAAATCCAATAAGTAGTATTCCGCCAAACAAAAGAGGCATAGGTATGGTTTTTCAAAATTACGCTTTATTTCCTCATATGACTGTAAAAGAAAATTTAGCATTCCCACTTGAAGTTAGAAAAATGCAAAAATCTGAAATTGATGAAAAAGTTGGAAATGCACTAGCAATGGTTGAGTTACAAGATTTTGGAAATCGTATGCCATTACAATTATCTGGTGGACAACAACAACGTGTCGCATTAGCAAGATCTTTGGTATTTGAACCAAGATTAGTTTTAATGGATGAGCCACTTGGAGCACTTGATAAAAATTTAAGAGAACAAATGCAATATGAAATTAAACACATTCATGAAAGAATTGGGATTACTGTTGTTTATGTAACTCATGACCAAAGTGAAGCTTTAACAATGTCAAACCGAATCGCAGTTTTTAACGATGGAAAGATTCAACAAATTTCTTCTCCAGATGTTTTATATGAAAAACCAAATAGTTCTTTTGTTGCACAATTTATTGGAGAGAATAATCAACTAAAAGGAAAAGTAAAATCAATTAATGGAGAGAATTGTATTATTACCACAGAGTCTGGAGATGATATTCAAGCTTTAAAAATAAATGTAAATAATAATGGCGATTCATCTTTAGTTTCATTAAGACCAGAGAGAGTTGCTATTAACTCGTCAGAAAATTTTGAAAATAATTTTGAAGCGAAAGTAAAAGAATTAATTTATTTAGGTGATCATATAAGGTCTCGTGTTGAAGTTTGTGGAAATGATCAATTTATAGTTAAAATCCCAAATTCTTATATGGGAGCAAACCTAAAAGAAGGTGCGACAGTAAAACTATCATGGAAAGCATCAGATTCTAGAGCCTTGGACCTTAATTAAGCTAATTAATTTAGGAAAAATCAATCAAAAAAACTTTTTGCAGTCTTTAAGTAATTATGTTTTACTTTCGCCTTTAAAACTTAAGTTTAACTTAATTTAAAGGGGAAAATAATGAGAAAAACAATCAAAGCAGCTTTTTTTGGTTTAATCTCAATGGCGTTTGTTGGATCTGCAATTGCAGATATAACTTTCGTTTCTTGGGGTGGCGCATATACAGCCAGTCAACAAAAAGCTTACATAGATACTTATGCTAAAGGTTCTTCAATTACCGTTGAAAACTACAACGGTGGTCTTGGAGAAATCAAAGCACAAGTAGAAGCAGGAAATGTAACTTGGGATGTAGTAGACGTACTTCCAGACCAAGCGATCACAGGATGCGACGAAGGTTTATTTGTTAAAGTAGACCAAAGTGAGTTTATCAATGACTTAGTGGTACCACCAGTTTCTGACTGTGTAGTTCCACAAATCTTTTGGGCTTACACTGCATTTTATGACAAAGCAGCATTCCCAGGAAAAAAACCAAAAAGCATGAAAGATTTCTTTAATGTTAAAAAGTTTCCTGGAAAAAGAGGAATACATACTTGGGCAAACGCTTTAATCGAAATGGCACTAGTTGCTGACGGAGTTAAAGCAAGCAAAGTATACGATGTAATGAGTACTCCTGAAGGAATAGATAGAGCATTTGCAAAACTAGATACAATTAAAGATCATGTTGTATTCTGGTCAGCAGGTTCTAAGCCGCTTGAGTTAGTTTCAAGTGGTGAAGTTGTTATGGCATTAGCATACAATGGTAGAATTGGTGCTGCTATCCTTTCTGAAGGTAAAAACTTCGAATACATTTGGGACGGAACTGTGTTAGAGCAAGAATATCTTGTAGCAATCAAAGGTGGAAACGAAGCTGAAGCACTTGCGTTTATGGCGCATGCTTCTACAGCAGAGTCTAATGCTGAGCAAGCTAAATACATTCCATACGGCCCTATGAGAAAATCTAGTATTGGTATTATCAAAAAAGGTGAACCTTGGTTCATAAAAGAAGGTGGTAATATTGATATCTTAGGTCACATGCCAACTACTCCAAAAGTTCTGAAAAGAGCTGTTATAGCTGACCCTTATTGGTGGGCTGATAACGGTGCTGAAGTTCATGAAAGATTTGGTGCTTGGAAAGGT
This sequence comes from uncultured Pelagibacteraceae bacterium, assembly GCA_902603905.1. Classification (GTDB taxonomy): domain Bacteria; phylum Pseudomonadota; class Alphaproteobacteria; order Pelagibacterales; family Pelagibacteraceae; genus Pelagibacter. The sequence goes on along the minus strand of CACKWM010000004.1, from coordinate 40,736 downwards.
AACTAATAATTCGTAATATAATTAAAAAAAGGCGAGATTTTTATCTCGCCTTTTTTTTTATTCTATAATAATTTTTATTTTATAAAGTAATATTATGAATCAAGCTCAAACAGCATCAGGTCCAATATTAACAACCGATGGGATTCCATTAAAAGTTAGTCTTAAAAAAGCTGAACGTATAAATAAAATCAGAGCATTTCTTTTAGTACTTCCGCTTTTGGTATTTATATTAATTACATTCTTAGTCCCAATTGGCGACATGTTAGCTCGAAGCATTGATGACAGACAAATCAATACAGTTTTTCCAAAAACTTTTGAGGTTTATAAAAAATGGGATAGACAAGGTTTACCTTCCGAAGAAGTTTACAAAACAATGTTTTTTGAAGTAAAAAACAGTGAAGGTTACCAGATAGGTAAAGCTAGCACTAGAATGAACTATTCTAAATCTGGTTGGAAAAGTTTATTAAAAAAATCTAAAAGAAAATTTAAAAAAATTGAAGAAGGTCCTTATAAAGAACAAATGATTGCGACCGATAAAAGATGGGCTGATCCTGAGTACTGGAAAGCTCTTGGGCAAATGGTTGACCCAACAACTATGGGATACTACTTAAATGCTGTTGATTTAAAATATGATTCTAATAAAGATATAATTCAACAAAAAGAAAACAGACGAATTTACAACAAAACATGGATTAAAACATTTAAGGTAAGTCTTTTAGTTACGTTTTTCTGTTTGATTTTAGGGTATCCAATTTCCTATTTGCTTGCGACGTTGCCTTTAAAATATAGCAATCTTTTGATGATATGTGTCTTACTGCCTTTTTGGACGTCTTTACTAGTTCGAACTGTTGCCTGGATGGTTATGTTGCAACAAAAAGGTGTGCTTAATAATCTATTAGTTATGTCAAATTTGCTTGCAGATGAAAACCGATGGCAACTCATGTACAATCAAACAGCAGTTGTAATAGTAATGACACAAATTTTACTGCCTTTTATGGTTTTACCTTTGTTTAGTGTTATGAAAACTATTTCACCAACTTATATGCGAGCAGCTTTAAATCTTGGAGCTTCTCCTCTACATGCATTTTATAAAGTTTATATGCCAAACTCAATTCCAGGTATTAGCGCAGGGTGTTTACTTGTATTTATAATTGCGATTGGATACTACATCACACCTGAATTAGTAGGTGGTAAAGATGGCCAAATGGTTGGAAACTGGATTGCTTATCATTTAAAAACGACTTTGAATTGGGGACTTTGTGCTTCACTAGGAGCTATACTCTTAGCAATGATGACTGTTTTGTATTGGGCTTATAATAAAATAGTAGGAATAGAAAATATTAAATTAGGATAATTATGGCTTTACCTGCATATGCAACAACTGGACAAAAATTAGGATATTATTCTTTTCTTACCTATTGTGGTTTAGTTTTTTTCTTTTTAATTGCACCTATTTTTATAATTCTTCCTTTATCATTTAGCGCTTCACCATTTTTTGAATTTACTAAAGAATTTATGAATTTAGATCCAGAAGCTTGGTCTCTTAGATGGTACAGACAAATGGTTGGTATTAGCAGTATAGGAGACACAACAGTTGTTACTGACAAATGGATGCTAGGAACTAGAAATAGTTTTTTTATAGGAATTGTTGCAACACTTCTTGCAACTGCGCTAGGAACTGTTGCTGCGTTAGGTCTAAGTAGACCTCATATGCCATTTAAAGCTATTCTTATGGCAATATTAATTTCACCAATGATTGTTCCGCTAATTATAACTGCTGCAGGAATGTTTTTCTTTTACTCAAAAATTGGATTAACTCACACCTATTTAGGATTAATTCTTGCACACACTGCTCTTGGAACACCGTTTGTTGTAATCACAGTTACAGCTACTTTAACTGGTTTTGATACAAATTTAATTCGAGCATCACAAAGTTTGGGAGCAGATACAATGCGTACATTTTTTAAAGTCATTATGCCTCTAATTCTTCCGGGTGTTATTTCTGGTGGATTATTTGCATTCATTACTTCTTTCGATGAAGTTGTAGTTGTTATGTTTGTTGGTAGTGTTGAACAAATAACCATACCAAAACAGATGTGGGCAGGACTTCGTCAAGAAACAAGTCCAGTTATTTTGTGCATGGCAACATGTCTAGTAGCATTATCAATAGCACTATTAACAACTGTTGAGATGTTAAGAAGAAGATCTGAAAGATTAAGAGGAATTAAACATAGATAAATTTTATCATTTTCAGACAGACTATTATAAGTTAAAAATCATTTCATTTATGAAAATAAAAAAAGTAGTAATTATAGGATCAGGAACAATGGGAAGTGGTATAGCGGCTCATTTATGCAATGCAAATATTCCTGTAACACTACTAGATTTAAAAACAGAAATTTCAGAGAAAGCTAGAGAGAGAATACATAAATCAAGACCTCCACTGCTAATAGATAAATCAAAAATAAATAATATTAATGTAGGAAATATAAACGATGATTTTAATGCAGTAAAAGATGCTGACTGGGTCGTCGAAGCTGTTGTTGAAAGAATTGATATTAAACATAATATTTATGAAAAAATTTTTAAATCAAGAAAATCAGGTGCAATTGTTTCGTCTAATACTTCTTCGATACCTATAAAAGTTTTATCAGAAAAATTAAATGATAATCAAAAAAAGGATTTTTGTATTACACACTTCTTTAATCCTGTCCGTTACATGGGTTTGTTAGAAATTGTTAAAAATGAAAATAATGATCTTGATAAAATTAATTCATTAAAAAAGTTTTGTGAACAGGAACTAGGAAAAGGAGCAATAATTTGTAATGATACTCCAGGTTTTTTAGGAAATAGAATAGGAGTTTTTGCTATGCAAGTGGCAATGACTGAAGCTTTTAAAATGAAACTATCTATTGAAGAAGCAGACGCAGTATTTGGTAGACCAATGGGCATACCAAAAACTGGAGTCTTTGGTCTTTATGATTTAATTGGAATAGACTTAATGGCTGATGTTTTGAAAAGTTTTATAAAAGAACTTTCAAAAAATGATCCTTTCCAATTAGTTGCCAAGGAAATTCCATTAATTACAAAATTAATTCAAACAGGCTATACAGGCAGAAAAGGCAAAGGTGGCTTCTATAAGATGAATAAAAAAGGCAATCAAAAAATATTAGAGGCGATTGATCTCGAAACAGGTGAGTATGCACCGTCAAATAAAATTGACCTAGGTATTGAGACTGTAAATTTAAACTCGTTAATTAATAGGAAAGATAAATATGGTGAATATGCATGGTCAGTTATTTCACAAATAATAAAATATGCGTCTTCTTTAGTTCCTGGTATTACAAATAAATTTAATGATATTGATGAAGCTATGCGACTTGGCTTTAATTGGGCCCAGGGACCATTTGAAATGTTAAAAGAAATAGGCGTTAATAATTTTTTTGAAAGAATTGATAATTTTAAAAATAACGAATTTTTGGAAAATTTATCTAAGTCAAAAGATGAAAATTTTTATGGTGAAAGACAACAATACACTGATATCGAAACATTAGGAAAAGTTAAACCAAGAGCTATCAAAATTGATAAAAACAGCTCAGCAGAAATTTATAGGTTTAAAGATTTTAATATCGTAGAATTTACTACCAAAGCTAATACTTTAGATTACAACTCCATGGACTGTTTAAAGAAAGCAACAGATAAGCCGCTGATAATAATTAATGAAAGTATGCAATTTTCGGCTGGAGTGAACTTAAGCTATACGATGAATTTTGCAGACAAAGGTGATTTTAAATCTATTGAAAAATTTATTAAATATTTTCAAGAAACTTGCAAGCATCTTAAATATTCAAAATATCCAGTGATTTCAGCTCCATCAGGATTGTCGTTAGGTGGTGGAGAAGAAGTAATCTTGCAAAGTAATTTTGTAGTATCACACACAAACATTGTTATGGGATTAGTAGAAACAATTGTTGGTTTGGTACCAGCGGGTGGTGGTTGTAAAGAAGTACTTTGGAGATGGTGCCAATCAGATGAGGCAAAAAAAAATCCTGATTTTGCTCCTTTAAAAGTATTTGAAATAATTGGTTATGCCAAAACAGCAACTTCACCGGTTGAAGCAGAACCTTTGAAATATTTGAGACCTGAGGATAAAAAAATTATGAACAGAAATAGTCTATTAGCTGTTTCTAAAAAAATTCTTGATGACAACAAAGATTTTAAAGCACCCAAAGAATGCAAATTTAATTTATCTGGAAGAGCTCTTAAAGAAAAGATGATTAAAACTCTAGAAAAACTTTATAATGAAAAAGTGATAGCAGACCATGGCGTAGAGGTAGGCAAAGAACTAGCCAACGTTTTAAGCGGGGGAGATACTACAATTGAAAAAACACTTTCAGAAGACGATTTATATAAATTAGAACTAGATTCTTTTATGAGATTAATTGAGACAAAGAAAACTCAGGATAGAATTAAACATACTTTAGCAACAGGCAAACCTTTAATTAATTAATTAACAATTTTAATTTAAATAAATAAATAAAATTAAACTTTAACTAGAAAATTATAAATATAGTTAATGAATTATTGATATATCTGGTCTAGTATATTCAATATTAAAATTAATGTCTGAGGTAAAAGAACTAAAGAAAAAACATAAGCAAATTGAAGTTCAAATTAAAAGCTTAACAAAAAAAAGATTAAATGATCGTACCAGCAAAAGTTGGGGAGATTTAAAAAAATTAAAAAAATTAAAACTTCAAATAAAAGATAAAATCAGCAAACTAATATAATTATCTATATATTTTGTTAGGTATAAAATTCATTTCAATAATCTAGTGCATTAGTATAATAACCCTAGTGCCAAAATTAACATCACAACAACATGAACAATATCAAGAAAAAGGATTTATTGCTCCTATAGATGCTTTAACTAAAACAGAAGCAGATGAAGTTAAAAATGAAATAGAGTTTATAGAAAAAAAATGGCCTAATGAGTTAAATGGTTTAGGAAGAAATTATGTTCATTTAATTTCCCCTATATTTGATAAGGTCGTGCATAATTCAAAAATTTTAGATGCTGTTGAAAGTATTATTGGTAAAAATATTTTAGCCTGTGGAACAACTCTTTTTATTAAAAATCCTGATGAAAAAGGATTTGTAAGTTTCCACCAAGATGCAAAATATATTGGTTTAGAACCTCATAATTGGGTAACAGCATGGATAGCAATAACGGATACCAATGAAAAAAACGGTTGTATGAGAATGTGGACCGGTACTCATAAAAATGATTTAAAAAATCATATAGAAAAATTTGATAACAATGAGGGAAATTTATTAACTAGAGGGCAAACTGTTGAAAATGTTCCTTTAGAAGAAACAGAGCCAGTTATCCTAAATGCTGGACAAATGTCTCTGCATCACCCAAGAATTGTTCATGGATCTGGAGTTAATTTAAGCAAGGAAAGAAGAATTGGATTTGTAATTCAAAGTTATATTGGAAGTAATGTTACGCAAGTTTTAGGAAAAATGTATGTACAGCAAGCTAGAGGAGAAGATAGTTTTAATTATCATGAGCATGTTGCAAGACCTAAGGTTACCATGGGCCAAAATGACAATAATGTCAGAAAAATAGCTAATGAAGAATTATCAAAAATATTTTATAAAGATCTAAATAAAAAAGGAAAATATTAATAAATATACTTTGAAAAAAAATAAAAAAACAATTCAACCAGTGCTTGGAACAAAAGTTCCTAGATTTGCAGGTCCATCGACTTTTGCGAGATTACCAGAACTACGAGATGTTAAAGAATGTGATATTGCAATTGTTGGTATCCCATTTGACGCAGGCACAAGTTACAGACCTGGTGCAAGATTTGGACCACAAAGTATTAGACAAGCCTCAAGACACTTAAGAACTAATTATCATCCAAATTATGATGCTGAACCATTTGTAGAGCAGCAGGTTGCAGATGCTGGAGATATTGCATGCAACCCTTTTAATATTAATGAAGCTATAAAACAAATAGAAGTTGGTGCTTTAAATTTATTAAATAAAGTTGGCGGTATAATTAGTATGGGTGGAGATCACACAATTGCTTTTCCATTATTAAAAGCAGTAAATAAAATTAATAAGGGGCCAGTAGCATTAGTTCATTTTGATGCTCATTTAGATACTTGGGACACATATTTTGGAGCTCCATATACACACGGAACACCTTTTAGAAGAGCAAGAGAAGAGAATTTATTTTTAGATAATGCTTCAATGCATGTTGGAATAAGAGGACCACTTTATAGTAGAGATGATTTAAAAAATGATGCAAGTTTTGGTTTTAAAATAATTCATTGTGACCAATTTCAAACAGAAGGAATTGATAAAATAGTAGAAAGAATTAGAACAAGAGTTGGAAACAATCCATTATACTTATCAATAGATATAGACGTTTTAGATCCTGCTCATGCACCAGGAACAGGCACTCCTGAAATTGCAGGAATGACAACTAGAGAAATGGTAAATGTATTAAGAGGTCTTTCTGGTATGAATTTAATTTCTGCAGATGTAGTAGAGGTAGCACCTGCTTATGATCATGCCGAACTAACATCTTTAGCCGCAGCTACAATAATTTACGAATTAACTAATTTATTTGCAAATAAAAAACTTTAGGTTAAGTTTGTCCAATGTTAGATAAAAAAAATTTTTACATTAATGGAAAATGGGTTTCCCCAGTCGAATCAAAAACTTGCAAAGTTATTGATCCATCTAATGAAGAGCCTTGTGCAGAAATATCTCTTGGTGGAAAAAAAGATGTAGATAATGCTGTTAGCGCTGCAAAAAAAGCTTTTGAAACTTGGGCTTTCACGAAAAAAGAAGAAAGATTGGAATTATTAGAAAAATTGTATGTTATCTATAAAAAAAGATGGGCTGAAATGGCAAAACTTATCTCTCTTGAAATGGGGGCACCTATGAAATTTTCTACAGAAATGCAAGCCGCAACTGGCGCTAGTCACATTAAGTCTTTTAAAAATATATTAAAAGATTTTAAATTTGAGAAGGATTTAGGAGAAGAGAAGAATAATCAAAAATTATTGTATGAACCAAAAGGTGTTTGTGCTTTGATTACGCCTTGGAATTGGCCAATAAACCAAGTTAATTTAAAAGTAATTCCAGCTTTAGCATCAGCTTGCACAGTGATTTTAAAACCATCTGAAATAGCACCTTTGTCATCAATGTTACTTGCAGAGATGATTGATGAAGTTAAGTTTCCTTCTGGTGTCTTTAATTTAGTAAATGGCGATGGAGCTATTACTGGAGATGCTTTAACTAGCCATCCAGATGTTGATATGATTTCTTTTACAGGATCAACAAGAGCTGGTGCATTAATTTCCCAAAATGCTGCAAAAGATTTTAAAAGAATAAGCTTAGAATTAGGAGGGAAGGGTGCAAATATAATCTTTAAAGATGCAGATTCAGAAGCAGTGGCAAGAGGAGTATTAAGATGTTTTAGAAATTCAGGACAATCCTGTAACGCTCCTACAAGAATGCTTGTTGAAAAATCAATTTATAATGAAACTGTAGCAAAAGTAAAAGAATTAGCGAATAATACAAAAGTAGATTCTCCTGAAAAAGATGGCGATCATATTGGACCAGTGGTTTCTGAAGTGCAATTTAATAAAATTCAAACTTTAATTCAAAAAGGAATAGACGAAGGTGCAAAATTAGTAGCAGGCGGAACTGGCAAACCTAAAGGTTTAGAAAAAGGCTATTATGTAAAACCAACTGTTTTTGCTGATGTAAATAATCAAATGGAGATAGCAAGAACTGAAATTTTTGGTCCTGTATTATCTATAATTCCTTTTGAAAATGAAGATGAAGCTATTTCAATAGCAAACGACACTCCATACGGTTTAACAAATTACATTCAAACACAAGATAAAGAAAAAGTTAAAAGAGTTGCAAAAAAACTTAGATCTGGAATGGTGGATGTAAATGGAGTTGGTATAGCTGTAAGTTCTCCATTTGGTGGATATAAACATTCTGGTATTGGACGAGAAGCAGGAACAGAAGGTCTTATAGAGTTTTTAGAAGTAAAAACTGTAGGTGGTTGGAATTAATTACTTAAATTTGTAATCATAAATTAATAGTTTTATTTTTAATACCATCAAGAAATTTCAAACATTTATTAATTTCCTCTAATTTAATAAATTCATCTACTTTATGCGCTTGTTCAATTGAACCTGGTCCACAAACTGCTGTACTTATACCAATTTCTTGAAATAAACCAGCTTCTGTTCCAAATGAAACAACTTCTCTAGAGTTGTCACCAGTAATACTAGATACAAATTCACACGCTTCTGAATTTTTTACTCGATCAAAACCAATAATTTCTCCAATTATTTCTTTCTTAATCGATGAGCTTGGAAAAACTTTTTTCATTTCCGGAAGTAATACTTCATTTGCATATTTGTCTAATTCTGTATTTAAAAATACTCCATCTTCTTTAACCACAGGTCTTGTTTCCCAATTTACAAAACATTTATCAGCAATTACATTGTGTGCTATTCCTCCAAAAACTCCTCCTATTTGAAGAGTAGAATGTGGAGGATTAAATATTGAATTTTTTGGCGCTCTATCTTTTAGTTTCTGTCGTAATTCTATTAATTTATTTACATACCTTGCTGCATACTCAACAGCACTTACACCTTTGTCGGGCTGAGAACTATGACCAGCCAAACCTTCAAAATAAGTTGTATATTCATAACAACCTTTATGTGCATCAATTATTTTCATGTTTGTTGGTTCACCAACAATACATATTCCATTTTTTAACCCTCTTTTTTTTAATTCTTGAATTAAAATTGGAGCTCCTTTACATGCAGTTTCTTCATCAAATGTAAAAGAAAAATGAATATCTCTATTTAAATCAGATTTTGAAAAAATTGGTGCATACGCTAGAGTACATGCAATGAAACCTTTCATATCACAAGATCCTCTTCCATAAAGTTTATCCTCTTTAATTACCGCTTCAAATGGATTTGTGGACCATCCTTTTGAAACCGGAACAACATCTGTATGACCGGAAAGTATAATTGGTGCTTTGCCGTTTGGTTTTTTAGCTTTTAGAGTTGCAAAAAGATTGACTCTTTTTTTATCTTCGTCAAAAGTTTTAAAAGAAGTAGCGCCAAGTTTTTTTAAAATTTCATCACAATAATTGATTAAAGAATTATTATCTTCCCCTGAAACAGTTTTAAAAGCAATTAAATCTGTAAGTATTTTTACAGAGTTTTCATACAGTGTTTGCAAATTTTTTTCTGTACTCATATATTAAATGAATTATATATTAATTTTATGAAAGAACAAATAACCTACGATACATTTGATAAAGTAGATATAAGAATTGGAACAGTAATTTCTGTTAAAAAAAATGAAAAAGCCAGAAAACCCTCTTTAATTATTGAAGTTAATTTTGGAAATGAAATTGGAATCAAACAATCTTCTGCCCAAATTACACACTATTATAATGAAGAAAATTTAAAAGGAAAACAAGTAATTGGAGTTTGTAACTTTCCAGAAAAAAATATTGCAGGAGTTAAATCTGAATTTCTTGTACTAGGAGCTCTTGAAGAAGATGGGAAAGTGGTTTTATTGCACCCATCTCAACCGACGAAAAACGGTTTAAAAATTGCTTAAATAAATTAATAAATTCATGCATCCAAATTTATTATCATTAATGTTATTTTGTTTTGTAACAAGTTGTACACCAGGCCCTAATAATATTTTGGCTTCTTATTCCTCATTTAATTTTGGTATAAAAAAAACTCTACCACATATGTTAGGAGTAGCTTTAGGTTACACATCAATGATAACTATTTTAGATGTAGGTTTAATATTTCCTTTTAAAAAGTACCCTATTATCCAAGATGTATTAAAGGTTTTAGGTTCAATTTTTTTAATTTATTTTGCCTATAAAATTTCATTTTCAAAATCAAAATCTGGAAATTTAATTAACAATCCAGTCAAATTTTTTGAAAGTTATTTTTTTCAATTTATTAATCCCAAAGGAGTTTCAGTAGGTGTTATTACAATTGTAACTTTTGTAGATAGCACAAATCATTATTTGGAACATTCTATTTGGATAATAGGAGTATCTTTCTTTTTTGCATGTTTTAGCATTTCTTTTTGGTCATTACTGGGTAAATTTTTAAGAAAATTTGCAACAAATGAAAAATTTATTAAAAACTTTAATTATATTATGTCATTCTTGCTTGTAAGTTGTATAGCTACATTTTATTTATAGAATATGAAACCTGGGCAAAAAAATTCTTATAATTCTTTGAAAACGATCAGTATTGATGGAAAAGATTATAAATATTTTTCTCTTTTAGAAGCTGAAAAAAATGGATTAAGTGGAATTTCAAAACTTCCAAAATCTTTAAAAGTACTATTAGAAAATTTGTTAAGATATGAAGATGATTTAACCGTTACAAAAAATCAAATAGAAGCAATAAAAAATTGGCTTCAAAAGAAAAAATCTTCTACAGAAATATCTTATCGCCCAGCAAGAGTTCTATTACAAGATTATACTGGGATTCCAGCTGTTGCAGACCTAGCAGCCATGAGAGAGGCTGTTAAAGAAAAAAATAAAGATCCAAATACTATTAACCCACTTTCCAGAGTAGACTTGGTAATTGATCACTCTGTTCAAGTGGATAAATTTGCTAACAAAGACTCTTTAAAAAAAAATGTTGAGATAGAATTTGAAAGAAATGGAGAAAGATATTCTTTTTTAAAATGGGGACAGCAAGCTTTTAATAATTTTAGAATTGTTCCTCCAGGAACAGGCATTTGTCACCAAGTAAACTTAGAGTATTTATCAAAGGTAGTTTGGACTGAAAAATTTGAAGGAAAAGATTTTTTATTTCCAGATACTTTAGTTGGAACAGATAGTCACACAACTATGGTTAATGGGTTATCAGTTCTTGGATGGGGAGTTGGAGGCATTGAAGCTGAAGCAGGCATGTTGGGTCAACCTATTTCAATGTTAATTCCAGAAGTTATAGGTTTTAAAATGACTAATAAATTGCCTGAAGGAACAACTGCAACTGACTTAGTTTTAACTGTTGTAAAAATGCTTAGAGACAAGGGCGTAGTTGGTAAATTTGTAGAGTTTTATGGAGAAGGTTTAAAGAATTTATCTTTAGCCGATAGAGCTACTATTGCAAATATGGCTCCAGAGTATGGCGCAACTTGTGGATTTTTTCCAATCGATAATGAAACTTTAAAATATTTAAAATTTTCAGGTAGAAGCAGTTCGACTTTGCAAATTGTTGAAGAGTATGCAAAAGAACAAGGTTTATGGTCAAGTGAGGATATTGAATTTACTGATACTTTATCATTAGATATGTCTACAATTGTTCCAACAATCTCTGGTCCAAAGAGACCACAAGATAAAGTTTTATTAACTAAAGCATCAGAAAATTTTAAAATAATTTTTGAAAGTACAACAAAAAGAAAAAAACCTAATACTTCAAAAGTTTTAGGCACAGATTATGAAATTAAAGATGGTTCAATTTTAATTGCTGCCATAACTTCTTGCACAAACACTTCAAATCCAAATGTTTTAATTGGAGCAGGGTTATTAGCAAAAAAAGCTGTAGAGTTTGGATTAAAAACTAAACCATGGGTAAAAACTTCATTAGCACCAGGCTCACAGGTTGTGACTGACTATTTAGCCAAAGCTGGATTAAATCTATTTTTAGATAAATTAGGTTTTAATTTAGTTGGATATGGTTGTACAACTTGTATTGGAAATTCTGGACCTTTAGATGTAAACATTTCTGAATCTATAAAAAAAGATAACATTTATGCAGTTTCGGTTTTGTCAGGAAATCGAAATTTTGAAGGACGAATATCACCATTAATTAAAGCTAATTATCTAGCATCACCTCCGCTTGTTGTTGCTTATGCATTAGCAGGCCATATGGAATTTGATCTTTATAATGATTCATTAGGCAAAAATTCTGAAGGTAAAGATATTTATTTAAAAGACCTTTGGCCTTCAAATAAAGAAATTGAAGATACTTTAAGAAGTTCTTTAAACCCTGAAATGTTTGTAAAAAGATATTTAAATATTTCTAAAGGGCCAGAACAGTGGCAAAAAATCAAAACTGTAAAAAGTAGCATTTATAATTGGGACGAAAGTTCAACTTATGTAAAAAAACCACCATTTTTTGAAAATTTAGAAAATGATCCAGAGGGGTTTAAAGAAATAAAAAATGCAAGACCTTTATTAATTTTAGGAGACATGATTACAACTGATCATATTTCACCAGCAGGCTCCATTCAAAAAGATAGCCCTACTGGTGAATATTTTATGAAACATCAAATTTTGACAAAAGATTATAATTCATATGGATCAAGAAGAGGAAACCATGAAGTAATGATGAGAGGAACTTTTGGAAATATAAGAATAAGAAATGAGATGGCACCTGGAACCGAAGGTGGTTTTACAAAATTATACCCAGAAGGAAAAGTGATGCCAGTTTATGATGCCGTTACAGAGTATAAAAAAAGAGGAACAGATCTAGTTGTTATAGGTGGAAAAGAATATGGAACAGGATCATCTAGAGATTGGGCTGCAAAAGGTACAAAACTGTTAGGTGTAAAAATTGTTATAGCTGAAAGTTTTGAAAGGATACACAGGTCAAATTTGATTGGCATGGGTATACTTCCGCTTCAGTTTATTGATGAAATGGACAGATTAAGTCTAAAGTTGATTGGATCAGAATTATTAAGTGTAATTGATATAGAAAAAGGTATTTTACCTTCAGATAAAGTGGAAGTGGAAATAAAATATATATCTGGAGACATAAAAAAAATTAAGACACTTTGCAGAATTGATACTAAGAATGAATTAGAATATTATAAAAATGGAGGGATACTTCAGTACGTTTTACGAAATATGATTTAATCATGGATGAAGATACAGCAATAATAAACGAAAATACTAGAAAAGAGAAAATTAAAGTTTTTTTTGTTAAAAATACAAAAAAAATAATAATTGTAATTTCAACACTAGTTTTAATTCTTTTTGGATATTTTGTTTTTGAAGAATTTGAAAAAAAAAATAAAATTAAATTAGCTGACAGGTATAATTTTGCAAAAATAGAATTTATTTCTGGAAATAAAAATAAAGTAAAAAATGAATTAATAGATATAGTTAATGAAAAAGATAGAACTTATTCACCATTAGCTCTATATTTTCTAATTGATAATAATATCATTAGTGAAAATGAAAAAATAAATGAACTTTTTGATACAATAATAAACGAAACAAGTTTAGAAAAAGAAATTAAAAATTTGGTAATTTATAAAAAAGCTTTATTTAATTCAGAATTTGAATCTGAAAATAATTTAATTAAAATTTTAAATCCTATTATTAATTCAGATAGTGTTTGGAAATCACACGCACTTTATTTAATGGCAGAATATTTTTATTATAAAAATCATAAACAAAAATCCAAAGAATTTTTTAATCAAATTTTAACTTTAGAAAATAGTAACCAAAATATTAAAATAGAAGCTGAAAAAAGATTAAATAGAGATTTTAGTGATTAGATTTTTAAGTACCTTATTATTAATAGTATTTGTAACTAATTGTTCTTTAAATAAAAAATCTAACTTTTGGACAAAAAGTGAAAAAATATCTATAGAGAAAAAAAAACTTATCGAAGTATTATTTAAAGATGAAAAAGTTCAAGAAACTGAATTTAATATAAATCTAAAAATAAATTTAAAGGGAAAAGTTGTTAATAATAGTTTTATTAACAACTTAAGCAATAATAATGGCAGAACTAACTATAATGGTAAATTAAAGAGCATTTCTAGATTTAAGTTTTCAAAAATAGATAATTTTAATCAATTTGAACCAAGCATTATTTTTTCAAATAATAATGTTATTTTTTTTGATAATAAAGGATCAATACTTAAATTTGACAATTCTTCAAAATTGATCTGGAAAAAAAATCATTATTCAAAATCAGAAAAAAACTTAAAACCAATACTATTTTTTGCTAATAACAAAGATACTTTAATAGTAGTAGATACTATTGCAAAATTGTACGCAATGAACATTAAAACTGGAGAATTATTATGGTCAAAAAATAATTCTGCACATTTTAACTCGCAAGTTAAAGTTTATAAGGATAAATTTTTTGCAATTGATTCTAAAAATATTTTAAGATGTTATTCAATAAAAGATGGAACTGAAATTTGGAATATAAAAACTGAAGCATCGCTTATAAAATCCGTAAAAAAACTTTCTTTGGTTATTAAAGACAATAAAGTTTATTTTAATAATTCTATAGGAGATATATCTGCAGTTAATATTGATGATGGAGAATTATTATGGCTTACACCTACACACAATACAAAAGTAGTTGGCCAGTCTTTTTTTACAAAATCATCTGTTTTGGTAGCAGGCAAAAATTCAATTTATTTATCCAACGACAAAAATGAGTTTTTTTCAGTAGACTTGAAAACTGGAATCATAAACTGGCAGCATAAAATAAACTCCACCTTAACATCAACTATAGTTAATAATTTAATTTTAACAGTAACAATGGAAGGATTTTTAGTAGTTATAGATAGTCGACAAGGAAATATTATCAGAAAGACTGATATTTTTAAACAATTTAATAAGAAAAAACGATCACAAATTAAACCAATTGGATTTATTATGGGATCAAAAAACATTTATTTGACAACAAATCATGGAAGGTTATTGGTTATTGATGCTAGCTTAGGCAAAACTATATCAATGCTTAAAATAGATAATGAAAAGATATCAAGACCATTTGTTTTAAATCAAAATTTATATATAATTAAAGAAAATTCTATTATTAAACTTAATTAATAATGATCCTAAAGTTGCTTGATAAAATAGGACGAAAAAAATTAGTATTAGATCGAGGACCATCTCATCCAAATTATAATAATGCTAAACCATGGTTAAATCGTTATTATTTGTTATTTAGACATAGACCAAAATGGTTTCCTTTTAATATTATAATACATGAAATGTTAAATGATGATCATGGTGAAGGAGTTCATTCTCATTTATGTCCTTACATAACTATAATTTTACGCGGTGGTTATTGGGAAACCACAAATACAGGAAAGCATTGGAGACCACCTGGGTATATTGGATTTAGATCAGCTAATAATCTTCATAGAGTTGATTTAAAACCTGGTACAAAACCTTTAACTTTATTTATTCCAGGCCCTTTTGGATTAAGAAAAGGACCAAGATCAAAATATGGAATTGACTTTAAATCAAAAAATTAATTATGAAGCAAATCTTTCATGAAATTATTATTAAAACAAATGGACCTGGATTGTATGATTTTACCAGACAAGCACAAGATTTTGTAAATAAAAACAAACTTTTTAATGGTATTTTAAATCTAAACATTTTGCATACAAGCGCGTCTTTAACCATTCAAGAAAATGCAGATCCAGATGTTTTGTATGATTTAAATAATTTTTTTAAGAAATTAGTTCCTATGGATGATAAAATTTATAAACATTCAACCGAAGGCAAAGATGATATGCCTGCACATATTAAATCTACCTTAACAAATAGCCATTTAACTTTAAGTGTAAAAGAGAATAAAATTATACTTGGAACTTGGCAGGGTTTATATTTATTTGAGCATAGATTAGAAAATCATACCAGAAAAATATTACATCATTTCATTGGAAAATAAGCAAAAATATTTTCTTAGAAATTTAAATTTTAAAAAACTATGTTTAATATTTACTTTAAAAATTTTCTGTAAACGAATAATACTGCGAAAACTACTATTAAAGCAGCAGTACCTTGGTTACCTAGGCTATTAAGCAACGAAATTATATTTTCAGTTACTTGTGAACCAAAAAAAGGCACATTAGGGCCAAACAGTATTTCTGCTATAACAGAAACTCCTAACAGCAAAACTCCAACTTCTAAAAATTTGTTTAAGTAACTTGTAATTTTTGAAATCCAACTATTCATAATTTTCCTTCCTTAAATCCCTAATCTTACAAGGTGTAAGATTAGGGAATTTTACATATAACCATTAGCAAGAGAGGGAGGTTGCTAACTTAATTTAGTTAATCTTCCTCTATTTATATAGGTTCAAAATGATAATAGCCGCTACTAAGCCAACTATACCTGCATCACCTAAACCTTGAACCAGACTTACTATGTTATCTGCCACTCCACCTACAAATGGAACATTTCCACCAAGTAGAGAAACAACGATACCTAATCCTAACAAAGCAATAACTACGCTAGTTAAGCTATTTATCGTGCCGGTTAGACCTGATAATATTTTCATGTTTAACTCCCTTTTTTTGTTAACAACTACCGAATCTCAATCAGTAGTATTGAGTTTCTTTTATCATACTAGATGTGGATGAATAGTTAAAAAAAGTCTTTATTTACGGTAATTTTAGCTTTTTATTACCCATTTTAGGTCAAATAAATGGACTATATGCCCACTGTAAAATTGCCTGTCTTTGCTTTTTTCTACAATTTAGATCAATTGGTTCACAGTTTTTTTTAATTGCAACTACATGACGCTTAAAATTTTTCCATCTTTTAATTTGGATCTCATCAATATGAGGAAGACGTCTTCCATTTGAAAATCTACAATACCACTGGAACCACCCCAGTGGATCCTCTTTAAAAATCCATCCTTTTTCAATCCAATGTTCTCTGGATAAACCTGATTTAACTTTAAATCTATTTAGATCAACATTAAAGTCTTTACTAATTTTTGCATTAACAAACCAAGATTTTGGATATTCTTTGATATTACTTCCAAAATATGAGCCTCCAAATACACCCAACTCCAACATTTTTTTTGGAGAAAGTTCTGGTTTAAAAATTTTATAGAAATTTTCTTTGTCCTTTTTTTTTAATAACTTCATTATTTTTTTGATTTTAAAAAATAATCTATACTACAAATTTTAGGGTCGTTTGTGGCTATAATCAAAAAACCACCTGCAATTGCTAGATCTTTTAAGAAAAAAATTAATTCCATTTCATTTTGAAAGTTAGTGTGAAAAATTATTGCAACAGTTAAAGTAAATAGTGACATTATTGATGCTGAAATTCTGGTTTTGTATCCCACAATTATTAACAAGGGAAATAGAATTTCAAGAATAAGAGAAGGAAAAAATAAAATTTCAGGAACTCCATATTCTTCCATATATATTATAGTTTCTTCTTGTAAGAAAAACTTTTTAATTCCTTCAATTAAAAATAAACTTGAAAGAAAAATTCTTCCAAGAGCTTCTATAATATGCATAAAAATTAATATTTAGATTTTTTTTTACCCTCAATAATTTCTTTTAATTCTATATACTCTTCACAGTTACAATTTTTTAAAACATTTAATCTTTCTTTTGCAAGCTTAATTCTATTTGTAACTACATATAGTTCGCCAAGATATTCATTTATTCCTTTATGGTTAGGATTAATTTTTAATCCTGATAAATAATATTCTTCTCCTTTTTTATAATCACCTAATTTTCTTGTAGTAAACCCCAAATAGTTAAGTGTATCAGGTTGGTTTGGTTTTTTTTTGTTAGATTTTATTAAATATTGAAGAGCTTTTTCGTACCTCTTATTAGCTTTCTCAATTTTACCTTTTTTTTCGAGTTTTTTTGCTCTTTTAACTAGAGATATTGCTTTTTTATAATAATCAGTTGATCCAGCACCAGCACCTGATCCAGCTCCATAAGAAGAAATGATAAATATAAAATAAAATATAATTATTAATATTAAGTTTTTTTTCATTAAATTAACCATTAATTTAATAATTTTTGATACAACTCTTCATCCGCATCACCCTCACAACCAAATAGCAAAACATTAGATCGATCATTTAAATTTATTTTTTTTTTAATTTCATTATCATTACATAAACCGGCTAAACCAATAATTCCTGGCGTTGAGCATTCACCCCCAATAATTTTTTCTTTACTAAACTCACAGTTTGAAAGAGATTTAACAGTTTTTGAAATGTAATTATCTGAAACAGTTACACAATGGTTTACAGAATTTTTTAATATTTCCCAGGGAACCATGGATACTTCGTCACAAGACATGCCACCCATTAAACTTTCTTTTTTAATAGAAATTTTTTCAATTTTGCCGGCTTTTATACTTTCCAGAACACATGCTGCACTTTCTGGTTCAACTACAATAATTTGAGGAATATGATTTAAATATCTAGCTATACCAGCTATCATTGCGGCTGCCATTCCACCAACTCCAGCTTGCAATATAACATGTGAAATTTTCTTATTATTTATTTGTTCTGATATTTCTTTCATCATTACTGTGTATCCTGCCATAGTTAATTTAGGTACCAACTTATAATCTTGCCACGCGACATCTTGAATGATTTGCCACTTATTTTGTTTAGATTGTTTAATACATTCTTTTAACGAATTATCATAATTTCCCTTAACTCTTATTACGTCTGCACCAAAGCTTCTCATTACTTTTGCTCTAAATTCACTTACGTATTCACTAATAAAAATTTTACATTTTAGTCCTAATTTTTTGGACCCCCATGCAACTGATCTTCCGTGATTTCCGGCAGTAGCAGTAGAAATAATTATATTTTTTTTTCCTTTAGTAACTTTTTCAACAGCATAAGAACCCCCAAGAGCTTTAAATGATTTTAGATGAAATCTTTTAGACTCATCTTTATAAAAAATATTATTAAGTTTTAATTTTTCAGAAAGTTTTTTTAAAGATATTAGTGGAGTAGGTGAGTAATTCTCCCATTTTGAAATTATCTTGTATGCTTCATCAATTTCATGCTTTGTTAGTACGTTTAAAATATTATTTTTGTTAAAGTTATTTTTTTTGTTTTTTAAAAACTGTGAATATTTCCATTTTAGAACTTCAGATCCTGTTGACATTCGTTAACAATCTAAAGTGTTTTCTTTTTCCCAGCTTGTAACTTCTTTTTTTTTATCAAAATTTTCTTCTTTATTAAACTCTTCTACTTCCATTTTTTTTAATTTTATAAAACTGTTTATTACATTCTCTCCAAAAGCTTCTTTAATTTCTTTACTATTATCAAGTTCATCTAAAGAATCTTCAATACAATCAGGCAATTTTTTTAAATCAGGATATTTTTTGTATTCCGTATACATGTTGCACGACAAAGGTTCACCTGGATCTATTTTATTAATTAATCCATGTATACCTGCCGCGGCAACTCCTGCTTGCAGCAAATAAGGATTAGTTGCACCATCCATTAATCTTAATTCAAATCTTCCTGGGTCAGGGACTCTTATCATGTGGGTTCTATTATTTCCTGAGTAAGAAATACTACTTGGAGACCATGAAGCACCTGATTTAGTAGGCGGTGCATTAATTCTTCTATAACTATTTATTGTAGGATTAAAGAAAGCAGTTAATGGTTGTGCAAATTTCATTATTCCACCTAAAAAATTATATGCTATTTTGCTTAAACCAAGTTTTTCCCCACTTTCTAAAAATTTATTTTGTTTGCCGTCCCATAAAGAAATATGAGCATGACAACCATTGCCAGTTAAGTTTTGAAAAGGTTTAGGCATGAAAGTTGCTCTTAAACCATGCTTCTCTGCTAATGATTTTACCATAAATTTAAAAAAAACATGTCGATCTGCCGTTGTTAAACAATCGCTGTAATCCCAATTCATTTCAAATTGCCCATTAGCATCTTCATGATCATTTTGATAAGGGTTCCATCCAAGTTCAATCATACTATCGCAAATTTCTTTAATTAAATCATACCTTCGCATTAAAGCTGATTGATCATAACAAGGTTTTGATTGAGTATCTCTTTCATCTGCAATTTTTTTCCCATCTTGTGTGATTAAAAAATATTCACATTCAACACCAGATTTCATAGTTAAATTTTTTGTATTAAGTTTTTTTATCTGTTCTTTAAGCATTACACGCGGTGATGCTTTTACAGGTTTTCCACCCATCCATAAATCCGATGCTAACCAACCCACTTCTTTGTTCCATGGCAGTTGAATTAAGCTGTCAGGATCTGGGATAGCAAACATGTCAGTATCTGCTGGTGTCATATCAAGCCAAGTTGCAAATCCAGCAAATCCAGCGCCATTTTCTTGCATTTCGCCAATCGCTCGCGCAGGAACTAACTTTGATCTCAGAACACCAAACAAATCAACGAAACTAATTAAAAAATATTTAATTTTTTTTGTTTTTGCTATTTTAGATAAATTTTTTGACATATTTTTTTTAATTTTAATTCAACGTTATTTAAATAATGAAAAAATAGCATCTTTATAATAAATCAGATTAATAATTACTATCATAATAACTGCAAATATAAGGCCATATTTTGCTTTTGGCCAAGCTAAACGAGCCATTTTATATGGCGTTTTATTTTTGTTTTCTCCGTTTTCCATAATTATTTAAATCACAATTAGGCATATAAATAAACTAGAATTGCAGCTAAAATCACGATCACAGCTACCACTATTAATAATTTTATCATTTTATTATTTTAAGTGTTACTTCCATTGTTTTTCTTCTAAAGTCCACAAGCCTCCAGGCAACTTTCCATCTTTCATAAATGCATTAATTACATTTTTCATCACTGTTGATGAACTATTATTAAAATTGTTACTAGGTAGGGACTGTCCAAATGCAATAGATCCTGTGGAAAATACAGCACCATTATTTGGAGATGTAAAATAAGTCATGTCAGCTCTTATTCTATAATCTAATGATCCCACCAATCCAGCGTAGGCATATAATAGTTCTTCAGTGACAAGAACGTAATTATCACTATGACCCCCTGAAGAAGCAATGATTTTAGTATGAGGAGGAGTTCCCAAAGAAAGATCGTATCTATCTATTTCCACTCCAGCAGCACCTCCATATGCCAATCCATGATCTCCAATAATTTCACCTTCAACACCTTCTGTGATCCATGAAACTGTTCTATGCCATGCATCAGGCATTTTTCTGTATTTTTCAGAAGTATCAAAACCTTCTGCAATAAATCCCACACCTGCAAATTTTTGAGGTGGACGTCCACGTGTTCTCCATAATCCACCTTTTTCTCCAGTTGTTTGCATATAATACTCACCAGGTTTTGCAGCCCATGCTCTCATTCCAGCTTCTAACTTTCTTACTTCCATGCACCAAGGTTGTTCTTCAGGAAATGCAACAACCCAATAATAAGCATTAGCTCCTGTAGAAAAAACTCTACCACCATTAGCTACATAATCTTCTAAGGCGTTAAGCATTTTTTCTGAATAATATTCATTATGAGTACCAGTAATTACGCAATTATAAGGTTTAACAGAATTTAAACCTTCTTTATGTAGATCTTCGTCAGTAATTATATCATATTCATAATTATTATGTTCTAACCACCCAATTACAGAAAGATCTGCAGGAAATTGCCAAGTTATACCCATTCCCGAAGTTCTATACTTCGGTCTCATATTTAGTATTGGTCTTTTATAAGACGAATAACAAACACCAGCTCCATCAGCGTAGCTATCATAAGTTGATAATCCAAACTCAGGATTTTTATATTGCTCAATATCAATATCTGTAATTGTAGGTGGTTGCCCAGTCATTGGTTGAATTATAACTGCTTCAAAACTTAATTTTTCATTTGCATAAGCTAAATAACTAGCAGTAGGAACTAGAAAACAAATTTTAGATTTTGGTTTTTTAGGTCTTACAAAAAATACAATATATTCCTCACTTAAACCAGTACCAGGGCCAGATCTTAATCTTATTGCATAAACACCACTTTTTAAATCTTCAGGAATTGTCATTGAGTTTGTAACTTTCCATTTTGCATCTGTTATTGCATCAGGATGAAAATCAATTCCACCATATTCTTTTGGGGCTAATCTAAAATTATCATTCTTTCCATTCCAGTTCCATCCAGTCATAGCTCTTACTGGATGGTTATGACCTTCTGAGTTTAATTTATTTGGCCCAATGTCAATTACAGTATTATTTATTCCATTATCTGAAAAACCTACAGTAGTATCCCAATACGCTAGTATAGAATTTTTCTCTGGCAATTCTCCATCACGAATTTTGTCCAAATCTTCTTTAGATAAAACTTTATTACAAATACCATGTCTATCTACCTTTCCTGCATAAGTACCTGAAATAAAATGACCTCTTAACTCATGTAAATCATATGCTCCAGAAACAATAAATGGAGTTTTTGGATTATTTTTTTGTTTAAATCTAAAAGTTGTTTTTGTGTGTGAACGGTAATCATAGGGTACAACTTTTCCAAGTAATGAATTATATCTGGTTAATACACCTTCTTGATATAAAGTTGCATCGCCCGTTTTGTAGTTAAAGGTTGCTGCCACAAAATACCAAACTTTTTTAATCATAGGCAGTTCAGAAATCAAATAGTCAACTTCTTTACCATCTCCAACTGCAAGTTCAAAGTATCCATCTTTATTAATTCCTATGCCATACCCCTCGTTTGTTTTATTATTCCAACGACTAAAGATCCACTGGTGATGTCCAGTTTTTGGCGTTGAAGGACAAATGTATCCAAATATTGTGAAATCACCATCTATTGCTAATTTATTTTCTGGATCATTTACTTTTAAGAAAGAACCTAATTGCGTGAATTGTTTTTCAACACTCCACTCTCCATTGATTTTATCATCAATTTTTTCATCTAAATATCCAGGCCCATCTGGATGTCCATCACCATGAATTAATTTTACCAGTTGTGCTTGAGCAGTTTTTGTTCCATCTGCTGACACGTGAAAGTTAATTTTTTCTCCTTGTTTTACAGATATCTTGTCAGTATAGCCAAATATTTTAATTTCTGCCATTTTTTATGCCTCCATTAAATCTTGCACTCTTCTTAAAAATAACCCATGGTAAGCATCCGTTACTGAGGGATAAACTTTGTCCTCAACAAGTCGTGGTGACCTACCTCTAACACCTGATAAAGCCATAATTTTATATTTCTTAAAAGGCTCTTCGCATTTAACAACATACTTATCATTCATTGCTGCTCTTCTAAAATAATACAAAACTCTTTCCAGCGCTTCGCTATGTTGGCCTAATGGTTTATTTTTATGTTCTTCAATAATTTCATTACAAATTAGGGTTTTTAAAAACTCTCTTTGCATTTTATCATATCTCTTTCTATACACTTCATCTTTATTATCCATCTCAGTTGATTGCTCTGGTAACATTTCTCCTCCTCTTTCTACCCTGGTTGATCTTACTTCATTCTTTTTTTTGTTTCTCCATTCCTTAAATTGTTTTCTTATTCCAAATAACCCATTTCGAAGAAATAAAATGGTAAACATCATTAAAACCCCAATAATTATATATCTCATTGGACCTAATTCTATTAACACTCTATCTAAAATTACAATTATTAGTGTGCCTACAACTGCGCCTTCAGATCTGCCAATTCCACCAATTGTGATCATGGCTAGCCCCATTACTACAGTATGAAAATCAAAAAGATTAAAAGCTACGCCTCTGTAATAAGCTGCATAAAAACCTCCAATGAATCCTAATGCAACTGAGGAAATTAAAAACACTGTAACTCTAGCTCTTTTATAATCTACCCCAGAAGCTTCAGCAAATGACTCTTTTTTTTCTGGCGCTAATTTTAAAATTCTTCCTATACGCTTTCCATCAACAAATCTAAATAAAAACAATGCAGCAATTAATAATAGAAATGCACTATAATAACTTGCATAGGTTTGTGTCATTGGTGTCCAGTCTTGGTTTATAAAAGTGTCTGCTCCGAACAAACCACCAGATGCTGATCCGAAAGCTTTTGATGTCGTTATAAAAACTCTACAAAGTTCATTTAGCCCCAGGGTAAGCAATCCATAGTAAAAGCCATCTAATCTTAAAGCTGGTAGCGCAATAATTATTCCAAACCCTAAGCCTATAAACATACCTATTAAAGGCAAGGTCCACCAAGGAAGACCCAAGTTTATTGATAGCCAGCATGTAAAAAATGCTGAAATTCCTACAATAGCATATGTTGCTAAGGAAAATATGCCTGCAGTTCCAATTATAAGTGTCCAACACAAGTTAATAGATGCATAAATTCCAAAAATTCCTCCTGCTGTTAAAAGAGCAGTTTTGTTTCCTTCTGGTAAAATAAATGGAGCAATAGCTAAAAAAAGCAATCCAAAAAACCAAAAAATTGGTCTTTTGTCTTTTCTTATTTTTTCAGCTTTTAAACTTTTTCTATTATAAACTCCTTTAGTCCACAAAATAGTTCTTCTTGTTGGCCACCATCTTAGACGATTCCAAATTTTGTTTCCGTGATTTGAAGACTTATATTCATAGTGAAATCTACCTATTTTTTTTATTGGAACTTTATATGAATTTGTTTTTTTCCATATATCATGCGGATCTTTATATGGTGGTGTTGGAACTTCATAATTTCCACCTTTTGCACCCCAAATAGCCAAAGGATTTTTCCAAGTATTCTTTTTTTTGGTCATGCTTCCCTCGCTTTATCTAGAATTCCAGCTATTCCCCTAGGTCTAAAAATTAAAACAATAATTATTAAGGTAAATTGAGTTATTAAAACATATCGTCCACCAATAAACTTTGTTGTTAGAGCTTCATTAAACCCTAAAATGATTGCAGCAATAACAGCTCCTCTTACACTTCCAAGTCCACCCAACAGAGCAATGCTAACTCCTTTAATCATAGGTGTTAATCCACTAAAGGGTGATAAATAATAAGTTTGAGATAAAAGTGCTGCCGATAATCCTGTCATTGCACCTGTTACTGCCATTACATATATTCCAGTTTTACGAACACCAATACCAACAATTGAAGCAGCATGGGGATTCATCATCATTGCTCTAATTTCTAAGCCTCTTCTGCTTGATTTCATCCATTTAACAACTAAAGTTAGCATTATAATTGAAGAAATTATTACACCAATTTTATCTGCAGTAAGAGTAACATCTAAAATTTTTATCTTTGAATATCCAAAAAATTCTGGCAGCAATTTTGCTTTGGGTCCAAAACTTTGAAGAAGGATTTGACCTCCAATTAAACTTACAGCAAGGGTACCTATCATTCCTCTTATTGTAAAATTTGGTTTATCGTGCACAGGAATAAAAACAAGAAGACATACCAATACACCTCCAACAACTCCTGCGGCAATACCCATAAATAAAACAAATATAGGCTCACCCCACAAATGCCTTTCAGCTAGCCAAGCACCATAACCTGCAAAAGAAAAAATAAATCCATAACTTAAATTTAATAATCCTAAAGCTGACCAAGTAATTGAAACTGCAACTGCAACAAGTCCATATATACATGCTACAGTTATTCCATTAATCAGTAAAAAAACTATATCATTCATAATAAATTAATTTTTTAATCCCATAGATAATGATGAAGAAGCCTCACCTTTTAATTTACCAGCATGCATACCAATTATACGGTCTACCTTGCCTTCTAATAATGCTACATTTTGTTCTGCAATAATCATAGCTGAATTTTTTAGATCTATTTTTAATAGCGCTTCGAGCAAACCTTTTCCAATTTTAGGAGCTAAGCCAAGAGTTGGTTCATCAGCCATATAAACTTTTGCCTCTGACATCATTCCTCTTCCAATAGACACCATTCTTCTTTCTCCACCAGACAATCTTCCAACTGGTGTATGTATTAGTTTTTTTAAAGGTTCAAAAATCTCTAATATTTCTTCTCTTTTTTGTTTTCTATTTTTCCATGATTCTGGTGTAAATGCTCCACTATCAAGATGTTCTTCCACAGTTAGCCCATGAAAGATTTCATCTCCTTGAGGCATAATTGCCAAACCTTCTTTAACAACTAAATGAGTATATCGACCTGGACCCTGGCTTCTCGTTCTTCCTATCTGTTTACCATCAATAATAATTGATCCTCTTTGCCAATGCGTTAGGCCAGCTATCGCGTAAAAAAGAGTGGTTTTTCCATGACCATTTAAACCCACGATTCCAACTCTTTCTCCAGTTTCTATTATCAGATCTAAATCATGAATAACTCTTAAAGAACCATAACCAGCTGACAAACCTTTAATTTCTAAAATTTTACTCATAAATTTTTTCTTTATCCCTCAAAATAAGCTTCTTTAACTTTTGGATTATCAATCACATCTTTTAAATCTCCTTCGGCGATTATTTCACCAGCATCCATCACAATTACTCTATCGGCAATAGTTTCTAATAGTTCAATTCTGTGTTCAACAATAAGTACAGCTATATTCATTTCTTTGGATAGCATTCTTAAAGTGTTATCTATTTCATCTATTTCAGCATTTATTAAACCAGACGCAGGTTCATCCATTAATATAATATCAGGCTCCCTCATTAATATGCTAGTCATTAAAAGTTTTCGTCTATTAAACGTTTCTAGTTTTGTATTTTCCACATCCCAATCAACTGTAAACTTAACTAGGTCTGCAGCATATTCTGCATCTGTTATGGGCAAATAAGGTTTATTAGCTTGTCTTGCAGCTTTAAGAGTTTCACCAACAGTTAAGTCTTCTGGTACAACAGGAGTTTGGTAAGTCCTGCCAATACCCATTCTTGCTCTTTCAAATAATTTTTTATCATTGATATTTTTATCTTTGTAAATTACGTCCCCAGTTTTTTGTTTGTATCTTCCACAAAGTATTTCAATTAAAGAAGTTTTTCCAGCACCGTTAGGACCTATTATCCCCAATACCTCACCAGGTTTTATATTGATGTTTATATTTCTTAGAATTTCCCTACCACCAAGATCGATAGATATATCATTACAAGAAAAAAAATTTTTTGATAATTCTGTATCCATAACTTAAATACTTATTATTTAAAAATTAGATTAATTATAAAAAAGAGGGCGATAAATTCGCCCTCTTTTAAAATTTGAATATTTATCTTTTTACCACCAGTCACATCCTTGTAATTTGGATTGACTATAATCATTTGGCCAGATTATTCTGTGTTGAACATCTTGAACTTGGCAGTACAATTGACCCATACCAGTTTCATGAGAATCTGATTGGTTACCAAAACCATTATCTGGATAATGTAAAGCTTCCTGATATTCATTATTCATGTCCATCATTCCACATACACCTCTAAAAGGATTTACTCTAATCCAATCACAGTTTTTCTTGAAGTCTTCTTCATTAGCTCCAAGAGCTTTTGTGGCATTCCAAGACGCTTCCAGGTAATTTACGATATCATAACCGTTACCTGTGTAGACCAGTCCCATAGTGTTTTTCTTGTACGTTCCAAATTCAGGGAATCTTTTTAGATAAGCTTTTCTAAAATCTTCACCCATTTTGTCTCCGTATATTCCAAGAACCGTGCTCCAACAGAACCCTTCCATTGCTCTACCTCCAAGCTCTAAAAACTCAGGTTGTGATGCTCCGTATTGAACATAAACAATAGCTCCAGGAACAGGATCAGCTCTAAACTGTTTACAAAAAGCAGCTTCTTCAGATGCCATCCAGTGGTTACACATTATAGCTCCAGCACCAACTTTTTTAAGTTCTTGAATTACCGGCGCCCAATCATTTACTGGATATTGTATCTGTGTATCACCAGCTAGTTCCCATTCAGATTTTGCTAATGACTCTTTAGCAGCTTTCAAAATGGTTTGATTATAACCAGTTTGTTCTGAAATAATATGAACCTTATTATTTACAGGTTTCCAAGTACCAGTTTTTTTCATAGCAGTTAACCACATAGGAACAGTCCAACCATAATTAACCTCAGATGGATCAGTTTGTAACACGTGGCTGTATTTTTTAGGATGTCTTTTAAACTCTTCCGTAGCCAGTCTTTGAGTATTACCTTGTAAATAAGGTGCTTTCCATTTTGTCGATGTATCCATTCCTGGAATTGGAGCAAATGTAAATGCATTTGAATACGCATGTACTTTTTTATCAATACATGCTGCTATAGAAGCTTGAGTACTTTCTGCTGAAAGTTTGTCATAGTCAGGAACAAAAGTTCTTAATTCTCTTCCTTGGACTCCTCCTTTAGCATTAATAGCTTCAATTGCCATTATTGTTCCATTTAAATGGTCCTGATCATCTGCAACACCATAGGGTGTAGAAAGAGAAGAGGGCACACCAATTAACATGTAATCAGCAGCATCAACTTTTCTTACCCAGGGCATAGGAAGAAAATTTGCAGCTCCAACTAACATGGCAGCTTTACCTATAGTTTTAACTGCTTTTCTTCTTGATGATCTCAATTTACGATTATTTTTTATTTTTTTATTTTTCATACTTACCCTCCTTTTTAACCAATCTTCTCAAAAAAAATAAAGAAATACAATAAATAATTTAGAAACATTCTAAAAAAGCAATGTTTTAAATTATTTTTTTTTATACTATTAAAATATCACAACTGTAGATTGTGAAATTATGAAAAATATTTTAGGTTTTTATTGTTGACAAGGGCGCAAATTTTGCGCCCTTGAAAATTAGATTTTAATTACCATTCGGTAATATTGCTTTTGTGATCATTAGCACCGTGTCTTTTTCTTGCTGCTTGCGCCAAGTCTTTGTCTTCAGATGCACTTGTTATAACGTGCCATCCTATCCAAATTACTAGCAAGATTATTACCAACACACCTTCAGTTCCTACGCCGGGATAAATTGCACCCTTAACCTCAGCTGCGCTTAGATGATCAATCCAGTTTGTTACTGTTGCCATATAATTTATCTCCTTTACCTAGTTGAAGAGGAAACTGCTCTTTCGTCTTTCTTAGCAGATTCCAACATGTTATAGTCTAGACCAGCAATTTCTACTTCACGTGGGATTCTTAATTTACCCATTCCATGAAGTATTTTAGCTATAATCCAGCCTGGTATTAATCCAAGAACCACGAACATTATAATTGCACCTATAAACATTCCTAAAGGATTGATAGCTGCATAGTCTGTTCCTACCCACATAGATCCAACACTGTATCCAGATGAAGGATATCCGTTAAGAACAAAACCACAAATTATAAGTCCCGCGACACCTGCATAACCGTGTACCGCTACTGCGCCAACTGCATCATCGATTTTAAATGTACGCTCAACCCAGTAATGTAGATTGTATGCAATCACAACACCGATCATAGCTATGATCAAAGCTTGTATTGGATGATACAAATCATTACCTGCTGAAGCACAGATGATACCTGCTAGTCCACTAGAGTATGTCCAGAATGGATCTTTACCTGAGACCACATATCCAGCCAATAATCCGCCTGATAACGACATCAAGAAGTTCATTGTAATACCACTAAGTGTAGTAGGAGTTACGTATATATTTGTTGCTGTAAAGTACGTTACGCCTTCCATTCCGTACTCAGGTCCAAGATTAAATATCGGTATATTACATGCCGCATAAAATCCCCAGAAACCAGTATAAATTAAAAATAATCCAATTGTAACTAGCCAAGGGTTTCTTGGTCCTATATTTCTTGGTTCACCACTAGATGAAAATTTACCAATTCTTGGTCCTAAAACCATAAGAATACCTAAAGCAAATCCACCCGCTACTGCGTGAATTACACCTGATGCGTAAGCATCATGATATCCTAAAATTTTAAGCATCCATCCATCAAAATGCCATCCCCAAGCAGCGTCAATTGACCAAAATACAGATCCTATTGCAATTGCTAAAATTCCAAATGCAAAAGTTGTAATTCTTTCAATTACGGCTCCAGAGACGATTGATGCAGCAGTCCATGAGAACAGTAGAAACGCAGCCCAAAATACTCCGCTAATGTGGTCACCTAAATTAACCGCCATTAGATCACTGTTGGGTACGTACCATTTTGCACTGAATGTACTTTCGTCAGTAATCAATGCAGCACTTTCATTCATTATTGAAGGTGCTAGTCCTGGTCCTGTTGGAAATGCCCAGTAAATCCACCAACCAAATAAAAACCAAGTAACTGTTACCAAAGGTATCAGCATTGTGTTTTTCATCAGGGTATGTTGGTGATGTTTATAACGAGAAGCGCCAACCTCATACATACAGAAGCCTACGTGAATTAAAAACATAAGCACTACTGTTATCCAGTAGTAAAATTCTGTAAATATAGTTGTCAGAGCGCCTAATTCGTCTGTCATAATCTTCCTCCCTATATTTGTTTATTTAAATTTTATGACAATTTACTAGTCACTACAAATATAAGAATTTTTTATTATTTAGGTAAAATGCGAATAATAGAAGACTAACAAATTAACATACAACTTTTAATTGAAATTTTTATTAAAATTTTAAATATGCTTTTTTAAGATCTACTAATGGATGATTAGGAGACATTTGGAACTTAACCAATAGTTCTCTTGCTATCATATCTCTATCTTGTTGATTGTCAGGCAATTTGATTTTTTTTGGGATAGTCACCCAACCATTTGCATTTCTATCAAATACAGCTGGTCTATCTTCTTCATAACCCATATGAACATCTTCTAACCAATTAAGATCATCCCAGCCCATATGTTCAATATATTTTTTTAAAAATGGTGTAAGTTTTTTATAATCAGGCAATAAGTTGACATCATATCGATAACCAATAGTCTGACCAATCATTTTTTCTCTAGCTGTTTCTTTTTTTTTCCCCAACTGGCCTTTAGTTTTTTTAATGCTTTTCATTTTATTTTTCTTTTTTTTTGCCATATGTATTCCTAAATTTTATGGAAGTCGTCAATTCCTACTGTATGATTTGTTCCTGATAATGGAACCTTTGCTAACGCAGAAGCTTCCATCGTTAATGCAGCCATATCTTCTGGCTCTAAAGAATGTATATTTGTTTTACCGCATGCTCTTGCTAATAATTGTGCTTCTAAAGTCATTGTATGTAAATAATTGTAAACTCTTAAAGCTGCTTCATCAGGATTTAATCTTTTTCTAAGTTTAGGGTCTTGTGTTGCAACACCTACTGGACAACGACCTGTATGACAATGATAACAATGTCCGGCTGGAACTCCCATTTCTTTCTCGAAATCAGACTCTGGAATTTCTTTATTGCAGTTAAGAGCAATCATTGCTCCAGTTCCAATTGCAATTGCATCAGCACCTAAAGCTAAAGCTTTAGCCATATCTGCTCCATCTCTTACTCCACCAGCGTAAATCAAAGTAACTTTTCCTGTTTGACCAACATCATCCAAAGCTCTTCTAGCTTCTCTAATTGCCGCAATACCAGGAATACCTGTGTTTGCTGCAGCTATATGTGGTCCTGCACCAGTTGATCCTTCCATTCCATCTAAATATATTGAATCTGGTTCACATTTAGCAGCCATACGAACATCATCATAAACCTTTGCTGCTCCAAGTTTTAATTGTATTGGAACTTTGTTCTTTGTTAACTCCCTTAACTCTTTAACTTTTAAAGACAAATCATCTGGTCCTAACCAGTCAGGGTGCCTAGCAGGAGATCTTTGATCAATTCCAGCAGGTAAAGATCTCATTTCAGCAACTTGGTCTGTAACTTTTTGACCCATTAAGTGACCACCCATACCAACTTTTTGTCCTTGTCCAATGAATACCTCTATTCCATCTGCAAGTTGTGCATGATGGGGGTTAAATCCATATCTTGATTGAATACATTGATAATACCATTTTTCTGAATATCTTCTTTCATCAGGTATCATTCCACCTTCTCCAGAACATGTGGCCGATCCCGCCATTGTAGCTCCTCTTGCTAGAGCTGTTTTTGCTTCATAAGAAAGTGCACCAAAACTCATACCAGTTATGTAAACTGGAATATCTAATTCAATTGGATTTTCACATTTTGGTCCAATTACAGTTTTTGTTTCACATTTTTCTCTGTAACCTTCAATCACAAATCTTGTTAAAGTTCCTGGTAAGAAAACCAAGTCATCAAACGTTGGAATTTTTTTCATCAACGCCATTCCACGCATTCTGTATCTTCCTAATTGAGCTTTAATATGAATATCGTCAATTACTTCAGGAGTAAAAATAGAGTTGTAACCTAATAAACTTTTATTTCTTTTAGAAAATTCACCTTTTCCATTCGCTTGGCCGTTAGTTTTTCCATTTTTCTTTTTTGCCATTATATAGCTCCTTTTCTTTCTGTTGGTTCTAGAGCGTCATAGTTCCAAAGTTTTTTACCAGCAACAACTTTAGTCATTTTTGATAGATCAACATTACTTCCTATCTCTGCTACTTTAAGTTTTCTAGTCAACCATTCTATATCATTTTTTGTCATGGGAGATTCTACCGCATCACTTCCAAATGAACCAATTTTTCCACCTACATATATAGTCCCATCATACATAGAGTCTCCAAGGTTAATTCCTACATCTCCTAATATAACAATTCTTCCTCTTTGCATCATGAAACCTGTAAAAGCACCAGCATCTCCACCTACAATTATAGAACCACCTTTTTGGTCAATTCCAGTTCTTGCACCCACACTTCCTTTGCAAATTAAATCACCACCTCTAATAGCTGCACCGAAACATGATCCAGCATTTTTTTCTATTACCACTTTACCAGCCATCATATTTTCCGCACAAGACCAGCCAACACGACCGTTAACTGTAACTATTGGTCCATCTATTGAACCAACACCAAAATAACCCAAACTTCCTTCAAAAATTAAATTAAGTTTATTTAATATTCCAACACCTAAACTGTGTTTTCCTTGTGGGTTTTTTATTACAATTGTTCCATAGCCTTCACTCATAAGTTCATCAATTTTATTATTCGCTTGTCTGCAATCCATATCCATAACGTCTAATTCAGTTCTTTTATTAAAATCAACGTTATGAGTTCCCCAGTAGAAAAAATTTTCAGCTTCATCAGGGTTAAAAAACTTTTGTTGAGTTTTTCCAGTCAGAACCTCTGTGTGCAAACCCATTGATTGGGCTTTCGTTTTTTTTGCAGTTGTTTTTAAATTTGCCATACTTTTACCTCTCCATCAAATGGGTCATAAGTATCAATTTCTTGCGGAAGAATAGATCTAATAGCTATTTCTTCTGACCCCATAGCGACCAAATCATCTGACTCGTACAACACCAATGGTTTTGCCGCCATTGTATCTTTTGCCATTCCTAAAGAATCTTTTGTTGCAACAAAGTAAGTAAAAACACCATCAAGTCCTGTTAAAGATTGTTTCATTCCTTCTTCTAAAGTTGCTCCATCTCTCATTTTTTCAGCAAGAAAAACTGCAATTAATTCTGAATCACATTCAGACATAAAACGCATACCTTTGTTTTCAAGCACTCTTCTATTATTCCAATAATTTGTTAATTGTCCGTTATGAACCACAGAAACATCTGCAAAAGGGTAGCCCCAAAAAGGATGAGCTGACTTAATATCTACACCAGACTCAGTAGCCATTCTTGCGTGTCCTATGCCGTGTGTTCCTTGCACTTTATTTAATCCATATCTTTCTGATACAGTTGTTGCATCACCTAGGTCTTTTATAAGTTCAAGAGATTTTCCTATAGAAAGTATCTCAACACTTTCAATGCTTTCAATTGCTTTTGAAAACTCCATTAAATCTTTATCGTATTTTATTTCATATCTATAAGAATATGGGGTTAATTTTTCTTCTTTAACAACGGTGGCTCCTAGTTCTGAAAGTCTTTTGTTTACAAGTTTTTTTCTTTCATTGTAAACATTTTCATCTTCATTTACTGAAGTGCTACCTTCTCCTACATTTTCACCCACCTTAAATCTCATTATAAAGTTTTGGCCGTCGTTATTAGCATAAAGAGCGTATCCAGTAGAATCTGGCCCTCTATGCTTCAAAGCTTGAAGCATTTTTTGGAGTTCTTCACCTACGTTTGAAGATTTTCCTCTGTGAATTAATCCTGCAATACCGCACATTTAAAATTACCCCTTTTATTTATATTTTTACTATGGCAAACAATCTAGATAAGTATCCAGATCCCATTGAGTTGTAGCACCCAAGAATTTTTCCCATTCATCATTTTTATACCAATGAAAAACTTTATACATTTCATCAGGCATAGCTGATTTGATAACCTCATCTTCAGATAGTCTATCCAAAGCTTCACCAAGGCTTAGTGGAAGTTTCTTAACATCTTTACCAGCTTTTTTAGCTTCATACATACTTCTAGATTCAGGCTTAGATGGTTTTAGATTTTTTGAAATACCGTGGTCACAAGCTTTTAATAGAGCTGCACCCAGTAGATATGGATTGTGCATTGAGTCAACCGATCTATACTCAAATCTTCCAGGAGCTGATACTCTTAAACCGCAAGTTCTGTTTTGATATCCCCAATCAGCATAAACTGGCGCCCAAAAACCTTGATCCCAAAGTCTTCTGTAAGAATTGACTGTTGAAGATCCTAAAGCAGTTAAAGCAGGCAAGTGTTCCATTATTCCAGCAATGGACTGTAAACCAACTTTACCAGGTAGTTGCATATCTTTAGTATCAGGCATAAAAGTATTTGTGCCTCCCTGTACATAACCAAACACTTCTTCTACTCCAGGTAATCTTTTATTACCTAATTTGTTTGTTACAATTTTTCCACCTTTCCATAATGACATGTTCGTATGGCAACCACTTGCAGATACACCCATAAACGGTTTTGTCATAAAGCATGCTATTAAATTATGTTCTCTTGCTACTTGTGCACAAATTTGTCTGTAAGTAGAAAGTCTATCAGCGTTTCTTAAAACATTATCGTATGTCCAGTTTAATTCTAATTGTCCTGGAGCATCTTCATGGTCACCTTGGATCATATCTAAACCCATTGCTGAAGCGTATTCAATTACTTTCATAAATACAGGTCTCAATGACTCAAATTGATCAATATGATAACAGTATGGTTTAGAAAAACCTGCTCCAGTAGGTGTTCCGTCAGGATTTTTTGTCAACCACATCATTTCTGGTTCTGTTCCAACTCTTAATTCTAGACCATGTTTTTTCTCAAATTCATCCATAAATATTTTAAGATTTCCTCGACAATCAGAGGTTAAATGTCCTCCTGGGTTTTGTCTTTCTTCTCTATTTCTAAAACATGTAACAAAAACTCTTCCAATTCTTTTGTCCCAAGGTAATTGACAGAAAGTTTCAGGGTCAGGTATACCAACAAGTTCCATAGCTTCAGGACCGTAACCAATATAATTTTTGTGTCTATCTACAAATAAGTTGGCAGTAGATCCATAAACCAATTGAAATCCTTTTTCTGCAGTTCTTTCCCAATGGTCTGCGGGAATTCCTTTACCAACAACACGTCCTGTTACAGATATAAATTGGTAATAAATATATGTAATTCCTAATTCGTTAATTTTTTCTCTGACTTTTTTTACTAGTTTGGCTCTACCTGGTTGGTTTACGTGTTTTTCAAGATCTGTCATTTTTTCTCCCCTAAAGAAATTTTTAATAAAATAAAGTTAACTGATAATTTAATTCGTGTCCACATTGTAAGTTTAGCTCCAAGGAAAAGGACTATTAGATAGAGGATGAAGTTTTCCATTCTCGTATCGGTTGAATCTAAAAGGTTTTAACAATTCACTTTCACTTCCTAAAATTTCTTTAGCAACTAATTGGCCAACGCCAATCATTTTGTATCCATGATTAGCATCTGCAATCATGTATACGTTTTCGCAAAATCTATCAAAAATTGGAAAAGAGTCCGGAGTTAAACATCCAAGTCCACCCGAAGGACCTTTTCGGTAAACATTATACTTTCCTTCAAATCTTTTTTGGCAGTGAGCTAGAGCAGAAACCCACATTTCAGAAAATTTATCAGTAGTCTGATAATCTTTAGATTCTAATCCATAAGGATCTACAGCTACGTCATTAAAATGTTTATCAACTATATAAGGGGAAGTTCCTCCTTGAACTCCCAATCCTTCTATATCAGGTTTGTAGTATATTCCCCAAATTTTATCTGTAAGTAATTTTCCATCTACATCTGAATAAAGTGGAGCAGTAGTATCAACGTGGGTAACAGGAGGCAATTTTCCATCATTTGTTTTTAAAAAATTTTTATCTACACCAAGCACTCCTTCTTGTAAAAACCAATATTTCCACATAGGAACTTCTTTACTTTCACCATTTCCATTATTTATTTTTACTGTTTGTGGTAGTTCTAACATGTTCCAAATATCTCTTACCCAAGGACCAACACCAACTACTACTTGTTCACAATCAATAGTTCCTTTATCTGTTTTAACTCCAGTAATGGCTTTACTGTTGCTACCTCTTTTAAAACCAGTAACCTTAACTCCAGTTATAATCTTAGATCCATTTGCCTCAGCTTTTTTAGCAATACCTTTTATTGAATCTTTGTTAAATGCATAGCCGCCTTTTTTTTCATGAAGCACAGATGTAATTTCTTTTGCTTGCCAATCGTCGTAAATTGTTTTCATATACTTCATACAATCTGCTTCACCTTCAATAAATTCTGATTCATAGCCAATTGCTTTTTGCTGTTTATATATAGATGCCACGTCTTCATGCATTACTTCTGGAGATATTTGTAGATATCCTACTGGATTATACTTAAAAGCTTTTGGGTCGCTCTCCCATACTTCTACAGAATGAGCCATTAATTCCCTCATTGCAGGTTGAAAATAATTATTTCTAACTACCCCGCACGCAATTCCACTAGCTCCTGCAGCTATATTAGATTTTTCAAGAACAACAACGTCATTTTCATTTTTGTATTTTTGAGATAAATGCCAGGCAGTACTTAAACCATGTATACCACCACCAATTATTACAACTTTAGCTTTTGAAGGTAAGTTTGACATATAAATTTATATCTGGAATCAGTAGCAAAACATGAAAATTATTAAAGTTTTTTTTTTACTACTAAAAAGTATATATAAAAACAATACCTTAATATTAATGCTATATTATATTATTTCTTAGACATATCCCTGAAATTATAATCAATTATTATGAGTCATCAGTATTATAAATCTGCAAAATCTAGGTTGCAAAGAAGCGAATTAGCAGTTCCTGGATCATCACCTAAAATGTTTGAAAAAGCATTAAATTCAAATGCCGATTATATTTTTTTAGATTTAGAGGATGCTGTTTCTCCAAATGATAAAATTTCAGCGCGTCAAAATGTCATTAAAGCACTTAAAGAAATTAAATGGAGAGAAAAAGGCAAAACTATTTCAGTTAGAATTAACAGTCTTGATACACACTATATGTATAGTGATATAGTTGAAATTGTAGAGCAAGCAGGTGATAAAGTTGACACAATTCTGGTACCAAAAGCAGGCACATCAAGCGATGTTTATATGGTTGATTGTTTGCTCACTCAAATTGAAACTAATAAAAAAATTAAGAACAAAATTGGAATTGAATGCTTAATAGAAACTGCTTTAGGCATGTCAAATATTAAAGAAATAGCAACATCAAGTAGCAGATTAGAAGCACTTCATTTTGGAGTTGCAGATTATGCAGCAAGTTTAAGAGCTAGAACAGTTGTCATTGGTGGTTTAAATCCTGATTACCCAGGGGATCAATGGCATCATGGATTATCTCAAATGGTAATGACTTGTAGAGCTTATGGTTTAAGAGCAATAGACGGGCCTTTTGGAGATTTTAATGACCCAGATGCGTACACTCATTCAGCTAAAAGAGCTGCAGCAATTGGTATTGAAGGAAAGTGGGCAATACATCCTTCACAAATTGATCTTGCAAATAAAGTTTTTTCTCCACCAGAAGCTGAAGTAACAAAAGCAAATAGAATTCTTGAAGAGTTAGAAAAAGCTGCAAAAGAAGGAAAAGGTGCGGCACAACTTGACGGAAGAATGATTGACGCTGCTTCAGCTCGAATGGCAGAAAATATTGTAAATATAAATAAACTTATTCAGGGTAAGTAATATGGATATACATGAGTATCAGGCAAAAAAAATACTTTCGGGTTTTGGTGTTACTATACCAAGAGGTGGAATTGTTTATAGCCCAGAAAATGCAGAAAACAAAGCTAGAGAACTAGGTGGGTCTAAATGGGTAGTTAAAGCGCAAGTCCATTCTGGGGCAAGAGGTAAAGCAGGAGGCATAGTTGTTTGCAACAGTGTATTAGAAGTTGCTCAAGCAGCTGATAAACTTCTTGGAAAAAAACTAATTACTAACCAAACAGGTCCAGAAGGAAAAATTATTAACAGAGTTTATATAGAAGAAGCAACTGATATTAAAAAAGAATTGTATTTAGGGTTAGTTTTTGACCGAAGTTCAGAAAGTATAATGGTTGTAGCCTCTACCGAAGGAGGAATGAGTGTTGAAGAAATTTCAAAAAAGAAACCAGAAACTATAATTAGATCCAAAATAGAAGTTGCTGTTGGAATGCAAAAATTTCAAGCAAGAGAAATAGCTTTTGGATTGGGAATTGAATCAAAATTAATAGCAAGAGCAGCCGATACAATCATTGGATGTTATCGAGCATTTAGTGAATTAGATGCAACTATGGTTGAGGTGAACCCATTAGTTATTTCTAATCAAGAACAAATATTGGCTTTAGATTGTAAAATGAGTTTTGATAACAATGCTTTATTCAGACGAAATCAAGTTTCAGAATTAAGAGATAAAAGTCAAGAAAATCCTAACGAGGTATATGCTTCAGATAGAGGTTTAAACTATGTAAGTCTTGAAGGAAACATTGGAAATATAATTAATGGTGCAGGGTTAGCCATGGCATCTATGGATATGATTAAATTAGCTGGAGGAGAACCTGCAAATTTTCTAGACGTTGGTGGAGGAGCAACCCCTGAGAAAATAGTCAAAGCATTTAAATTAATTTCGATGGATGAAAAAGTTAAAGTTATATTAGTCAATATTTTTGCAGGTATAAATAGATGTGATTGGGTTGCCGAAGGAATAGTTCAAGCATTACAAAAAATAGAAATTAAAATTCCAATAGTTATAAGACTAGCTGGAACAAATGTTGATAAAGGCAATAAAATTTTAAAAGAAAGTAAAATAAACTACATAGAAGCTAACACATTAGAGGATGCTGCCAATAAAGCAGTAAAAGCTTTGGAAAAGTAAATATGTCAGTTTTAATAGATAAAAAAACTAAGATAATTATTCAAGGCTTCACAGGAAAAATGGGAACTTTCCATGCTGATGAAATGATTAAATATGGCTCTAATATAGTTGGAGGAGTTACGCCAGGAAAAGGTGGTATGAAACATCTTAACCTTCCAGTATTTAACACCGTTAAAGAAGCTGTAAAAAACACGGGATCTACAGCATCAATATTATTTGTTCCACCAGCTTTTGCAGCAGATTCTGCAATGGAAGCAGCCGATGCTGGAATTAAAACATGTGTTGCAATAGTAGATGGAATACCTTCGCATGACATGATTAAAATAAAACGTTATATGAAAAGATATTCTAAAATAGATAAAATGACTCTAATAGGACCTAATTGTGCTGGAGTTATTAGTCCAGGAAAATCCATGCTAGGCATTATGCCAGGTCACATATATAAAGAGGGAAAAGTAGGAATTATTGGTAGATCTGGTACATTAGGATACGAAGCAGCTCAACAACTGAAAAACTTAAACATAGGTGTTTCAACAAGCGTCGGCATTGGAGGAGATCCTATTAATGGAAGCTCATTCAAAGATATTTTAGAAAAGTTTGAAGAAGATAATGAAACAGAAGCAGTATTAATGATCGGTGAAATAGGAGGACCACAAGAAGTGACTGCAGGAAAATTTGCAAAAGAGAATATGAAAAAACCTGTTATAGCTTACATTGCAGGATTGACAGCTCCAAAAGGACGAGTCATGGGACATGCAGGAGCAATTGTTTCTGCTTATGGAGAAAGTGCAGTTGAGAAAGTTGAGCTCTTAAAAGAATGTGGAGTCATTATTTCAAAAAACCCGTCCGTCATGGGTGAAACTGTAAAGTCAGCTTTAAATGGTAAAAAAAACTAAATACAAAATTGCAAACATAGAACTTTCAAAAATTGTAAGTTTATTAGGAAAAATTTTAGGAATTGTAGTTAAAGAACAAGAAGGATTAACACTTTATAATAAAATTGAAGAAATAAGATCTTTATCTAAAGCAAGCAGAGGCACAAAGAATAAGAAAAAAATAAAATTAAATGAAACAAGAAAATTTCGTCAATTAATATCTACAATTAATAAATTAAAACCAAAACAATCTTTGGTTATAGCTCGATCATTTAGTAAATTTCTAAATTTTTCTAATTTAGCTGAATCTCTCGATAGTGTTCATAAAATTGATGAAGGAAAAATTCAAAAAAAACAAGGTACTAATGCGTTTACAGTTTTAGAAGAAGCTATTGAAAGATTGTTAAAACAAAAATCTATTTCTAAAGAAAAATTCTATAAAGTGGCAAAATCACTTAAAGTTGATTTAGTTTTAACAGCACATCCAACAGAAGTGAAAAGAAGAACTCTTATTCAAAAATATACTAATGTAAATAATATTTTAGAAAAATTTAACAAATCTAGAATATTTAAACTTAAAAATATTAAAACAGAAACATTAGCTATGGAAAGAAATCTTCATGAGGAAATTACATCAATATGGAAAACCGATGAATTAAAAAGATCCAAACCAAAACCAACTGAAGAAGCTCAGTGGGGATTAGCAGTAATTGAAGATAGTCTGTGGAATGCTGTACCAAAAATATGTTCAAGATTTAATGAATCTGTTGAAGGTTATACAGGG
>CACKWM010000003.1 GCA_902603905.1 uncultured Pelagibacteraceae bacterium | reverse complement strand
TCCATTCATCAAAACATGAACGAAGTCTGGCTTGATATAATCTAATAATCTTTGATAGTGAGTAATAATTAAAAAAGAATTATTTTTATTTCTTAAAGTGTTCACTCCATCAGCAACAGTTTTTAATGCATCTATATCTAAACCTGAGTCAGTTTCATCTAAAATTGACAACTTGGGTGCTAAAATTGACATTTGTAAGATTTCATTTTTCTTTTTTTCACCACCTGAAAAACCGACATTTAATTGTCTATTTAATTTTTCTTCATCAAATTTTAGTTCTTTAGCTTTTTTTTTTACTAATTTTAAAAATTCTATTGCATCAAGCTCTTTTTCACCTCGAGCTTTTCTCACTGCATTGAGAGAAGTTTTTAGGAATATATTTGTATTAACTCCTGGAATTTCTAATGGATACTGAAAAGCTAGAAATATACCTTTGTGTGCTCTTTCTTCAGTTTCAAGTTCAAATAAATTTTTTTTTTCAAAAAGTATCTCTCCTGAAACTTCATAGCCTTTTTTACCTGATAAAATATTAGACAGTGTGCTTTTACCAGATCCATTTGGACCCATAATAGCATGAACCTCGCCAGAGTTAATATTTAATGAAAACTCCTTTAAAATTGACTTATTTTCAATCTTAGCATTTAAATTATTTATTTTTAACATTAACCCACACTTCCTTCTAAGCTAATACCGACAAGTTTTTGAGCCTCAACCGCAAATTCCATTGGTAGCTGTTGAAGCACCTCTTTACAAAATCCATTAACAATTAATCCAACTGCTTCCTCTGGATTTAATCCTCTTTGTTGACAGTAATGTAATTGTTCTTCACTTATTTTTGAGGTTGTTGCCTCATGAGCTATATTTGACTCAGAATTTTTATTTTTAATATATGGAACGGTGTGCGCTCCGCATTTATTGCCCATCAATAAAGAGTCGCACTGAGTGTAATTGTTTGAATTTTTTGCTTTTGAAGAAATATCAACAAGTCCTCTGTAGGTCATATCTGAAAATCCAGCACTAATACCTTTTGAAATTATTTTACTTTTTGTATTTTTGCCCAAATGAATCATCTTTGTTCCAGTATCTGCTTTTTGATGGTTGTTTGTGATTGCTATTGAATAAAATTCACCAATTGAATTATCACCTTTTAAAATACAACTAGGGTATTTCCAAGTTATAGCTGAACCAGTTTCTACTTGCGTCCAAGAAATTTTAGAATTTTTTCCTTTACATAATCCTCTTTTAGTTACAAAATTATATATTCCACCTTTGCCATTTTCATCACCAGGATACCAATTTTGAACTGTTGAATATTTTATTTCAGCATCATCAAGTGCTATTAACTCTACATTAGCTGCATGTAATTGATTTTCGTCTCTCATAGGTGCTGTGCAGCCTTCTAAATAACTAACATAACTTCCTTTGTCGGCTATAATCAATGTTCTTTCAAATTGTCCTGTTTCAGACGCATTAATTCTAAAATAAGTTGATAACTCCATTGGACATCTTGTGCCTTCTGGTATGTATACAAATGAACCATCAGTAAAAACTGCAGAATTTAATGTTGCAAAATAATGATCAGTTAAAGGGATTACAGAGCCAAGATACTTTTTAACAAGTTCAGAATGTTTTTGAATAGCTTCAGACATAGAACAAAAAATAATACCTTTTTCTGTTAATTTCTCTTTAAAAGTAGTTGCTACTGAAACTGAGTCAAACACTGCATCAACAGCAATATTATTTAACCTTTTTTGCTCTACTAATGCTATTCCAAGTTTTTTATAAGTTTCTAATAACTTAGGATCTAAATCATCTAAGCTTTTTGGTTTATCTTTCGTGCTTTTAGGGGCAGAATAATAATACAAATTTTGATAATCAATTTTTGGGTATTTTGGTTTTTGCCAGTTTGGCTCTTTTAAATGTTGAAGTCTATCATATGCTTTTAACCTCCAATCTAACATCCACTGCGGTTCTTTTTTAATATTTGAAATAAATTTAATTACTTCTTTATTTAGTCCTTTTGGAGCTCTGATATTTTCAATATCTGTCGAAAATCCATATTTATATTCTTTTATTTTTTCTAATTCTTTTTCTCTCATGTTTCAGTTCTCGTTTCTAAATTTTTTTTAAGAAGGTCCCCTAAATTTTTTTTATTAAAAAAATCATTAATATATAGTTCAAGTTCGTCCCAAAGATAGTGTGTAATGCATTTTGAAGACTTTCCGTTGCATCCTTTTTTTGATTCTTTTTTACATTGAACTTGCTTAAC
Organism: uncultured Pelagibacteraceae bacterium; assembly: GCA_902603905.1. Taxonomy (GTDB): domain Bacteria; phylum Pseudomonadota; class Alphaproteobacteria; order Pelagibacterales; family Pelagibacteraceae; genus Pelagibacter. The sequence goes on along the minus strand of CACKWM010000003.1, from coordinate 94,379 downwards.
TTTTTCATCTACTGCTAAAAAAATACTCGATAATTTAATCTGGTTAGGATCATTAGACAACACGTACCCGCCATTAGTTCCTCTTATACTTTTAACAATATTATTTTTTTTTAACTTTGAAAAAATTTGCTCTAAAAAAACCAATGAAATATTTTGTCTTAACGAAATATCTCGAAGTGATACTGGCTTATTCTTATTAAAACTTGCTATATCCGCCAAAGCCATCACAGCATATCTACTTTTAGAGCTTAACTTCATATAATTCCTTTAATAACAAGCTTTTATATATATACCCGACAAAAATAGTCAAGATTAGATAAAATAAAAAAGTTAGCAAATCGTCACCTACATGTGATAAATGTATTTTTTTTTTTGAGAATAATAATCAATAACATATGGACAACAAAATAATTGAAGTTTTTATACCTGGCCCAGCGGGAAGACTTGAAGCTAAATATTTTAAAAGCAAAAAAAATACATCACCAATTGCATTAATTTTACAACCTCACCCTCAATATGGAGGTACAATGAATAATAAAGTAGTTGTAGATGCCTTTCATGCATTTATGGATAATGAATTTTCGGTATGTAGAGTAAATTTTAGAGGTGTAGGAAAAAGTGATGGAGAGTTTGATAATGGACAAGGTGAATTAGCTGATGCTGCAGCAACATTGGATTGGTTAGAAAAAGAAAATTTTGAAAATTCTCAATGTTGGATATCTGGATTTTCTTTTGGATCTTTAATTGCTATGCAGTTGTTAATGAGAAGACCTGAAATAAATAGATTTATATCAATTTCACCACAACCTAATGTTTATGATTTTAGTTTTTTGTCACCATGTCCAACATCGGGTCTGGTAGTTAGTGGGAAAAAAGACGAACTAGTTCCTCAAGAACATATAAAAGAATTAAACAAAAGATTAACTTCCCAAAAGGGAATAAAAGTAGACTTTCAAATTATACCAGAAGCAAATCATTTTTTTACAAAATCTAGTGATGATTTAATCAAAACTTTAGATAAATATATTAAAAAAGAAACAACTCTTTTTTAAAAATTTTTAATTATCACTCCACCTGTACACGGTTTTCTTACTCCAGTAGTTGTTGGAAAAGAGATCGGCAACTTAAAATAGGATCTAACAGCAAGATAAGCAAAGGCTTGTGACTCAACAAAATCTCCATCAATTCCGTAATCATCTATAAGTTTTACATTTTTATTCCATGATTTTATTTTATTAACTAAAAATTTATTTTTTCTTCCTCCGCCACATAAAATTGTTTTGAATTTTTCTTTAAAAATAGAATTCATTTTAAAATGAGAAATAAAAAGATTAGCAGTATAGAGAGTTAGTGTAGCAGCTCCGTCTTTTAATGACATTCCTTTAGTAAATGAAATATCAAAATCACTAACATCATATGATTTTCTTTCAGGATCGGTTACTTGAGAGATACTCCAAAATTTATCAAGAACTTTTTTATTTACTTTGCCAGACTTAGCTATATTTCCATTTTTATCATATTTTTTTTTAGATTTAGTTCTTATCCATTTATCTATTAAACACATTCCTGGGCCTATATCTTTTGCGGTTAGTGGTCCTTTATCCCAAATAGTTGTTCTATTTAATATTCCTCCTATATTAAAAAAACTGACTTGCTTAATGTTAAATTTTTTTTGCAATATTTGGTGAAATATTGGAGTCAAGGGTGCTCCTTCTCCTCCATTTTTTAAATCATTTTGCCTAAAATCATATACGACGGTTTTTTTTGTAATTTTTGAAAGAAGTTTTCCATTTCCTAGTTGCTTGGAAATTCTTTCTTTTGCATTATGATAAATAGTCTGACCATGAAAGCCTATGAAATCAATATTTGTCTTGGTTTTTTTTAAAATTTGCTTAACTGCTTTAGCATGAAAAATTGTTATTTCTTTTTCAACAAATTTTATTTGTTTTTGATATTTTTTTAGATCTTTTGAACTTTTTATCTTATCTCTGAGTTTCGTTAAATTATTATAAATACTCTTAGGGTATTCAAAGTATTTATCTAAAATTGCCTTATATTTGGTTTTTCCATCAGATTGAATGATTGATGCATCAACTCCATCCATTGAAGTTCCGCTCATCAACCCTAGACTGTAATAGCTTTTGCTCATATGTATTTTTTAAATAATTTAAATCTAGTATATTGATTCTACACTGTTTTTAAAAAAATATGGAAAATTCATTTTTATCTGAATTCAAGGAAAGAGATTATTTTAATCAATGTACTAATTCTAGTGAATTAGAACAGTCAATGAATAAAAAAAAAATCAGGGCTTATATTGGTTTTGATTGTACTGCTCCAAGTTTGCATGTTGGAAGCTTATTGCAAATAATGTGTTTAAGGTTGCTGCAGAAACATGGCCATCAACCAATAGTGTTGCTAGGAGGAGGCACAACACGAATTGGAGACCCTTCTGGAAAGGAAGAAACTAGAAAAATTCTATCCGAAAATGAAATTGAAAAAAATATTAAAAATATTGAAAAAATTTTTAAAATTTACTTAAAAACTAATAATCCCAAAACTAAACCACTATTTGTAAATAATTATAAATGGCTCGGTAAGTTAAATTATATAAAATTTTTAAGAGAAATTGGAAAACATTTTACAATAAACAAAATGCTTAGCTTTGATAGCGTTAAATTACGATTAGATAGAGAGCAGTCTTTGAGCTATATGGAATTTAATTATATGATTTTACAAGCTTATGATTTTCTTGAACTTAATAAAAATAAAAATTGTCTAATGCAAATTGGAGGTTCTGATCAATGGGGCAATATTGTTAATGGAGTAGAACTGATTAAAAGACATTCTAGTAAACAAGTTTTTGGATTAACAACCCCTCTAATTACTTTAGCATCAGGATCTAAGATGGGTAAAACTGAAAAAGGAGCTGTTTGGCTAGATAAAAAACTTTTGTCTTCATATGATTATTGGCAATATTGGAGAAATACAGATGACAGAGATGTATTAAAATTTATTAAAATGTTTACAGATCTAACATTGCAGAAAATTGAAGAAATTAAAAATAAAAACATTAATCATTTAAAAATTATATTAGCTAATGAATGTACCAAAATGTTACATGGGGAAAAGGAAGCAAAATTAGCTGAAGAAACTGCAAAAAAAACTTTTGAAGATAACTCTACTGGTTTAGGTCTTCCAACAATATCTATTAATCAAAAAAAAATAAGTGAAAAAATTAATATTATTGATCTTGTGGTTCTGTCTAAACTAGAAAGTTCTAAAAGTGAAATTAGAAGATTAATAAAAGGAAATGGTATCAAAATAAATAATCAAGTAATTAATGATGAAAAATTTTCTATTACTAAAAAATTGTTTAGTGAAAATTTTATCAAACTATCAATTGGCAAAAAAAGACATATTAAAGTCAAATTAAATTAGTTTTTTATGAAATCTGTTGAAGGAAATTTTGATAATTCAGAAGTAGATAAATTACTAAGGAAACATTTCATTGAATTGAGATCGGTATCACCAGCTGGAAGCACACATGTTTTAGATATTGATGGGCTTAAAGATCCAAGTATTAAATTTTGGAGTTTATGGGAAAATGAAAAACTTACGGGTTGTGGTGCTTTAAAATTTTTAGATGAAAATCATGGAGAATTTAAATCAATTAGAGTTGCCGACCAGTATAGAGGAAAAGGATATGGTCAAAAAATTATTACCCATCTTATTGCCGAAGCAAAAGAATTAAAAATAAAAAAAATCAGTATTGAAACTGGATCTGGAGAATTTTTTAAATCTGCTAGAATTCTTTTTAAAAACTTTGGTTTTAAAAAATGTGAACCTTTTAGTCACTACAAGTTTGACACAAATTCTTGCTATATGAACCTAGAAATTTAGTTATTTTTAATTTTTTCTAGTGTTCGAGTAATAAATCTTGGAGTTAAAGTTTTTATTGGATTAACCGTAATTTTTGTTTTTTTGGGAGGACCTTTGATTTTAAAACTAACGCCAAATACTCCTTCACCAGTTTTTTTTCCAACCAAAATTTCACCTAATAATGGCAATGAACCTATAACTTTATTTAAAGTCGTTGCTGGCACTAAAGTTCCTCTTAAACTAATCAAGTTGTCTTTTTGAACATAGCCGTCCATCATAACCGAAATTGCAGGACCAATTGCATAAATTTCATCAATTGTCATAAGATTCTTTTCATTTCTAAATTTCATTTCAAATTCATTAAATCTGATTCCTTCGCCAGTAAGTAAATCAGCAATACCTTGGAGTGAAGCTAACATGAGGATTTTAGTAAGCACAGGTAATTCTCTTAATTTAAAATCATTAATTTTAAGAGTAGAATTTGATACATTATTTTTTTTAACAGAATAAAAATCTAAATATCCTTCTTCAAACCCTTTTATAAATTTATATTTTTTTACCAAAGGTTTTGCGTATTCTGAAAAGAACGTAGTAATTTTTTCACCATTTTGATTTGTATTAATGGTAAAACTGAGTTTTTTATCATCAGAAAAATTTGCATTTAAATTAAAGTTTTTCAGCTTGCTTTTATTAAATTTTAAAATTCCTTTAAAATTATTTAAGTGATTAGTTTTATCAATAAATACTTCGTTTATACTGATGTTAACTGTTGAATTAAAATTATTAAGAATATCAAAAACATTTCCTTCATTATCAGATTCTAAAATTTGATCTAAAAAAATTGTTCCATCAAAAAATTTTCCTGATAATTCATAATTTTTGTTATTTTTTTTTAATAAAATTTCATTTTTCTTTTTACTATCATTTATAAAATTAAAATTAAATTCTTCAATAAAATTTATTTTATAATTTGGACTTAAGCTAAGGTTGCTTATTTTGAAATTATTTTTAGATTCTTTAAATAAAATTTCTTTAAAATAAATTTTTTTGTTTTTTTGGTATGAACCTTCGATGCTTAACAAAGAATTTTTTTCTTCTTTCTTCGTATAATTAAAAACTTTAATCTGTAATGGAATATTATTTAGTTCGATTTGTGTTTTAAAATTATATATCTCATCACTAAGGTTAATTTCATAATTTATGTTGTCAGTTTTTTCATCAACTAAAAAATTTCCATTACCTTTAATTGATAGTTTATTTTTACCTCCAGATACTTGAATTTTATGATCAGTTAGTTCAATAAAATCTTTATAGACAGTAATATGATTTTTTAAAGTATTGCTCCTTTTTTTGTAAATTAATTTTTTTAGATTAATTTGAGAGTCAAATTTAAAATTTGAAATTTTTAATTTTTTTTCTAATTTAAATGAAAAATTATTTTCAGAGCTAAAATCAATGCTATCTACACCTATATTTTTTAGGTTATTTTTAAAAATAGCTGTCAATAAAGCTGAATTATATTGGTTCGGAGGACTTGATATATTTCCTTTAAACAAAAAGTGTTTTTCTTTATTCTCGATTTTAATTATTTTAGAGGTAAATTTTAATTTTTCATATTCAATTTGAGCATCTTTAATTAAATATTGATTTTCTTTAATGTTGAAATTCAAACTGATGTTATTTAAATTTTTTTTATTTAGTAGTTTTATCTTTCCATCTTTAATTGATCCTTTAACATTATAATTATTAGATAATTTACCATTATCATCGAAATTTAAATTAATATCAGCAACTACTAGCCCTCCTTTTACCATTTTATTAACAATAAATAATTGAGGTGTGTTTTTAAAGCTTCTTGCTATATTCGAAATATTTTTGAGGGTGTTTTCTTTGGTAGTTATTTTTACATTTTTAATAGCAAATTCCTTTTTTAAAAATGAATAAATTAAAAAATTAGTTTCTATATTTTTTAGTTTTATTTTATTATTTTCAACAATTATATTTGGATCTTTAGTTTTAATACTAATTGTTAAATTTCGTAAATTTAAAATAACTTTTACTTTTTTTAGCTCAACATCAATTTTACTGCTACTTTCTGAAATTTTATTTTTAATTATGTGGTTAAATTTATTTGTTTCAATACCAAAATAACTTAAATAAAAAATCCCTATAAATATTGGGATTAATAAATATAAAAAATATATAATAGTTTTTTTAATCATTTATTTTATATAAAGAACTTTCTAAAAATTCATCAATTGCACCGTCTAAAACTTTATCTGGATTTGAGCTTTCTTGGTTTGTCCTATTGTCTTTAACCAATCTATATGGATGCAGCACATATGATCTTATTTGATGTCCCCATCCAATTTCAGATTTTGTACTTTCTAAATTTTTTGATTTTTGTTCTTTTTTTTTTATTTCAAAATCATATAACCTAGCTTTAAGCATATTCATGCATGTTTCTTTATTTTTATGTTGTGATCTTTCATTTTGACACTGCACAACTATTTTCGTTGGAATATGAGTAATTCTAACAGCGCTATCAGTTGTATTAACATGCTGTCCTCCTGCTCCACTGGATCTATAGGTATCTATTCTTAAATCTTTTTCTAATATTTCAATATCAATATTATCATCAACTATTGGATAGATCCAAACACTTGCAAAACTTGTATGTCGTCTTGCTCCCGAATCGAATGGAGAAATACGAACCAATCTATGAATTCCAGATTCTGATTTAAGCCATCCATAAATATACTCGCCCTCAATCTTAATAGTTGATGACTTAATTCCTGCTTCGTCTCCTTTGTGTTCATGGACTATTTGAGATTTAAATTTTTTATTAGATGACCACTTCATATACATTCTTCTTAACATTTCAGCCCAATCTTGGCTTTCTGTTCCACCGGCGCCAGCATGTATTTCAATATAACAATCTAAACTATCACTTTCATTTGAAAGAAAACATTTGGTTTCATTTTTTTTTACTTCAATTTTTAAATCTTTCAAATTTTGTAAAGTTTCATTAATTATTGATTTATTATTTTCGTCTTTAGCAAGTTGATATAAATCATTTAATTCAGAAAGTTTTTTTATTGAACTTTCGTATGAATTAATTAGATTTTCATGTAATTTCTTTTCCTTAATTGTTTTTTGAGCAGAAGATTTATCTTGCCAAAAATTGGCATCTAACATTTTTTTGTTATTTTCTTCTAAGATAAAATGGATTTTATTTTTTTCAAAGATACTCCTTTATTCTTTGATTAATTTTTTCTATTTCATATTTGCAATTTAAAAAATCAACTTCCATTAATAGAACCTTAATATATTATTGTTTTTTAATCTATTATTAATATCTAAATTTTGATTTAACTTAATTTTAATTTTATCTTTTTTAAAAGCTTCAATTAGTGTCTCTTTCGAATCAAAATTAGCTTTTTTACCTGTTAATCTATCAACTACCATCATGGTAATATTATCGGCAACTTTAAAAGGTCTTGCGTCTTTCTTTTTTATTGCTTTTTTTACAAAATTTTTAAAAATTGGCATTGCTGTTTTTGCACCTGTTTCACGTTTGCCTAATGATTTGGGTTCATCAAAACCTACATAAACACCTATAACTAATTTTGATGTAAATCCAATAAACCAGGTGTCCGTATTTTTATTTGTTGTTCCGGTTTTTCCAGCAAGATCTAAATTAAGATCTTTAAGTCTTCTTCCGGTTCCTCTTTTTACTACACCTTCTAGGATCGATGTCATTTGATATGCAGTTTCAGGTGAAAATATTTTTGTAAAATTATCTGTTATTCTTGGCACCTCCTTGCTTAAAAAAGATATTTGATCACAATTAGCACATTTTCTTGTTTCGCTATTAAAAATAGTATTCCCTTCACTATCTTGAATTCTATCTATCAATATTGGTTTAACTAATTTTCCTCCATTAACAAATGAACAATATGCAGAAGTTAATTTTAATAATGTTGTTTCTGCTGAACCCAAAGAAATTGACAAAAGTTCATTAGGGTCATCATAAATACCAATTTGTTTTGAAAAATTAACTATTTTTTTTAAACCTAAATCCTGTGCTATTCTAACCGTCATTAAGTTTCTTGATTTTTCCAAACCCATTCTTAGAGTTGATGGTCCATAAAATTTTTTACCATAGTTTTCTGGTTTCCACATTTTTAAATCTGATCCCTGTTCTAAGACTAATGGTGCGTCGAGTATTAATGTTGATGGAGAATAATTATTTTCTAAAGCAAGCGCATAAATAAATGGCTTAAACGCCGATCCCGGTTGTCTTAAAGCTTGTGATGCTCTATTAAACTCACTTTTTTTAAAACTAAATCCTCCACTTAGGGAAAGAACTCTTCCTGTAAAAGGATCCATTGCAACAATTCCACCATTAACTTTTGGTAATTGTTTTAATTCATAAATATTTTTGTTAATTTTTTTAACGTAAATAATGTCTCCAATATTAACTAACTCACTAAATTCTTTTTTAGTCCAAGATATATTTTCATAATTAATTTTGCCTATTTTTTTTTCTTCTGTTTCAATTTGAATCAAAAATTGATTAATTTTTTTCACTATAGCTAATTCCCAACCTATTGATTTTTCTAATTTAAATTTTTTTAAATCTTTGTCTTTGTGCCAATTATTTGAAATTTTTATATTAGTTAATGAACCTCTCCATCCTTTTCTTTTATCATAAGTCTCTAAGCCTTCTCTTAAAGTTTCAGTTGCAATATTTTGTAAACTTAAATTTAAAGGAGTTTTAATGTTAAATCCTTGTTTATAAACTCTATCGAAGCCAAATTTATCAACAATGTTCTTTCGAATATCTTCAACATAATACCTTGTGTCCTCTAAAAATATTTTTTTTCTTTTTTTTAAAACAATTTTTTCACTTACAAATTTTTTATGGCTTTTCTTATTAATATAATTATTTTCTAAAAGGTTGTTTAATACTAAATCTCTTCTAAATTTTGCAATCTTTATATTTTTGTAGGGATTGTATCTACTGGGTGCTTTGGGCAAAGCTGCTAGCAATGCAGCTTCAACGTAATTTAAATCATTAATAGATTTATCAAAATATTCAAGACTGGCAGAAGCCACACCATACGCTCCTTCTCCTAAATAAATTTGATTGAGATATAATTCTAAAATTCTTTCTTTTGATAAAGCTCTTTCTATTCTAAATGCTAATATTGCTTCTTTTAATTTCCTGTTAAGGCTAACCTCATTTGTTAATAAAAAATTTTTAGCCACTTGTTGAGTTATTGTTGAAGCGCCCTCTAGTCTCTTAGATGATAAATAATTTGATATATTGTTAATAATGGCTCTTACAACTCCCTTTGCATCAACTCCTGGATGAGAAAAGAAATTTTTATCTTCTGCAGACAAAAAAGCATTAACTACCTTAGCAGGAATAGCCTTATAAGGAACAAAAATTCTCTTTTCAGATGAAAAATCACTTACAAATTCTCCATCGCCAGAATAGACTTTACTTGAAACTGGGGGTTTATAATTTATTAAAAACTTATAGTCAGGTAAATTGTTAGAAAAAACCCACAAAATTGAAAGTATTGATATACCTAGTAATAAAGTAATGCTTAAAACTAGGATGAATAATTTTTTCAAAATTTTGTTCATTTTAGTATTATTTAATATACGAATTTGTTAAACTTAAGGCATCAGAATTTAATAAAATTTATAGGACAAGATAAATAACAAAATGAAACAATTAACCAAAATTATATGGAAAAGAATTTATATATTGATGCGTCGCATCCAAATGAAACTAGAGTTGTACTCAAATCAAATGGCAACATTGAAGATTACGAATACGAAGGTATAAAAAATACTCTAATAAAAAATAATATTTACCTTGGTAAAGTTAGTCGTGTAGAGCCATCTTTACAAGCTGCTTTTATAGACTTTGGAAGGGAAAGGCACGGTTTTTTATCTTTTAATGATATACAATCTGACTACTATCAAATTCCACAAAGTGATTTAGAAAAAATAAAAAAAGAAGAAGAAAAAGAAAGAGAAAAGTTACAAAAAGAAAGTGAACAACAAGAAGAAAAAAATCTAAATGAAGGTAATCTAGAAATAGAAGATCCAGTTGAAAAAAAACCAGACACAACAGCACCTGAAGAAGTTAAAAAAACACATATAAAAAATCAACCAAAGAGATATAAAATTCAAGAAGTAATAAAACCTAATCAGGTAATACTTGTTCAAGTTTTAAAAGATGAAAGAGGGTTAAAAGGAGCTGCATTAAGCACATTTATCTCGGTTGCGGGTAAGTATATTGTTTTAATGCCTAATACTCCAAAAGGTGGGGGTATATCTCGTAAAATATTTAACCCAAATGATAGAAAAAAAGTTAGAACCATTTTAAATGAAATAGAAATCCCAAAAGAAATGGGTTTAATTGTTAGAACAGCTGGGTCTAATAAAACTAAAAATGAAATTAATCACGATCTTCAAAACCTAATTAAAACTTGGGACTCAATTAAAGAAAATGCAATAAATGCAATTGCTCCCTCATTAATTCATCAAGAAAGCGAAATAATAAAAAGAACTTTAAGAGACATGTATGATGAAAATACAAAAAATATAATTGTTGAAGGCAATGAAGGTTATAAAAAAGCTCAAAATTTTATGAAAATGATGATGCCTACACATGTTAAAAAAATAAAAAAATATAGAGATAAAATTCCTTTATTTTTTAAAGAAAATATTGAAAAAAAACTAAATGAAATTTTTGAAACAGAAGTAAAATTAAATTCTGGAGGATACTTGGTTATAAATCCAACCGAAGCTTTAGTTTCAATTGATGTAAATTCTGGTAAATCTATAAAACAAAAAAATATTGAAAATACAGCTCTTGATACAAATCTTGAGGCTGCTGAAGAAATATCAAGACAAATTAAAATAAGAGACTTGTCTGGTCTAATAATAATAGATTTTATTGATATGTTAAATTATGGAAACAGAAGACTCGTTGAAAGAAAATTAAAAGAAAAATGTAGAGCAGATAGAGCTAGAATACAAATAGGGCGTATTAGTAACTTTGGATTATTAGAAATGTCTAGACAAAGACTAAGAGAAAGTAGTGTTAAATGGAAAGTTTCTTTGACAGATGAATCGCTTTGTAGAAAAATATTAAAAATTGTTGAAATCAAATCAATTCAAAACAAAGCTAAATATGTAGATCTGAAAATATGTGAAAAATTATCAAATTTTATTAAAGAAAACTTCCTAGATGATTTAAAATATTTTGAAAAAAAAAACAAAATTAAAATTGATATAATTTATGATAATTCATTAGTCATTCCAGAATATAAAATGGATTTAAAAAACAAAGGTAAAAAAATTATAGAAAAAATTGAATCATTAACAAAACTTACAACTAAAAAAGATTTAAAAAATGAAAGCAATGTTTACAGTTTAGATAAAAAAATTAAAAAAAGAAGATTTTATAAAAAAAAATTCTATAAAAAAAAAATTAAATAATTCCTTCTTTTGGAGAAGAAGGGCTACCGAATAAAAACTTTTCTATTCTGCCCGATAAATAAGATTGTCTGCCTGCTACAACTGAATTTTTAAAAGCTAAAGCCATTTGAAATGGATTTTTAGCTCGTGCAATTGCAGTATTAACTAAAACGCCATCACAACCAAGTTCCATAGCAATCGTTGCATCGGATGCTTGACCCAAACCTGCATCAATAATTAAAGGTAATTTTGTTTGTTTTCTAATTATTTTAATATTTGTATAGTTTTGAATTCCCAACCCAGATCCTATTGGTGCCGCTAAAGGCATGATTGCTGCGGCTCCACTATTTTCTAATCTTTTAGCCATTAAAGGATCATCTGTGCAGTAAACCATTACTTTAAATCCTTCTCTAGTTAAGATTTCTGTTGATTTTAAAGTTTCAATCATATCAGGAAATAATGTTTTTTTATCTCCTAAAACTTCTAACTTGACTAATTTCCATCCTCCTATTTCTCTTGCTAAGCGTAATGTTCTTAAAGCTTCTTGTGAATTAAAACAGCCAGCTGTATTTGGTAAATAAGTAATTTTTTTTGGATCAATATAATCCATTAACAAAGGTTTTTTTTTATCTACTATATTTACCCTTCTTACTGCAACTGTAACTATTTCTGCACCTGAAAATTTTATGGCTTTAGCGCAATCTGACATGTTTTTATATTTTCCAGTCCCAACGATAAGACGTGATTTAAATTTTTTTTTAGCAATTATTAAATTATCTATTTTTTTCATTAACCTCCACCAATAAAATGAACTATTTCAATTTTGTCATTTTTTTTAATTTTAGTTCTAATTAATAATTTCTTGTTGACTATTGTTTCATTTAATTCAATAGCAACCTTACTGATTGGCACTTTTAGTTTCTTTATGAAACTTAATAAAGTAGTTTTGTCTTGAATTTTGATGAATTTTCCATTCAACTTAATTTTTATTTTATTTATTTTTTTCATAATATATAAGAGTTCAATGAAAAGTAATATTATTGTTATTAATGGTCCAAATCTTAATCTATTAGGTGAAAGAGAACAATCACAATATGGTTCAGTTACCTTTCATGAGTTAAAAAACAATTGTATTAAACATTCAGATACCTTGCAAATTAATATTGAATTTACTCAGTCAAATATTGAAGGTGAAATTGTAACTATTATTCAACAAGCTAAAAAAAAATATGATGGCTTAATAATTAATGCGGCAGGGTTCACTCATACTTCTGTTGCTATCCGTGATGCACTGGCTATTTTCAAAAAACCTAGTATTGAGTTACATATATCTAATATATACAAAAGGGAGGAATTTAGACATAAATCTATGATCAGTGACGTAGTAACTGGAATAATTTGTGGACTAGGTACTAATGGTTATATTTTGGCCATAAATGCAATGCATGAATTGCTAAAAAATGGAAATAGATAAAAAAATAATTAAAAAATTAATAGAAGTTTTAGAAGATCTAAAAAAATCAATAAATGTCAATGAAATTATTGATAGTGAAAAAACTGTTGAAGAAAAAATTGATATTTCAGGGGAACATGTAAAAAGCCCTATAGTTGGAACTGCATATTTATCTCCAGAGCCAGGAGCTAAACCTTTTGTTTCAGTTGGAAAAAAAATTAAAAAAGGTGAAACTCTATTAATTGTTGAAGCAATGAAAACAATGAATCATGTTCCAGCTTCAAAAGAGGGGGTTGTTAAAAAAATTTGTGTTGAGGATGGCCAGCCAGTTGAATTCGGTCAAACTATTATCATTCTTGAATAATGTTTAAAAAAATATTAATTGCTAATCGTGGCGAGATCGCAGTTAGGATAATTAGAGCCTGTAAAGAATGGGGTATTCAAACTGTAGCAGTTCACTCTGATGTAGATAAAGACAGTATGCATGTAAGATTGGCAGATGAAAGTGTTTGCATTGGTTCTCATCAGCCATCAAATAGTTATTTAAACATACCTTCAATAATGTCTGCGATTGAATTAACAGGATCAGAAGCTGTTCATCCTGGTTATGGCTTCTTGTCAGAGAACGTTAATTTTGCAAAGATTCTTGAAGAAAATAAAATAAAATTTATTGGTCCATCTTCAAAATTAATAAAAATGATGGGTGATAAAATTGAAGCAAAAAGAATTGCAAAAGAATATGGATTACCAGTTATTGAAGGTTCTGAAGGTGGAGTTTCAGACTCAAAACAAGCTAAAGAAATATCTAAAAAAATCGGATTTCCTGTATTAATTAAAGCTGCAGGAGGTGGTGGTGGCAAAGGAATGAAAATTGTTCATAGTGAAAAAGATTTTGATTTGTCTTTTTCTGCCGCAAAAAATGAAGCAATGAAATACTTTAGTAATGATGAAGTTTATATAGAGAAATTTTTTCAAAATCCTAGACATATTGAAGTTCAAATATTGTCTGGAAAAAATAGAACTATTCATTTGCATGAAAGAGATTGTTCTGTTCAAAGAAGACATCAAAAACTTATTGAGGAAACACCAAGTCCAATTTTAAGCGATGAAATAAGAAAAGATTTATTTGAAAAAACAGTAAACATGGTAAGCAAAATTGGATATGAAGGAGCAGGAACTGTTGAATTTATTTATGAAGATGGGAAATTTTTTTTCCTGGAAATGAATACAAGAGTTCAAGTAGAACATCCAGTAACAGAAGTTGTTACTGGTATAGACATTATAAAAGAACAAATTCACATTGCTTTCACTGGTGAAACTGCGTTAACACAAAGCGATATAAAGCCAAGAGGACATGCTATTGAATGTAGAATAAATGCTGAAGATCCAAGTAAAAACTTCCAACCTTGTCCCGGTACAATTGGAATATGTCATCAACCTTCAGGTTTTAGAACCAGAGTAGATGGTTCTATTTTCCAAGGGTACAAAATAACTCCTTATTACGATAGTATGGTATGTAAGTTAATATGTCACGGAAGAAACAGAAATGAGGCAATACAAAGAATGTTGCGTTCTTTGGACGAATTTGTGATTGATGGAATTACCACAACGATAGAATTACATAAAAAGTTATTAAAACATGAAAAATTTATTAAATCTAATTTTAATGTTAGTTGGTTAGATAATGAAAAAATTATTTAGTAGCATTTCGTAAGCCAAATATCATATACAGGATGGTCAAAAGGTTTTACAGTAGGACTTGAAGAAAAAGTCCATCCATTAAAAATAAATACTTCATCGTTACTTTTGTTAGTTAAATCTTTAACTTGAAGATATGCTGTGATCTCAGGATCATCATCAAATTCAGAATTTTTACATTTTAAGGATTTAATTGAAAGATTTTTAAATTTTCGTTCTTCGCCAATTTTTATTTTTAAAACATTGTTTTTTGAACTAACTTTATCTAAAATCTTAATTTCAATAAAACTGCCTTCTAGTGCTTCTGGATTTTCTAGAGAATTTATACTTGAATTATAAAATACAAATATAGCAATAATAAATAATTTTAAAAAATTAGTTTTTCCAATTTTTATACTTTTTCTCAATTTCATTATTATTTTTGTTTGGGTGATAAGAATTTGCAGTGCCTGTTTGATTTGATTGATGAGGTTTTTGCCAATCGTATTTTTCTAAATCGTGAGAATTTTGAATTTTATTAGGAGTAAAATGTATCCAAGAATACCACTCAATAGGAATTTTAGATGCATCTACTTCGTCTTTATAAATGACCCATCTTTTGCCAGATTTACTTTCATAATATTTATTACCAAAAGAATCTTTTCCAATTAATTTTCCAAAAAATAATGTCTGAATTTTAGTTCCTAATGTCTCTTGATTCCACCAAATAAAAATTTTTTTAAAAAATGTCAACATATAAATTTTAATATTTCTTCAATTCAAAATTGTATAAATTAAATTAGACTAAAGTATGAATTTGTATATAAATTAATTATCTAAAGATTCAAAATAAATTTTATAAAGAGAAAAAATGGCCAAATACCTAGTAGAAACTTATTATACATGTAGCTTTAAAACTAGTCACTATTTAGATGATATAAATGAAAAAGAGCTATCTAATCTAGAAAAAAGAGATGACGGAAGATTTGAAATATTGGATGTTAAATTAGATAATAGAAAAACAAAAAATTTAGACACAAAAAATAATATTATTGATAATAAAAAAATAGATGTAGTTATTGAAAAAAATCAAGCAAAAGTTATTTCTAAAGATGCAAATCAAGGATTTGTAAAAAAACTTAACGAAAGTGTTGGAAGAAGATTTAGTATGCCAGATAGAAGAAAAGGCTATATTCAAAAAGCAACTATAGGTGATCATAAAGTCTATCTGCATACAGGAGAATATGAGGATGGCAAAATAGGAGAAATTTTTATTGATACTAGTAAAGAAGGTGAATTAGTAAAAGCTTTAATGAATAATTTTGCAATAGCTATATCTCTTGGTCTTCAGTATGGAGTCCCTTTAGATGAGTTTATAAGTGCTTATGTAAACACAAAATTTGAACCCTCTGGAAAAGTTTATGGAAATGACAGAATACTCAGCGCTTCATCAATACTTGATTATATTTTTAGAGAATTAGCTATATCTTATCAAAATAGAGAAGATTTAGCCCATACACCTTCAATAGGAAATTCAGATAAATCTCCTAATAATGATGACGAAACTTCAGAAGACAAAAATCAGTTTTTAAAACTTGTTAAAAATATTACAAGCAAGGGTTTTGTCAGAAGTAATTATAAAAAAAACTTAGTTGATCTGTCGGGTATTAAAATTAATTTAAAAGGAAAAAAATAAATCTATTTTTTCTTTTTTAAATTTAAATTCAGTTCTTTAAGTTGTTCCTCTGATATCTTTGAAGGAGCATCCATCATCAAATCCTGAGCATTCTGATTCATTGGAAACATAGTTACTTCTCTAATATTTTTTTCATTAGCTAAAAGCATAACCATTCTATCAATACCAGGAGCTATACCACCATGTGGTGGTGCTCCGTAGCTCAATGCATTTATCATTCCTTTAAATTTTTCATCGACTTGATTTTTGTCATATCCGGCAATTGAAAATAATTTGTACATTAGCTCTGGAACATGATTTCTAATTGCTCCAGATGATAGTTCTACGCCATTACAGACAATATCATATTGATAAGCTTTAATGTCTAATGGTTTATTAAAATCTATATTTTTAATATCTCCTTGAGGCATTGAAAAGGGATTGTGACTAAATTTAATTTTTTTTGTCACTATATCTTTTTCAAACATTGGATAATCAACTATCCAACAAAAAGCAAATTTAGTTTCATCAATTAAATTTAATTCTTTTGCTATTTTATCTCTAGCAAGAGAAGAAATGCTTTGAACTTCTTCAATTTTACCACATGCAAGAAATAGACTGTCGCCAACTTCAGCATTAGTAATTTTCATAATATCTTTAATTGAATCCTCTGAGAAAAACTTACCCACAGGTCCTTTTGCTGAAAGATTTTGATCTTTCTCTATTGTAAAATAAGCTAAGCCTGAAGCTCCCTGATCTTTTGCCCATTTATCAACATTATCGAAAAAACTGCGGGGTTTATCTTTAGTTTGTTTAGTTAAAATTGCTTTTACTATTGATCCTGATTTTACTAATTTTTTAAAAATATCAAATTTAACATCTTCTCTAGTAAAAATATTTGTTATGTCATTTATTAATAATGGATTTCTCAAATCTGGTTTATCAGTTCCATATTTAAGCATGGCTTCTTTATATGAAATTCTTGGAAATTTTTCATGGAGTAATTTTTTATTGGAAAAATTTTTAAACAAACTAATCATTAGTTTCTCAACAACTTGAAATATATCTTCTTGTTCAACAAATGACATTTCTAAATCTAGCTGATAAAATTCACCTGGACTACGATCAGCTCTTGCGTCTTCATCTCTAAAACAAGGTGCAATTTGAAAATATTTATCAAACCCAGAAACCATAATAAGTTGCTTAAATTGCTGAGGTGCTTGAGGGAGTGCGTAAAACTTTCCAGGATTTAGTCTACTAGGAACTAAAAAATCTCTCGCACCTTCAGGGCTCGAAGAGGTTAATATTGGAGTTTGAAATTCTAAAAAACCTAATTCAGACATTTTATTTCTGATAAATGAAATTACTTTAGATCTTAAAATAATATTCTCATGAATTTTTTTTCTTCTTAAATCTAAAAACCTATATTTAAGTCTAATCTCTTCAGCATAATCTTGCTCGCTAAAGACAGGCATAGGTAGTTCTTTACAGTAACCAAGTATTTCAAATGAAATAATATTTACTTCTATTTCTCCTGTTTTAAGATCTTTGTTTATTGTTTCTTTGCTCCTTTCAATAATCTTTCCATTAATTTTCACAACGCTTTCAAGTTGAGTTTTCTCTAGTTCTTTAAAAAATTTATTACTTTTATCAATTACGCACTGCGTTAAACCGTAATTATCTCTTAAATCAACAAACAGGAGGTTTCCATGGTCGCGTTTTTTATGTATCCAGCCTGACAAAACAACATCTTGGTTTTTATTTTTTTTGGTTAATTCTCCACAATTATGTGTTCTATACTTGTTCAATTTACACCTTTAATACTTCTTTAATAATTTTAAAATCAATTGGTTTTTTTTTTTTTAAACTTATCTGATCAATTTTATATATGAATTCGAATATTTTGTCATATGATCTGTCTACTCTTTTAATGATAAAATTAATCAATTTTTTATCTATTACAATTTGACGGTCCGAAAAATTTTTCAAAATAAGAGCAAACATTAAGTCGTCATCTGGTTTATCAATTTTAGCAACTAAACAATTTTTAGTTCTTGATTTTAAATCATCTAATTTAAAGTTCATTTCATTAATAGGATTTAAAGAATTTATTAACAAGTACTTGTTATCTTGATCTATGGCATTAAATAAAGAGTAGATTAAATTTTCATCTATATTTTGATCAAAATTATCTAATATAATATTTTCATAAATCTTAATTTCATTTAAATTTTTATTTTGAAATAAATTAGCTTCAATTTTAATACCTTTAAATTTTTTTATAAAAATATTTGCCAAATGTGTTTTTCCTGAATATTTTTCTCCACATATATTTAAAAAATTTTTCTCCCATTTTGGCCAACTATTAATCAGATTAAATGCATAATAATTACTACCACTCACATAAAAATCTTCATCCTTAAAGTTTTGTTTATATTCAAAATTTAACAAAAGTTGATTCAAATCTCTCACTGTACTTCCCAAATCTGTTTTTGAGTATCAATTTTAACTCCCTTATTTTTAATTTCACTAATAAACCTATCAGGTGATCCATTGTAAATAATCTTAAAATAAATATTTTTATTATTTAATCTTAAAATTTCAAAATTTGAAACTAAATCTAATTCATTCAAAACATATTCCAAAATTTTAATTTTTTTATGTTTGGTTGCATTAACTGAAATTGTCAATGGAAGCTTTATTGATGTATTTATTTGATTAATGCTTTTCCAGTAATTTTCATATGTATTTTTTAAATTAACTATTATCAAATTAAGATCTTTTTCTTTAAATAAATCTATTGTTTCAAATTTTTTATTGTCAACCTTAATAAATTGATTCAATTGAATTTTTGATAATGTTGTTATCCTGTCATTATTTTTGTATATTATTGTTATTATAAAATCATTCAAATCATATTTCCTTATTATTTGTTTAAAATCATAATCTTCTATTGATTGACTGTTTTGAGAAAGTAGACCAAGATCTTCTAAATCTTCACTCGGCAATATATAATTTAATAAATAATGTCTTTCATTATTATTATTCCATTTCTCATAAAAAATATTTTTGTTAAATAATGAAATTTTATTTAACTGTAAATCAACCATAACTGGAATTAGCAATAAATCTTTTTTTATAGGAATTGATGGAAAGATATTTTCACTTTCAAAAAATTTTAAAGTATTTTTCTTATTAAAATTAACATCAAACTTTACATGATACTCATTGTTTAAAAATTGTTCATCACTCATTGTAAAAGAATCGATAAGACCTTTAATTTTTGAAAGAGATGTATTTTCAATTTTTTTTTTATCACCTGAAGTTGTAATCATTGAGGCTAACTCAAGAAACGCTATTTTAAAACCTTTGTTTATAACTTTTTCTTTATTAAAGTTGAGTTCAAAAGGTTCTGAAATCTTAAGATTAGTTATTTTAAAAGAATTTGCACTTGAAGAGGTAGCGAAAATAAAATTTATAAATAGAACGGAGTAAAAAAAAATTATATATAGTCTATTCAGGTTATTAATTTTTTTTTTAAGTTGCATATTTTATACTAATGAAAAAACATAAATTTACATATGAAAAAAGTGGCGTAAATATAAATGCAGCTGATAATTTTGTTAAATTTATATCCAATATTTCATCAAAAGATAAAGGTAATAAAAAGTTTAAAAATATTGGTGGTTTTGGCTCAATTTCAGATATACCAAAAAATTTTAAAAAACCAAAAATCGTCGCAAGCACTGATGGTGTGGGTACAAAAATTGAAATAGCTAATAAACTAAATAAATATGATACCATTGGTATTGATCTAGTTGCAATGTGTGTGAATGATCTTATTGTCCAAGGCGCGAAGCCATTATTATTTTTAGATTATATTTCAATAAATAAAATAAATTTAAAAAAACTTAAATCTATTATAAAGGGCATTGTCAAAGGATGTAAAATATCTGGCTGTGAATTAGTTGGAGGTGAAACAGCTGAAATGCCAGGAACTTATGAAAAGGGAAAATTTGATATAGCTGGATTTTCTGTAGGTTTAGTAGATGAAAAAAAAATTTTAAATAAAAAAAAAATAGTAAAAAATAATTTAATTTTAGCAATTCCGTCTAGTGGTGTTCATTCAAATGGATATTCCTTAATTAGAAATATACTTAATAAAAAAAAAATTAATTTAAAAAAAACAAAGTTTCTTAAAAAGGAACTTTTAAAACCAACTAAAATTTATGTTAAAGAAGTTTTGAGTTTAATCAAAAATAATCTCATAAACGGTTGTGCCAATATAACTGGGGGTGGGATTAGTGATAATATTAAAAGAATTATTCCTGACAGATTAACGGCCAATATTAGTTTAAATAAAATAAAAATTAAAAAAATATTTAGTTGGCTTAAAGAAAACAATATTACAGATAAAGAAATGTTAAGAACATTTAATTGCGGTGTCGGATTTTGTCTTATAATTGACTCCAAAAATTTAGATAAAGTTAAAAAATTTTTTTCTAATGAATATAAACCATATGTTATAGGTACAATTATTTCAGGTAAAAACAAAATTAAGCTGAATGAAAAAATTAATTGGTCTTAAAAAGATTAAAACTGCTGTTTTTATTTCTGGTAAAGGAAGTAATTTAGAAAATCTAATAAAATTTTCTAAAAAAAAATTTTCTCCGATTTCAATAAATTTGATTATTTCAAATACAAATTATGCCAAAGGTTTAAAATATTCTAAAAAATATAATATTCAAAAAAAAATAATTTCTTTTAAAAATAAAAAACTGGCTGAAAAGTATATTTTCAAAATTTTGCTTAAAAAAAATATAAATTTAATTTGCTTGGCTGGATTTATGAAAATTTTATCAAGAAATTTTATTGAGAAATTTGAAGGAAAAATTATTAATATTCATCCATCCTTACTTCCAAAATACAAAGGATTAAATACACATAAAAAAGCTATTAAAAATAATGATAAGTATGCAGGCTGCTCAGTTCATTTTGTAACAGCAAAAATTGACTCAGGTAAAATAATTATGCAAAAAAAAGTTAAAATAAGAAAAAATGATACAGTTGATTCACTTTCAAAAAAGATTCTAAAAAAAGAACATTTACTTTATCCGGCTGCTATAAAAAAAATTTATAATTAATCTTTAAAGAAAAAATCAATTTCTATTTTTGCATTTTCAACACTATCAGAACCGTGTACAGAATTCTTATCTATAGAAATTCCATATTTTTTTCTTATTGTTCCTTCTTCGGCATCTTTTGGGTTGGTTGCTCCCATTAAATCTCTATTTCGTAATACAGCATGTTCATGCTCAAGTATCATAACTACAATTGGTCCAGATGATAAATATCCACATAAATCATTATAAAATGGCTTTGTTTCATGCACCTTATAAAATTGTTCTGCTTCTGATTTTGTTATTTGTATTTTTTTTTCTTTGAGAATATTAAATCCTGTCTTCTTAAACATTTCTTTAATTTCATTTTCCAATTTTCTTTCAACTGCATCTGGTTTAATAATTGATAATGTCTGTTCAATATTACTCATAATTATCTTCTACAAATTTATTTAATAATCTTACACCGTAACCTGTGGCACCACTTGGATTTAAAGCTCCTCCATATTTTGAAAAAGCCATTCCAGCAATATCAAGATGAGCCCAAGGTGTTTTGTTAATTATAAATCTTTGTAAAAATTGTGCTGCTGTTGTTGAGCCAGCACCTCCTACATAATTTATATTTTGCATATCTGCATTTTTTGAGTCCATAAGCTTGTCATAATTTTTATGTAAAGGTAATCTCCATACTTTTTCACCAACTTTTCCTCCAGCATCAAAAATCTGTTTTGAAAGTTTGTCGTCATTTGAAAAAAGTCCTGCATATTCAGATCCCAAACTGACAATTATAGCCCCTGTTAATGTCGCTAGATCTATCATTAATTGAGGGTTGAATTTTTTTTCTGTAAAAGTTAAAGCATCTGCTAAAACTAATCTTCCTTCCGCATCAGTATTTAAAACTTCTATAGTTTTGCCACTGTATGATTTAACTATGTCACCTGGTCTTTGTGCATTTCCACCTGGCATATTTTCAACAAGTCCCACAACTCCCACAGCATTTATTTTTGCTTTCCTTATTGCAAAATTTTTCATCAATCCAACTACTACAGCTGATCCTGCCATATCATATGTCATATCTTCCATAAATCTTGCAGGCTTTAAAGATATACCTCCAGTGTCAAAACAAACTCCTTTACCAACAAAACTTAAAGGTTTTGATTTTGATTTAGATCCTTTCCATTCAATAGTTACAAGATAAGTTCCTCTTATGCTTCCCTGGCCTACTCCTAATAATGCATTTAAACCTAATTTTTTTAATTTTTTCTTATCATAAACTGTAACTTTTAATCCATATTTTTTTAATTTAAACAATCTTTTTGCATACTCATCTGGGTGTAAAATGTTTCCGGGTTCTGATACTAGATCTCTTGTAAAAAATGTTCCTTCTTCCAGTGCTTTAAATTTTAAATCATTTTTAATTGTTAAATTATTTTTTTTACCAATTACATTTATAAGAATTATTTTTTTTTCCTTCTTTGTTTTGTAAATATTAAACTCATAAGATTTCAATTTTAAACCATGTAAAAAATGACCAATAAAATCTTTTTCAAATCTAGAATTTAAAGTTTTAGAAATTATTGATAATTTATTTATATTGCTACTCTTAATATAATTATAAAAATCAGCACCAAGATTTTCTATATCAAAACTTTCTAGTTTCTTTTTAACAGATACTAAAATTAATCTTTTTTTGGAGTTTAAATCCAAACTTAAAATTTTCTTCTTTAAATCATTATTTTTTAATATTTCTTTAATGTAAGAAAGGTCAGCACTTGAAATATGTTTTTTTAAGGAATTTACATTGTAACTTTCTTCAACAAATAAAACTTGATTGTTTGAATTATCATTATTTTTATAGAGAATTTGAACTGTCATAAATTTTTAAATATAAACTTTGATTGAATAAGGAAAGATAATCCTGCTTTTATATAAGTAAATTGCCATAATTTGTACAATGTTCTTCTTTTGTTCTCAAAAATACACTCTATAATTATATATCCTTTAAGTTGCATGGTATATATGTAAAAAAACATCAAATTTCAATGGAAAAAATTATTTTTAAAAGTTTTTTAAGAGAAATATCGTTTTTTTTTATACTCTCAAGTATATCAATTGCATTAATTATTTGGATCATACAAGCAGTAAATTACTTGGATTTTGTTTCAGAAGATGGTCATAATTTTAAAGTTTATTTTCTCTATACAATTTTAATTTTACCAAAAATTTTTAGTAGAGTTTTGCCATTTATGTTTTTTATATCTGTATTTTATATTCTAATAAAATATGAAGAAAAAAATCAGTTATTAATTTTTTGGTCAAATGGAATTGATAAAAGAAAATTTTTAAATATCCTTCTTAAATATTCTTTAATTTTTTTTCTAATACAAATTTTTTTAACAGCATTTGTGGTTCCCGAAACTCAAAATAAAGCTAGATCTTATATTAGATCATCAAATATTGATTTTTTTCCTTCACTAATTAAAGAAAAAAAATTCATTGATACTGTTGAAGATTTAACAATTTTTACAAACTCAAAAGATGAAGATGGAACTCTAAGAAACATAATATTGAAAGACAACTTAAAAAATTCAAGCTCTCAAATAATTGTAGCGAAAAAAGGGAATATTATTCAGTCTGATAATAATAAATTTTTAGTATTAAATAATGGCAAAATAATCAATGTAAACGATAAAGGTCGTACAACAATATTTGATTTTAAAAAAACAGAATTTGACTTAAATAAATTTTCTACCAAAAGTACTACATTTCCAAAAATTCAAGAGCAATCAACTCTTAAATTATTTAATTGTGCTCAATCTTTAATAAATAAAAATATTAAATTTTTATATTCCCAAAATATGATTTGTGAAAAAAATTATTTAAAAAATATAAAGCAAGAACTTCTAAAAAGAATTTGCTTACCTTTGTATTTGCCTTTATTAGCTTTAATTGCATGCTTTTTAATATTAAAATCAAAGAACAATCATGAATATTCAAGCTTTAAATTTAAATTATTTACAATTGGAATTATATTTTTGATCATATCTGAAGTTTCAATACGTTATGCAGGGCTCAGTGACAAAAATAATCTGATTTTTATTATAACACCAATTATTTTATTTTTTTCAACACGTATAATTTTTAACAACAAACTTAGGTTTAAAAAATAAATGTTTTATCTTAAAGTATACCAACAGTATATTCTTAATAATTACTTAAGTACACTTGGAAAAATTTTTGCTATTTTTTTTAGCCTTGCATTTGTTTTGACTATATTTGAAGAAATTTCTTTTTTTAAAGATATTGAAATTAACTTTATGGTTCCATTTTTATTAACATTATTAAATATACCTTCGGTTTTGTATGAAATATTTCCATTTATTTTTTTGATAGGCACTCAATTTTTCTTTATTAAATTAGCTGATAGACATGAGTTAATTGCTTTTAAAAACTTTGGTCTAAATAATACAAAAGTCTTAAAGTTGATTTCTTTTACAACATTATTAATAGGAATGCTTATTGTAATTATATTTTATAACGCTTCATCAAGTATGAAATTTTTATATCTTGAAATAAAAAATAAATATACTGATGACAATAAATATTTGGCTGCAATTACAGAAAATGGAATTTGGATAAAAGATGAAATCAACGAAGGAATAAATATTATAAACGCTGAAAAAATTCAAAAAAACAAGCTATTAAGTGTAGATATCTTACAGTTTGATAAAAACTTTAACTTATTACAAATTATTTATGCAAATGAAGCTGATATTACTAGCAATAATTGGAAAATTAATAATTCAATAATTTCTAAATATGATTATCTAGAAAAAAAAATAAGTGATTTAGAATTCCCAACTAATTTTAACTATGAAAAAATAAATAGCCTTTTTTCAAATCTTTCTTCTTTAAATATGCTTGAATTAAGAAAAATTAAAAAAGATTATGAAGCTATGAATTACTCAACAACTGAGATCAATTCCCATATTCAAAAAATTTTTTCATATCCAATATATTTAATGATTATGACAATTTTATCAGCAACAATTATGATGAATATAAAATATGATAAGTCAAAAGTATTTCATTTAATTTTTGGAATATTACTATCTGTAATAATTTATTATATTCATTACTTTTTAGGTGTATTGGGAAAAAGTGAAAAAATACCAGTAATGGTTTCTATTTGGATGCCAATAATTTTGCTAACTATTATATCTTTTATAGGGTTAATCAGAATAAATGAAAAATAAATTTATTTTTTTTATTGCTGTATACCTATTTATCAACATTAATTGTTATGATGTTCGCGCTGAGGAATTTGTTTTTGAAAGTGAAGTGATAGAAATCACTAATGATGGAAATAAAATTCAAGCAAAAAAAGGTGTTAAGGTATCGACAGAAAATAATATAGTAATTACAGCTGATGAATCTACATATGACAAAATTAAATCAATTCTTTCATTAATAGGAAATATTAAAGTAATCGATAAAGAAAATAATATAAAAATTTCAGGGGAAGATATAATTTATTACAAAAATAAAGAAAAAATTATTTCAAGAGGAAGTACGGCGATAGATTTTAATGGTGAGTATTTAATAAACACAAGTGATATTGTATATTTAAAAAAAGAAAATATCATTAAATCAAAAAAAGTAACAACATTAGAAGATAATTTTGAAAATAAATTTAGTGCAGAAAATTTTACTTTTTCAGTTTTAGATAAAATTTTTAAGAGTAAAAAAATTAATTTTTTAGACAGTGAAAAAAATAACTATAGCTTTAAGGAATCTATGGTTAATATAAAAACAAAAGAAGTGATTGGTAAAGATATTGAAATTAATTTTAGAAATGACTTTTTTGGAAATAGTAAAAATGAACCAAGACTAAAAGGAAATTATGCATTATCAAATAAAGAAGAGACAATTATTAAAGGTGGAATTTTTACAACTTGTAAAAAAAATAAAAAAAATTGCCCTCCATGGACAATTAAATCAGCTGAAATTAAGCACGATAAAAAAAATCAAATTATAAATTATAAAAATGCATGGTTACAAATTTATGATAAGCCTGTTTTTTATTTTCCAAAATTCTTTCATCCTGACCCTACTGTAAAAAGAAAATCTGGCTTTTTGATACCTCAAATGGGAAATTCTTCCTCTTCGGGTGTTTCCTTTCAAATACCTTATTATCATGTAATTTCAGACAACAAAGATTTTACATTCAAGCCCAATATTTATTTTAACAATGATGTAATGTTACAAACCGAATATAGACAAGTTAATAAAAATTCAAATCACATCTCAGATTTTAGTCTAGCTAAAAGTGGAAATGATAATAAAAATCATTTATTTTCAAATACAACAATCAATTTGGAATCAAATTTTTTTGAAAACAGCAATATAGAGCTTAACATTGAACAAACATCTAATGATACTTATCTAAAAAATAACAATATAAGCTCTACAATAAATAACAGTTCTTCCCTTCTTAACTCATTTATTGATTATACTGCAAGCAAAGAAGATCTTAGCGTAGAAACAAAGTTTGAAATTTTTGAAGATCTTAGCAAAGATAAAAGTGACAGATATCAATATATTTATCCAGATTTTTCAATTTCAAAATTAATAAATACTGAAACCAATTTAAAAGGGGATTTGAGATTTACAGCATCGGGATCTCAAAAAAATTATGACACTAATGTATATGAATCTGTCTTGGTTAATAATTTTGAATATAATTCAATTCCTTTCTTTTTAAAAAATGGGATAACAAATAACCTAAAATTTTTATTAAAAAACGTTAACACAAAAGGAAAAAAATCTTCAAACTATAAAGATAAATTAAGTTCAGAAAATTTTGCCGCGTTTTCATTTAACTCCTCACTTCCATTAAAAAAAATTGGAAAAAACACTAATAGTTATTTTACACCTAAAGCATCATTTAGAATTAGCCCGAATAAATCTAGTAAGCTGACTGATTTAGATAGAAGAATTGATTATAATAACATATTTTCATTAAATAGAGTTTCTGGGCTTGACACGGTTGAAGGAGGTCAATCATTAACCATTGGAAGCGAATACATATTAAAGAAAAAAAATAATGATGAACTATTATTATTAAATTTAGCAACAAATTTTAAAGACGTTAATGATTCAAGATTGCCTACAAACTCACAATTAGGAAATAAATCTTCAGATATTGTTGGTGAGTTAAAAATAAATCCAAACAAGTATATTGATTTGAATTATAATTTTTCATTTGATAATAATTTAAGCACATCTAATTACAATTTTGTGAAATCAACAATTACTGTTAACAACTTTGTCACTTCATTTGAGTTTTTAGAAGAAAATAATGAATTAGGCTCTGAGAGTTATCTGGCAAATAAAATTGGATATAGTTTAGATGAAAACAATAAATTAGAATTTAAAACTAGAAAAAATAAAAAAACGGATTTAACTGAGTTCTACAATTTAATATATGAATATAAAAATGACTGTCTTGTTGCTGCCATTGAGTATAATAAAGATTATTATTCAGATAGAGATATAGAGCCTAGTGAAGAATTATTTTTCTCACTAACAATAATTCCATTTAGCAAAATTTCTTCACCAAACACAAAACAATGAGTAAGTTGAAATCATTTAAATTAATATTATTAACCTTATTTATTTTTAAAACAATTTTAACTCCATCATTTTCAATGAATGATGCATCAATAATTGCAAAAATTAATAACGAAATAATTACGAACCACGATTTGATAATTGAAACTAAATATTTAGAGGCATTAAATCCAAACTTAAAAGAATTGTCAGAAGAACAAAAAATAAAAATAGCAAAAGAATCAATAATTAGAGAAAAAATAAAAACTACTGAAATTATAAAATATTTTGAATTAGGAAAAGATTCAAATTACCTAAATGAAATTATAGTTAAAAATTTTAAAAGATTGGGTTTTAAAACTAAAATTGAATTTGAAAGCCATTTATTAAAATATGACCTTACAATAAATGATGTTAAAAAAAAATTTGAAATTGAGGCTAGTTGGAACTCATTAATTTTTCAAAAATACAATGAACAAGTAAATGTTGATGTAGAAAAGATAAAAAAAAAATTAAATGAAGAAAAATCAAAATTAACAAAACAGGAAAAATTTTTATTGTCAGAAATACTTTTTACTGCTGAAAATAAAGAAGAATTAGAAAAAAAATATAAAAAAATATTAAAAAGCATAAAAGAAATAGGATTTAAAAACACAGCAAACACATACAGTATATCAGATTCTGCAAAATATGGTGGAACATTAGGATGGATTAATAAAAATCAAATTTCAAAAATGGTTTTTGATGAATTATCAAAAATAAAAGTTGGTGAATTCACACGTCCAATTAATATTCCTGGTGGAGTGCTAATGATAAAAATAAATGAAAAAAAAACAAGTGAATTAGAAATAGATTTTGAGCGTGAACTTCAAAAAATGATTCAATTTGAAAAAAATAAGCAGTTAAAGCAATTCTCCTCAATATATTATAAAAAAGTAAAGAATAATTCTGAAATATATGAAAATTAAACCAATAATAGTTGTGTCTGGAGAACCCTACAGTGTTTTTCTAGAAATTTTTTTTAAAACTTTAAATAATAAAAGAATCAAAAATTTAAAAACCCCTATTTTAATTATTGCTTCTTATGATCTCGTATTAAAACAAATGAAAAAATTAAAATATTCTTTTAAAATAAAATTATTTGATGAAAAATTTACTAATTTAAATATCCTTAGTAACAAAAATATTAATCTTATAAATGTTAATTTTAAGTACAATAAAACATTTGACAAAATTTCAAATAAATCCAAAAAATATATTGCTCAATGTTTCAATTTAGGATTAAAGCTTATGAAAGAAAAAAAAGGGTCTGCATTAATTAATGGACCAATATCGAAAAAACATTTTTTAAAAAAAAAATTTCCTGGTGTTACTGAATATATTTCATCTAAAACTGGATATTCTGGAAATGAAGTCATGCTTATATACAATAAAAATCTTGCAGTAAGCCCTGTAACGACTCATTTGCCTTTAAAAAATATATTTAAAAGCATAACAAAGAAAAAAATAATCAAACAGACAAATATTATAAATAAATTTTACAAAAAATTTTTAAATAAAAAACCAAAAATTGCTATTACTGGTTTAAATCCTCACTGTGAATCATCAAAAGATAAAAATGAAGAAAAAGAAATAATCAACCCAGCAATAAAATTTTTATCAAAAAAAAAATTTGATGTTTCAGGACCTTTTGCTGCTGATACATTATTTATAAAAAAAAATATAAAAAAGTTTGATGTGATTATTGGCATGTATCATGACCAAGTATTAACTCCAATTAAAACTCTTTATGAATTTAATGCAATAAATATTACTCTAGGATTGCCATTCATAAGAATTTCACCAGACCATGGTACAAATAATCAAATGTTAGGACAAAACAAATCTGATCCTACAAGTTTTCAAGAAGCTATAATTTTTTCATCTAAAATCCGTGTTAATTAAGCCAAAAAAAAGTTTAGGGCAAAATTTTTTAATTGATAAAAATATACTGAAAAAAATTGCTAATACAGTTTCTATATATAAAAATAAAGAAATTTTAGAAATAGGAGCTGGAACAGGAAATCTTACTCACTATCTTGTTAAAAAAAATCCAAAAAAAATTTTTGTTGTTGAGAAAGACATTGATTTATCTTTATTGTTAAGCGAAAAATTTAAAGACAAAATAACTATTATTAATAAAGATATATTAAAAATTTCTGAGAATTTAATTTCAAAAGAAAAATTAATTGTTTTTGGTAATCTTCCTTATAATATTTCTACTGAAATTTTATCAAAATGGATAATTTCTATAAATAATAAATTCTGGTTTAGTAAACTTATTCTAATGTTTCAAAAAGAAGTTGCAGATCGAATCATTTCTAAAATTAACACTTCTAACTATGGAAGATTGTCGATATTATCTAATTGGAAACTAGATATTAAAAAAATTATGAACATTAGTCCGAATAGTTTTTTTCCAAAACCAAAAATTGAAAGTACTTTGTTAATTTTTTCACCCAAAAATAATTTTTTTAAAATAAAAAATCCTAAAAATCTTGAAATGATTACTCGAATTTTTTTTAGTCAGAGAAGAAAAATGATAAATAAACCTTTGAGTCAAATATTTCAAAATCCATATCAAATTGCAAAAAAATTTAATATTAATTTAAATTTAAGACCTCAAAATCTTTCACATGATACTTACTACAAAATTACAAAAGAATATGAAAATTTAAGATGTTAATTTTTCAACATGATTTAAAATTAATTTCTTGTCGTATTGATTTTTGGAGTTGTTAGTTGCGGAGTCAATCAAATCGCAAATTTGATTGAAGCAATTTTGTAAATTATCATTAATAACAACATAATCATAGTTTTTCCAGTGAAGTATATCTTTTTCAAATTGCTGCATTCTTTCTTCAACTATTAATTTATCTTTCATATCTCTATTTGATAATCTATCAAATAAAACTTCTTTGCTAGGGGGCAAAACAAAAAAAGTTATTAATTTATATTGAAGGTTTTTATTTTTTATTTGCTCTGTTCCTTGCCAATCAATATCAAAAATAACATTTTTACCATTTTTAAGGTTGTTTATTACTGGTGTTTTTGTAGTTCCATATAAATGATTAAACACTTTAGCATATTCTAAAAATTCATTTTTTTTTATTAAATCTTCAAATTCTTCATTATTTATAAAATGATAATCTTGGTCTTGAACTTCATTTATTCTTGGCTTTCGTGTTGTGTGAGAAACTGAAATATGAAAATTTTTTTTTTTTGATAATAATTTTACGAGCGTCGTCTTTCCTGCTCCAGATGGCGAAGATAATATTAACATTATCCCATCTTTATTTGAGGACATTTAATATTAACTAATTACTTTTACTCTCTATAAATTTAATTGCATCACCTACAGTTAAAATTTTTTCTGCTTCACTATCAGAAATCTCCGAACCAAATTCTTCCTCAAAAGCCATAACCAATTCAACTGTGTCTAAACTATCAGCGCCAAGGTCATCAATAAAACTAGATTCATCTGTTACTTTAGCTTCATCAACACCTAAATGATCTGCAACAATTTTTTTAACTTTACTTGAAACATCTGACATAATTATTCCTTTTTATTATATTTTGTTAATAGATTAAAAAGTAGTTTTGTCAAGCCATATACATACCGCCGTTAACATGTATAGTTTGTCCTGTAATATAGTTTGCTCCCTCTGATGACAAAAATACGACTGTATTTGCAACATCTTTAGGCAATCCAAACTTGTCCATAGGAATCTTGGATTTGATAATTTCCTTCCACTTTTCATTGATTTGTTTAGTCATATTTGTTGTTATATAACCCGGAGATATACAATTAACTGTAATATTTTTTTTTGCATATTCTAAAGCTAAACTTTTTGACATTGAAATAATGGCTGCCTTTGATGCTGCATAATTAGACTGGCCCACATTTCCAGTATGTCCTATTACGGATGTAATGTTTACTATTTTTCCATATTTATTTTTAAGCATTTTTTTTATAGCAAATTTTGACAACAAAAAAGTTGAAGTCAAATTTATATCAATAACTTTTTTCCATTCTTCAATATCCATTCTTATGGCCAAGTTATCTTGATTTATGCCTGCATTATTAATTAAAATATCAATATTGCCACCTAGTTCATTTGATGAATTGTCGATGAATTTTTCGATATCTTCGTGTTTAGATGTGTCAAAGCTAAGAGTTTTTAAATTTTTAAATTTATTTTTTAATTCTTCTAATTTAGTGTTATTTCTACCGGTTGCCAAAACATTAGCTTTCATTTCAATAAATTTTTCTACAACAGAACTTCCAATGCCTCCTGTTGCACCAGTTACGATTACCTTTTTATTTTCTAAACTAATCATTTATATTTATTAACTTTATATCCTCTTCTGTATTTATTGCACTAACTTTTACGTTTTTGTTAATTCTTTTAATTAATCCAGACAAAACTTTACCTGGTCCTATCTCAATAAATTTATCAGTACCTTTTGCTATCATTAATAAAACACTTTCTCTCCATCGCACTCTGCTCTCAATTTGTTCAATTAACAATTTTTTTATTAATTTTACATCTTTAATTTCTTTGCCGGTAACATTTGAAATTAAAACATTTTTTGGGTTCTTAAATTCTAAATTTTCAATTTCTTTGCTCATTATTTCTGTAGCTTTTTTCATTAAATTGCAATGGAAAGGAGCGCTAACTGGTAATTTAATATTTTTAATTTTATTTGATCTTAAATCTAAAGAAAATTTATCTATATCAGTAATCTTTCCACTGACGACCACCTGTCCTTCAGAGTTGTCATTTGCTATAAAGCATTCATATTTGTTTTTGTTCTCTAGAATAATTTTTTCTATTTTTATTAAATCTGAACCCAATATAGCTAACATTCCGCCTTCATTTTTTGGAACAGCGCTTTGCATAGCGTTTCCTCTTACTTTTAAAATTTTTAATGTGTCAGAAAAACTTAATACATCAGATGAAGCTAACGCAGTATATTCTCCTAAAGAATGACCAGCAAAAAAACTGGCTTTGTTTAAATCTATATTGAATTCTTTTTTTAATAATTGAAATATCGAATATCCAACCAAAAAAATTGCGGGCTGTGTATTTTCTGTTAAATCTAATTGTTCTTTTGGGCCTTCTAAAATTAAACTAGATATTGAAAAATCCAATATATTATCTGCTTCCTTAAAAATTTTTTTTACCATATCAAACTTTGCATGAAGTTCTTTCCCCATGCCTACTGATTGAGAACCTTGACCTGGAAAAATTAGCGAAAACATTTAAATATTTAAAATTTTATTGTGCTTTTAAGTGTTGTAATTAAAGAATTATAATAGTATATCCTTTTTTTTTATAAAAAATCAAATATGAATTTATACGAACATACAATTGTAGTAAAACAAGATGTTAGCACTGCACAAATTAAGAAATTAACTGAAAAATATTCAAAAATCGTAGAAAGCAATGATGGAAACGTAGTTCAAACTGAAAATTGGGGATTGCTAAATTTGTCATATATAATTAAAAAAAACAAAAAAGGTAGCTACATACATTTTAAAATTAAAGGTGGTGGAAAAATAATTAAAGAATTAGAAAAAAACGAAAGTTTAGATCAGAATTTATTGAGATACATGACCGTTAAAGTTAAAAAATTTGATCTAAAGGAAAGTTATTTTTCAAAACAAGAAGAAAGAGAGAGAAAAGAAATTAAGAAAAATTAGTTATGATGAAAAAGAAAAGAACGCAAAATAAAAAAAATAAACAAAGTAATTTTTCAAAACTAAGTATTTTTCAAAACAATAAATATAAATTCAAAAAATCCTGCCCGCTTTCAATTAAAGGCGCTCCAACTATTAACTATAAAAATATAAAATTATTAAAGAAATATATCTCTGAAAATGGAAAAATATTACCTTCAAGAATTACTAATGTTTGTCAAAAAAAACAAAGAGAACTTTCTCTTTCAATCAAAAGAGCAAGAAATTTAGCATTAATTTAAATGAAAGTAATTTTGTTAGAAAACTTGAGAAAAATTGGATCTATAGGAGATGTCATTGATGTTAAGAAAGGTTTTGCAAGAAATTATTTAATTGCAAAAAAAAAAGCTTTGTACGCATCAAAAGAAAATATAGAAGAAGTTGAAAAAATTAAATCTGCTCTAGGAAAAAAAGATCTAGAAAAGAAAAAAGAAGCAAAACAAATTTTTGAAAAAATTAATAATAAAATATTTTCAGTTAAAAAATTAAGTACCGAGAATGATGAGTTATATGGCTCTGTAAAACCAACTGAAATTTCAAAAATAATTTTAGAAAATATAAAAATAGATATAAATCCTTCATTAATACAACTAATGAATGAAATTAAAGCACTTGGAACATTTAAAGTTAAAATAAATTTACATTCAGAAATACAAGCTGAAATATCTATAAAAGTACTCGCAGCTGAATCTGTTCATTAATTAAATTATACAATTTTTTCCCCAATGGTTTTTTGTTATTTTATTTAAATTTTTTTCATATACGATTTAAAAATGAATAATAACTTAAGTGTGGTCAAGGATGTATTTAAAGAATTACCAAATAATATTGAAGCGGAACAAGCAGTATTAGGTTCGATACTGGTATCAAATGAAATATTTGATGAAATTAATATAATTATTTCAAATATTAATTTTTATGATCCTATGCACCAAAAAATTTTTTCTGCAATAGAAAATCTTATTTATAAAGGAATGCTTGCTAATCCAATTACCTTAAAAAATTATTTTGAAAATGAAAAAGATGATTTAAATGTTCCAGAGTACTTGGTTAAAGTTACTAAATTTTCAACTTCATCAAGACAAGCTATTGAATACTCTAAAATTATTTACGATATGTTCGTTAGAAGAGAACTGATTAAGATATCCGAAACCACAATTGATTCAGCTAAATTAAACGATCTCAATGTTAGTGGGCAAAATATTATAGAAAATTCCGAAAGATTATTATTTGACCTTGCTGAAAAAGGTTCTTTTAGTTCATCATTAGTTAAATTTGATGAGGCTATGAAATACACTATTGAAATGGCCTCAAATGCATACAAAAATGATGAGGGAATTGTAGGAGTTCCTACAGGTTTAAGAGATTTAGATGATAGACTTGGTGGCCTTCATAAATCAGATTTAATAATTATTGCTGGTCGTCCTTCTATGGGTAAAACAGCTTTAGCTACTAATATTGCATTTAACGCTGCACAAAAAATACAACATGAGAACAAAAAATCATCTATTGCATTTTTTTCTTTAGAAATGTCATCTGAACAATTATCAACAAGAATTTTAGCAGAACAATCTAGAATAAAATCAAATGATATAAGACGAGGAAGAATTTCTGAGGAACAATTTGACAAATTTATTGAAACTTCAAAAAATATTTCTGAATTACCTTTGTTTATTGATGAAACTCCCGCAATTAGTATTGCAGCTATGAGCAACAGGGCAAGAAGAATAAAAAGATTATTTGGATTGGATATGATTGTTGTTGATTATATACAATTAATGAGAGGAACAACTTTTAATAAAGATGGAAGAGTTCAAGAAATTTCACAAATTACCCAAGGTCTTAAAGCAATAGCAAAAGAATTATCTGTTCCTGTGGTTGCGCTCTCACAACTATCTAGACAAGTTGAACAAAGAGATAATCATAAACCTCAACTATCAGATTTAAGAGAATCGGGTTCAATTGAGCAAGATGCTGATGTTGTAATGTTCGTTTATAGAGAAGCTTATTATTATGAAAGACAGCAACCAAGACCGAACACTGTTGAGCATGCTGAATGGCAGGCAAAAATGAATGAAGTGGCAAATTTAGCTGAAATAATTATCGGAAAACAAAGACATGGTCCAACAGGAAACGTAATGCTAGAATTTGAGCCAATGTTTACTAAATTTAAAGATACTCAAAATAGCTAATATAAAATATATAATGGTATTAAATGTTTTCACATTTATATCAAAATAATGTTCTTAAAAAACCTAAAGCAATATTTGTACTTTTAATTATTGCATTATTGGGGTTTGGATATTTTTCTAAAAATTTTACGCTAGACGCATCATCTGATACCCTTTTAATTGAAGGAGATCCAGATTTAAAATATCTCCGAGAAGTTACACAAAGATACGGTGCAAAAGAATTTTTAGTTTTAACTTATACTCCTAAAGAAGCCATGGTTTCTGAAAATTCTATGAACAATCTTCTAAGTTTAAAGTATAAAATTCAAAGCTTAGACTGGGTTCATAGCGTTATAACTCTATTAGATATTCCATTATTACATAGTACAGATGATACATTAACTGAAAGACTCAAAAATTTTAGCACATTAAAAAGTGAAGGAATAGATAAAGAAAGAGGTTTCAATGAAATTTTAAATAGCCCAGTTTTTAAAAATTTTGTAATAAGCGAAGATGGAAAAACTACTGGAATTATTGTTAATCTTAAAAAAGATGAAAAATTAAAACAATTAAAAAATAAAAGAGAAATTGAAAATTACAAAAATGTTTTAAAAAAAAAAAATCATGAGAATATTCTTGAAATCAGAGAAATAATTAAAAGCTATAGTGATGTAGGAAAAATTCACCTTGGCGGAATACCTATGATAGCTGATGATATGATGACATTTATCAAAAGTGACATTATTGTTTTTGGTATTGGAGTTTTATTATTTATTATTGCAACACTTTGGTTTGTTTTTAGAAAAATAGTATGGATCATAGTGCCAATAAGTAGCTGCTTCTTTTCTGTTTTAATTATGACAGGTCTACTTGGCCTGCTAGGCTGGAAAGTTACAGTAATATCCTCAAACTTTATTGCTCTAATGTTAATTTTAACAATGGCAATGAATATTCATATGAGTACACGTTTTTTACAACTAAAAAAAAATAATCCTGATTTAAAAAACTCTGAAATAATTTTAATGACAACTTCTAAAATGTTTTGGCCTATAATTTATACTGTCTTAACTACAATTTGTGCTTTTCTTTCATTAATTTTTAGTGAAATAAAACCAATTATTGATTTTGGGTGGATGATGTCATTAGGTTTAATCACATCATTCATAATCACTTTTACTTTATTGCCAACAATATTAAATTTTTTATCTTCAGAAAAAACAACTATCAAAGAACAAAGTAATTCTAAAATAACTGAATTTTTTGGAAAAGTTTCCATAGAAAATAAAACAACAATTTTTTCAGTAACTGGCTTAGTTGTTATTTTAAGCATAATAGGCATTAGTCGATTAGAAGTGGAAAATAGTTTTATTAATTATTTTAATAAAAAAACTGAAATCTATAAAGGCATGAAACTTATAGATGAAAAATTGGGAGGAACTACTCCTCTTGAAATAATTTTAAAATTTCCAACTAAACAAAAAAATGAAACCGATGATGATGAAGACTTTGATGATTGGGAAGATGAAGAAGAACAAGATGATAGAAAATATTGGTTCACAAAAGATAAAATTGACAAAATTGAAAAAGTTCATAATTACCTAGAAGAATTGCCTTTTATTGGCAAAGTTCTCTCTTTTTCATCAATTATTCAAGTTGCAACTCAATTAAACAACAATGAGCCACTTGGAAGTTTAGAAATGGGAGTTCTTTATACCAAAATTCCAGAAAATATAAAAAAAGAAATTGTTGATCCTTACATTTCTATTGAAGACAACGAAGCAAGGATTAGTTTAAGAATTAAAGATTCAGAAAAAAATTTAAGAAGAAATGAGTTAATAAATAAAATTCAATATGATTTAGAAAATAAACTTGGATTTAAAAATGAAGAATTCAAATTGGCAGGAGTTCTAATTTTATTTAACAATCTTTTGCAAAGTTTGTTCAAATCTCAGATACTAACTTTAGGCTTTGTTATGATAGGAATTTTTTTGATGTTTCTGGTATTATTCAAAAATATAAAACTATCTTTAATTGGTGTAGTTCCAAACTTTATTGCAGCATTTTTTATTTTAGGAATAATAGGATTACTTGGTATTCCTTTAGACATGATGACTATAACCATTGCTGCTATTACCATTGGTATAGCAGTTGATAATAGTATTCACTATATATATAGATTTAAAGAAGAATTTAGCAAAACAAATAATTATGAAGATACATTAAAATTATGTCACTCAACAGTTGGGATAGCAATACTTAACACCTCTATTACTATTGTTTTTGGTTTTTCAATTTTAATTTTTTCTAATTTTATTCCAACTATTTATTTTGGAGTTTTTACTGGTATTGCCATGTTATTAGCAATGATTTCTGTCCTGACTCTCTTGCCCTCACTGATATTAATAACAAAACCTTTTAGCAACTAGCTTAGCTAATCATGGAAATATTAAAAAACTTTTATAATGAAGTTTCAGGTTTTGACTTAATTTATATTTTTTTTACAGTTCTTTCGTTAATTAAATGTTCTAGAAAAGGTTTTGTGTTAAGCTTGCTTGCAGCTTTTAAATGGTTGTTAGCCTACGTTGTTACCCTTGTTATTTTTCCTAGGGCCAAACCGTATGTAAAAGACATAATTGATAATGAATATGTTTTAGATGTTGTATTAGGTATTTCAATTTTTGTCATAGTTATCTTTATAATATTAATGATTAACAAAGGAATAAGTAAGGCAGTCAAATATTCTGGTCTTGGAAAGCTTGATGCAATATTTGGATTCTTTTTTGGATTTATAAGAGGATATATTATTTGCGTGTGTATATTTGCAACTGCAAATATATTCTATAATCATAATAATTGGCCATTAAATATTAAAAAATCATTGACCTTTCCATATGTTAAAAAAGGTAGTAGTTATCTAATTAAAGAATTCCCTAATGAAAAAAAATATAAAGAATCTAAAGAAAAGATTGAAGAATTATAATCCAAAAATAAAAGAAGAGTGTGGTGTTTTTGGAATTTGCAATAGCGCTGATGCATCTACCCTTGTAGCTTTAGGACTGCATGCTTTGCAACATAGAGGCCAAGAAGGTTGTGGTATTGTTTCTTTTGGTAATAAAAAATATCATTCAGAAAAAAGATTTGGACTTGTTGGTGACAACTTTAATAAAGAAAAAGTATTAAAAAATTTACCAGGTAATTATGCTATAGGTCACAATCGATATAGCACCACTGGTGGAACAACTATAAGAAATGTACAACCTTTTTTTGCTGATACTAACGCAGGCGGTATTGGAGTTGCTCACAATGGAAATTTAACAAATGCAATTACTCTAAGAACTAAATTGGTTGAAGATGGTGCAATTTTTCACACAACATCTGATACAGAAACAATTGTTCAATTAATAGCAAAATCAAAAAGAGATAAAACAATTGACAAAATAGTTGACGCGTTATTTCAAATTCAAGGAGGATACGCATTAGTTATGCTTACACAAAACACTTTAATTGGAGTAAGAGACCCTTTTGGAATAAGACCTTTGGTGATTGGAAAATTAAAAAATTCCTATGTTTTTGCATCGGAAACTTGTGCATTAGATATTATAGGAGCAAAATTTATTAGAGATGTAGAAAATGGTGAAATTGTTTATACAGAAAATGATAAGTTAAAAAGTATTAAACCTTTCCCCGTTAAAAAAGCTAGACCATGTGTTTTTGAATATATTTATTTTTCAAGGCCAGATAGTGTTCTTAATGGAAAATGTGCCTATGAATATAGAAAAAATTTTGGGATTGAGCTTGCTAAAGAAACAAATGTTGAAGCGGACTTAGTTGTACCCGTTCCAGATTCTGGAAATGCTGCTGCGATTGGATATAGTCAACATATAGGTAAAAAATTTGAGCTTGGAATAATAAGAAATCATTATGTTGGAAGAACTTTTATTGAGCCAGCGCAAAAAATAAGAAGCTTAGGAGTGAAATTAAAATTAAATGCTAATAAATCATCTAT
Organism: uncultured Pelagibacteraceae bacterium; assembly: GCA_902603905.1. Taxonomy (GTDB): domain Bacteria; phylum Pseudomonadota; class Alphaproteobacteria; order Pelagibacterales; family Pelagibacteraceae; genus Pelagibacter. The sequence continues at coordinate 54,495 of CACKWM010000003.1, read as the reverse complement.
TAAAAATAAAAAAATTATTTTAGTTGATGACTCACTCGTTAGAGGAACGACTTCACACAAAATAGTAAAAATGCTTTATGATGCTGGGGCTAAAGAAGTTCATGTTAGAATTGCTTCTCCTGAAATAAAGTTTCCTGATTTTTATGGCGTAGATACACCTACTAAAAAAGAACTCTTAGCTGCGAATAAATCAAATGAAGAAATTTGTAAATATATAAATGCAAAGTCTTTAAAGTTTTTATCAATTGACGGAATGTATAGAGCAATGGGTTTTGATAAAAGAAATAATACCTACCCACAACTTACAGATCATTATTTCACTGGAGAATATCCAGTTAAACCAATTGACAATCTAGGTGATGATAAAATAACTCAATTATCTTTATTAAGTACAGCTTCTAACAATTGAATTTATGAAAACAGTAAAATTTGTACAAATGAAAGATGGTACAAAAGAAGATTATCTATTGTTAGAAAAACATGAAAAAAAATATATTGAAGGCACTGCTGATAGATTAATCAAATTTATGAGTGGACTAACTAATACTTTAGAAGGCTACCGAATAACTAGATTGGAACATTCATTGCAATCAGCAACTCGAGCTTTAAATGACAAAGCTAACGATGAAATGGTTGTTGCTACCCTGCTGCATGATATTGGTGACGAGCTGGCTCCCTTAAATCATTCAGAATATGCTGCTGCGGTTCTTAAGCCCTACGTAAGTGAAAAAACTCATTGGATTATCGAAAAACATGGTGAGTTTCAAATGTACTACTATGTGCACCACCTAGGTGGTAATAGAAATCAAAGAGACAAATATAAAGGACATAAATACTATAAAGATACTTTAGATTTCTGTGAAAATTGGGACCAAACATCTTTTGACCCAAATTTCAAATCATTGCCTTTAAAGGAGTTTGAACCAATGGTTAAAAAAATATTTTCTAGAAAACCTTATTCGCAGTAAAGTTAATTTCTTTTTATTTACTAGGTAAGCCTGATTTTTTCCAACCCAGATTTTCAGCGTTACCTAAAAAACCATCTGAAATATTTATACAATTGTAACCTTCTTTTGTTAAAAGTTCTGCAGTCGATTGAGATCTAACACCTCCCATGCACATGGTTAATATTTCATGATCTTTATCAATATTTAACTTTTTAAAATCTTCAATAAAATTTTGATTAAAAGTTTTGTCAGCAAATTGAATCGTTAAAAAATGGGTTTTTAATAAAATTTTTTCACCATCTGGTTTTCCATCAATATTCCATTCTTCTTCAGTTCTTACATCAAGTAACACTGATTTAGGATTAACTTTTACATAATCCCTTACATCTTTGCTTAGTATTTGTTTAATCATAATTTATGAACAACAAATTATAAAACAATTATGCTTTATTTCTATAGTCTTTTATATGCTTTGGAATTCTTTTATTTTTTCCAAACATATAGTGATTTTCCATGTTTTCTCTATATTTGCTAGCAGGAACTTTTAACCCTACTGCTTCAGCTATTTCTCTAATTAACATAGGGGTTGCTCCACAACAGACACCTAAATAATTTATTCCTAAATCATAAGCTTGTTTTGCAAACTGTCCAATTTCATATCTGCTACATTGCATTGGATCTAAGGCTGTAGGAAAAGTTGTTTCATGAGGTGAAGGACAAGAACATCCATTATCATCAGGTAAATTAAAAAATGTTGGATGATCATCGGTTGTTCTATAAGTAATGGGTAATCCAGCTACGTGGCACTTTATTTCTTTTCTGATCTCTCTTAGATAAGGCATCATTGTATTAGGTCCTCTATGACAATTCATTCCAACTACGTCGCCGCCTAGTTGTTCTAGTTCTTTACAAGTATCAAGAATAGAAATTCCATCTCTCATAATATTTTCACCATATGGGGCAATAGTAATCACAGATGGAAGTCCAGTTTCTTTCATTACTTTTAAAGCTTTGTAAGCTTCTTCTGCATAATAAAAAGTTTCACCAATTAAAATATCTGCACCTTCATCAACTGCCCAAGCCACCATTTCTTGAAACATTTTTTCTACTTCTAATTGGGATTTTTTATCATTTTGATTCCAAATATTTGAATTTGAAATATTTCCAGCCATTAAGTTTTCATCTTTACCCATTGGACTAATTGCAACATCTTTTGCAATTTGTAATGCTGCTCTATTAAGAGGTTCTAACAATTCCTCTTTGCCAATAACGCGCATTTTTTCTCTGTGTCCGTTATAAGTAAATGCTTGAACTATATCTGAACCTGCGTGCTGAAAATCTCTATGTAAATTTAATAAAGCTTCAGGATTTTCTAATGAGACCATTGGAACAAACTCTCCAGAAGACATATAGCCTCTCTTTTCTATTTCAAAAAGAAAACCTTCTGCACATATAACAGGACCTTTATCTAATCTTTCTTTTAAACTTCTTTTTTTCATTTTTTTCTCCAAACTAATGGAGAAAAGAAGCCCATTAAATTAACTAAATGGGAAATAAATTGAGCCCTTTTCTCCTTTTTAGTGCTTTAGCTTTTGCTGGGTGCACAATACGGTTCAAATACCCGGTTTATTAATTGAGAAATGATTCAAAAAAAAACCACCTGCTAAAAAGGTGGTTCACATGGAAACATCTGTTTAGCAGGATTTTTTATAGCGCCCCGCAATTCGACTTAAATCGGCGCTATTTAAAAGATACTATAAGTAAATTAATAAAACAATGATAAAAAATATATATATAAATTTATAACAATTTTTAAATGAACCTTACAAATCAGCAAAAAGGATCCCTTCTAGCATTTATAGCTGTATTTCTTATTACTCCAGACTCTCTATTAATTAGATTATCCAGTATAGATACCTGGGGAATGTTGTTCTATAGAGGAGCAATACCTTTTGTGTTTGTTTTAATTGGTACATTAATTTTTTATAATAAAAATTTTCTTAAAGTTCTATTTGGAATAGGTTATCCAGGAATATTTTATATTTTCAGCTTCTCTGCATGTAACATTACTTTTATAATATCTATTCAAAATACTAATGTTGCCAATACTTTAGTAATGATTGCTCTAGCCCCAATGCTTTCTGCTATATTGGGAGCTATATTTTTAAAAGAAGCTCCTGACAAAAAAACTTGGACTGCAATAATAATAACTTTTCTAGCTTGTGTTTATATTTTCTATGACTCGCTTAATTTAGGTAATTTCTATGGTGATTTTTTTGGTCTAGTGACAGCATTTGGGCTTGCTTGTAATGCTAATTTAGCAAGATATGCCAAAGATAGAGATCTTGTACCATCGGCAGTAATAGGCAAGCTATGTGTTGCTATTTTTGCGTTTTTCTTTGTAAAAAACTTTGAGTTAGTTGGAAATGACATAATTTTTATTCCTCTTATGTGTATTATGTGTGTAGCTATACCTTTTGTTTTGGTAACAATAGCTCCAAGGTTTATTACAGCTGCTGAAGTTAATCTTTTCTTTCTGCTAGAAACTATACTGGGTCCAGTTTGGGTATGGTTGGTTATTAAAGAACAACCTAGTTTGGAAACTATATTAGGTGGCTCAGTGATCATATTAACAATTGCAGTTCATTCGTTCCTAGCCTTAAAAAAAACATAAATCAGAACTAATTACTTGCAAAATTTCAAGTAAGTAATAAGCAGACAAATATATATGCATAAAGAAGTAACAAGATCTTGGCCACTATTTGCTGGCATAGGAACAATGATGATCGCTCACGGTCTTCAAATGCAATTAATGGGTATCAGATCGGTTGCTGAAAATTTTAGTGTAATCACAACAGGTATATTTATGGCTGGTTACTTCATTGGTTACTTTTCAGGATCACAAACTACTCCCAAATTAGTACAAAAAGTTGGACACATAAGAGTATTTGCTGCTTTTGCTTCATTAGCTTCCTTAAGTGCCTTGTTAGCAGCTGTTTATGTAAATCCAGTAATGTGGACTTTAAGTAGAATTATAACAGGAATTAGTTTGGTAAGCTGTTACATAGTAGCTGAGAGTTGGTTAAACGACAGAGCAACAAATAAAAATAGAGGGCAATTATTATCAGCATACATGATAATTCTTTATATTGGATTGGGAATTGGAATGCTGTTACTTAACGTAAGTGATCCTAAAAACTATGAACCATTTATTTTAGTTTCAGTATTGCTATCTCTAGCATTGGTACCCATTCTTTTAACAAAAAGACCTACTCCTAAATTTAAAAAAATAGGAACTATAAGTATTAAAGAATTATATAAAATTTCTCCACTTGGAGCTGTAAGTTCTTTTTGTACAGGTGTAATACACGCTGCTTTTTTTTCTTTAATGGCTGTATATGCTACAAAATCTAATTTTACACTATTTGAAACTTCAATTTTACTTTTTATAGCAACTATATCTGGTGTTCTTTTTCAAGGACCAATTGGTTATTTTTCAGATAAATTTGATAGAAGAAAAATAATTGTCATCGTTACTTTTTTATGTGCATTTTTTTCTTTTTTTGCAATTATTTTTTCTGGATCAAGTCTTGTTAATATGTATTTATCAATTGAATTACCAATTAATAAAGTTTTATTTTTTTTAGCAGTTGGATTTTATGCAGGTTTATGCCTTCCTTTGTTTTCTTTAAATCTTGCACATACAAATGATTTTGTGCCTAAAGAAAAATTCGTAGCTGCTGGTGGTGGTCTTCAGTTAATATTTGGAATTGGTGCAATAAGTGGCCCTATAATTTGCTCCCTGTTTATGGAATGGTTTAATATGAATGGTTTTTTTATTTTTTTAATAATTATGCATATTGTGATCGGAACATTTGGTGTTTATAGAATGAATATTAGAAAAGTTGCAGATAACCCAGACTCTACTTTTACCCCTATTCCAGCAACAATTACTCCGGCTGGATTAGAATTAGATCCTACAGCAGAGTATATTGAAGAGCCTTACACTGAAAAAGTTAAGAAAATGCTTGATAGAAAAGGCGTTGTCTACAAAAAAGAAGAAAAATCAATTGAGCAACCCGTTGATAGAAAAACAGAATAAAAATTAATTTTTTTTCGAATGCTTTGTTTCAAAGTTTTCTAATCTAGAGACTAATTCTTCATCAGGTAAATTTTGCTTTTTCTGAATTGTATTTTCTTTTTCATCTAATAAAACTGTTCTTTCTTGCTGTTTTTTTGCTATTCTTTCAGCTTTTAATTCTTCACGTTTTTCTTCTAATCGTCTCTCCTCTTCAAATCTTCTTTCCCATTCTTTTATTCTAATTTCTTCTTGATTTTTTAATTCTTGATCATTGATAGCTTTAAGTTTTAGCTCTTTGTATTTTTTTCTATTTTCTTTTTGTTCTTTTCGTTTTTGTTCTTCTTCTCTGACTACTAAATCTACATCTTTTCGTTTTTGTTCCTCTGCTTTTAATTGCAACTGCTTATTTCTTCGATTTTGATCAGTGTCTTTACGTCTTAAATCTAAATCTTTTAATCTTAAATATTCATCTTTTTTTCTTTGTTCCTCTTCTTTCAATTTTATGTCATTTTCTTTTTGTTTTAGTTCTTCTTCTTTTAATCTTAATCTTTCTTCTTCTTTTTCAATTTTTTCTGTTCTTGATGATAGTTTCTTTTTTTCCTGAACAATATTTTTAGCTTCTTCTCTTTCTTGAAGCTTAATTTTTCTTAAATCATCAATTTCTTTTTGTTTTTTATAATTTTGATAAAACTTACTTAGTGTAGAAGGCAATTTTTCTAAACTAAGTGGATCAGCAGTTTTTTTTTTTCTTCTAATTTTTTTTTTCTTAGGCATTGCTATTTTTTATAAAAATAATTTAAGCAAAGTTTTTTCATATATACAAGACAATGATTGATAATAATGTCTAAATTAGTTTACAACCTGAAAGTGATTAAATCAATTTGTTTCAATTTTTTTAAATTAAATAAATTGTATAAAAGTATTATGAATAAAGAAAATGCAAGTAAACTCTAGAAAATCATACAGGAAGTTGGTGATTATTTACGGAATTAGCGGAACAACATACTTGGCATTACATTGCGCTACCCTACACTAGTTATGCGGACTATTTACAATTCATAAAAAATAATTCGCGTAAAGATTCATCAATTTAAGCAGCAAACTAGGCACCAGACTAGGCAAATTTGAGATAAATCAAATAGTTAATTTTAGAAGTTTTTGATAACATTTTATTATGAAAAAACTTCTAGGAACCGTGGTTCTGGGTTTGTTGTGGTGTAACGCCGTATTTGCTTTATCAAATGTTGAAAAACAAGCAATTAAAAAATATTTTAAAGATAATAATCTCGAAACAATAGAAGGTCTTTGGTTAGACAATGATGGTATTTTAGAGGCATATGTTAAATCAGGTGATAAAATAAAAATATACAGAGTTAGTGGTGGAAAACAATCTAAGGACAAACTAACTGGAGAAATATCTGGATCAAAAGATAATTATAAAGGTTATGCATTTAATTCAAAAAATAAAAAATGTAATTTAATTATAAATTTAATCGATTCAAATACAGGAACATTTAAATGTAAATTTGATAGCTTCTTTACTAAAGATTGGAATTATAAAATAAAAAAAGTATGGCCAACCACAGAAAAAGTTGAGATATCTACTACTACAGAAGATATTTTTACTGAAATAAACGTACCAAATAAATATTTAGGAAATTGTGGTATAACCAAAGGTGGATTAAGTAAAGATTTGTTAGATACGTATTTAAAGTCTGCTTTTAGGTTTGTAGATAAATATAACTTTAATACTAATTTTAAATCTGATGAATTAATTTATTGTAATTTAAACGATAGGACAGGTATCTCATTTACAACAATTCCTTACAATTCAAATAATATTGGTAATGGCCAATATGTTAGTATAGGGAGAGCAGGTAACAGTAACTGCATAATGTATATGATAGTTGACACCTCCATAAGTAATACTAATGATCAAATGTTAATGATTGATTACAACGCTCAATCAAACAAATTTGGTATATCAACTAGTAACTTTAGAAATGAGAATTGTTATTAAAATTGGGGATTCTATAAATGAAAAAACTTTTAGGGATCTTGGTTATAGGATTTTATAGGATGCTAGAGACACAACTGGAGACATTTGCGATAAAACAAGGTTTTGACTAGTATGAATAAAGAAAACGCAAGTAAACTGTGGAAAATTATTCAGGAAGCTGGTGATTATTTACGGGGTTAGACTAACACACTACCTCACACTACATCACCCTACCTCACACTAGTTATGCGGACTATTTAAAATTCATAAAAAATAATTCGCATAAAGATTCACTAAAAACATCTAACAAACTAGTACTCAAACTAGACCATTTCGAGATAAATCAAATGGTTAATTCTAGTGCTTTTTGATAGCATTTAATTATGAAAAAGCTTTTAGGGATCGTGGTTCTGGGTTTAAATAAATAAGCAATGTCCTTTCGTTAACTTTGCTACATTTTAATAGTTTGTTAATCATAAATAGCCGTTTTGTTGGATAGTTAGATCGTGACAAATCAAAAAAAAAATGTGACAATTGGATTAGAGGTACCAATGAGGAGATTACTAGCGTTCACCATTCTAGCGTTTTTTGTTGTGCAATGTGGAACTCAAGTTCCAGTTGATAGAAAAGTTAAAAAAACTGAATTAATTAAAGGTAAAGAAAAAGCAGTTTATGTGGATGACAAAGCTGAAAGAGTAAGAAGTACTTTAATTTATACAATAACCAGCAAAGAACATTATGACATTCTTCAAATAAAAATTAGAGAAGAATTTAAAGTACCTGAATTCATCATGAGGGAAGACATTGCAAAAAAATATATTGTAGAAAAAAAACAGTCTACAGTAGCACATAATCCTATAGGTGAATTAACAGGATCAATTTTCGCCTTAGGAACAATCGAGGCATGGTGTTTAGCTGAATGGATGGCCACAGTTCTTCCTGGTAAACAAAAAGATATTTATCTCACAAAATGTAAAGAAAGATATCTTGGAACAAAAAAGAAATACACAGAGGAAGAGAGAATAAAAGAAGTAATTAGAGCAACAGGAAATTATAAAGTCAAATACGAGGACAAATTTATATCTGGGACATTAATTAAATATAAATTTATAGTTAATGAAAATCAATCAAAGGAATTTAATATTTCATCAAGCCCCAAAGGCTCTCCTTGTAAAAATAAAGCTATAAAAGAAAATAATTGTGGAAAACAATATCTAATTAATATGTGGGATTTAGTAGACAATTATAATGGTATATATGGATTAGAAAACATTAATTATCCAATTACAGTCATGGTAACTTTTGGTGATCAAAATAAAAAAATAAAACTATCAGAAGATGAAATTAAAAAATCTTTAAAATATGCTTTAAAAACATATGAAGAAGAAGAAAAAGCAACTAAAGAAGAAATAAGAATAGCTAAAGAAAAAGAAATAGAAAAACAAAAGGCTGAATCAAAAGAAAATGAACCAGTACCCGCATGGAATGGAACGGCTTTTTTTGTTAGCTCAGAAGGACACGTGATAACAAATAATCATGTTATAGAACAAGCAGGTATTACAAAATTTGATACAAAATGTGATGAAATCAAATTATTTCTTGATAACGATCCCAACGGTAGTGCTGCAATTATTATCTCTCAGGATAGACAGAATGATCTTGCGCTTTTAAAGGTTTCAAAAAAAATTAATAGTTTTGCAAAATTTAGAAACCAAGACGCCAAGCTAGGGGAAAAAATAATTGTTATGGGATATCCTTTTGGAAAATCAATAAGTTCTAAAATTAAATTAAACCAAGGAAATGTAAGTTCCTTATCTGGATTGGGTGATGAATTTACAAGAATGCAAATCGATGCAGCCTTACAACCAGGTAATAGTGGAGGACCAATTTATGATGAGTATGGAAATGTAATTGGTGTGGCCGTAGCTAAGGCAAATATATTCTTTTTTCTTCAGGCATTTGGAACCCTGCCAGAAAATATGAATTTTGGCATCAAAACATCTGTAGTAAAAACTTTCTTAGAGTCGAATTCTATTAAACCAGTTCTATCAAATTCTAAACGAAAACTTTCATCAGAGGACATAGCTAATAAAGGAATTTTGCAAACTGTTTATTTAGAATGCTTAATTGGAAAAAAGAAATTGGCTAAGATAGATAAAGAGCTAGAAAAATTAGAAAAGAATAATTAATTATCTTCCTAACGTCACATGACCGTCAAAATGAAAAAACTTTTAGGGATCTTGATTATAGGATTTTATAGGATAAACTAGTACCCAGACTAGACCAGATTGAGATAAAACAAGGTTTTGACTAGTATGAATAAAGAAAACGCAAGTAAACTGTGGAAAATTATTCAGGAAGCTGGTGATTATTTACGGGGTCAATTACCTGATCACCCAAATCATCCTAAGGGACGAAACCCTTATGCTCATGTTGCAATATGCGTTAAAGATAAATTTCAAATGAGTTACAAAGATATTGATGATAACAAATTTGATGAAGTGGTAAAATATATAGAATTTTTAAAAAAAAACCCGAGCTAATTATTTTTTATTGTTTTGGAAAATAATCTTCCAACTTCCCTTCCCTATAAACATCTGCAGTACAACAGTGAAGTCCTCCTCCAAAAGCATAAGCATCTCTTAATTCAACTGGTACTACTTCCATTCCAAGTTTATCTAATTGTTCGGCCTGATAAACTTCACTTTTTTCTACACAAACAGTTTTTGGATCTAAAACTAATACATTCATAGATAGCCATACTGATGAATAACATAATGGAGGGGGTGAATTATGAGCAGGTTGTGCTGAATCAATTATTTTCCAATCATTATCTTCAAAGAGTTTTCTTTGTTCTTTAGGAAGTTTTCTTTGAGGGTTGTTAATAATTAAACCAGGTTTAATTGGAGTGAAAGTTGCATCAATGTGTATTGGATATGGATCTCCAGGAAAATTAACTCCATGAACTCTATGGTCTTTATAATGTCGACTTAACCAATTGATGCCTTTTAAATTTGTAGTAAACCCATGTTGAACTATTAAATCTTTTCCAAATCTTAAAACATCCGCTGCATCAAAAAGAGGTTCTTCTTCAGTTGTTACAAAAAATTTTTTTTCTGTCCATTCTAAACGTTTTTGAATTCCAATCTTGTCAGACAAATAATCTTTTCTATAATCAAGATTTGTTAATCTAGGTTTGGGCGCTGACTCATGTTTCATATTAGGGTCTTGCTCATAATATTTTTTAATAAGCGGTCTATAATTTAAATATTCAAACCATCTACATCTATAACTCATTGTGGCTTCTAACATTTCATTTCCAACAGTTAAAATAACATCACGAGCTGGCATACAGCCGAACATACTTTCGGCTTTCCAATCCGGTGTTGAAACTTCTTGATTAAAATTTAATGGAACTGGTCTATCAACTTTAACTCCTCTTTTTTCTAAAAGATTAACAAAATCATCAAGCAATTGATTGGCTTTATCTACTGTATCTTTTGTACGAGGACCATATTGACCTTTCATGTCAGAGTCCTCAGGTACTTTTGCATCTAAAGCTGGCTCAGGTGGAGGTATGCAACAACCGTCTGCTCTTCCAACAATTACATGCTTTAATGGATCCCACTCATTCCAAGAATTAACAATAGTCTTTTTTTCTCTCATGATTTTAATTAATTAAGTGCTATAAATCTTCTGTTGGTTTTAATCGTTAAACTGTAATAAATAATTGAAATAAAAATTAAAAAACCACCAATAATCGTACTGTTTGTTGGAACTTCATTAATTCCTAATATTGGCAACCAAACCCAAAAAATTCCACCTATAATTTCTGTTAAAGAAAGCAAAGTTAATTCTGCAGCTGGTAAAGCCTTAGATCCTACTGAATATAAAATTAAACCTAAACAAACCAAAGTTCCATGAATAGCAAATAATCCTTGGTTATGACTCGAAGATATAAAATTACCGTCATTGATTGTAATAACTACTAATGAAACTGCCGCACAAAATATGCCAGCAATTGAAACAGTAGTAAATTTTGGTGTTTCTTTTCTCCATCTTAATGAAACCGAAAATACTGAAAAACCAGTTGCAGAAATTAAACCAAACATTAGGCCAAAAAGAGATCCTTGGCCAGTTTTGCCTGAAGCCATAATGGCTATACCAATTGCAGCAATAATAATTGCAACCCAAACATTCATCGAAATTTTTTCTTTTAAAAATAGAAAACCCAATAAAGCTGTGATAAATGGCATAGCTGCTAAACACAGCAATGTTATTGCAGCACTAGTATTTGTAATCGACCAAATAAAAGTAATCATTGCAATACCAAGTCCAATACCACCCACAATGCCTGAATAACCTATTTTGAAATAATTTTTATAAAATTTTTTTCCTTCTTCAAAGAATAAATAAATATTTATAATGCAAAAAATTGTTAATCCTCTAGTTAGCAAATATTGCCAAGGTACCAAATTCGGTTGATCCAAGTTACGAACTACTAAAGGACCAAATGACCATAATACTCCAGCAAACAATACTACAGGTATAGCAAATTTATGATTTTTTAATTCTAACATTTTAAAATATTTAATGCTTATTCATAACTACTACAATAAAAATGATGCCTAATAAAATATATTTTTGTTAGATGTAATTAAGGAATGGCATTCAATTAGTTGCTCTTTTTTAAATACTGATTGGCCAGCTTTAAAAACTCCCCATACATTTGACTTAACAAATGGTTTTAATCTAAAAGACTCTTGGCCTTGTAAAATTTCAATTTGCAAATTTCCATTATTAGTTGAAGTAAGTTTGCCTTTTAAAAACCTAGTAAAATTTTTTTTCTTAACAAATTTATTTTTTAATCTAGCTTTAAATGGATTTTCTTCATTTATGTTAAGAATATTTGAAAGAAAAGGATATACAAAAAATCTGAAACATGCTGCTGAAGAAATTGGATTACCCGGAAGACCAAAAAAAACTTTTTCTTTACTTTTAAATTTTGCAAATAAAACCGGCTTTCCTGGTCTAATAGCAACATCTTTAAAAAAATTAGATAATTTAAATTTTTTTATTACTCGGGGCACAAAATCAAACCTTCCTGCTGATACTGCTCCAGATGTAATTATTATATCTATTTTAGATTCGATATTTTTATTTATTAATTTTTTAAAAATTTTTTCATCATTATCTCTTAAAATACCTCCATCTATAAAATTAAATAAAAAATTATTTGATAAAGATTTAATGTAATAACTATTTGAATTTCTTACTTGCCAATTGTCAATTTTTTGCTTATCTGAAATTTCATTGCCTGTTGAAAAAAATAAAATATTTGGTTTTGCTTTCACATCAATTTTTTTAATTCCAAGACTTTTAAAGGCTAATATATGAGGCGATTGTATTAAAGTTCCCTTTTTAACAACTAATTCTTTTTTTTTATAATCAGAACCTAAATATCTAATGTACTCATTTTTTTTGATCCTTTTATTTACTAAAATATATTTCTTATTTTTTAAATTTGGATAATATTGAATTTGTTCTATTGGAATGACTGTGTCAAAAGGTTTATTTATAATAGCTCCAGTCATTACTTCAACAGTTTGAAACTTTTTTACATTTTTTATTTTTGGATTATCTCCTGCTGCTATTGTTTTTAAAATTTTAAATTTTTTTGATTTTTTTTTGTTTAAATAAATTGTATCTTTTGAATTAATTGCATATCCATCAAATGCAGTGTTGTTTCCCGCAGGATAATTTACAGGTGAATAAATATCTTTAGCACAAACTCTATTTAACGATTTTATAGAATCAATTGTCTCCTTTTTAATTTTAATATTCGATTTTAATAAAATTTTTTTTGCTTCTTTATAACTAATCATTTTTATATTCTTTTAATAATTTATTAGCTTCTTCAAGGTCAGTTTTTGTATTTATATTAAAAAAACTATTAAATTTATCATTTTTAATATTAATTATTTTAACACCAATTTTGTCTGCCCATCTCTCTACTTTTCTATAGTTATTATCTACTAAATCTTTTTCTAATGTATCTATTAATTTAGTAGACCATAACCCGAATATATTATGTCTTTTTTCATTTGATTTTACAAAATATAATAAACTTTCACTTTGGTTTATTTTGCTTTTGTATTGTTCAATAATTGATGTATCAAAAAATGGAGTATCGCATGGAAAAGTTGCGATCCATTGAAATTCTTCATTATTTTTTTTAATCCATTTCATTGCAGTCAATACACCAACTAATGGTCCAAGGTTTCCTTGAATGCAATCTGGAACTATTGTTATTGAGTTTAATTTTTTTATATTTAAATTTTGATTTGAAATAATTAATGTTTTTTTAAATTTTTTAGTAACTTTTGCTAATACATGTTCAAGCAAAGTTAGGTTGCCAAGTTTTGCTTGATTTTTATCTTCTCCAAATCTTTTTGATTTGCCTCCAGCTAGTACAACAGCTAAAATATTGTAATCATTCATAAAACAAAATATAAAACATTAATCTTTTAATTAAAGAATTATAATGGATTTAAAAATTTTAGAAATTGCTTCAAACACAGAAAACCATAAAGTAGTTAAAAATCATACTCATTCATCAAAAAATAAAAACCCCATATGTGGTGATGAAATGGAGATTAGTTTGCTAGTTAAAAATGATCTAATTGAAGACATAGGATATCAATGTAAATCATGCGTATACTGTCAAGCCTCTGTAAGTATGCTTTCAAGTAAAATCAAAAATAAAAAAATAGATCAAATTATAAGTTTGTTTACTTCTGTTGAAAGTTTTTTTGAAAATACAGAAATTAAAATTAATAAAGAATGGGAGGAATTTAAAAAAATTCTTAATAAAAAAAATATATCAAGAAAGGAATGTTTGCTTTTGCCTTTTAAAACTATATCTAAAGCTTTAAAGTTTAAATTATGACAAAAGTACACATTAAAATAAAATATTTTTATGAATTCTAAGTATAAAGTTTTAAAATATAAATCTAATAATGCAAAAAATATTGATGACTTAATCTCAATTGAGGAACCTCTTGAAATTACTATTAAATTTAAAAATAAAGAGATTTGGAATGAAAATATTATTTCTATTACAATGAGAACTCCCGGTAATGATGAAGATTTAGTTAGAGGATTTCTTTTCAATGAACGCATTATCGAAAAAATTGAATATATAGACAAAATTGAAAGTGTTGGAGAAAATGTTGGTCAATATAGTTTAAAAAATAAAATTATTGCTACAATTAATAATTCAGAAAATGTTGATATAGACAAAATTAAAAGAAATTTTTTAACTAATTCTTCCTGCGGTGTATGTGGTAAAACTTCCTTAGACTCTTTAGAGATTATTAAAAAAGATAAAATTTTAAAATCTCTTCCTAAAATATCTCATAAAATAATAATGAAATCTCCTATTACACTCCGTGAAAATCAATCAGAATTTTCTAAAACAGGTGGAATTCATGCTAGTGGTTTATTTTCAGATAATGGAGATGTTGTTGCAATAAAGGAGGATGTTGGAAGGCATAATGCACTAGATAAATTAATTGGATATGCTCTTGAAAAAAAATTACTAAAACCTTCTAATCAATTCCTAACATGCTCAGGTAGGCTAAATTTTGAATTAGTACAAAAAGCTTTAATGTCAAATATAGGAGTTTTAATTGGTGTGGGTGCGCCAACAAGTCTCGCTATAGATTTAGCTAATAAATTTGATATGACATTAGTTGGTTTTGTGAAGCAAGATAGTTTTAATATTTATAGTAATAAAGAAAGAATTATAATAAAAAGCTAAAAATTTAAAAAGGGTAAATTGTGTCAAAAAATATTAGTAACTTGTCTGGAAAAATTGGATTAAAAAATAATTTATTTCAAAAAATTTCTGACCGATCACTAAACTCTACTGATGATAAAGGTATTAAAGAGATTGCTAATGAATACAATATGGGTGTTTCAACCATCCATGGAGCAGAAAGTTTTTATGAATTCTTAAGACCATCGCATAGAGAAAAAAAAGCTTTTGTTTGTAATGGCAGCGCTTGCATGTGTGCTGGCACTCAAGACTCTTTAAAGAAAAAATTAAAAGAAAAACTAGGTGATGATAAAATTGGTGAAATGTTTTGCTTGGGACATTGTTATGAAAATCATGCTTTTCACTACAATGGAGAAAATTATGCTGGAAATGATATTAATAATATTGATCAAATAATTAAAGGTGAGGATATTAAACAACAAAAGTTTTTTTCAAAAAGTTTTGCTTCAACAAGCTTCTTAATGGATAAAAATCTATTAAATTTAGACCAATTCAAAACCTTATTACAAAAATCCATTAACCTAGACAAAAAAGAAATAATTAAATCTCTTTTGGACTCTAATCTTTCCGGTAGAGGTGGAGCTGGATTTCCTACTGGATTAAAGTGGGATTTTTGTAGTAAAGAAAAATCAAAAAAAAAATATGTGATTTGCAATGCTGATGAAGGAGACTCTGGAGCTTTTTCTGATAGATATTTATTAGAAGACCAACCCTTAAAAGTTTTATTTGGGATGATTATTTGTGGTTACGTAATCGGAAGTAATGAGGGCGTCTTATATATTAGAGGAGAGTATCCAAAATCAATTGAAGCTATAAATGGATCTATAAACGCATTAAAATCTTCAAAACTTTTGGGTGAAAATATTTTAGGAACAAATTTTTCATTTGATTTAAATATTTGTATTGGACAAGGCGCATATATTTGTGGAGAAGAAACAGCTTTAATCGCTTCAATCGAAGGAAGAAGAGCAGAGGTAGATGTGAGACCTCCGTTTCCTGTAACCGAAGGTTTATATAAAAAACCAACAGTAGTAAACAATGTTGAAACTCTTGCAGCTGCTACAGGCATACTTATAAATGGATCTGAAAAATTTTCTTCTATAGGTAATAAAAAATCTGCAGGAACTAAACTAGTATGTTGTGACAGTTTTTTTAATAATCCAGGTGTTTATGAAGTTGACATGTGTACACCAATGAAAAAAATTATAAATGAAATTGGTGGAGGGTTTAAAGAACCTATAAAGGCTTTACAAATTGGTGGTCCACTAGGTGGTGTTGTTCCTATAAAAGAAGTGGAAAAGTTAAATTTAGATTTTCAAGAATTTACTGCTGCCGGATTTATGTTAGGTCACGCAAGTATAGTAAGTATTCCAAAAGATTTTAGTATGGTTGAGTATATTCATCATTTGTTTGAATTTTCAGCAGAAGAATCATGTGGAAAATGTTTTCCAGGAAGACTCGGCTCGTATAGAGGAAAAGAAATGTTTGACCAGGCAATAAATAAATCCAAAAAAATTCCTCTAAAACTACTTAATGAATTACTTATTACAATGAAAAAAGGGTCTTTATGCGCTCTATGTGGCGCAATACCTGTTCCAATAATGAATATTTTAAAGTATTTTAGTGATGAAATGAAAAATGATATAGTTCAGGAAAACTAATGAGCTCTGAAAAAAGAAAAATTGCATATATAGATGGGAAGCCATATGAAATTGGCTCTAATCATACATCAATATTAAAATTTGTAAGAAGTTACGTTGGAGAAAAAAAAATTCCAACTTTATGTGATGACCCTAATCTAGACCCTTATGGTGCGTGTAGAGTTTGTTCTGTTGAAGTTGCTTTAAAAAAAGATGGTCCAACAAAAGTGGTTGCCTCTTGTCATACTCCGGTTGGAGAAAATCAACATATTTTTACTAATAACGAGGATTTACACTCACTTAGAAAAAATATTGTAGAATTAGTTTTAACTGACCATCCAATGAATTGCAGTACATGTGAAGTTGATAAAAACTGTGAACTTCAAGATGTTGCTAATGATTTAGGGATATCTGAACATCGATATAATAATCCGAAACAACACAAAGGAATTCCTAAAGATACATCTCATGCTTACATGAGAATGAACTTAGATAATTGTATAAATTGTGGACGTTGTGTTAGAGCTTGTGATGAAATCCAAGGTTCATTTGTATTGACTATGAGCGGTAGAGGATTTGAATCAAAAATTACAACTGATAACGACATGTTGTTTGGAGATTCTTCATGTGTATCATGCGGTGCATGTGCCCACACTTGTCCAACAGATGCCATTTCAGATGTGTTTGCATCAAAATCTGCTGACTACGATAAAAAAGTTAGAACTACATGTTCGTATTGTGGTGTTGGTTGTAATTTAGAAGCTTCAGTAAAAAATGGTAAAGTAGTTTCGATTGATACTCCTAAAGAGACCGAGGTTAATGCGGGACATACATGTTTAAAAGGTAGATACGCGTTTGGGTTTTATGATCATAAAGACAGGTTAAGATCTCCATTAATTAAAAGAAATGGAAAATTTGAAAAAGCATCATGGGATGAAGCGTATGGTTATATAAAAAATAAGTTAGAAAAAATTACAAAAGAAAGTGGACCTGATGCAGTTGCAGGTATTTCTTCTGCGAGATGTACTAATGAAGAAAACTATGTTTTTCAAAAAATGATTAGAGCAACAATTGGAACAAACAATATTGATTGTTGTGCAAGAATTTGTCATTCACCAACAGCTTGGGGTATGCAACAAACATTTGGAACAGGAGCAGCAACTAATTCAACAGAAGATATTTATCATGCGGATCTTTTCTTGGTTATTGGAGCAAATCCAACAAATGCCCACCCTGTAACTGGTGCAAAAATTAAACAACAAGTAATGAAAGGTAAAAAGCTGATTGTGTTGGATCCAATTACAACTGAAGTAGCAAAGTTAGCAGATTATCATATTAGATTAAGACCTGGAACAAATGTAGCTGTTCTAAACATGATGCTATATTTCATTGTGAAATCTAAATTGTATAAAGAAGATTTTATTTTAAGCAGAACAGAAGGTTTCGAAGATTTCATTAAAAAAATTGAAAAACTAGACATTGATCAATTAGCTAAAGTTGCAGGAGTTGAAAAACAGCAAGTAAAAGAGGCTGCTATTGCTTATGCAACAGCAAAAAATTCAATGGAGTTTCATGGTCTAGGAGTTACTGAACAGGAACAAGGATCAAAAACAGTAATGTTAATTGCTGACCTTGCAATGATAACAGGAAATATTGGAAGACGAGGTGTTGGAGTCAATCCTTTAAGAGGTCAAAATAACGTTCAAGGCGCAGCAGATATGGGTTGTCAACCGCATCAAGGTGCTGGATATTTTCCAGTTGCTGATAAAAAAATTCAAGACTTTTATACTGAAAAATATGGCGTTGTTCATCCAACTAAAGCTGGATTAAAAATTCCACAAATTTTTGATGCAGCAATAAATAGAGAAGTAAAAGCATTGTGGATTATTGGTGAAGACGTTGTTCAAACAGATCCTAATAGCGCTCATGTTGCTAAAGCGATGAATGCGTTAGACTTATTAGTGGTTCAAGAAATATTTATGAGCGAAACTGCAAAACATGCCGATGTTGTTTTGCCTGGAACAACTTTCTTAGAAAAAGATGGAACTTTCACAAATACAGAAAGAAGAGTTCAGAGAGTTAATAAAGCTGCTGAACCTCTTCCAGGAACAAAACCAGATGGTCTTATAGTTACAGAAATGATGCAAAAACTCGGATATAATCAAAAATCATATGATGCTGATGAGGTATTAGCTGAAATTGCAGATGTGGTTCCTTTCTTCAAAGGTATAACTCGAGAAAGACTTGGAAAACTAGGACTTCAATGGCCAGTGAAAGAAGATGGAACGGATACAAAAATTTTACATGAAAAAGAATTTAAATTAGGAAAAGGTAGAATTAAATATTTTGACTGGAAAGAAAGTAGTGAAATAGAAAAAAATAAAAAAGATTTTCCGCTAATCTTAACTACAAGTAGAGTTTTGCAACACTACAATGCAGCAACTATGACAAGAAGAACTAATAATCTTGCAATTGTAGATGAAGACATTCTGGAAATTCATCCAAAAGATGCAAAATTTAGAGAGTTAAACACAGGTGATGTTGCAAGGCTTTATTCTGGGAGAGGAGAAGTTTCTTTAAAAGTTCAGGTAACAGATAGAGTAAAAGAAGGCATCGTATTTACTACATTCCACTTTCCAGAACATATGGTTAATATGGTTACTGGACATGGCAAAGATGAAGAAACTATGTGTGCAGAATATAAAGTTTCTTCAGTAGAAGTGCAAAAAATTTCTAATAAATTTAAAACAGAAGTTGTTGCAGAAAAAGATCAAGCTCAAGTAGTTTAAGCTCATTTTCCACTTATATATAGTGACAAATTTAGTTTCTAGATATAAATTATTATCATGGAAGTAAAACTTTTATCCGGAGCGCTTGGAGCTGAGATTAAAGGCATAGATCTTAAAGACACATCCGATAAAAACTTTTATAAAATTAACGAATTATTGCTTGAACATAAAGTAATTTTTTTTAGAGATCAAAAAATTACAGAAGAACAGCACTTGGCTTTGGCTGAAAAATTTGGCCCTCTAGAAACTCACGCTTATGTAAAAGGATTAGATAAATTTCCAGAAATTGTAAGAATTATTAAAGCTGAAGATGAAAAAAATCAGTGGGGCGAAAACTGGCATAGTGATGTTAGTTACAATATTAAACCAACAAAAGCGGTAATAATAAAATCAATAAAAATTCCTCCAGTTGGAGGTGATACATGTTTTTCAAATATGGAACTTGCTTGGGAAACTTTAGATGAAAAAATTAAAAAAAAAATAAAAGATAAAAAAGCTGTTCATAGTTCATTAGGAGCAGAATTTTTCATAGATAATTATAAAAAAATGGAAGGCAATGGAAAAAAAAACTATGATGAATATTCTAATGAACATCCAATTGTTCGAACTCACCCAGAAACTGGAAAAAAAATATTATTTGTAAATTGGACTTATACACAAAGAATTGTTGGTTTAGATAAAGAAGAAAGTGATGAAATTCTAAAAAAAATTTTTGAGCATCAAGCTAGACTTGAATTAACTTGTAGATTTACTTGGACAGAAAATACAGTGTGTATATGGGATAATAGAAGTGTAATTCATTTTGCTATAGCTGATTTTTATCCTGAAAGAGGATTGGGTCATGAAAGAATAATGGATAGGATTGCAATTGAAGGTGATCAGCCACATTAATCTTAATGAATATAATTGATAAAATTATTTCTAATTTTATAAATAACAAATCTTTATATATTGGTGAAAATTTAACAATTTCAGAACATATGATACAATCAGCAATGATTGCTGAAAAAGCAAAATCACCCAAGAATTTAGTATGTTCGTGTTTGCTTCATGATTATGGACATTTTATTTTAGAAGATCCAGATGAATTAGTAAAAAAAAAAATTGACGGAAAACACGAAGATATTGGATATGAATATTTAAAAAAATTTTTTAAAAAGGAAGTAGTTGATCCTATTAAATATCATGTCTTAGCTAAAAGATACCTCGTCAAAGAAAAAAAGTATTATAACTCATTATCTGATGCATCAAAGATAAGTTTAAAATTACAAGGTGGTATGCTTAACAAAAAACAATGTAAAGAATTTGAAAAAAAAGATTATTTTAAAAACTCAATAAAACTTAGAAAATTTGATGAAGTTGCAAAAAAAAGTGGTATTAAAATGAAGTCAATAATTGAATATAAAGATTTACTAAATTCTCAATTGTTATGAAGTTTGATTATATAATTATTGGCGCAGGTTCTGCAGGATGTGTCCTTGCAAATAGATTAACCGTAAATCAAAATAACAAAGTTGCTGTTTTTGAAGCTGGTGGCTCAAGTGATATATGGAAAGTTAAAATGCCTCTTGCTTTACTTTATACTATGCATGATCCAAAATATAATTGGAAATATTATTCTGAACCAGAGCCTCATTTAAATAATAGAAGATTGTTTTGTCCAAGAGGAAAAATGATAGGTGGATGTTCAGCTCATAATGGAATGGTTTTTGTAAGAGGTAATAAAAATGATTATGAAAGATGGGAAAACTTTGGATTAAAGTCTTGGTCTTATGAAAAAATTCTTCCTTATTTTAAAAAAATTGAAACATGGTCAGGTGGGGATAATCAATATAGAGGTTCTTTAGGTTTGCTTCCAGTTGACCAATCAAAGAATGACAATCCTTTGTTTAATGCTTTTTTGGGAGCAGCTTATGAAGCAGGACATAAAATTAACCCAGATATGAATGGGGAATACCAAGAAGGATTTGGAATGTTTGACACTACAATTCATAATGGTGAAAGAGCAAGTGTAGCTAAATATTATTTAAACCCAGTAAAGAATAGAAAAAATCTAAATATTTTTTCTAATTCATTTGTAGAAAAAATTATTTTTGATGGAAAAAAAGCCATCGGTATTGAAGTAAAAATAAAAAATAAAGTAGAAAAAGTTTATGCTGAAAAAGAATTAATATTGAGTGGTGGTTCAATTAATTCTCCACAACTATTAATGCTCTCAGGAGTTGGTAATGCAAATCATTTAAAAGAAAAAGGAATTAATGTTGTTAATGATTTAAAAGGTGTTGGAAAAAATCTTCAGGATCATTTAGAGACATACATTATGCAAGAATGCAAAACTTCTGATACTCTTTATACTTATACTAAATTAATTCCAAAAGTTCTTGCTGGAATACAATGGTTTTTATCTAAATCTGGTCCTTGCTCACAATCATATTTAGAAGCTGGAGGGTTTGCAAAATCTTCTCCTACACGTGAAATAGCAAATATTCAATTTCATTTTTTTCCATCGTTTGTTATTGACCATGGTTTAGTTAATCCAAGCTCGCATGGCTATCAATTACACGCTAGCCCTAACCATCCAAAAAGTAGAGGATTAATAACTCTTAATTCTTCAAACCCATATGATTATCCTAAAATTTTATTTAATTACCTGGAAGATGAGGATGATTTAAAACAAACTAGAGAATGTATTCATGTTGCAAGAAAGATTTTAGCACAACCTTCTTTGGCAAGGCATTCGGGAAAAGAAGTTGGACCAGGAACAGAAGCACAATCAGATGATGAATTAAATGAATATATCAGATCTAAAGCTGAAACAGCTTATCACCCATGTGGCACTTGTAAAATGGGTGTAGACAATATGGCAGTTGTTGATGAAAATTTAAAAGTAAAAGGAATTCAAAACTTAAGAGTTATTGATGCATCTGTTATGCCTGAAATACCTAGTGCTAATTTAAACGCTCCAACACTAATGATCGCTGAAAAAGGCGCAGACGCAATTCTAAATTAAAAATATTCAAAGTTTTGTGTTGTTTCATTTACTCTGAAAAGTTTTGCTTTGTTTCTTAAATGAAATTTTTTTGCCATTTCCGTTAAAGGAGAAAGAGTAACTAGCCTATTAAGATGATTAGATTTTTTTATCTTTTTATAAACTTCTTTAACAATTAATTTACCACCTCCCTTTTTTTTTGACCAAACAGTATATGCGATTGCAATTTTACCAACTTTTTGATCTCTGGTTGCGCTTTGTAAAAAAGCGTCTTTGCTAAGTAAATCTAATTCTTTTACGTCTTTTGGAATTTCATTTGTAAAAGCAAAACACATAACAGCATGTATTTCTCCTTTGTATTTTACTCCATATATTTTTCTTCCAAAACTAGTTCTAAATTCATTATCTAGTTCTGGCCTTATTGGATCTTCATCTGTATTACAACTCTTAAGATTTACAATTTCAGCACCTTTAATCCATTCAAAAAAATTATCTACGTTTCTACTAATATCTTTTTTACTTTTTCTGATTCTGGCTTTAAGTCTTAATTTTGCATTAATATCTTTTTTACTTTTTCTAATTCTGGCTTTAAGTCTTAATTTTTTTTTAATCATTTAAAGTGAAATTTTTTGCAATTTATCACATAAAGTAAAAAAAAATATTTACATTTTTGTGACACTGCTATGCGTAAATTGCGATACTACTTATTTTTTGTTCAGATTTGTACTGATTAAACAAATAATTTCAAACATTATAGATGCAGCAACCATTGAAGTAATTTGGTTCGGACTATCTTTTGTTGGCATTAAGCAAGCAACATCACCACCAATTACATTTTTACCCTTTAAACATTGAATAAGTTTTCTTGCTTCATCTATATTAAATCCTCTAAATGCAGGTTCTAAGTTTGCAGTGCCAGGTGCAACCGTTGCATCTAAGCAGTCTAAATCAAAAGTTACATAAATTGGATTGTCCCCCAGTCTATCTAAAATCATTTTTGCACATTTTTCGTGACCCCACTCTTTATATTCATCCATAGTTATAACTTGATAACCAATGTCATAACTTGCTTGCAACCAATCTAGAGTTCTTGGGTTTCCTCTAATTCCTATTTGAGTGCTAGTACTTGGATCTACGTTTCCTTGTTTAACTAAGTAAGATGCCCAGTGTGCAGCAGATTTTTTGGCACCTAAAAAATGATCTAATTTTTCATAACAATCTGTATGTGCATCAAAATGAACTAGAGTTATTTTTTTTCCTTTAGTTAACTTTGAATTTTTTTTGGCTAAACTTTGAACAATTCCACCTGTTACTGAATGATCGCCTCCAATAGAGACAACGGGTTTTTCTGCTTTTTCTATGTAATCATAAAATGCTGAAATTCTTTCAATGCATTTTTCATTATCATTAGCTTCTGGGAAAGGTACGTCTCCTAAATCATGAATTTTATTATCTTTCCAAGGATCAATTTTGTAATCAAAGTGAGACCTTCTAAGCATTGCAGATATATTTCTTACAGCTCTTGGACCCAAATGCTGATCTCTTTCAGTTGTGCCGTTTCCTGTGCTATGTGGAACTCCTACCAAGGCTATATCACAGTTTTTAGGATCAGGATCATTTTTACATCTAAACAATGTAGGTATTCCCCACCAATATAATGTTTCCATCATTATTTTATCTTCATCTGAAATCATGAATTGAATATTACATAATTAATAAAAATATAAAGAAGAAAAATTCTATGATATAGGGGCGAATGTCTAGAAAAAATAATAATCCAAAAGGAGTAATTCTAATATTACTGGCAATGATGGTTTTTTCGGTGCAGGACGGGATTATGAAATACATCTTTAGTTTTGTGTCACTTTATGAAGTTTATTTAATAAGAACTGTAGTTAGCTTTGGTCTTATTTTATTTTATTTAAAATTAACTAAAAAACCAATAGTATTTAAAACTCAATACCCACTCTTAACTTTTTGTCGTGTAATTCTTTTCTTTTTTGGATTTAGTTCTTTTTATATTTCATTAACTGTGTTGCCTTTAGGATTTGCTACAGCTTTATTCTTTGTTACTCCTTTTTTAATTACAATATTTGCACATTTATTTTTAAAAGAAGAAATAGGAATAAGAAGATGGTCCGCGATAGTTGTTGGTTTTATTGGAGTATATATAACATTGAACCCTGATTTTAGTAATTTTAACTATTTGAGTTTGTTGCCAATTTTATGTGCCTTCTGTTATTCGTTATCAATGATAATTATTAAAAAAACCTCCGACAAAGATAGCGTTTATACTCAAACATTTACTTTTTATTTTGGAGCAATGTTTTTTAGTATTATTTTTTATTTTGTAATTGGAAATGGACAATACAATACCATAGACCATCCGGCCTCCCAATTTATCTTTAGAGAGTGGTTTGTGAATTTAGAATCTAGTATTTTGTTTATGGTTACAACTGGAGTGACAGCTACTGTTGCTTTTCTTCTTTTGTTTACAGCTTATAGAATAGCATCTCCTGCAGTAGTTTCACCTTTTGAATATTCAATATTATTATGGGCTCCATTAATTGGCTGGATATATTTTGAAGAAATACCGAGCTTAAACACGGTTATTGGAATATTAATAATTGTATCCAGTGGTATTTATATTTTTATTCGTGAAAAAGCTCAAGATCAATCTATAGTTACTGAAAAACCATTAAGATAAATGAAAAAAAATTTTATTCCAACCATTGATATATCTTCACTCTTAAATGGATTAAATTCAAAAAAATCAAAAGAAACAATAAAAAAAATAGAAAAAGCATGCGTTGAAATTGGTTTCTTTCAGATAGTCAATCATGGAATGAATAAAAAACAAATTCAAAGCATATCTAATGTTGGGAATAAATTTTTTAGATCTTCTGAGCAAAATAAAATAAAATTGGCTCCAAAAAAATGGAATAATAAAAATAAAAATATTTACAGAGGTTACTTTCCAAAAGATGTTAATGGAAAAGAAGGACTAGATATTGGAGACACAAAGGTAACTAAAAAATATGCTCAAAGGACTAAAAATCAATATATAGAGTATTTAAATTTAAATAAATCTATTGATAAAAAATCAATTAAATCATTATCTCAATATTTTGATAATATTTTTATTTTATGTGAGATTTTATTTAAAAGTGTGATTAAACTTTATAAAGATGACACTAATATATCAAAAAAAACTTTTTCAAGATTAAAAACACTAAGCACTTTAAGATTTAATTATTATCCAAAACAAACAAAACCAGTTGAAATTTCAAAACAAGATGGAGTTGCTTTAGGTTGCGAGACTCACGTCGATAGTGGAATTTTTACTGTTTTGTATCAAGATAAAATAGGTGGATTACAAGTTCAAAATAGAAAAAATAAAAAATGGCACGATGTTCCTTTTAATAAAAAAGCTCTTATTGTAAACACTGGTAGAGCTCTTGAATTTCTAAGCAAAGGTAAATTTAAAGCAACAAACCATAGGGTTCTTTGGAATAAAACTGAGAGAATGTCTATACCTTTCTTCTTTGAGCCATCTTATGATTTTAAGATGAATACTTCTTTTTTACATAAGTCAAAAATTGATAACTCTGGAATAATTTATGAAAAATTTTTGAACCATTCTCTCAAAAAATTTATTGAATATAATAGGTAGTCTAGCTTTTTAATAACCAAGTTCTTTATCAACTTTATTTAACAATTCTTTCTTATCAATAAAAAGTTTTAAATTATTAAAGAATATACCAAGCGTTAATTCAACATAGTTTCCATCATCATCTGAGGATACATGTGGTGTGATAACCAAATTAGGAGTATCCCAAAGTTTTGAGCTTTTATCTAATGGTTCATGAGAAAATACATCAAGTATTGCTCCCGCTATTTCATTTTTTTTAAGTTTCTCACTTAATGCCTCATAATCCATTGCTGATTGTCTTCCTATATTTACAATTCCACACGTAGTTTTTAGCATGTCGAGTCTTTTTTTATTAATTAGATTTTTAGTTTCGGGCGTTTCAGGAAGTGCTAAATATAAAAAGTCAGCTTCAGGCAAAACACTATCAATTTTATCTATTGTGATAGTTTTTGAACAGCCCTCAGCTTTATTTCCTCTTTTATTAACTCCAATAATTTTTGCACCTAATTTTGAAACATGTTTTGCCATCGACCCTCCAAGTGATCCTGTGCCGACTACAACTACTGTTTTTCCATGAACTGGATTGCTAAATAATGAAACAAATTCTTTATTTTTTTGGTGAGTAATTAATCTTGTCATATGATTTTGTAACATTAAAATACTCATTAAACCAAACTCACCAGCTTTTTTAGCATGAGCTCCACTGCTATTGGTTAAAACTAAATCGTCGTTCATCCAGTCTAAAGGAAGCAAATGCTCTACTCCCGCTGATATAACATGTATCCATTTAAGATTTGGAGCTTGTTCTTTAAGGTTCTTTGTAGGGAAGCTCCAAGCTAGTAAAATATCAGAATTTAAAATTGATTTTTTAAAATTTTCTTCATCCCAGTCAAAAAAAACTTCTATTTTTTCTTTAATTTCTGGAAATTTATTAAGAACATTATCAAAACGCTCTTTGGTTATTGTAAAATTTTTTTCTCCTTCAGCGTCTGTAGGAAAAGAACCTGGTGCCCAATGATTGTTTTTAACATGAATTTTAATTTTTTTATTTTTCAAAATGCTCCATTCTTTTCCATATTAGATAATTCTTTTATTATAAAAGAGTCACGGTCTTTATTTAGCATTTTTTCTGAGTCAAACTGTAATTTCAATACTGCAGCACCAACTGATTTTATAAATTTTCGATCATCTACATTTCTTTTTGGAACTCTTAAAATTGTATCTTGACCATATGTTTTGATTGCATCTCCATTATTTTTAAATTGTTTAGGATCTGTTCCTTCTTGCAATGCTTTTATTGATTTTCTGATATGTCTTCTGTAAGACATTATTCCGTGGTCGGTTGGCATTAAATGCTCACCTTTGTGTTGACTTATAAATCCCATTCCTTCAACTGCTTCAGCATCTCCTGGGTTCTTTTGTTTTTCTTCCCAAGTTCGATCTATAATTTCACCTGCTTCAATTCTTTCACAGCCTTCTTTATTGTTATATTCAATTGGATCTGCTCTATCTCCAAAATTACCCCAAGCTATAGCTACACAATGCTCGTCATCTACAGGTACTACCCATCTAGTAAAAGAACTTCTGCCAAAATATCGAGTTTTGGTGCCATCTGCAGCAAAAGCTGATCCAGCCTGTGTGAAGTTAGGAAGTATTAATTCATTTACTCTAACCCAAATATTATCATCAACTCTTCTTGTATTTGCTCCAAGGTATTGCATTCCTCTTTCGAAAAATTCTATTTCTCCAAGTTCTGCAAAACCTTCAGAAAATTGTATTCCTGAACTTTGACCGTGTAAAAACGATGTATGAACTGGATCCATAATTGCATCAAGAACTTGTATCCAATTACAATTATAATTAATTTTATATGGTCTTCTTGTAATATCTGAAATGTCATACGCATCATAATGAGGAAATGCAGGAATTTTTTCTGGGGGACCCATATAAGCAAATACAATTCCGTTAAATTCTTTTATTGGATAAGCTCCCAATTTAAATTTTTTTCTTGCTTGTTCTGCCTGTTTTGAATCTGGATCCTCACCAGGAGTTTCTAAAATCTCTCCGTCTGGAGAAAATAACCATCCATGATAACAACATCTAATACCGTTTGTTTCACATTTTCCGTAAACTAATGATGCTCTTCTATGAGGGCAGTTTTTATGGACTAATCCCATTTTGTTTTTTGTGGTTTTAAAAATAACTAAATCTTCTCCAAGAATTTTTATTTGCAAAGGAGTTGTGCTTACTTCAGAAGTTAAAGCAACAGGATGCCAATATCTTCTAAGATACTCTCCACCAGGAGTCCCAAAATTTGTGTGTGAAATTTCTTTATCATAACCAACTGGTTTTGCTTGATTATAGCCTTTATAGATATTGCTGTTCGAATTAACCAATTGACCTCCTTAAAATACAATAATTAACTATGATATATTTTATTGTAATATTAGTAAATCGCAAATAGATTTCATTTATTAATAAGGAACCTATAAATGTCTGAAAGTAAAACTTCAGTTAAAATTAAAAGCCCTAAAAATACAAATACAATTTTTGGGCTTCCAGCAAAATCATATACCAATAACGAATTTTGGGATAAAGAATGTGAAACTGCATTAGCTGATGGTTGGTTATTTATAGCTTTTGCTCACGAATTTAAAAAAGTAGGAGATGTTGTTCCAGTTTATATTGCTGGAAAACCTATACTGCTAGTTAAAAACGAAGAAAATAAAATTAAGGCCTTTCATAATGTTTGTAGTCATCGATGTTTAAAATTAGTAGATGAAAAAAAAAATATTGGTAAGTTAATTCGATGTCCTTATCATTCCTGGACATATGATCTTCAAGGAAATTTAAAAGCTGCTCCACACATTGGAGGAACAAATGTACATAAACCCAAAGGATTTAATTTTAAAAATCATGGTCTAAAGCCAATAAAAATTCATATTTGGCATGATTGGATATTTGTAAATATTAATGGAAAAGCAAAAAAATTTAAAGAATACGCAAAGCCTTTAATTTCAAAATTTAAAGATTTAGACTTAGCTAAAATAAAGTATGCGGCAACTTTAGATTTTGGAAAAATTAATACAAATTGGAAGTTCCTTATTGAAAATTTTATTGAGCCATATCACGTTCAATTTGTTCACAAAACAACAACTAATCAACCGCTGAAAGATCATTATACAATTGTAGATGGGATTTGTTATGGAAGTGGAGTTAACGTTGATAAAGAAGATAATAAAAATAGTAATGCTTTATCTGTATCTTCTAAGTATCTTTCTTTGTTTCCAAACTTTATAATTGGAACTTATTATCCTAATCAAATAGGTGTATATTTAAATATTCCTATTGGACCAGGTATTACAAGCCAAAAAAGAATAATATATTCAACTGAGGGAAAATCTATGTCTAAAGAAGAGATTGATATTACAAAGAAGATATGGTGGAGTGTACATAAGGAAGATCATGAAATGTGCGAAAGATTACAAGAAGGAAGATCATCACCAGCTTCGAATGATGGAGGTCTACTGTCTCCACACTGGGAAAAAGGAGTTCAAAAATTTCAAAAATTAATAATTCAAGCAACTATGAAATCAAAAAAAATAATGAAAGGTAAAAAAAATGTCTAAAAATGTAAATGAAGGATATAGGTTGGCTCATACAATGATAAGAGTAAAAGATTTAGAAACTTCTTTTAACTTTTATTGCAAAACTTTGGGAATGAAAGTTTTAAGAAAAACCGATTATCCTGATGGAAAATTTACTAATGCATTCATTGGTTATGGACTTGAAAATGAATCCCCGTGTCTTGAATTAACTCATAATTGGGATCAAAAAGACGATTATGATAAAGGAAATGGATGGGGCCATATTTGCATAGAAACTCCTGATGTATATAAAGCTTGTGAAGATCTTACAAAGCTAGGAGTTAACATTACTCGAAAACCAGGTCCAATGAAACATGGAACAAGAGTAATTGCTTTTTGTGAAGACCCTGATGGATACAAAGTAGAATTAAACGAACCAATAAAAATATAAAACTGAAAGGAATATTAATGTCTAAAGAACCACAATTATATAAATTTAAAGATATTGAAAATAGGCTTCACACACTAGAACCTGGAAAGTCTTACATAAAACCATTTGTAACAAGTAAAGTAAGTAACACTATGTGTGGTGGATTAAATTTTTTAAATAAAGTTTCTGTTCCTTGGGACTTGACATGTGATGAAATTATTTACTGTATGGAAGGAACTTTTCGACTAACGTGCGATGGAAAATCTTATATATGTAACCCAGGGGATGTGCTTTATATCCCAAAAGATAACCATATAGCTTATGAATGTGATGAAAAATGTGTAATATTCTATGCTGCTTATCCTCACGATTGGAAACAGAAAGCTGGCATTACATTTGTTCCTGGAATTGATCCAGAGGATATGCCAAAATAATTTATCTAATGAAAAACAAAATATATTACGAAAATTTTAAAGACGCTATAGAAAGAAACAGGAAAAAAATTCCTGCAGTTCATAAAAAACTTAAAGCTGCAGGTGTCCAGTATGTAATGTCAAGCTGGATAGATTTGCACGGTATTCCAAAAACAAAACCTGTGCCAATGAGTGATTTCGAACCTTTGTGTTTAGGCAAAGGTCCTCAGTTTGCCGTACACTCTATATCTTTTGTACCAGAGTTAACTCCTGCAGATTCTGACCAAATAATGTTACCTGATTTAGACAGTGTTTATATTTGTCCTTGGGATAAAACAATGGCAATTATTTTTGCAGATCTATATTGGGAAGACAAACCGTACAATGTTTGTCCAAGACAAGCATTAAAACGTGCAATGCAGAAAGCTCAAGATTCAGGTTACAAAGGAATGTGTGGTATTGAGCCTGAATTTATTGCAATGAAATATGAAGAAGATGGTAAACCAGTTAAAGCAATAGATAGCGACCCTATTAATGGAATAAGACCTAGAAGACAAGCATTTGGATATGATGTTGAATACTCATTAGACTCAATGCATTTTTTAAAAGAATTAATTGATATTCTTGAAGAGTTAGGGTGGAATTTGCATGATGTAGTTGCTGAAGGAGCTTATTCACAATTTGAGTTGGATTTTCATTATACAAACTTATTAGAAATGGCAGATAGATTAGTTTTCTTAAGAATTCTTTTAAAAGAAATTGCTAAAAAAAATAATATGTTCATTACTTTTATGCCAAAACCTACAATAGGAGACTGGAGATCTGGAGCGCACATTAATTTTTCAATGGAAGATATTAATAAACCTGGAAAAAATATTTTTACTGACGGAAAAGATTGGTCAAAACAATCAAAACATGCAGTTGGTGGACTTATGAAAAACTCAGAAGCACTAACAGCAATCACATGTTCAACAGTTAATTCGTACAATGGTTTAGTTCCTAGAGTTGGAGGTTTTGAAGGAGGTACAGTAACTTGGGCACCAACTAATATTACATATGGTCACAATAATAGATCTGCACAGTTTCGTTTACCACAAAACAGATATTGTATTGAAAATAGAGCAGCAGATATGACAATGAATGTTTATTTAGCTTTAGCTATGACAATTTCTTCAGCAATGGATGGTATTAAAAATAAAATTGATCCTGGTAAACCAACTGATCAAGATTTATATCAAATGACTGATGCAGAATTTAAAAAATTAGGAATTAAAAGACTTCCTAAAAATTTAATGCAAGCAATAGAAGCTTTAAGGGTAAATAAATTATCTGATGAAGTGATGGGGCCTGTAATGAAAAAATCTTTTTTATCTTATAAAAATGATGAGTGGGAGCGTTATCACCAAGCGGTTACTGATTGGGAAGTAAAAGAATATCTAAGACTTTACTAATTAATGAAAAAATATGAAAAGTTTAATTTAGGAAATATTAAACTTTTATCTGGAAAAATTTTAAAATCAGCTCAATTAGTTTACAAAACATACGGTAAATTAAATAAAAATCGCTCAAACGTAATAATTCTTCCTACATTTTATACCGGTAGCCATATTAGAAATGAAGGCTTTATAGGTAAAAATAGAGCAATTAATCCAGATAAATATTTTATTGTATCAATTAATATGTTTGGAAATGGTCTATCTTCTTCACCAACTAAAGCTATTAAATCTCAATCTGGTTCAAAATTTCCAACAATAACGCTGTGGGATAATATTTATTGTCAGCACAAACTTATTACTGAAAAACTGAAAATTAAAAAAATTGCTCTAATTACTGGTTGGTCTATGGCAGGTTGTCAATCTTATCAATGGGCAGCTCAGTATCCTAATATGGTTAAAGCAATTCTTCCTTTTTGTGCATCATCAAAGACCTCAATACACAATCATGTTTTCTTAGAAGGTGTTAAAGCAGCGCTTACTGCTGATAAAAAATTTAATAAAGGAAATTATAAAAAACAGCCTATTGAAGGATTAAAAGCATTTGGAAGAGTTTATGCTAGCTGGGCTTTCTCCCAAGATTTTTATAGAGAAAAACTTTATAAAAAATTTGGTTTTAAAAATGCTGAAGAATTACTTAAAGACTGGGCAAATGATCATGCAAAAAACTGGGATGCTAATAATCTTTTGTCTAAACTTAAAACCTGGCAATTAAATGATATTAGCAAAGGTCCTATATATAAAAATAATTACATTAAAGCCCTTAAGTCAATAAGAGCAAAAACTATATTAATGCCTTGCAATCAAGACTTATATTTTAGAACAGAAGATAATAAATTTGAAAAAAGATTTATTTCTCGCTCTTCTCTAAGACCAGTAGATTCTCCTTTTGGTCATTGTGCGGCAAATCCAGGTAATGACAAAAATTTTGAAAAACAACTAGACAAAAACATTAAAGAGTTACTAAATTAAGATCTTAAAAGTCATTGAAAATTGTATAGAAGAAGATTATTATAAATTAATAAAGCGATACATAACTCGTCGTAATTTCATAAGTACGAAAGTGGGATCGGTCGTCTTTAAATTAATTTTTAAAGGAGGCTTTAATGAAATTTGGTTACTTCTGTAATACTACTAACTGGACACATAAACCTTACGATAAACTTTTAGACGAAACCAGAGATATCGCAGAATATTGTGACCAAAATAATTGGAATTCAATATGGTTTTCTGAACATCATTTTAATCATGAGGGAATGGAGTCTTGCACAAATCCATTAATGCTTGGAACTGATGTAGCTGCAAGAACAAAAAATATTAGAATAGGACAGGCAGCAAATGTAATTACTTTTCATAATCCAATTACACTTGCAGAAGATATTGCTACACTGGACCAACTTTCTAAAGGAAGAGTTGAAGTTGGTGTTGCTAGAGGAATTTACGGGAGAGAAGCAATTAATTTAAATATTGAAGCTGACATGAAAGACCAAGCAAAAAATTTTAGACTTTTTGCTGAGACTTTAGAAATTTTAAAAAAAGCATGGTCAGAGAAATTTTTTAGCCATAAAGGAGAATTTTATACTTATCCATATCCTAATCATGTATGGCAGCACGACATGAGTCCTCCAAGCGAAGAGTTTATGAATATGGATGACAATACTATAAAAAAAATTAGCATTGTTCCTAAACCATATCAAAAACCACATCCTCCAATTCATCAAGTCGTAGATGGAATTAGATCTATCGAGTGGGCAGCACAAAATGGAATTAATGTTATTATGTGGATACCTACCGTAAAAGCTCTAAAAATAAAATTTGAAGCTTATAAGAACGCAAGATCTGAAGCAGAAAAACGAAATGTTGCTATGGGAGAAGGAATATCTCTCGTAAGAGATATGTTTGTTGCTGACACAATGGAAGAGGCTAAAGAAAAAGCAGGTGAACATATGGTTAATTATATGAGATGGGTATGCCATTGGAGAGGACTTGGTAATCATATGGATCCAGATGAAGAATTACCTGAAACTAAAGGAAAACTAGATTTACTAAGCTATAATTTTCTTCATAAACGTAACATGTTATTTGGAACGCCTGAGTATGTAATAGACAAAATTCATGAACTTAAATCAGAATTAAATTTGCAAAATTTACAAGTATGGTCCAATTTTCCTGGAGTAAAACATGAAGATTGTATGAAAAGTATTAAGTTGTTTACCAAAAAAGTAATGCCTCACTTCAAAGATGATTTAAATACTGAAGTAAAAAAAGTTTCGTGATCAAAGGAAAAAGCCTAACTGGAGGCCAAGCCGCAATTAAATCCTTAAAAAAAGAAAAAGTTAAGCATGTTTTTGGTTTAATTGGTTCAGCTACAATGGAAATGTTTGATGCTCTTTATCATGAAAAAAATATAAAATTTATTGGTGTTCGTGATGAAAGAACTGGTACGCACATGGCAGATGGATATGCAAGAGCATCTAATCAACCAGGTGTAATACTTGCTGGACAAAATGGTCCTGGTGCTACAAATTTAGTGACAGGACTTGCACAAGCGAAAGCAGCTTTTTCTCCAGTTGTTTCAATTGCAGGGTCATATTCTACAAAAGATAAAATGGAAGATGCTTTTCAAGGTCTTGACCAACAATTTTTATTTAAACCGGTAACAAAAAAAACTTGGACAGTAAAAAATGCTAAAAAAATTCCAAAAACTTTCAGTAATGCATTTAAATTAGCAATGTCACCCAGAAGGGGACCTGTATGTATTAATTTACCAAGAAATATTTTGGCAGATAAAGAAAATTTTAAAATCAATGAAAAAAGTCAATCTTTTGATAACCAAAACTCTACCAAAGCAAAATATAATAATATAAAAAAAGCTGTAAAAATTATTAGTAGTTCCAACAAATCGGTTATCATCGCTGGTGGTGGAATTAAATATACATCAAAATATAAAAATGTAGTTAAATTGGCAGAATTTTTAAATGTCCCAATAGTAACTGCAGCTGGCCATGGAGACGCAATACCATTTAGTCATAAACTAAATGCTGGACAAATGGGTCCAAGAGGAAATCCAGTTGCATCTAAATTGGTTAAAGAAGCAAGCGTTATAATTGCTCTTGGAACAAGACTAGGATTTAATTCAACATTTTATTCTTACGAAAATATAAATAAAAGAGCAAAAATCATACAAATTGAATTGGAAAAAAGTATGATAGGAAGGTATTTTCCTGTTGCAGTAGGAATTAATGGAGATGCTGCCACAGTGACAGACCAAATATACAAAGAAATTAAGAAACAAAATATTATTCTAGATATAAAAAAATGGACCAATAGTTATTTAAATGAAAGAAAAAAGTTTTTAATTAATAGAGATCAATTTAAACAGAAAAATTTTCCTATTCAGCCAAAAGGTTTGTTTAAACAGTTAAGACAAGTACTTCCTAAAAACTCTGCAATAACTTTAGATGCGGGCACTCTTTGTTTGCAAGCTACAGATGCTCTTGAATATTATGATCCTCCATCTTTATTTACTCCTTTAGATTTTGGTTTGGTTGGTTTTTCTTTTGCATGTGGTTTAGGTGTAAAGATTGCAAAGCCTAATAAAAAAGTAATTAGCCTTATGGGAGATGGGGGTTTTGGAATGACAATTTCAGAATTAAGTACGGCTGTTGAATATAAGATAAATACAATAACTATAGTCATGAATAATAAAAGTTGGGGAGCTGAAAAAGCTTATCAAAAAGATTTTTATGGAAAAAGATACTTAGGAGCTGATATTAGCAGTCCACCTTTTGATAAAGTTGCAGAGCTATATGGTGCTAAAGGTTTTAAGGTTAAAAAAGTTTCAGAAATAAACCAAGCAGTTAGAGAAGCTTTAAAAATAAATAAACCTGTAGTCATTGATGTTGATGTAGATCCAAAAGCACTATACAGTTTTAGAAGAGATAGTTTTAAACATAGATTAAAAAAATGAAATTAGAATTAAGAAAGTTTACAAAATTTGTTGATAAGACATTTATTGAAGGTGGAAAAGAAGCAAAAGAACCCGTCTTACTAGTTTCTGTTGCAGCAGTTTTTAAAAATCCTTGGGATGGCCAAGGATTTGTTGAAGATCTTAAACCTACAATTTTAGATTTAGCTCCAAAACTTGGTGATATTTTAGTTCCAGAATTAATAAAAGAAATTGGTTCGCCAGATAAAATTTTAGCTTATGGCAAAGCAGGAATTGTCGGTTTAAAAGGAGAGATCGAGCATGCATCCGCATTTATTCATACTTTAAGATTTGGAAATAAGTTTAGAGATGCAGTGGGTGGAACATCTTATTTAAGTTTTACTAATACAAGAGGACCCGCAGGATCAAAAATTTCTATACCAATGATGCATAAAACAGATTCTGGTTTAAGACCATATTATCTAACGCATGAATTTACTATTCATGATGCTCCATTTGATAATGAAATAGTAATTGCTATCGGTGGAGCTTCTAGTGGAAGAGCTCATGCAAGAACTGGGGACAGATACCAAGATATGAAAGAAATGGGCATTGAGCCAAAATAAATAAATGATCAATGCTAAAGACTCTAAAGACACTTTCTATATTCTAAATAAAAAAGAGAACACTCCAATAGTTTTAATTCACGGCGTAGGACTCAATCATAAAATTTGGGAGCCCCAGATTAATTCATTTAACAATACTGTCTTAGTATATGATATTTTAGGACATGGAAATACGCCGTTAACAAAACCACAAATAAGTTTTGATGATTTTTCATTACAATTGTTAAATTTGATTGATGAACTAAAATTTGAAAAAATACATTTAGTTGGTTTTTCAATTGGTTCATTAATAGCAAGAAATTTTGCCTCCAAATATAATAATAGATTAGAATCATTAACTTTACTTTGTTCAGTTTTTCAAAGAAATAATGAACAACAGCAAATAGTTAATGATAGATTTGAATTATCAAAAAAAAGTAGATCTTTATCAAAACAAGCTCTTAAGAGATGGTTTACAGATGATTATATAAATAAAAATCCAAATATTTATGAAAAAATTTGTTCCATGCTTGAAGAAAATGATATGGAAAATTTCTTAAAAATTTATGAGCTGTTCGTTAAACACCAAGATAATGAAATATTTGAAAATATAAAAACCAAAACATTAGTTATGACTGGTGAAAATGATATTGGATCAACTCCTGAAATGTCTAAAAATTTAAGTAAAAAAATCGCTAATTCTAAAGTTAAAATAATAAATAATGGAAAACATCTCTGTAGTATTGAGTGTGCAGATGATGTAAATAACGCTATTAAAGAACATATAAAAAATGACTAAACTTAAACAATATAAAATGTTTATTGATGGAGAGTGGGTAGACTCTGATTCTAAAAAAACTTTTGAAACTTTAAATCCAGAAAATAATAAGCCATGGGCTATAGTTCCTGAAGCAAGTGTAAATGATGTTGATAGAGCAGTGAAAGCAGCACAGAAAGCATTTGAAGGAGAATGGCCAAAGTTACTTCCAAGAGAAAGAGGCAAATATTTAAGAGCGATAGCAGATAAGCTTAGAAAAAACGCTGAGCTACTTGGAGAAATTGAAACTATTGATACTGGAAAATTATTTAGAGAAACAAAAAAACAAGCAAACTATATTGCAGAATATTATGACTATTATGCTGGTATGGCAGATAAAGTTGAAGGAACAGTTTTACCTATAGATAAACCAAATATTCAAGCAATCACTACGAGGGTACCAATAGGTGTTATAGCTGCGATTATTCCTTGGAACTCGCAGATGCTATTAACAGTAACTAAGCTGGCCCCAGCTTTAGCAATGGGAAATACTGTTGTTATAAAATCATCCGAACTAGCCCCTGCAGTATTATTTGAATTTGCAAAATTAGTTGAAGAAACAGGAATACCGAAGGGTGTTGTAAATGTTATTACAGGTTATGGTGATCCGTGTGGAAAGGCTCTAACAACACATAATTTAGTTGAAAAAATTGCTTTTACAGGTGGTCCAGAAACAGCGAGACACATAATTAGAAACTCAGCTGAAAATTTATCTGAAGTAAGTTTAGAACTAGGAGGAAAAAGCCCTGTAGCAGTATTTGAAGATGCACATCAAGAAAATGCAATAAATGGAATTACCGCAGGAATTTTTGGTGCAAGTGGCCAAAGCTGTATTGCTGGTTCAAGACTTTATTTACAAAAAGGAATTTATAATGAATTTCTAGATAAGCTTGCTGAAAGGGCGAAAAAGATAAAAATTGGTACACCAATGGATCCCAAAAGTGAAATGGGACCAATTAGTAATTTTAAACAATTAGAGATAATTGAAAAAAATATTAAATTAACTGTAGAGCAAGGTGGAAAAGTTAAATGTGGAGGTAAAAGGCATTCATTCTCAAATGAAGGATACTATTTTCCTCCAACAATTATTGAATGTGACAATCATAATCTTCCAACAGCAGAAAATGAACTCTTTGGACCCATACTATCTGTTATGAAATTTGAAAATGAAGAAGAGGTAATAAATAAAATGAATGATAACCAATATGGTTTATCCTCTGCTGTTTATACAAGTGACTTTTCAAGAGGCATGAGGGTTTCAAAGGCAATTAGAGCAGGAATCACATTTGTGAATACTTATAGATTAATATCCCCATCTGCTCCATTTGGTGGAATGAAAGATAGCGGCTATGGTAAAGAAGCAGGCATTGAGTCTATAAAAGATTACACAAGAGTAAAAACAACTTGGTATTATACATCAGATAAGCCAACTCTTGATCCTTTTTCCATGAGATAAAATTGTCTTTTAAACATACAGCATTAATTATCTTAGTAATGTTCTTTTTAGGAAGTGCATATCCTATAGGTAAATTTGGTTTAAATGCGTCTCTTAATCCTATTTTATTTGGAGCTTTAAGAATGGGTATAGTTTTTTTATGCTTAATTCCTTTCTGTAAAATAAAAATTCCTCAAAAAAAATATTATCTACCTCTGTTGGGTTTTTCAATATGTATGGGTGCTGGAGTAAATATGTTTTTATATTTATCATTAGATATTGCCTCACTCTTGGCTCCTGTTACGATTGGTGCTCAACTATCAATTCCTTTTGCAATTATTTTGAGTTCTTTGTTTCTTGGTGAAAATATAAGTTTCAAAAAATGGATTTTAATTTTTACATCATTTTTGGGCATAATTTTAATTGCGTTTGATCCAAAAATCTCAGAAGAAATTTTAGCAACATTGTTAATTTTTGCTATGGCATTTTTTTATGGCTTATCACAAGTTTTCTCGAGATACCTCAAAGAACTCGATGTAAAATTTACTAATGCTTTTATGGGTTTGATTGGCTTTATTATATTAATTATTATTTCTCAGTTGTTTGAAGGAAATGTAATTCATCAACTAATTAATATTGATATAAGTGGATGGATAGCCGTTTTATATGCTGGAGCTATAATTTCAATATTTGGACACATGATGATGTTTTATTTATATAAATTCTATCCGGTTGGAATGGTTTTGCCTTTTTATGCTCTTTTTCCAGTTTTTGGATTACTTCTAATTTTTTTAATTTTTAGAGAAATTCCAACACTCATAATGGTCACTGGCGCTATTATTGTAATAACTTCAGTCTTTTTACTCAATAAAACGAGATAATTTACTTATTGAAAAAATATACCAGTAAGATTTACTTTATTTTTTATAAATTGTTAACAATTAATGAGGGTACAATGAAAAAACTATTTATTGCTGCATTTATATTTGTTTCGACTTTTACAACAAGTACTTTTGCAGATATTAAAATGGGAGTTATTTTAGGATTTACTGGTCCTATTGAATCTCTTACTCCTGCTATGGCGGCCTCAGCTGAGCTTGCTTTTAAAGAAGCTTCAGATTCAGGCGCGTTATTAGGCGGAAAAAAGATCACTCCAGTAAGAGCAGACTCAACTTGCGTTGACTCAGCTGCGGCTCAATCAGCAGCGGAAGGTCTTGTTTCACAAGGTGTAGCTGCAATTATGGGAGCTGACTGTTCAGGTGTAACTGGTGCTATTGCAACAAACGTTGCAGTACCTAATGGAGTTGTAATGATTTCACCATCAGCAACATCTCCTGGTTTAACAGATTTAGCTGACAACGGTTTCTTTTTTAGAACTGCGCCATCAGATGCAAGAGGTGGACAAATTCTAGCTGATATCACTAAAGATAGAGGAATTAAAAGCGTTGCAGTTACTTACACTAACAACGACTACGGAAAAGGTTTAGCAGATGTTTATGAAGCTGCTTGTAAAGCTCATGGTATCAAAGTAACTACTGTGGCAGCTCATGAAGATGGAAAAGCTGACTATTCTGCAGAAGTTGCTACACTTGCTTCAGCAGGTGGTGATGCAGTTGCTGTAATTGGTTATCTAGACCAAGGCGGTAAAGGAATAATCCAAGGTTCTTTGGACTCTGATGCGTTTGATACATTTATTTTATCAGACGGTATGATCGGAGATTCTTTAACTGATGCATTTGGGAAAAGCTTAAACAAATCTTTTGGTTCTTTACCAGGTTCAACTGGAAAAGGAGCAGGAGTATTTGCTAAAGTAGCAGGTGCAGCTGGTATTGATCCTACTGGACCTTACACTGGAGAATCTTACGATGCAGCAGCTTTGATCGTTCTTGCTATGCAAGCTGGCGGTTCTGCTGATAGAGCTTCAATTGCTAAAAACGTAATGGCAGTTGCAAATGAACCTGGTAAGAAGATTTATCCAGGACAACTTAAAAAGGCTTTAGATTTACTAGCTAAAGGTAAAGCAGTTGACTACGAAGGTGCAACTGGAGTTACTTTTACTGACGTAGGAGAAGCTTTTGGTTCTTTTTTAGAAAAAGAAGTTAAAGGCGGAAAATTTAAAACTAAAAAACAAAGATAATATCTAAATTTATAAACCTCAGCGGTGTAAACTGCTGAGGTTTTTTTTTATTGATTCAGCCTTTCAGCTTTAAAAGTTAAGTAAACTATTAAAATTAAAAATGGAATACATATTAAGTTCATAGTTGTCCAACTAGTTAAGCTTAGCAATATACCAGCAGATAAACTTGCTAATGCCATTGTAGTAAACACTATTAAATCATTAATCCCTTGTACTCTAAATTTCTCTTCTTCTTTATAAGTTAAAACAACTAAACTAGTTCCAGAAATAAATAAAAAATTCCACCCTAATCCTAAAAATATTAGTGCCGCCATATAATTTGCATACGTTTGTTCAAATAAACTTAAAATTATTGTTATGACATAAAACAAAACACCTACATAAATTATATTGCTGTGCCCAAACTTTTTAATTAAATGTCCTGTAATTAATGATGGAAGAAACATAGCTACTAGATGAAATTGAAGAACCAAACCTGTTTTTTCTAAACTCATTTTTTCCATCACATGCATACTTAAGGGTGTTGCGGTCATTAAAAATGACATTACAGCATAAGCAAATGCAGCAGCAACTATTGCTTGCAAAAATCTTGGTTGAAAAGTTATTTCAGATAATCTTCGTCCATTGTATTTATTATTAAAATCTATTTTTATTTTTTCATTGTTTTTATAAAAAATAAAAAATATTGCTGGCATAAAGGTAAATGCCGCAAGCAAAAGATAAGAACCAACGTATAAATGATCGGGTATAAGATTTTTTGTATAGTTTGCTAAAGTTATACCTAAAAAGGATGAAACGATTCCAGCTAACATTAAAATAGAAATAGCTTTTGGTACTTTTTCTTTCTCTACACTTTCTGCTGCTGCAAAACGATATTGATGAGCAAAAGCTAACCCCAAACCAAGAATTAAGTGTGAGACACAAAATAAAATAAAGTTTTGTTGAATAATAGCGAAAACAGCTAATAAACAAGTCGCTGAACTTGCTAAAGCTCCAAAAATAAAACCTAACCTTCGTCCTATTTTGCCCATAATTTTTGCTGCTAAAATAGTAAAAATTGCAGTACCAACAACTGCTAAAGCTGTAGGTAATGTTGATAAAGACTTTATAGAAGTAATTTGTGATCCAACAATTCCGCTTAAAAAAACTGTAATAATATTAACTGTAAATCCAAAAACCTGACTGATGGCTAATATACTGAGATTTTTATTCATTAATGAACTCAATTAGATTTTCTGCTACTTCATTCGGTGCTTCAATTAAAAAAGAATGTTTGTATTTTGGTAAAATTACTAATTTAGAATATTTTATTTCATTGGCCATAATTTCATTATGCTTTGGACTACATCCGTTATCATGCTCTCCTGTCAAAAGCAAACATCGCTTAGAAATATTCTTTAACCATGGAAACATCTCCGTTTTTGCATATATTTTAAAAACATTAAGAAAGACCTCAGGATCAGTATCTACAACTTGTTTTAATCTTCTCTGAACTAGTTCAGGATTGTTTTTAATAAATTCATCGGTAAACCACCTCTCGGTTAAAGTTTGCAATGTTTTCTCTATTCCATTTTTTTCCATTTCATAAATTACGTTCCATACTTTTTTAGAATCCTCTTCTGATCTTCCAGCCACAGTTGATAATAAACCTACTGAAATTGTATGTTTGGGAAACTTTAGAGCATAAGCTGGCGCAATCATTCCCCCTAAAGAATGTCCTGCAAAATGTGCTTTTTCAAATTTTGTTTTTTTTCTAATTCTTTCAAGATCAAAAACTAGTTCGTCTAGGGTAAAATTTTTATGTGTTACCGGAGATTTGCCATGACCTCTAAGATCATAAGTTACTACAGTAAAATGTTTTGATAATTTTGGTAACATAAACCTCCAGGCATCTTCTGCTGCACCTATTCCATGTGTTAAAAACAAAGGTGGTCCTGATCCTATTATTGAATAGTGACAATCAACAGCTGACGATGTCACTGTTTATGCTACCTGGCTGCTTGTTTTTTTAAAATAAGGTATTACCTCTTCACTTATACGATGCATTGATTCAATCATTTCATTTTGACTCTGTCCAAAGCCAGCACTTACTATTATTTCGTCAACTCCAGCTTCTGCATAAATACTTAATTTATCAATCATTTCATTTGTTGGGCATATTAATAAATTTTCTGTCATTTCTTCTAAGCTTTGTTTTCTAGGCAATGGTTCTATTTTGCCTTTTGTAACTTTTCCTGGTCCACTAAACATATTATCGAAGCGTTTATAATATCCGTATGCTAATTTATTTTTTTCTTTTGCATCTTTTGAATCTTTTGCGGCAAAAGCCATTCTTTGCATAGAAAGTTTTAATAATTTTCCTTCTTCACCTAATTCAGCGCAACCTTCTTTAAATGCATTTACTCTTTCTTTTAATAATTCTTTAGTTCCAGATAGAACTGTTGATTGTACATGAAAACCTCTTGAGGCTGCATTTTTTATACTATTAAGATCCATTGCGGCAATCATAATTGGTACTGGATTACTTATGGGTCTAGGCATAATTGTTATTGGTTCAAAGTTATAGTATTTACCTTTATATGAAACTTCTTCTTCTTTTAATAACAACTGCAGAACGTCTAAAGACTCAATAAATTTTTCTCTAGATATGTCTTTTGGTGTTCCTAGCCTTTTCATTTCCCATGCAAAAGCTCCACGACCTACTCCAAGAATTAATCTTCCCTCTGTTAAAATATCAGCAGTAGCAACTTCTCCAGCATAAGTTCTCATGTCATGCAAAGGAAGAACAACAACACCAGTTGTAATTTTAATATCTTTTGTCAAAGTTGAAATCTTAACAGCCATCTGTAATGGAGAAGGCATCATTAAAAGATTTACTAAATGATGTTCGGGAATTGAAACTGTTTTGTAACCAAGTTTTTCTGCTAAGACTGCTTGATCAATCATATTTTGAAAATGAACTTTTGATCCAATTGATGGATCAGGCATATAACTTGTCAAAAAATGATTAAAATCCATAACTTAATTACACTATTTTATATTAATTTTTTCTGGGAGTATACCTTTGGGTCTGTATCTCATGATTAATAATAGGCCTATTCCCATCATTAAAAATCTAAAATAAGGAACACTGTCAATTAAATGCAATTTAAATGCATTTGTATCAGCAAGGCCAGATGTAAATAAATTAATTAAAAATAATGCAATTGGTGCTGCTTCGATCCATAAAAACCAAACGGCGAAGCCACCTAAAATTGCACCAAAATTATTTCCACTTCCTCCTACAATAACCATGACCCATATTAAAAATGTATATCTCATTGGTCTGTAACTACCTGGTGTAAATAAACCATCATGCGTAACCATCATTGCACCAGCAATTCCAACTATTGCTGAACCTAAAATAAAAATTAACAAATGCTGTTTAACAACATTTTTTCCCATAGCATTCGCAGCTTCTTCGTTGTCTCTTATAGCTCGCATCATTCTACCCCAAGGAGAATAAAGTGCTTTTTGTGTAATAATTAATAAAATTACTACTACAGTTAAAAAAAGTCCAGAGTAACAAATTTTTACGAATACGGAAGATGACTCGATTACTAATTGTGATAATGCAGCTTGCTTTCCTTCTGCTGTTGAAATTAAATCTAAAACTCCTCTATTCCACTTTGCAACTAAATCAATAAACCATTGTTCGCTTTGAAGATTAACTTCGTATGGAACTGGTCTCTTTAAACCAATTACATT
Source organism: uncultured Pelagibacteraceae bacterium (assembly GCA_902603905.1). Classification (GTDB taxonomy): domain Bacteria; phylum Pseudomonadota; class Alphaproteobacteria; order Pelagibacterales; family Pelagibacteraceae; genus Pelagibacter. The sequence continues at coordinate 9,966 of CACKWM010000003.1, read as the reverse complement.
TTTAACGCCTCTAGCTAGCCAATCTTCATGTTTAATAATGGCTATTACAATTTCAGAAATTAACAAAGTTGCTATTGCTAAATAATCGGCTCTTAGCCCTAGTGCAACTTTGCCAATAATATATGCTAATCCTCCAGCAAAAAATGCTCCTACAATCCATGAAAATATAATTGGTAATCCTAAACCTCCTAAAAAACCAGTTTTAGCAGGTTCTACTGCTTCGATCGAATGAATTGCTGGGCCAGAAACTATTCTTAAAATAATTAAACCTATAACTATTATTGAAGCTATATAAATATTTTTTCTTTTTGATTTTTGAAAATTTTTTAAAACATAACGAATGCTAAAAACAATAAGGACAATTATAAAAAGACAAAAGAGCATACTTAAGCCCCCTACTTGCCAAGCTTCTCTAACGGGCGGAACTGAAACTAAAACAGCTGCTAGTCCACCAAGAGCTGTATAACCCATAATTCCAAAGTTAATTAAACCAGCATAACCCCACTGAATATTCGCTCCCATAGTCATAACCGCAGAAATTAAACATAAATTAAATATAGAAAATGCTATGTTCCATGACTGAAAAATTCCAACCAATATGATTAAACCTATCATAATTGCGTAAGCAGTTATTACATTGGCATATTGTTTCATAAAATTTTTCCTTTAAAAATACCCGAAGGTCTAAATAACAAGACGATTACCAAAATTGAGAAGGAAACAGCAAATTTGTAATCAGTAGACAACAACTGTATTAAAGAATTGGGCTCCATGTTTTCTGGAAGCATATACATAAAAAACTTTTTGTAAGCATATGTTAAAAATATTTCTGAAAAAGCTATTACATAACCTCCTAAAAAAGCACCAAAAGGGTTTCCAATTCCTCCAACAATTGCTGCTGCAAATATTGGCAACATGTTATTAAAATAAGTGAATGGTTTAAAACTTTTATCTAAACCATACAAAACACCTCCTATAGTTGCTAAAATTCCTGCAATCATCCAAGTAATCATTACTACTCTTTTCGGATCAATTCCGGATAATAAAGCTAAATCCTCATTATCTGAATATGCGCGCATACTTTTTCCTGTTTTGGTTTTGTTTAAAAACCAAAATAATATCGAAACAACTATTATGGTTAAAAATATTGTTAATACTTGTGTTGATTTAATTGTTAATCCTTCATTTAATCCTGTCATTTCTTTAAATTGATTAGCTTTTATTATAAACTTTTCACCATCAAAAAATCTTCTATCAAATGGACCGATAATTATTCTGACTATTGCTTGCGTCACAAACATTACACCAATACTAACCATAGCAAGTTGGACGGGAGGACTTTTCTTTATTCTATAATAACTAAAAACAAATTTATCAATAGTCAGCATGTATAAAATCATAAAGACAATAGCTAAGGGAATGGCAAGTAAAGCTGTAGGCAAAACACCCAAACTTATTCCGAGTGATTGAAAATACCATGTAAACAAAATTGCCACCATAGTACCAAAGGACATCATGTCTCCAGTAGCAAAATTTGCAAATCGTAGAATTCCATAAATTAATGTTACAAAAATAGCTCCAAGTGCTAATTGTGATCCGTAGGCTAAGGCAGGAACAATTATATAATTTAATAATAATATTATTGCATTTAAAAAATCCACATTAAGCTCCTAAAAAAGATCTTCTCACCTCTGGATCATTTAACAATTCTTTTCCTGTTCCAGAAAATTTATTTTCTCCAGTAACCAAAACGTACCCTCGGTCTGAAATATTTAATGCTTGTTTTGCATTTTGTTCGACCATTAAAATTGCAACATTTGTTTTTTTTACTTTTAAAATATGATTAAATAACTCATCCATTACTATTGGTGAAACGCCTGCGGTTGGTTCATCCAACATAAGCACAGAAGGTTTAATCATTAGCGCTCTACCTAAGGCTACTTGTTGTCTTTGGCCTCCAGACAGTTCTCCAACTAACTGAGTTTTTTTTTCACTTAATATTGGAAACAATTCATAAACTTCTTCTACAACTTTATCTAAATCTTCATTCCTTAAAAATGCCCCCATTTCTAAGTTTTCTCTAACGCTTAATCCTGTAAAAACATTTCTAGTTTGAGGAACAAAAGAAATACCTTGTTTAACTCTATCTTGTGGAGATAGTTTTGAAATGTCTATTCCATCAATTTTAACTGTACCAGATTTTAAATTAAGCAAACCCAGCATTGCTCTCATTGCTGTTGACTTGCCAGCTCCGTTAGGACCTAAGATTGCAACTATTTCACCTTTGTTAACATTGACCGAGCAAGAACTAATTATATCCGGGCCATTTCCATAACCACCAGTCATTTTATTACCTTCAAAAAAAGCCACTAGCTATCCTCTTTCTTTGATTTTGAACCACGACCTAAATAACTCTCAATTACTTTTTCATTTTTTTTAACTTCATCCGATGTCCCTTCAAACAAAACTGAACCTTCAGCCATCACAATTACAGGATCACATAAGCGACTTATAAAATCCATATCATGTTCAATCATGCAGAAAGTGTAACCTTGTTCTTTATTAAGTCTTAAAATTGCTGTTCCTATATCTTTTAACAATGTTCGATTAACTCCGGCCCCTACTTCGTCTAATAAAACCAATTTTGCATCAACCATCATGGTTCTTCCAAGTTCAAGTAATTTTTTTTGTCCACCTGATAAATTTCCTGCAAGTTCATTTGCTAAATGTTTAAGACTTAAAAATTCTATTACTTTAAGTGCCTTTTGTTTAATTTCTTCTTCTTCTTTTTTAATTAACTTCGGTTTGAGCAAAGCATTTGCAAGATTTTCTCCGGATTGATTTCCGGGTACCATCATTAAGTTTTCAAGTACAGTTAAGTTAGTAAATTCATGTGCAATTTGAAAAGTTCTTAGCAAACCTTTTGAAAATAGTTCGTAAGAAGGAACATCGGTAATATTTTCATTATTAAACATAACGCTGCCTTTAGAAGTTTTTAAATTTCCAGCAATTAAATTAAATAATGTTGTTTTTCCTGAACCATTAGGACCAATTATTCCAGTAATAGATCCTCTTTTAATCTTTAAAGAACAATCAGATACAGCTGCCAAGCCTCCAAAATATTTAGAAAGATTATTTATTTGCAGAATATTTGAATCTGACTGCATTGAAAAACTATACTTTGTTTAATCTTGTAAGAATACTACTTAATGTTTTATAAGTTGCTTTGTAGAATCCAGCTTTTCTTAGTTCTTTAACTCCCTGTTCGTTAAGACCTTTTGGGGTTTGAGAATCTTTAACTAAATATTTTAAATCTTTTTTAGAATTTACAGCTGCGTCTTCAGATAAAGCGAGAAAAAGAGAAGTTATATATTTTTGAGCTTTATCTCTCTTAACTCCACGTTTAACTAACCAGTTAGACATTGTACTTAACAATTCGTAAAAAGGTGCCATCATTCCAGATGTAGACCAAAAGTTTTTTGAAAGTTTTTCATTTGTAATTTCAACGGTTGTTCCAAGTTTATTAAAAAAGTTTTTAACTTTTTTATTTGGTGGAAAAATTGGAACGGGTCCTTTTTTTAAAGAAATTGGTGGTAATGGTATGGCTCTTATTATTGTTGCTTTTACTTTAATAGCTTGTTTAAGTTGAGCCAAAGTCATTGTCGAAATAAAACTAATAACAGTTTGACTTGATTTAAATTTTAGATGTTTAATGATTTTTTCACCAACATTTGGAGTAACAGCTAAAAAAATCCAATTACAAGAATTGATTATTTCTTGGTTATTTTTTGCAATAACTACTTTTTTAAATTTTCTTTTAAGATTTATAGCTATGCTTCTATTTCTTGGAGATAAAATTATTTTTTTGAAAGATATTTTTGATCCACATATGCCGGTAACCACCGATGATGTTATTTTTCCTGTTCCTATAAAACCTAATTTCATTATTAAGTGATATATTTAGAATTTTTTTATGAGAAAGGATAGTCCTAAAAAACCGAGAGCTAAAGATGGCTAGATAGGACTATCTATTGACTATGTTATCATCTTGATTAAAAAAAGCATTAATCAATTTTTTAAAATATCAAAAAATCTATGAAAAAAGGTCACAGTCCAGTAACTAAAGTTAAAAATTCTGAGCCAAATATCAAAAGTCCAGATTGGGTTATATGGGCAGCTTGGGCTGATAGAATTACTTTTGAAGAAATTAAAAAAAAGACCGGGATGACAGAATCTGAAGTTATTAAAGTTATGCGAAGAACTTTAAAACCAAATTCTTTTAAACTATGGAGAAAAAGAGTTCGTACAAAGAGTCTTAAGCATAGAAAAAAATTTAAATATGAAAGAAAAAAAGTTAGAAATAAGAAAATTAATGATTATATATAATTCATGAAAAATGTAACTGTATACATGGGGCCAAGATGTGCTTTTTGTGATGCTGCTAAAAGATTACTAACTAGAAATAGTATCACCTACAAAGAAATAAATATTGCACTTGAAGAAGGCAAAATGGATGAGATGTTAAAAAAATCCAACGGTAAAAGAACTATTCCACAAATATTTTTTGATGATTACCATGTAGGTGGTTTTGAAGAATTGAGAGCTTTAGAAAAAGAAAATAAGTTACTAAATTTATTAAAATAAACTTATTAAATTTTTTCTTTAAAAATTAAGCATACACCATTATTACAGTATCTTTTTCCAGTAGGTTGTGGTCCATCATTAAATATATGTCCGTGATGCCCACCACAATTTTTACAATGATATTCTGTTCTAGCATAACCCAAATGATGATCCGTTTTTGTTTCAAAAACATCGGGTAAGGACTGAAAAAAAGATGGCCAACCTGAGCCACTTTCATACTTAGTATTTGATTCAAAAAGTTTTATTCCACAGTTTACACAATGGTAACTTCCTTCGCGTTTTTCATTATTTAATTTACTAGAACCAGGTGCTTCAGTTTCTTCTTTGAATAAAATTAATTTTTGTTCAGAAGTTAAATTTTTATTATTTGACATTGTTAATAGTTTTTTTATTTGAAAGAGTTATTCCAGCAATAATAAAAATTGCTCCTAGAAAATGATAGAACATAAATTTTTCATCAAATATTATCATTGCCATTATTGCTCCAAAAATTGGCATTAAATGTAAAAAAATTCCTGCTCTGTTAGCTCCAATTATAGCAATACCTTTAATCCAAAAAAAGAAAGAGGCAAGTCCTGGAAAAATCACTACGTAAGTTAAAGTTAAATAAAATGGTTTTCCTAATTTAATCATGTGTCCCATATTCATTTCGATAAAATAAATAGGTATTAAAAATATTAATCCACAGATTATCACAATTTGAAGCAACGTAATTTGAGATACTTCATATTTTTTTTTCTTTAAAAGAGCTGAATAAATTGCCCAAGAAAGCATCGCAACTATCATTGTTAAGTCACCTCTGTTAAATTCTAAATTTTTTAATATATCTATGTTTGCTTTACTAATTATAAAAAACCACTCCAATTAATGACAAGATTACACCAAAAATTTGAAAAACATTTGTTTTCTCAATATTTAGTAACGATGAAATAAATATAATCCACACAGGAATTGTTGAAATCATTAAAACTCCACTTATTACTTGCGTGTAGTATAAAGAATAATAAACAATTGAATTAAATATTGTGATACTCGTTATTCCTAAAATTATAAAAAAACCAATATTAGCAAAGATATAATTCTTTTTTTTAATTAATTCATTAATTGTAAATGGCATCAAAATTAAGCAAGCAAAAAACCACCTATAAAAATTAAGAGAAAAAGGTGGAATTTCGTAAATACTCGCAGCCTTACCAACAATAAAATTTCCTGACCAAAAAAGTGTTGTTAAAATTAATAATAGATATGCTAAATTGTTATTATTTTTCACTAATATATTAAAATCTTTTAGAACTATAAGGTTCTAAATTTAAGTTAGTTTTTTTATCAGCAATCATATTCGAAATGATTTTTCCTGAAATAGCTGCCAGTGTCCATCCAAGGTGATGATGGCCAAATGAATAAAATATATTTTTGTAATTTTTTGAAGGCCCTATAACAGGTAGATAGTCTGGCAATGTTGGCCTAAAACCTAACCATTCGTCTTGATGTTCTGGTAAACCATCTAATAAATATTTGGCATTATTTATTAAATTTTTTATTCTACTCTTGCTTGCTGGGTTTTCTAAGCCACCAAATTCTACAGTTCCTACAACTCTTAGTCCTTGTTGCATTGGCGTCATACCAAATCCTCTGTTCTGAAATACAACAGGACGTGAAATTAAATGTTCACAGCCTTTAAAGTGAATATGATAACCCCTTTCAGTGTCTAGAGGAATTTTTTCATCTAACTTGTCAGTCAATTTTTTTGAAAAAGCACCACAAGCGATTACCACTCTGTCAAACATAAATTGTTGAGCTTCGGATTTTAAAGTAGGTTTTTCATTGTCAAATGTAATGTTTTGAATATTTAATTTTAAAAATTTTCCATCTTTTTTTAAGAAAAGATCAAATAATTTTAAAAGTATTTTTTTTGGATTTTTTGCATGCCTAGCTTTTTTGTAAAAAAACTCCAGCATGGTAAATTTTTTTGATATTTGGTTCTAAATCATGAATTTCTTTTTGGTTTAACAATTGTTGTTCTGCTCCAATTTCATTTCTAATATTAATTTCTAATTGTCTGCTTTTGAGGTTTTTATCGTTCCAAATATACATAATACCTTTATTTTCTACCAAACCAGATAAATCAATCTGATCAAATAATTCATCATATGCGGGTAAAGCTAAATCTAATATCTGATGCATATATTTAGCAGTATGCATCATGTTTTTTGTACTACAATTTTTTAAAAATTTTAAAAACCAAGGAATCATTTTAGGAACATAATTCCATTTTAATGCAAGGGGTCCTGATGAACTTAATAGCATTGCAGGAACATCAATTAAAATATCTGGTCTATTTAATGGAATGGATGCATAAGGAGAAAAATGGCCAGCATTTCCGTATGAGGCTGAAAGATTTCCTGGTTCATCTTTGTCAAACAGAGTTACTTCATATCCTTTTTTTTGCAAAAATAACGCATTACAAACACCTTGAATTCCTGCTCCAATTATTCCAATTTTTAATTTTTTTTCCATATAAAATATTGTAATGATTAAATCATCTAAGTTGATGTTTCCATAAACAACTTAAGCACACACAATTGGTGATTGCATTTATTTTTTTTACAACGATTTTATTTAAAAATGCTAAATGGATCTCTTAGGCAATCAATCTCATCTAAAGTATCAAAAAAAATCTCAGTTAAAGAAGAACTGTGCATTGTTTCACATTTTCTAATATTATCATTCTGAACTAAAATAATATTATTATTCTCATCCAAAGGAGTATCATTTTTATCATTTTTTTTAACTAAAGATAATACATATTCGCCTGGAGATTGACCTGTTGCTTGCTTAATTCCATAGGATGTAGCAAGTGAGGTGCCTGATTGCAAAACACTTCCTGATTTAGCCATCGTAAGACTTGGGCCAACGAATGCACTGTATTCAGCGCAAGCATTTAAAAATGCCAAAGTAATTATTAATATAATACTTTTTTTCATATCTCCCTTAATACGAGTATTAGTATATTTCCTATTAAAACAAAATAAATAAAAGACATAAAGTCATTTTATGACCATTTTAGGCCGTTTTATTTATCTATTATTAATAATTAGAATAATAAAATATTATTTATTTTTTATTTTCTAAATCAGTTTTATTTTCTTTTTTCTTTTTTTTTAATTGAACTAATTCAGTATTTTTAAGATCTAAAGCTAAACAAGTTATATCATCTCTTAATTTTTCTGCTCCCCAATTAAGTTCCGTTGCTATAGAGTCAACTATATTTTTGGGAGTAATATTATTTAATTCTCTCACTATTCTTTGAACTCCTTCCGCTCCAAGCTCTTGTCCATTTTTCAAATAACCTTCGGTAACTCCATCAGTATAAACTACAAATGTTTTTTCTTTTAAATTAATAGTTTTTGATTTTACCATAGATTCAGAAAAATATTTTATAATGCCTATTGGTGGCATTTCAGATTTTATAAATTCAAAATTTTTGTTTCTATCAAAAACCATGATGCTTTCGTGACCTGCATTTACAAAAGTAATTTCATTAGTTTCTATATTAAATTTACCAAATACTGCTGTAACAAACATCCCTTTAAATTTTGCCTCAACTAGTTCATTATTTACACCGAAAACAACTTTTTCTAATGGATATGATAAATTTGAAAGTGTTCTAAATATTGAGGAAGCTTTAGCCATATACATTCCAGCTTTAATGCCTTTTCCTGATACATCTGCTAAGGTAAAAAAGTATTCATTTTTATTCACATTAACTACATCAAAATAGTCTCCGGATACGTCTCTTGCCGGAACGTTTGTTGCATAAATAAAATTTGCAAATTTTGATATATCTGGAAATAAGCTTTTTTGCACTTCGCCTGCAAGTTCTCTTTCTTTAAGCAATTTTGCTTCTTTTTGTAAGTTTGCTATTGCAATTTGATTTTCTTCTACAAACCTAAAATAAAGTCCAGTTAAAAAAGTAATTGTAAGCATAAATATAGGATAACTAATATCTATAAGTTCAGATCTAAATAAAAAAATACTAAAACCAATTACAATCACTGAAAATAGACTTCCAAAGAATATTGATAAACTATATTTTGGTTTTATTTTTTGAGAAAAAATAAAAGTAGCACAAGCAACTATAATCGAAAATAGTAATTCAAATATATAAGTGTTTGGATTTCTAATAAGATAGGATTGGTCTAAAATATTTTCAATTACATTTCCATGAACTTCAACCCCTGGAATTGTAACTCCTAAGGGAGTTTTAACTAAATCAAACAAACCTTGTGCTGATGCACCAATCAAAACATATTTATCTTTAAATCTTTTTGGATCAAATTTTTCATCGAAAACTGAGCTTGCTGAAATGTATTGGCTTTTTAATGACTTTTTATATCTAATCCAAATAATTCCATTTGGATCTGAAGAAATTTTATAAGGTCTAGAACTTATTCTGTTAATTCCAATCTCATTCATTTCAACATATAGATTTTTTTGGTTCGTTCCTATTCGAACCATCTCTAAACCCATTGTTGGATATAGTTTATTTTTAAAACGAACTATCAAAGGAAGTGATCTAATAATACCATCAGTTTGATCTAAGAAAGAAATAGAGCCAAGTCCTTTTACACTTTTTTCTAATTTTTCAAGTGATCCTATTGAGTATGGATAAGAATATGTAAATTCTTTTGGATCTCCTCCTTTTGAAAGAAATTTTGCTTTTGCAGATCTGTCATAGGTTCCATGTGAAGAAACATTACTACCAAGAACTGCTATAACTGATTTTGATTTTTCTAACTGTTCTCTAAATACTTCGTCAGGTCCTTTAATATTTTGTAATTCAGCAACATCAGTAGGTATTAAATTATAAGCACTAATTATTTCATCGGGTGATTGTTTGTCTTTCTCAGTAAAAAAAATATCAAAGCCTACTGCCTTTGGTTCAGCTGCACTAACATTTTCAAGAATTTTTGCAAAAATAGACCTATTCCAAGGAAATTGACCAAATTTGCCTAAACTTTTTTCATCTATGTCTATTATTATAACCTCTGAAGTTTGCTTATTTAATGGAAAAACTTTTTGATACAAATCAAAACTTAAATAAGAAACTGATTTTATAAAACTTGGGTTAATTGTTTTTAAAACTATTAAAAAAAATAATAAAATTAAAAAAATTATATAGTTTTTGTATTTAATAAATAAAGGCTTCACATTTAGAATTTAACCAGAATCTAATTAAAGTAAATAAAACTTGATTAAGTTTTTAAGAGTTATTTCTTACGTTTTCTTTTCTTTTTAGCTTTTCTCTTCTTCTGAGCTATT
>CACKWM010000002.1 GCA_902603905.1 uncultured Pelagibacteraceae bacterium | reverse complement strand
TGGTATGATATATTTGCCTAGTGTAATTTTTAATAGAATACCCCCTCTATCAACTAATTGATCATAAAAAAAATAAATATAGAGACAACAAAATGCTCCAATTAAGCTTATCAAAATATCTATAATTGAAATTTTTTTTGACCTAGAAAAAGGAAAAATTAAAAAAGCCAATAACAATGCAAAACCTAAATGGATTGCCCTTGCGGGTAAACCTTTAAACATTCCAATGTTAAACCAGAAAGGAAATGGTGATGCATACCAAAGTTGGAATAATGACCAAATAATTGCTATAGCACCAACAATTTTTAAATGTAATCCAGTAAGATTCCTGGTTGGGGATAAATCTTCTTTAATTTTACTTTCTAAATTTATGTTAGTGTTTTGATTCATTTATGAAGGATACTTTACTACAAAAAAAAGGCCCAATAAATATATCAGGCCTTTTTAAATTTAATTAAATATTTGGATTACATTAATCCAGCTTCTTTATAGTATTTAATTGCACCAGGATGTAATGGAGCTGATAAGCCATCAGCTATCATGTTTTTCTTTTCTAATGGTCCAAAAGCTGGGTGTTGTTTTTTAAAATCATCAAAATTTTCAAAAACAGCTTTTGTTACTAAGTAAACTAGTTCTGTAGATACATCTACACTAGTTACAACAGTAGCTTTAACACCAAAAGTAGTTACATCTTTTTTTTGGCCTGTGTAAGTTCCTGCAGGTATTGTAGCTGCTGCATAATAAGGTGCACCATCTATTAAACCCTGAACAGGACCTCCAGTAAGATTAATTGGTAATGCTTTTGCTGCACATGTTGCTGCTTGCTCCATAGCACCATTTGGAAATCCTACAGAATATCCATAAGCATCTATTTTGCCGTCGCAGAGTGCTTTAACTTGTTCAGAAGAAGTCAACTCGGTAACTCCTTTGAAATAGCTATTGTCAACTCCCATTGCTGCCATAAGTACTTCCATGGTTCCTCTTTGACCTGAACCTGGATTACCTATGTTAACAGTTTTACCTTTAAGACCTTTAAAGTCTTTTACTCTTGCTTTTTTTCTAGCCCAAATTTGGAAAGGTTCATTGTGAACTGAAAAAACAGCTCTTAAACCACCAAATTGTTTTCCTTCCCATTTACTTGAACCATTAAAAGCATGAAATTGCCAATCAGATTGAGCTACACCAAATTGAAACTCACCATCTTTAATTTGACCAATGTTGTAGTTTGATCCACCAGTAGATGGCGCTGTACATCTGTAAGCTTTATCAGTTGCAGCTTTTTTTCTTCCATGTTCAGAACTAGTCGCATATTTATGAAGCATTTTACAAATCGCATTACCAGTCTGAAAATAAACTCCAGTTGGTCCTCCTGTACCTATCGTAAAAAACTCTGCAGATTTTGCAACTGTAGAAAAAGACAAAGTAGCTGCAAAAATTACAAGAGCGCTCGATAGTAATGTAAGTATTTTTTTCATTATTTTCCCCCCATAATGTTTTTAATTTATTGATCCTAACAGTTATTCATGTAGTGAGTCTAGAACAATTCTAAACTATATAGACTTAATTTGTCTAACTTTTATAACGATTCTGACCAAAGTTTAAGCTTATTTGTACCTTCTACAATTTTAGGAGCAAATTTTACTATTAAGCTTGTATCTAATTTGTTATTTTTTTTAATATAATCCATAAATTCCTGTCCATTAAAATCTGTAAAGCTTAATCTAACTATCATTCGTTCTATTGAAAATCCAAAATCAGAACCTGGCAATAAAGCTACTCCAGTTTTTTCTAGAATATCACTACACATATCCTGGGATGTAGAAAATTTTTTAATTAAAAATTCAGGCATAAGATAAAAACCACCTTGAGGTTTATTCATATTTATTTTATTTGATTTTAAATTGTTATAAACATATTCGCCAACTACCTTAAGAATAGAGCGAGAATTATTAATATATTCATCATGATTATTACTATAAGCAGCTATAGCGGCATATTGTATTGGTGCACTAACCGACGAAAAAGTTTCGCTTGCTAAAATTTTAAGAGAATCTCTTAATTCTTTTAAGGCTTCAGGAATTATAAAATGTCCTAATCTCCAACCACCTGCTCCACACCATTTACTTAGACCTGTGCTAATAATAGTTTTTTCAGGATAAAATTGTGAAATTGATTGAAAATTTTCATAAAAACTCAACTCTGAGTAAATTTCATCTGACAATATCAAAATATTATATTTTTTTGCAATAATACTAATTTCTTTTAAATTATTACAAATTTGTCCTGAAGGATTGTTAGGAGAATTTAAAAATAACAAATAATTTTTTTTCCTGTTTTTTAAAATAACTTTTTCTATTTCCTCTCCTGTTGGAAACCAATTATTTTCACTTTTTGTTACAATCCAGTGTGTCCTATTTCTGCTTAACAAGGCTTGTGGAGCATAAGATACCCAGCTAGGTGCTGGAAGTAATATATCTCCATCAAAAAGAAGTTGAAGTAAGAACATTAGTTCTTTAGTACCAGGTCCAACAATTATATTTTCAGGTTTATAATTTTGACTATATTTATTACTTGAATATTTGGAAATTGCTGTCCTTAGTTCGTTTAAACCTTGCATAGATAAATATTTGTTTTGATGGGCATTATTTTTTAATTCATTAACAACATCATCTGGAACCTGAAATGGTGACTGACCAAAACCAAATCTATAAATTTTTTTACCCTTTGATTCCAATTTATTTGAAATTTCATTCATTCTAAGTGTTGAAGAAGGTTTTAAATTTTTAACTATTTTTTTTAACATTTAATAATTTAATTCTTTTAAATTTTTATACTGTTCTAAAACTTCTGGATTAGATAGTGCTTCTTTGTTTTTAATTACATTACCTTCTATTATATTTTTAACTGCTAATTCAACTATTTTTCCATTTTTAGTTCTAGGAATATCATTTACAGCAATTACTTTATCTGGAACGTGTCTTGGAGAAGCATTTTTTCTTATTTTTTTTTTTATTTTAATAAATAATTCTTCATTAAGTTCATAGTTAGGATTAAGCACTATAAATAAAATTATTCTAATATCATTATTCCAAGTTTGCCCAATAACTAGGGATTCTTTAATTTCCATAAACTTTTCTATCTCTGAATATATTTCAGCCGTTCCAAGTCTTACTCCGCCTGGATTAAGTGTAGTATCTGACCGACCATAAATAATAAAACCTCCAGATTTTTTTCTTTCAATATAATCACCATGATGCCAAATGTTTAAAAACTTATTAAAATATGCATCTTTATATTTTACATCATGTTTATCATTCCAAAATTTTAATGGCATTGATGGAAAAGGACTTTTACATACTAGCTCGCCTTTAATATTTTTTATAGATTTTCCTTTTTCATTAAAAACGTCAACATCTAAACCTAATCCTTTATTTTGAATTTCACCTGAAATTACTGGTTCAAATAAATTGCCTAATACAAAGCAAGAAACAATGTCAGTTCCTCCTGATATTGAAGACAAATGTACATCTTTTTTAATATTTTGATATATATATTTAAATCCATCGTTTGATAATGGTGATCCGGTAGAACAAATTGTTTTTAATTGATTAAGTTTATATTTATTTTTAATGAAAATTTTTGATTTACGAAGTGCATCAATATATTTTGCACTTACACCAAACAAAGTAATTTTTTCTTTTTCTGCAATTTTAAATAACAAATCTTCTTTTTTATACATTGGTGAACCATCAAATAAAACAATTGAAGCTTTGGAGGCTAGAGCACTAACTAGCCAATTCCACATCATCCATCCACACGTAGTAAAGTAAAACACATTATCATTTTCCTTAATATCACAATGTAATTGATGCTCTTTTTTGTGTTGAAGTAAAACACCACCACTTCTATGACAAATACATTTTGGTTTACCAGTAGTTCCGCTAGAATAAAGTATTGCTATAGGATGTTCAAAATCAAATCTAGAAAATTTAATTTTATCTGGTTTAATTTTGCTTAACTCTTTCCAATGATATATTTTAACTTTTTTAATTTTTAATGTATTTAGTATATTTTTTTTGCCAGGGTAGCTAATAACTACAACATATTTAATTGATTTTATTGCCTGTAATATTTTAGGAAGTCTTTCTATTACATTAATTTCTTTTCCGTTATAATAGTATTTATCAACTATAAATAAAACTTTTGGCTTAATTTGTGAAAAACGTTCTATTACTCCATTGATACCAAAATCTGGAGAACATGAAGACCAAATAGCTCCCAAAGAAGAAGTTGCAAGAAATGCCTCTACTGTTTCAATAAAATTTGGCAAGTAAGCTGCAACTCTATCATTTTTTTTTAATTTTATTTTATTAAAAAATTTAATGATTTTACTTATATTATTATTTAATTCTAACCAATTACGTTCTTCTCTAAAACCATTTTCACTAATAAATGTAAGTGCTTTACTTTTATTATTTTTTGTAATTAAATTTTCTGCAAAATTTAACTTAGATTTAGGTAAAAAAAAGTTTTTATAAAATATTTTCGAAACTCTTAATTCTATATTACTCTTAGTTCCTTTAATTTTGCAATAATCCCAAATAGAACTCCAAAATTTTCCAGAATTTTTAATACTCCAATTTAAAATTTTTTTATAATTATGATCTAATTTTAAATTAAATTTCTTTGAAATAAATTTCTCATAGGCATACAAATTAGAATTTGTTTTTTTGTTTTTAGAAGCTTCCCACAATTTTTTGCCCATAATTTTTTCTAAATAACTATTGTAGAATTAATTTTATTTATGTTATTCTAAGTTATAAAAACCACTAAATGAGAACTTTTATCCCAACGATTCGGTCATGTTTTATACTATTTTTGTTCTTTCCTACCAACAACATGTAGTACTAAATTAATTGAACATACTAAAGATTGAAATGGTAAAAAATAAAATTACAGCTGTTCTGGGTCCTACCAATACTGGAAAAACCTTTCTAGCTATTGAAACAATGCTTTCATTTGATTCTGGAATGATAGGCTTTCCTTTAAGGTTATTAGCACGAGAAGTTTACGATAAAATTATAAAAAAAATAAATCCTACTAAAGTTGCATTAATAACAGGAGAAGAAAAAATCATACCGGCAAACGCGAAGTATTATCTTTGTACTGTAGAATCTATGCCAATAGATAAAAATTTAGAATTTGTTGGCATTGATGAAATTCAAATGTGTGCAGATCATGAAAGAGGACATATTTTTACTGATCGATTATTAAATCTCCGAGGTGAAAAACTTACAATGTTAATGGGATCAAATACAATTAAAAATATTATTATTAAATTAAATGAAGATACAGAGTTTATTAATAAAAAAAGATTATCAAAGCTTTCTTATGTGGGACATAAAAAAATTTCCAGAATAGATAGAAAAACAGCAATTATAGCATTTTCATCAGAAGAAGTTTATGCAATCGCCGAGCTAGTAAGAAGACAAAAAGGTGGTGCCGCTATTGTTATGGGTTCTCTAAGTCCAAAAACTAGAAATGCACAAGTTGAATTGTATCAATCAGGCGATGTTGATTTTTTAGTAGCAACAGATGCAATTGGTATGGGAATAAATATGGATTTAGAAAATGTTTATTTTTCAAATTTAAAAAAATTTGATGGGAAAAAATTAAGAAGATTAAATTTATCAGAAATTGGACAAATAGCTGGAAGAGCTGGAAGATATTTAAATGATGGAAGTTTTGGAATAACAGGAGACGGTAAAGAAATTAATGCTGAAGAAGTAGAATTATTAGAAAACCATAAATTTGAGGAAATAAGAACTTTATTTTGGAGAAACTCCAATCTAAATTTTAATAACGCATCTAGCTTAATTAAGTCACTTGAAGAAAGACCCAATAAAGATTGGTTAAAAAAAATTCATGAATGTGAAGATGAAAAAGTTTTAAAATATTTTTTAAAAGACTTAAATGGACATAAAATATCTGAAAACCAAGACGTCTTAAGTTTATTATGGGAATGTTGCCAAATTCCTGATTTTGTCAAAAAAACCTATGGCCATCACTTGGAAGTTGTAAGTAAAGTTTTTAGTTTTCTCAATGGAAAAGGAAAAAAAATTACTAGTAATTACATGAAACAACAACTATCTATTTTAAATAAATTAGAAGGAAACGTTGACTCATTATCAAATAGAATTGCAAATGTCAGAACATGGTCTTATGTATCTAATAAAGTTAACTGGGTTGAAAACCAAGATTATTGGATTGAAAGAACAAAATTATTAGAAGATAAATTGTCAGATAGATTGCATGAAGAACTTACAAAAAGTTTTATTGATAAAAGAGCAAGTATTTTGGTTAGAGGATTAAAACAAGATATGACTTTTAAAACAGAAATCATTGAAGACGATAAAGTTATAATAAACAACCAATTTATTGGAAAATTAAAAGGATTAAAATTAGAGTTAGATTTAAAAGTAGATACACTTGATACTGATATAAAATCACTAAAAAAAGCTGCAAGACAAAATATTGGTCCGGAACTAAAAAAAAGAATTAAACAAATTATTGAAACTAGTTTAATTGAGTTAAAAGATGATTTCAAAATTTACTGGGGAAAATTTCCAATTGCACAATTATTACCAGGAAAAGATTATCTAGATCCAGAATTGTCTTTAATTATTGATGATATTGTTGAAATAGATGAACAAAAAAAGCTTTTAAAACATTTAGAAAAATGGCTTAAAGAAAAAATTAAATTTACATTAAAAAGCTTAGTTGAACTTAGAAGTTTAAAAGAAAACAATTCTTCTGTCAGAGCTTTAGCTTACCAATTGTATGAAAACAACGGCGTATTAAAAAGAGATAAGGTTTTAGAATATCTAAAAAAACTTGGTCAAGATGAAAGAAAAATTTTAAGAAAATTAGGAGTAAAATTTGGTAGATATCATGTTTTTCTTTTTAAATTGTTAAAACCAGAATCAGTTTCCTTAAGAATTTTACTTTGGAAAAATTATCATCAAAAATCATTTAATTTAAAACCTCCAACCTTTGGTTTAAATTTTTTAGAGGACAAAGATTATAAAAATAAAAATTTTATGCTTTTGTGTGGATTTGAGAATTTTGATAAATATTTTGTTAGAATAGATATTTTAGAAAGATTATTTGTACAAATTATAAACGCAAATCTAGAAAGTAAAGCAAAAATAAAACTAGTTCCCGAAATGCTAAATTTACTTGGCTGCAGCAAGGATAATTTTATTAAATTAATAAAAAAAATGGGATATAAAACATTTGAAGAAAATAATGAACTTTACTTCAAATATGCTCCAACTAAACAAAAAAAAATGAGGAAAACTATTAACAAAGTTCAAGAAAATGATAATCCTTTTAATGTATTAAAAAATATCAATTTTAAATAATGTTTAAATTTTTTAAAAAGAATGATTCAAAAGATTACAATAAAAAAAATGGAGAATTTTTAACAAAAGTTGCATCATTGCTTATTCATGCGGCAAAAATTGATGAAAACTACACTGATAAAGAAAAAAAAATTATAAAAAAAACTCTTATTCAGTTAGGAATAAAAGAATCTGAAGCAGACCAAATTATGCTAACTGCTGAAATAAATGAAGAAAAATCAAATCAAATACTAGATTTTACAAGAGAAATTAAAAATGCTGATAGTGAATTTAAAATTAAAATTACCGAAACTTTGTGGAGCATTATTTATTCTAACAAAGAAGAAGATATGTACGAATCTAATTTAATGAGAAGACTATCGGGTTTGTTATACCTAGATAATAAGATAGTAGGTGATATAAAAGAAAAAATAAAAGCTAAATTTGCCAAATGACTTATATCGTCAATGATAAATGTATTAAATGTAAATTAACAGATTGTGTGGAAGTTTGCCCAGTTGATTGTTTCTACGAAGGGAAAAATATGCTTGTAATTAAACCTGATGAGTGTATAGATTGTGGCGTTTGTGAACCTGAGTGTCCATTAGATGCTATAGTTGCAGACACTGAAGATGGTAATGAAAAATGGTTACAATTAAATACAAAATATTCAGAAATTTGGCCCAATATAACAAAAAAAAAAGATCCACCAAAAGATAGCAAAGAACACGAAAATGAAAAAAATAAATTTGAAAAATATTTTAAAGAAAACATTTAAAAATAAAAAAAAGAAAAAGAAGAAAGTTTTTAAAAAACCTAAGGTTTATAAAGTTAAAAAAATTAAAAAACCAAAAATTAAAACTTCATCTAAGAATGAAAAAAATATCAAGCAAGATAATAAAGCTGATAATTTAAGAATTCCTAAAACCAATGAACTAAAACCAGAAATAAAAAAAATAAAAAAACAAGAAACTGAAAAAAAAGAATATAAACCTAAAGATTATGTGGTCTATCCAAAACATGGCGTTGGGCAAATTTTATCAATAAGCTCAAAAACTATTGGTGGAATTGAAGTTCAGTGTTATGATATTAAATTTGAAAAAGATAAAGCTATAGGTTTACTTCCAATTAATAAACAATCCCATTTAAGACCTCTGTCTTCAATTAATCAAATAAATAAATCTATAGCTATACTAAAAAGTAAACCAAAAATTAAAAGATCTATGTGGAGTAGAAGAGCTCAAGAATATGAACAAAAAATAACTTCTGGTAAAATTTATGATTTAGCTGAAGTCGTTAGAGATCTAAACAAAGGTGATGATATAATGGTAGATCAATCATACAGCGAAAGACAGCTTTTTGAAAAAGCATATGAAAGAATATTATCAGAATTTCAAATAGTTATGGATTTATCACTAGAAGACACCAAAAAAAAATTAGACAAAGCTCTTAAACGAAACCTAGAAATTCAAACTCCTAGAATAGAAACAAAAACTGAAGAACCTGTCATTGTTCCAGAATAAAAAAAAACGCTCCCTATAAAAAAATTTATAAGAAGCGTTCTTTTTTTAAAAAAAGAATATTTAATTATCTTCTTCTTCTTCTTTTTTTAGCTTTTTTCTTAGCTTTCTTTTTAGCTTTTTTTCTTCTTTTAGCCATCTTTAGCTCCCTGTTTTTGTTACGAATCAAAGTGATTCGTTAGTTAGTAATTTTTATTTTTTTTAATTAGTTATGTCAAATATTTATTTTTTGTATTTGTAAATTATTTTTTAATTTTTAATAAAAAATTAATTTTAGTTAAAAATGCTTTGTTTTGCTTGTTTAATTGATGTGTAAAACTTTTTATTTTATTTAATTATGAATAAAGATTTTCTAACTTTTTTTTATATTTCTCTATTACTTTTTTTCTTTTTACTTTCATTGTTGGTGTTAACAAACCATTTTCTATAGAAAAATTTTCATCTATTAATTGAATTTTTTTTATTTTTTCTACTAAAGTTAATTTTTTATTTATAATTTCAATTATATTATTAATTATTTTATTATTGTTTAAAAATTCTTTATTTGGAACTATCAAAGCTACTAAATAATTTTTTTTATCACCATAAACCATGCATTGATCAATTTCTGCTGCATTAGTAATCATGTTTTCAATTTTTGCTGGTGAAATATTATCTCCGCCAGCACTAATAATAATATCTTTTTTTCTATCTGTAATTTTAAGATAGCCATCTTGAGCATCTATTTCTCCAATATCTCCAGTGTGCAACCAGCCATCTACAATGACTTTTTCTGTTTCCTCTTTTTTATTCCAATATCCTAACATTACATTTTCACCTTTAACTAATATTTCTCCATCTTCAGCAATTTTAACTTTATTTCCTTTAAAAGGTGGTCCTACAGTTTCTACCTTTATTTTGTGAATAGGATTGCAACTGACAACAGGTGAAGTTTCGGTTAAACCGTATCCTTGAAGAGTAGGAAGTCCAATAGAATTTAAAAATTCTCCTATTTCCTTATCCAAAGCTCCTCCTCCAGAAACAAAAGCTTTTAAATTTCCACCAAACTGTTTTTTTATCTTTTTTCTAACTAATATATCTAACAATGAATTAAGCAATCTTTCTAAAATACTCATTTTTTCTTTTAACAATTTTTTTTTACCTAATTTAATAGTTGCATTAATTAATTTAGCTTTTAAACCAGTCTGTTTTTTCATATTAATATTAATTTTGTTATAAAGATTTTGATAAAATCTAGGAACAGCTGTCATGATTGTTGGTTTGGCTTCGGATATATTATCTAAAAGTTTTTCTATTTTTTCTGCGTAATAAACTTTAGCTCCTACAGCTATTTGTGCAAATTGCACACAATGTTCATATGAATGTGAAAGAGGTAACCAAGTTAAAAAAACTGGTCTTGAATCAATTAATGGTTTCATAATTTCACATGCTCCTACAAGATTATTTAAAATACCACCATGACTCAAAATCACTCCTTTTGGATTGCCTCCTGTTCCTGAAGTATAAATTATACAGGCAGCTGAAGTTCTATTTAAATTTAAATTTTTTATTTTATCTTTTTCAGATAAATCATTTTTCATTATAAAATTAAAATCTAAATATTTTTCTTTATGTATTATATTTAAATTATGATGTGCTTTTTCTAATTCATCAAAAGTAATTACTTTTTTTATAAAATTTTTTTCGTCAATGATTGAATTTAATTTTTTCAACATGTCATTGTTAGAAACAATAACAACTGTTGGTTCGCAATCTTCAATTAAATACTTATAATCTTGTTCTGTATAAGTTGTATATGCAGGCACAGTAATTGCACCAGACAACATAATAGCTAAATCAGAGATAAACCATTCAGGTCTATTTTCTGAAACTAAGAGACATCTATCACCTTCTTTAATATGTTCTTTTATTGTTTTTGAAAATTTAAATATATTTTTTTTTGTTTCTTCCCATGTAAATTTTTTTTTATTATTTGGATTTAACCATTGCAAAAAAACACTTTTAGGATCTTGTTTTTCCGATTGATAAAAAAATAATTCAATTAAACTGTTAAATTTATCTAAATTCATAACATTTTTTGGTGGGCGAAGAGAGAATCGAACTCTCACTTCTTGCAAAACACGATTTTGAGTCGTGCGCGTCTACCAGTTCCGCCATTCGCCCTTATATTAACTTTTGTTTTGATGACTATTCATTAAAATTGCCATTAAAATAAACAAATAAATAGTATAAGAACTTAAATTATATTAAAACCAAAAAATGTTTAAAGAATTATATGAAAAATCTTTAAAATTAGCGGCACACAAAAGTTCAAAAGTTTTTTTAGGTATAGTTTCTTTTATTGAAAGCTCTTTTTTCCCAATACCGCCGGACATTATGATTATTCCAATGGTAATAGCAAAAAAAAATGATTATTTAAAAATATTTTTAATTGCTACGATATTTTCCTCTTTGGGCGGTCTATTTGGATATTTTATTGGTTCAGCCTTTTTAGAATTATCAATGACAGTTATTGAATTTTATGGTTACGAAGAAAAAGTTTTAGATCTTCAAAATAAAATGTCCAGTAAAAGTGGTATTATATTTTGGCTAGGAACATTATTTCTTGCAGGTTTTACTCCACTACCCTTTAAAGTATTTACAATAACTAGTGGCATAATAAGTTTTAATATAATTATATTCTTTTTTATATGTCTAATTTCTCGAGGATTAAGGTTTTATATTGTGGCCCTTTTTTCACTAAAATTTGGTAAAGCTTTTGAGTCTTTTATAGAAAAAAAGGGTACAATTTGGTTTTCAATTATAGGTGTTGCTTTAGTGGCCATTGCCATGATTATATATTTTATTATTTATTAAAATGTCTCAAATAAAAAATAAAACGATACTTAATTTAATTTTATTATTTAGTATTTTTGCCTTAACTACAGCATATTTTATTGAATACGTTTTGGATCATAAACCTTGCAATCTTTGCTTAATTGAAAGATTGCCTTATATTCTTACAATATTAATTATTTCTTTAGGATTAATTTTAAAAAAATTCGAGAAAACTATAATTATTTTTCTAATCTTAATTTTTGTAGCCGCAACTATTATATCCTTTTACCATTTTGGGATTGAACAAGGGTTTTTTGAAGAATCTTTGATTTGCAAATTAGACAACAATAATACAAATTTATCTAAAGATGATCTGTTAAAAGAACTACAAAAAAAAACCATTAGTTGTAAAGATGTTAGTTTTAGAATTTTTGGTTTTTCACTTGCTACAATAAATACAATTATATCTTTAATATTAAGTGTTATAAATATAAAACTTTTTTTGAATTATGAAAAAAACAAATAAAACTAAAGTTGAAGAGTTTATAAGAGTTGATCACGCTGGTGAGCGTGGTGCTATAAAAATATATGAAGGGCAATTGCTAGCATTGGAAACTTTAGTAAATGATGATAACTTAAAAAAAACAATTCAGGAAATGAAGACTCATGAAAAAGAACACTGTGATTACTTCGAAAATGAAATAAAAAAACGAAATATTAAACCTACAAAATTAATGCCTTTATGGGATTTATTAGGTGTTGGTCTTGGTTTTGGTTCAACATTACTGGGAAAAAAAGCTGCAATGCTTTGTACTGCATCTGTTGAGGAAGTTATTGATGAACATTATAAAAAGCAAATAAATCAATTAGAACCTGATGAAAATATATTAAAAGAAAAAATTACAAAATTTAGAGAAGATGAATTGCACCATAAAGACATTGCTTATAAAGAAGGGGCAACTAAAAAAGGTTTATACAAAATTTTAGATAAGATTATTAAAACAGGTTCTAAAGTAGCTATAAATATTTCAGAAAAAATTTAATTACGGTTCTAACTCAACATCCCAATACAAATAATCTATCCAACTTTTATGAAGAAAATTTGGAGGAAAATTTTTTCCATTTCTATGCAGATCTTCTGTTGAGGGTTGGTAGGGTTTTTGATTTAATATCATTTCAGAGTGATTAATAAGATCACCACCTTTTTTAACATTGCAACTTGAGCAGGCTGTTACGACATTATTCCAATCTGTTTTTCCACCTTTTGATCTTGGTAGCAAGTGATCAAATGTTAATTCACTTTTGCTTCCACAATATTGGCAACTAAACTTATCTCTTAAAAAAACATTAAATCTAGTGAAGTTTGGATTTGATTGTGGCGCAATATAACTTTTTAATGCAATTACACTTGGAAGTTTCATAGAAAATGAAGGACTCCTTATTACTCGGTCATAATTATTTACAATTGTAACTCTATCTAAATAAACTGATTTAATAGAATCTTGCCAGCTCCAAAGTGATAAAGGATAATAACTTAAAGGTCTATAATCAGCATTTAAAACTAATGCTGGACATTTTTCTAATGAAACATTCTCATCAATAAAGGTCATATGTAAACCAAGACTAACTTAAATTATTTTATTAATCAATAGGACTAAACGTTTATTAAATTTTAAAGTTTTGCTTTATATATTCTAAAGCTAAGCTAGAGGCCTCGACAGGAATGTGATGTCCACAATTTCTTATCATTTTTGTTTCTACTTCTATGTTGTTTCTAATTAAAAAATCTTTAGCTTCTAATAAATTCACAGAAGAAACAACTTCATCAACATCTCCATGCAATAATAGCATTTTAGTGTTAGAAATTTTTCTTCTAGAAAGATTATCTTTGTTTATAATTTTTCCAGAAAAACCAACAATACAGTTAAAATTTTCATTACTAGTTAAACCCAAATTTATAGACATCATACATCCCTGGCTAAAACCACATAAACTAATCTGAGAATTTTTTAAATTATATTCTTTTTTAATTTCATCAATAAATTGATGAAGTTGATTTTCAGCTTTTATTGATTGTTCCAAAATGTATTGAGGATCTTCTTTCGTTAAGTCAAACCATTGAAATCCATTAGGGCTTATGGGGCATCTTTCGTGAGCATCAGGACATAAAAAAATAGTATTAGGTAAAAATCTTTTCCAATTTAGACTTAACATGCTTATGTCTTTTCCATCACCACCGTATCCATGTAGTAATATTATTGCATTATTAATTGGAATATCGTTTTCAGGTTTTATAATTATTGTTTTAAGACAGAAAGTCATAAGAATTTAGTACTAAAAATTTTATACCAAATGAGTATAGTTAAATATCATGAACAAAAATAAAAACAACAAAACAATCTGGAATGTAAGAATTAAAAAAAATACCTCAACTGCCTTTCAAAAAATTGGAAGTTCCATAGAGATTGATAAAAAACTTTATAAAGAAGATATTGTAGGATCTATTGCACACGTTGAAATGTTGTTTAGACAAAAAATAATATCATTTAAAATAAAAAACAAAATTATTTATGGTTTGAATAAAATCGAAAAAGAGATAGTTAAAAAAAAATTTGAGTACAACAAAAAATATGAAGATATTCATATAAATATTGAAAATAGATTATTTGAATTAATTGGTGATGAGGCAGGATATATTCACACTGCAAGATCTAGAAATGATCAAGTAATCACAGATTTTAAAATGTGGTTAAGATCAGCGACTATTAAAATAAATAAGAATTTAGACAATACAGTAAATATAATTTTAAAAATTGCAGAAAAAAATGTGAAAACAATCATGCCTGGATTTACACACCTAAAAAATGCCCAAGCAGTATCTTTTGCTCATTATCTATTAGCTTATGTGGAAATGTTTAAAAGAGATAAACAAAGATTTATTAATAATTTAGAAAGTTTGTCTGAAAACCCACTTGGTGCAGCAGCTTTAACTGGAACTTCATTTAATATAGATAGAAATTTTACAACAAAAAAATTAGGTTTTAAAAAACCAACAAATAATTCAATTGATACTGTTTCTGATAGAGATTTTGTTTTAGATTTTTTATATAGTGTTTCAGTATGTTCTTTACATATTTCAAGAATAGCAGAAGAATTCATAATATGGAATTCAGATGCGTTTAATCTTATTAATCTTTCTGATGGCGTGGTCACAGGCTCATCAATAATGCCACAAAAAAAAAATCCTGATCTACTAGAATATTTAAGAGGTAAATCAGGTACTAGTTTTGGAAATTTATTTTCAATGCTAACAATATTAAAAGGTTTACCATTATCTTATTTTAAAGATCTTCAAGATGATAAAGAAATAGTTTTTAAATCAAATGAAACATTAATTAATTGTGTTTTAATACTTAACGAAATTTTAAAAAATTTTAAACCTAATAAAAAAAAAATGCTAGAACTTGCAAATATTGGATATATCACAGCAACTGATTTAGCGGATTATCTTGTAAAAAATCATGCCATGTCTTTTAGAAAAGCATATCAAGTTACTGCTTTAATTGTTAATTACGCTGAAAAAAAGAAAAAAAAACTAGATGAATTGAATATAAATGAATTAAATAAAATAGAACCAAAACTCACAAACGATGTATTAAAGATTTTTGATTTAGAATACTCAGTGAGATCTAAAAAATCATATGGCGGAACATCTTTTGATAATATCAAAAAGATGATAACTAAACATAAAAAAAATTAAAATGATTAAAAAAACAATATTAATAACTTTGTGTATATTCTTTTTATTTTCTTGTGGAAAAAAAGGAGATCCAGAATACAAAGCAAAAAAAAATAATATCTTTATTACTAAAATTTAATGAAATATTTAAATAAAAGTTTTTCAATAGAAGGTGTTAGAGCTAAATATTTAGCAAAAAAATTTGGTACACCTATTTATTGTTATTCATATAAAAAATTAAAAGAAAATATAATCAGTTTTAAAAAAAATTTTAAATCTTTTAGTCCACTAATTTGTTTTTCTGTTAAATCAAATGCAAATGTAAATTTATTACGTGAAATTAAAAAATTTGGGGTTGGGGCAGATGTTGTTTCAATGGGAGAATTAATGAAAGCTTTAAAGGCTAGAATAAATAACAAAAAAATTGTTTTTTCAGGAGTTGGGAAAACTACAAAAGAATTAAACTATGCAATTAATAAAAATATATTATTAATAAATGTAGAATCTAAAAGTGAATTAATTGAAATTGAAAAAATTGCTAAATATAAAAAAAAAATAGTAAATATTGGAATCAGATTAAATCCAAATACAGATGCTAGAACCATAAATCAAATTTCTACTGGGAAAAAAGAAGATAAATTTGGTCTCACTGAAAAAAAATTTACTGAATTGGTAAAATATACAAAAAAATCTAAATACATTAATCTTAAATGTCTTAGTGTCCATATAGGAAGTCAAATAGTTAATAATCTTCCTTATGAAAAAATGCTTAAAGTAATAGATCGAGTTATAAGGAAATCAAATCATAAATTTGAATTTGTTGATTTAGGTGGGGGGATTGGAATTCCTTACCAAAATAAAAGTAAAAAACTAAATTATAAAAGGTATAGTGTTTCAATAAGCAAATTTTTAAAAAATCACAATTCTAAAATTATTTTTGAACCGGGAAGATCTATTATTGGTGATACTGGTATACTTATATCAAAAATAATTTATATAAAAAAAACTAAAAACAAAGATTTTATAATATTAGATTCTGCTATGAATGATTTAATAAGACCAGCGCTCTATGGTGCAAATCACAAAATTATACCTGTAATTAAAAAAAGTAAAAGTTCTAAAAAAACTTATGAATTTGTTGGACCAATATGTGAAAGTACTGATAAATTTTTAACTTCAAAAAATTTTCAAAAATTAAAAGAAAAAGATTTAATAATAATATGTGATGTGGGTGCATATGGTATGTCTTTAAGTTCAAATTATAACGTTAGGCCAAAACCAATAGAAATTTTAATTAAAGGATCTAAAATTAATATTATTAAAAAAAGACAAAAACTAATAGATTTAATATAGCTCCTAACTTTAGGAAATGATAAGAAATTTTTTATTTTCAATTTTTTTTT
The DNA here is from genome assembly GCA_902603905.1 of uncultured Pelagibacteraceae bacterium. GTDB lineage: Bacteria > Pseudomonadota > Alphaproteobacteria > Pelagibacterales > Pelagibacteraceae > Pelagibacter. Next base: position 122,812 of record CACKWM010000002.1, on the reverse strand, counting down.
TCACAGGAATTATTTTAATTTGTATTATTTTTTTACCATCTTTATTTCTATCTCAAAATATTGTTCTATTTGGTGGAAAAATTATGGGCCACTGGTCTGCAATTTGTCTAAAAATTTTTCTATCAACAAAAATCATTATTAAAGGTAAAGAAAATATAATTAAAAATGAAAAATTTTTCATTGCATCTTCCCATCAATCAATGTTTGAAACATTTTTTTTACAAACTATATTTAATTCACCAGTATTTATTTTAAAAAAAGAATTACTAAAAATCCCAGTATTTGGATTGTATTTAAATAAAATTGGCTCAATTTGTATTGATCGGAATAAAGTAACTAAAGAAAATATTGGATTTTTTGATCAAATTTCTCACTTAATAAAATCTTCAAACAGACCTTTAATAATTTTTCCTCAGGGTACAAGACTAGCACCTGAAGATAGAGCTCCTTTCAAAAAAGGCGCAAGTAGAATTTATGATCAGCTAAAAATTAAATGTCAACCTTTAGCAATTAACTCTGGAAGTATTTGGCCTAAAAAAGGTAAGATGAAACCAAATAAAAATCTAACTATTTCAATTTTAAAACCAATAGAAAGTGGATTAAATAAAGATATCTTTTTAAAAAAATTGCAAGAAAATATTTATTTTGAATTGGATAATTTAAACTAACCTTTCATTGGCATAATTACATAGATACTATCAAAATCTGAAGGATCTTTAATCAAAGCTGGGGACCCCATATCATTAAAAAAAATCTCTATTTTATCTCCATCTAGTTGAGAGGCTACATCAATTAAATATCTTGAATTAAAACTTATTTCCAAATCATGATCAAACTTAACATTTAGACTTTCTTTTCCATCACCACTATTAGCATTATTAACTGATAAATTTAATGTATTTTTTGATAAATTAAATTTTACACCGTCTTTTTTATCAAGCGAAACTGATGCTACTCTGTCTACAGAATCTAAAAACAACTTTAAATCTGTCTCTAGTTTTTTTTGGTTGTTTTTTGGAATAACTTGAACGTAATTTGGAAATTTACCATCAATTAATTTTGAAATTAAAATGCTATTATTTAATTCAAATTTAATTTTAGATTTAATATTAGAAATTTTAACATCTCCTTCGTAGTCTTCAAGAAGTGAACATAATTGAAATATTGTTTTTTTTGGCAAAATTACTGGTTCAAATTCTACTTTTTCATTCAGTCTCAATTTAGAAATCGACATTCGGTGGCTATCAGTTGCAGCCGCAGTTAAAAATATTTTATCTTCAATCTGTGTTTGGTGTAAAAAAACTCCACTTAAATAATGTCTAGTCTCATCATTTGATACCGAAAATTTACACTTATTAAGTAATTTTAGCAATTGTTTAGATTTTACCAAAAATTCATTTTCATTAAAATTTTCATCTGTTAATGGAAACTCACTTTCATTTATACAGTTAAGATGAAAAACTGATTTTTCTGATTCAAGTTGCAATTTATTTTGAGCACTTAAAAATAAATTTATTTTTTTTCCAGATGAAAATTTTCTTATTATATCATACATTATTGAAGAAGTTGCTGTAGTTTTTCCTTCTTCAATTATTTCAACATTATCTATTTCATGAATAAAAATTAAATCAAGATCTGTAGCAGTAACAGTGAGTTTTGAGTTGCTAACATTTAAAAGTACATTTGATAAAATTGGCAGAGTACTTCTTTTTTCTATTACACCTTGACAATAATTTAATGATTTTTGTAGATCTTGTTGATTAACGTTAAACTTCATTTTCTTTATTATATAAAATTTGATTTTTTAAATTATCAATATTTGCACCTAATTCTGTGTCATTTTCTTTTAATTTTTCTATTGTTCTAACAGAATGTATTATTGTCGTATGATCTCTATTTGAAAATTCTCGCCCAATCTCTGGTAATGATTTTGAAGTAAGGATTTTTGCTAAATAAATAGCCGTTTGTCTTGGCCTTACTAAATATCTTGATCTTCGTGAAGATAACATTTCATTTTTACTTATTTTAAAAAATTTACACACAAGCGATTGAATAAGATCAATTGTTACCTTATTTTCAGATAAATTTAGTAAATCTTTTAAAATAACTTTTACTTCAGAAATGCTTGGAACTTTGTTGTAAATTCTCGAGAAAGATACAATTCTGTTAATAGCTCCTACCAATTCTCTAATACTTGTTTTAATTTCTAAACTAATAAGTTTTTGTATTTCATCAGAAATATTTACATGATTTGAATAAAAAACATTTAATTCATCAATTTTATTTTTTACTATTTTATTTCTAAGTTCATAATCAGGTTTTTGAATATCTACCACTAAACCACCTGCAAACCTTGACTTAATTCTTTCCTGAATTCTAGATAGTTTATTTGGAGGTCTGTCTGCTGAAAGAATTACTTGGGATCCCTTATCTAATAAAGCATTAAAAGTATGAAAGAATTCTTCTTGCATTGCTTCTTTACCATTCATAAATTGTATATCATCAATCAATAAAATATCTGTATTTCTAAAATATTCTTTAAACTTAACCATATCATTTGTCTTAATTGATTTGACAAATTGATACATAAATCTTTCAGCTGAAATAAACATAACCTTATTTTTTTCTTTCAAACTTAAACCTATAGCATTTAACAAGTGAGTTTTTCCCATACCAACACCACCATAAATGTATAGTGGGTTATAATAAGAAATCTTCTCTGATACCTTTTTTGATGCTTCAAATGCTAGTTTATTACTAGATCCAATTATAAAATTGGTAAATTTTTTATTTGGGTCAATTCTATTATATTTTAAATAAGAATCCTTTATAAATGATACATTATCATTTTTATTTAATAAATTGATATTTGCATTGGATGTTTGATTAATATCCTTTTCCTTTTTTTCACTAATTCTTAATTCAATTCTATTTATGTCTTTTTTATATTTTTTTATAATTTGCAAAATTTGATCTAAATACCTAGATGTAATCCAATCTCTAATAAATCTCGTTGATACCGATAATAATACATAATTTTTTAACTCTTCAACAAATTCAATTTTTCTAAGCCAACTTTCATAAATATCCATGCCCAATTTATTTTTCATTTCCGCTTGAATTATGTTCCAATCTAGTTTGTTTGATAACAAGTTGTCAGTTTTTTTATTTAAAAGATTTTTATTGTTCATAGTGTGAAGAAGTTCCAGTTAAGGGTTTAAGTATATTAAAGCAATAAAAATTTTTCAAAATCTAAAAAAAAATAAAATCTGTGAGTGAATCAATTATATTTTAGATTGAATTTAAAAAAAAATTTTAAAAAAAAATTAATAATTTTTTAGAAAAAAAAAATTATTAAATAAGTTTCTATATGTTGTGTTTAAGGATAAAAAAAAATTATATTTAGTATAAATATCTTAAGTTGAAATATAAGAACCAACTAACAACCAAGAGTAGTTAGTTTATTGAATCAACTTTTAGTAGTTATTAAAGTGCGTTAATTTTCCTTGAAATTCTTGAAATATTTCTTGACGCGTTTTGCTTTTTTATAATTCCAGTCTTAGCAACTTTCATTAATTCTGAATTTAGTTTTGGTAAAAAGGCTAAAGCTTCTTTTTTTTTTTTAGTATCCAATAATGAATTCATTTTTTTAATTGCATTCTTAAACTTGCTTTTTCTAGCTTTATTAACAACTGTTTGTCTTGAAATTCTTTTAATTCTTTTAATAGCTGATTTTGTATTTGCCATAGGGCCAGTTATATAACTGGAGAATATAGAGTGGTCAATAAAATAATTGTTTATTTTTGGCAATTATTGCAAAAAAAAGTTGATCTTTTTGAAATAAATTTTTTCTTAATTTTGCCAGTACAACCTTTATTTAAACATTTTAAATTTTCCCTTTTGTAAACTTTAAATTGATTTTGATAACTTCCATTTTGACCTTCTACATTTTTAAAATCTTTAATACTTGAGCCTCCTTTTTTTATTGCTCTATTTAATATCAATTTTGAAAAATATCTAATTTTTTTAATATCAATTTTGGTGAGATACTTTACTTTTTGTAAAGGATTTATTTTACATATAAAAAGTATTTCATTTGCATAAATATTACCTATGCCAGAAACAAATTTTTGATCCAAAAGAAAACTTTTTATATTTTTTTTTTTATTTTTAAAATAATTTTCTATATAATTTATATTGAATTGATTATCTAATGGTTCTGGTCCAATATTTTTAAAAAAATTTAATAAATTTTCTTTTTTTAATATTATAAAAAAACCAAATCTTCTTGGATCGTTATAAACAAATTGAGAATTTCTTAAAAAAAATTCAATATGATTGTGTTTTAATGGTAAGTTTAAAGAACCATAAAAACTTGTATTTGAATGTTTATTAGAATTTTTACTATTTATTATATGAATAGTCCCTGACATTCCTAAATGAATTACACAACAAATATTTCCTAAATGTAATATTAAGTATTTTGATTTTCTTGATATTTTCTTAATTATTTTGTTTTTTAAAATACTTTCAAAATTTTTAGGAACTTTAAATCTTAAACTTCTATTTCTTACAACTACTTTTTTAATTTTTTCAAATTTTACCTTCTTATCTAATGATTGTTTTACAATTTCAATTTCTGGTAATTCTGGCATTTCCTATTATATTATTACATATAAATTATTTAATTAATATGCATCAAAATCTTCAAAATAAAAAAGGGCTAGTTGAAAATGTTTTTACTAAAGTCTATGACAAATATGATTTAATGAACGACTTTATGTCTTTAGGAATTCACAGATTATGGAAAAAAGATCTTATAAATTGGATGTCTCCATCAGATAAAAAAAAATTAATAGATATGGCCTGTGGAACAGGTGATCTAGGAAAACTTTTTTTACAAAATACTAACTTTACAGGAAAGGTATTATGTGTAGACCCTAATTCTAATATGTTAAAAAAAGGTAAAGAAAGATTAAAAAAATACAAAAATTTAACCTGGAAGAAAGGTTATGCAGAAAAAATTTTAGCTCCCAACAATTACTTTGATTATTACACAATTAGTTTTGGGCTTAGAAACACTAAAAATATTAATAAATCTTTAAAAGAAGCTTATAGAGTTTTAAAGCCAGGTGGAAGATTTTTTTGTTTAGAATTTTCAAAAATTCAAAATTCTCAATTAAATATCTTTTATAAAAATTACAGTAAAATAATTCCTCATTTAGGAAAATTAGTTGTAGGTGAAAAGGAGCCTTACGAATATTTAATTAAAAGTATAGAAAATTTTATAAATCAAGAAAAATTAATTGAACTAATGTTAAAAAATAGTTTTATTAAATGCTCATATAGAAACCTAAGTGGTGGTATTGTTGCTATACATTCAGGTTGGAAAATTTAATGATTAATAAAATTATAACATTATTTAAAATAGCTAGAAAATTAGCTCAATCAGATGCTATGGAAATAATTTCTAAAATTCATGAACCTCCAAAAACAATAAAGTTTTTTTTCTATTTATTATCTTTTACTTTTTCTAATCAAAAAAAAACCAGTGGCTTAAATGAAGAGCAAAGATTGTGTAGTTCAATCCAAGAAATGGGAACAACTTTTATTAAACTTGGACAATTTTTGTCCACCAGACCTGACATTATTGGTGATGAAGTTGCAAAAAAATTAGAAAAACTTCAAGATAAACTTCCCCCATTTCCTTCAGAAGAAGCAAAAAAAATTATGAAAAAAGAGTTGGGTGAAAATAATTACAATTCTCTTATGAATATAAGTGAACCAGTTGCCGCCGCATCTATAGCACAAGTACATAAAGCGCAACTGAATGACAACGGAACAATAAATGATATTGCTATAAAAATCTTAAGACCAAATATTAAAAAAATTTTTAATGAAGAAATTGATGCTTTGATGCTTTTAGCTTTTATAATTGAAGGAACGGTAAAAAAAACAAAAAGATTAAAATTAGTTGAAATAGTTTTTCTTCTCAAAGAAATTACAAACCTAGAATTAGATTTAAGATTTGAAGCTGCAGCAGCAAACGAATTTCAAGAAAATACAAAAAATGATTTTGGTTTTAATGTTCCTAAAATATTTTGGAATTTTACAAGTGAAAATATTTTAGCCTTAGAATGGATTGAGGGAATTTCTATTAGAGAAAAAGAAGAAATGGAAAAGAGAAACATTGATACTAAAAAACTTGCATCAAATGTAATTCAGCATTTTTTAAGGCATGCTATTAGAGATGGTTTTTTTCATGCTGACATGCATCAAGGTAATCTATTTGTAAATAAAAATGGAGAAATTATACCAGTAGATTTTGGCATCATGGGAAGATTAGATAAATTAAATAAAAGGTATTTAGCAGAAATTTTGTTCGGCTTTGTAAAAAGGGATTATAAAAAAGTAGCTGAAGTTCATTTATTAGCAGGTTTGGTATCAAAAAATGTTTCAATTGATGAATTTGCTCAAGCTTTAAGATCTATTGGTGAACCAATTTTTGGACAATCGGTTAAAGATATTTCTGGTGGCAACTTGCTTAAACAGCTTTTTGAAATAACAGAAAAATTTAATATGCAAACTCAACCACAATTACTATTACTTCAAAAAACAATGGTAGTTGTAGAAGGTGTAGCAAGACAACTAAATCCAGAAACTAATATTTGGGAAACTTCAAAACCAGTTTTAGAAAATTGGTTAAAAGAAACAAAAGACCCCATAAATTATTTAAATGAAACTATTGAAAATACTTCTGAAGTTATTAAACGATTACCAGAATTGCCAGAAATTATGGACAAAGCAAATCAAGCTTTAACATACTTTGCAAGTGGACAAATACCACAAAATTCAAATTCTTACTTAGCTCTAAATGAAAAAAAAACAGAAATGATAACTATAAGAAATCAGACAGTAATTGGTTTATTATTACTTGTAATTTTAGGTCTATTAGTATTTTAATTCCGTTTATGAACAATATTAATAATAAAAAGATATTACTAATAATCTGTGGAGGAATTTCAGCATATAAAAGCCTTGAAGTTATAAGACTATTAAAAAAAAGAGGTGCTATTGTAAAAACAATACTTACAAAAAGTGCTAAAGAATTTGTTACTCCATTATCAGTTTCATCACTTTCTCAAGAAAAAGTTTATGATGATTTATTTAATGCTGAAAATGAAGCTGAAATGGATCATATATCACTTTCAAGGTGGTCTGATTTAATATTGGTTGCGCCAGCAACAGCAAATACCATTTCAAAGCTAAGCGTTGGATCCTCTGATGATTTAGCCTCAACTGTAATTCTTGCTTCAAATAAAGATATATTTTTAACTCCTGCGATGAATGTCAGAATGTGGGAACATCCTTCAACTAAAGAAAATCTGAATAAATTAAAAAAATACGGCTATAAAATAATTGGTCCTGAGATAGGAGATATGGCATGTGGTGAATTTGGTGAAGGTAAAATGACCGAACCTAATGAAATTATAAAAAAAATTGAAACATATTTTTTTAATTTTAATAAAACTAAAAAATTTAAAGCATTAGTTACGGCAGGACCTACTCGTGAATATATTGATCCTGTTAGGTTTATTACTAATAAATCAAGTGGCAAACAGGGTTTTGAATTAGCAAAAGTATTATCAAAAAAGGGTTTTGAAACCACATTAATATCAGGTCCAACAAATTTGAAAATTAGCAATGATGTAAATTTAATACAGGTAGAAACAGCAGAAGAAATGTTCAAATCTACACAGCATAATTTACCAGTTGATGTTGCTATTTTCTGTGCAGCTGTTGCAGATTTTAAAATAAAAGAAAAAAAAAAAGAAAAAATTAAAAAAAAGGATTTTATAAATTTAAATCTAGAAAAAAATATTGACATATTAAATTATGTTTCAAATCATAATTCTCTGAGACCAAAACTTGTGATTGGTTTTGCCGCAGAAACGAGCAACATAGAAGAAAATTCAAGAAAAAAATTAATGGAAAAAAACTGTGATTGGATTATTGCAAATGATATTTCTAATAAATCGATTGGTTTTGAATCAGAATTTAATGAGGTAAAAATTTTATATAAAAATAAAAAAATTAATGATGAAAAACTCTATATAAAAAAGAAATCTGAGATTGCAGAAGAAATTGTAGATAGAGTTGTGAACAAATTAAACTAACGCTTAATGGTAAAAGTATTAGTAAAAAAATTAGATCCTGCTGTTCAAATACCATCTTATAAAACAATTGGTGCATCTGGGATGGACTTAATGGCTTTTATTAAAGAACCAATAAAACTACCAGCAAAAAAATCTTGTTTAGTTCCAACTGGTATTTCTATTGCAATGTCTAATGATTATGAAATTCAAATAAGACCTAGATCAGGTTTGGCTGCAAAAAAAAATATTTCAATATTAAATACTCCTGGAACAATTGATAGTGATTATAGAGGTGAAATTAAAATAATACTTTTTAATCATGGAGATAGTGAATTCATTATACAAAATAATGACCGTATAGCTCAAATGGTTTTGATGCCAGTGCACAAAATTAACTTTGAAGAAGTTGAAAATTTACCAGATACTATAAGAGGAAAAGGTGGATTCGGCTCAACAGGTAAATGAAAAAACAATTTAATAAAAATTTAATTGAAAGATTTTCTAGACAGATTATTTTAAAAAATATTGGAACCTTGGGTCAAAAAAAAATTCTATCAGCAAAAGTTTTAATAATTGGAGCAGGTGGTCTTGGATGTCCTGTTGCAGAGTTTCTTACACGAGCTGGTGTAGGAAAATTAGGCGTTATCGATTATGATAAAGTTAATCTTTCTAATTTGCATAGACAGACTCTTTATACAAAGGAAGATATAGGAAAATCTAAGGTTTTAATCGTAAAAAAAATATTAAGTCGTATTAATCCTAGTACAAAAGTGCAAACTTATAATTTAAAATTAAATAATATAAATTTTAAAAAAATTATTGATAAATATGATTATATCGTTGATGGATCAGATAATTTTAAAACAAAATTTTTATTAAATGATTTTTGTGTAAAATATAAAAAATTTTTATCTTCAGGTGCAATTAGCAAATTTGATGGTCATATTTTTAGTTTTGATTTTAAAAATAAAAAAACACCATGTTTAAGATGTTTTTTTCAAGAAAAAGAGCTATCTGATGATATGCTTAATTGTGAATCTGAAGGAATTTTGGGCACAGTTGCAGGAATTATAGGAACTATCCAAGCAAATGAGGTGTTAAAAAAAATATTAAGCATTGGAAAAAGTTTAAATGGATATATTTTTATACTAAATTTATTAGATTTAAATTTTAGAAAAGTTAAATTAAACAAAAGTAAAACGTGTACATGTAATAAATGAGAATAAATTTTTGTATTTTGTTTATTGCTTTATTTTTAACCAACTTTCTTTCTGCTAACGAAAATAGTTATTACTTAGTTTTAAAAAATAATAAAGTTAATGTTAGATATGGTCCAGGATTTGATTATCCAGTTAAGTATGTTTATAAAAAAAAAAATTTACCTGTAAAAGTTATTGATAAAAAAGAAAATTTTAGAAAAATCATTGATTTTAAAAAAAATAGTGGCTGGATTCATTCTTCACAGTTAAAAAAAGGTAAATCTTTTATACTATTAAAAGATCAAGTATTATTTAAAAATCCCAGCAAATATTCGAAGCCAATATTAAAAATTAATAAAGGTAGACTTTTGTTGGTCAAAAAATGTAAAAAAAAATGGTGTAAAGTTAAAACTGAAAATTTTTTAGGCTGGATAGAAACTAATGAAATTTGGGGTTTGCATTAAATAAAATCTAAAAATTTACTTTAAATCAAAACGATCAAGATTCATTACTTTTGTCCATGCGGCAACAAAATCAGCCAGGAATTTTTCTTTTGAATCTTCGCAAGCATAAACTTCTGCAAAAGCTCTTAGTTGTGAATTAGAACCAAATATAAGATCAGCTCGAGTACCTTTCCATTTGACTTTACCAGTTTTACGATCCCTTCCTTCAAATAAATCTTCTTTTTTTGAAATTTCTTTCCAGGTTGTATTCATATCTAAAAGATTAATAAAAAAATCGTTTGTAAGTTTGCCTGGTTTTTTCGTAAATATTCCATGATTAGAATTATCAAAATTTGTATTTAATACTCTCATACCACCAATTAAAACGGTCATCTCTGGCGCAGTAAGCTTCATTAGATTCGCACGATCTACTAACATTTCTTCAGCTGATAAAGAATAATCTCCTTTAACATAGTTTCTAAAACCATCAGCTTGTGGTTCTAGTAAGTCAAATGAATGTATATCCGTTTGTTCTTGTGTAGCATCACCTCTACCCGGAGTAAATGGAACTTTTATTTTTTCACCAGCTGCTTTTGCTGCTTTTTCTATTCCAACACTTCCACCTAAAACTATCAAATCGGCAATAGAAACTGACTTAGATTTAGAATTAAATCCTTTTTGAATTTTTTGTAAAGCATTAATAACTTTTAATAATTGTTTTGGGTTATTAACTTTCCAATTTTTTTGTGGTTCTAAACAAATACGACCTCCATTTGCTCCACCTCTTTTATCTGAACCTCTGAATGTTGATGCAGAAGCCCATGCTGTAGTTACTAATTCAGATATAGAAAGCCCTGATTTTAGTATTTTTGATTTTAGTGCTTCAATATCTTTTTTCTTAAGTTTATATTTTGTTTTTGCAATTGGATCTTGCCAAATAAGTTTTTCTTTTGGAACATCTGTACCAAGATAACATGCGCGTGGTCCCATATCACGGTGAGTAAGTTTAAACCAAGCTCTTGCAAAGGCATCGGCAAACTCTTTTGGGTTTTCATGAAAATTCTTTGAAATTGGTCCATAGCTAGGGTCCATTTTTAATGACAAGTCTGTTGTTTGCATCATTGGAAGATTTTTTTTAGATCTTTCATGTGCATCTGGAGTCATTTCTATATCATGTCCATTCTGTCTTGGTTTCCATTGGTGAGCACCTGCAGGACTTTTTGTTAATTCCCATTCATAACCAAATAGATTATCAAAATAACCCATATCCCATTTTATAGGATTGGTAGTCCATGCTCCTTCTATTCCACTACTTATTGTATCTACTCCTAAGCCACTTTTATAATTACTATTCCATCCAGTAGCTTGATCTTGAATTTTTGATCCTTCTGGCTCTGGACCTTTATGAGACTCGGGCGCTGCACCATGTGATTTACCAAAGGTGTGTCCGCCGGCTACAAGGGCAACGGTCTCATAATCATTCATGGCCATACGACCAAACGTTTCTCTAATATCGTGAGCAGCTAAAAGAGGATCTGGATTAGCATCAGGTCCCTGCGGATTTACATAAATTAAACCCATATGCGATGCTCCTAGTGGCTGCTCTAAATCTCTCTTTCCACTATAACGGTTAACGCCTAGCCATTCTTTTTCTGAGCCCCAATAAATATCTTCTTCTGGCTCCCATATATCCTCTCGACCTCCTCCGAAACCAAAGGTTTTAAATCCCATTGTTTCTAAAGCTACGTTACCTACTAAAATAAAAAGGTCAGCCCAAGAAATTTTTTTTCCATATTTTTTTTTAATAGGCCACAATAATAATCTAGCTTTATCCAGATTTACATTATCTGGCCAACTATTTAGCGGTGCGAACCGTTGGTTACCAGTTCCTGCACCACCACGTCCATCACCCGTTCTATATGTTCCAGCAGCATGCCAAGATAATCTTATAAACAAAGGTCCATAATGACCATAATCAGCTGGCCACCAATCTTGTGAATCTGTCATCAATTTTGCTAAATCTTTTTTTAATGCTTTAAGGTTAAGTTTTTTAAATTCTTTAGAATAATTAAATTTTTTATCCATTGGGTCTACTAAGGAAGAATGTTGCGATAATATTTTTAAATTTAAGTTATTTGGCCACCAATCTCTATTTGAAGTGCCTCTGCCAGTAGGATGTTTTGGAGGCGTTCCTGCACCCGTAAATGGACATTTTGATTGCTCTTTGATTGATTCATTACCCATAGATTATAATTTATAATGATTCTAATGTAGTGTCAAGATGACAGAATTGACCTAATATAATTTTAATTTATTTATCGTTTGTAATTCTAACTAAAACTTCTACGGACTTAATTTTTTTTCCAGGTAAAATTTTTTTTATTTTTATCTTTCCTAAATCATTATCATTTAAATCTATAAGTTTTTTTTTACTTTCATCAAAAAAATGATGGTGATCTGAAGTATTTGTATCAAAATAGGTTTTGTCACTATTTATTGAAATTTCTTTTAAATAGCCTTTCTCTCTAAAGGCATGAATCGTATTGTAAATAGTAGCTAAAGAAATTTTTTTATTAGATAAATTCTCTAAATTGTTTTCTAAATCACTTATCGAAAAATGAAAAGTGTCTTTTCTATCAAATAACAACTTGCAAATTTCAATACGTTGTTTGGTTGGTCTCAACCCTGAAGATCTCAATTTTTCAATAAATACGTGATTATTTTTCATTTTTTTGACAAATTTATAACTATTTTAAACAATTTGTATATTATAAAATTATTCTAAATAAAGTAAGAAATATCTAAATTTATGAAGAAAAAGTCGTCTTACAACTATAAAGAACTAATAGATTGTGGAAATGGTAAACTATTTGGGCCAGGAAATGCAAAACTTCCTCTTCCTCCAATGCTAATGTTTGATAGAATAACCGAAATTAACAATGACCAAGGTTTATTTAAAAAAGGGTTAATAAAAGCTGAATTAGATATTAAAGATAATCATTGGTTTTTTGAATGCCACTTTAACAAAGATCCTGTTATGCCGGGATGTCTAGGTTTAGATGCAATGTGGCAATTAGTAGGATTTTATCTTGGCTGGTTGGGTAAACCTGGCAAAGGAAGAGCTTTAGGAGTGAATGCTGTAAAATTTACAGGAGAAGTGTTAAAAAATATAAAAATAGCTAGTTACGAAATAGATATGAAAAGAATTCTTATAAAGGAAGGTACTACAGTAGGACTAGCAAATGGTATACTTAAAGCAGATGGAAAAAAAATATATTCAGCTGAAAACTTAAAAGTAGGATTGTTTAAAAAATGAAAAGAATTGTTGTAACAGGTATTGGTATTGTTTCTTGCTTGGGTAATAATCAAGATGAAGTTTATCAATCTTTACTAAATTCAAAATCTGGAATTTCATTTTCTGAAGAATACAAAGAATATAATTTAAAAAGTAACATTCATGGTAAGCCAAATATAAAAATTGAAGACCACGTTGATAGAAAATTTATGAGGTTTATGGGTCCTGGTTCTGCATATAATTACATTTCTATGTTAGAAGCTGTTAAAGATTCTGGATTGGAAGAAAAAGATGTTAGTAATATTTCAACTGGTATGATTATGGGATCTGGAGGACCTTCAATTGAAAATGTAATTTTAGCTGCTGATAAAACTAGAGAAAAAAGTCCAAAAAGAATGGGGCCATTTGTAGTTCCAAGAACTATGTCAAGCACTGCATCTGCAACATTAGCAGTTCCTTTTAAGATAAAAGGAGTTAATTATACTATTAGCTCAGCATGCGCTACTAGTGGACACTGCATTGGAAATGCTATGGAACTAATACAACTAGGAAAACAAAAAATAATTTTTGCTGGTGGTAGCGATGAAGTTCATTTTGCATTAACAGCTATGTTTGATGCAATGACAGCTTTATCTTCAAAATATAATGACACGCCAGAAAAAGCTTCTAGACCCTATGACAAAACAAGAGACGGCTTTGTGATATCAGGAGGTGGAGGAGTTTTAGTTTTAGAAGAATATGAACATGCAAAAGCAAGAGGGGCAAAAATTTATGCAGAATTAACTGGTTATGGAGCTACTTCTGATGGTTACGATATGGTTGCACCTTCTGGAGAAGGAGCTGTAAGATGTATGCAAATGGCTTTAAGCACAAGTAAAAATAAGATTGATTACATAAATACCCATGGAACTTCAACACCAGTAGGTGATATTACAGAACTTAAAGCACTTGGCGAAGTATTTAAAGATAATGTACCTAAAATAAGTTCTACAAAATCGCTTTCTGGTCACTCTTTAGGAGCTACATCTGCACATGAAGCTATCTACAGTCTAATAATGATGAAAAATAACTTTATTTCTGCTTCAGTCAATATAACGGACATGGATGACGAAGCAAAAAAATACCCAATAGTAACAAAGGTTGAAAAAGATGTTACTTTAAATTCAATAATGTCTAACAGTTTTGGCTTTGGTGGTACTAATGCAACTTTAGTATTCGAGAAAGTTTAATATATGAACTTAATGAAAGGCAAAAAAGGATTAATAATGGGAGTAGCAAATGAACGTTCAATTGCCTGGGGTATATCTCAAAAATTAGCAAACGCTGGTGCAGAGTTAGCATTTACTTATCTTGGAGATGCATTAAAAAAAAGGGTTATTCCTTTAGCAGAAAAACTAAATTCAAATATAACATTTAGTTGTGATGTTGAAAAAAAAGAAGAAGTAACAAAACTTTTTGAAGATATAAAAGCAAAATGGGGTCAAATTGATTTTGTTGTTCATGCGATTGCTTTTTCAGATAAATCAGAACTATCAGGAGAATATTTAAATACTACAAGAGAAAACTTCTTAAGAAGTATGTTAATTTCATGTTTTTCATTTACAGAGGTTGCAAAAGAAGCTTCTAAAATAATGAATAAAGGTGGAAGCATGCTTACTTTAACTTATGAATCAAACAAAGCTATTCCAAATTATAATGTAATGGGTGTTTGTAAATCTGCACTTGAAGCAAGTGTTAAATATCTAGCAAGAGATCTGGGGACAAAAGAAATTAGAGTGAACGCAATAAGTGCAGGACCAATTAAAACTCTTGCGGCTTCAGCTATTGGAGATGCTAAATTCCTTTATAAATGGAATGAAGATCATTCATTTTTAAAAAGAAACGTAGATATCCATGATGTTGGAAATTCAGCTTTATATTTATTAAGTGACCTTGGAGGAGGCGTTACTGGTGAAATTCATTATGTAGATGCCGGATATAATAAAGTAGGAATGCCAGACCCTAAAAATATTACTTAATTTTGTCTTTTGACTTCACTGTTTATTAGAAGTTAAATATATTAACTTTTTTTTATATTCATTTATTAAAGAATTTTTCCAAGAAATACTAAGTTTGTTGTCAAAAAAAATATTTAACTCCTCAGGATTGAAAGTTGTTTTTAAATTCAAACATTCGTATGAAATTAATGATATATCTTTAACTTTAAATTTTTTAACAAATTTTATATAATTTTGAATTACTAACTTAGGCATCTCAACAAAACTAGCAGCATTATGAAAGTGATCTATTTCAACTTCTACTTTTTCTATTAACCATGGCGGAATACATAAAATTTCTAGTTCATCATTTTTTGAAAAACCAATCTTCTCAAAATTTCTTAATTCAAGATAATCTTTAACCTTCTCTTTAAAATGATGCCTCAAATATTCTGTACCGACATATATATTTGGAACTACATCTAAATAAAGAATTTTTTTTATATTAGGAAAATTTGTAACCAAAAAATGTATATTTGCTCCAAAACCTCCTCCAATTTCAAAAAAACTTTTAATACTTTTAAAATTAAAAGATTTAGATAGTTTATCAATCCTGTCTGCCATATTTAAATAATGACAAGAGTAATTTTTATTTAAAAATTCAAATGATTGAACACATCCAAAATCTGTTGTGTTTTTAAATTTGAATTTGTTTAGTAAGTTTTTAACATTTTCATTATTTTGATATACAATTGATTGGTTTTTAATAAAAGAATCGAGGTGATTTTTTGTTATTTTTAATTGTCTATTATAAATTATATTTAATATAGGTAAGGAAAAAATTTTTCCAACAATTCTACCCTTATTATTTAATTCATTTCTAATATCCAAAATTAAGCTATCAGAAAAAGATGACCCAATCCCTGCGGTTATACCCCTAAAATCTTTTAAACCCTTTTTTTTAATTTCAAGTATTGCGCGACTGTTTTTGTAATTCCAATATGGACCAGATGAATAAAGTGTTTTATCAATATTTTTTTCGTCTTTTATTAATTCATTAAGAAGCATAATATTATTAATCTATTCACAAAATCTTCTGTTGCCAGGTACCCAAAATTAACTATGCAACCGCTTGCTTAATAGATAATTTTACTTTACCTCTATCAAATCCAATTACTTTAACGGTTACTTCATCACCTTCTTTAACAACGTCTGTAACTTTCGCTACTCTTTTAGGTGCAAGTTCTGATATGTGAACAAGTCCATCTTGTTTGCCTAAAAAATTAACAAAAGCTCCAAAATCCATAATTTTAATTACTTTACCTTTATAAATTTTATTCATTTCAGGTTTGGCAATAATATCTTTGATCATATTCATTGCTTTAAGCCTAGATTCTTCATCTGGCGCTGCTACAGTCACTTCTCCTGTATCTTTTACGTCTACTTTAGCTCCTGATAATTCGACAATTTCTCTGATTGTTGCGCCGCCTTTTCCAATTACAGCTGCAATATCTTTTTTATCAACCATAACAGTTTCAATTTTTGGAGTATATTTTGAAACTGATTTTCTTGACCCAGTTAAAGCTTTTGCCATCTCATCTAAGATATGAATTCTACCATCTTTAGCTTGCGATAATGCTTGTTCCATAATTTCAAAAGTTATTCCTGTTATTTTAATGTCCATCTGTAAAGAAGTAATACCATCTTTTGTTCCAGCAACTTTAAAATCCATATCTCCTAAATGATCCTCATCACCTAAAATATCTGTAAGCACTGAAAAGTCTTTTCCTTCTTTAATCAACCCCATAGCAATTCCTGCAACAGATTGTTTCATTGGAACTCCTGCATCCATTAACGCTAAAGAAGATCCACATACTGTTGCCATTGAAGATGATCCGTTTGATTCGGTAATTTCAGAAACAATTCTGTAAGTATAAGGAAATTTTTCCTGTTCTGGTAAAGATGATTTAAGCGCTCTCCACGCTAATTTTCCATGACCAATTTCTCTTCTACCTGTTCCAATTCTTCCAACTTCTCCCACTGAAAAAGGTGGAAAGTTATAATGAAGCATAAATCTATTACGTTTTAATCCGTCAAGACTTTCTACTCTTTGTTCATCTTCTGAAGTACCTAATGTTAAAGTAACTAAGGCTTGCGTTTCACCTCTAGTAAATAAAGCAGAACCATGTGTTCTTGGAAGAACACCTACTTCACAATTAATTTGTCTTACATCTGTTAAAGAACGACCATCAATTCTTGATTTATTTTTCAAAATATCTGTTCTAACAATTTTTTTTTCAAGTTTTTTTAAAATCATCAAAACATCTAAATCAGTATAAGCTTCATCACTTTCAAACATTTCTTTACATTTTGTAGTAATCTCAGCAATTAAATTAGATCTTTTTTGCTTATCTCTAATAGCAAATGCTTCTGTTAAGCCTTTTGTAAATTCTGTTGATATTTTTTTTTCTAAATCAGATAAATCTTTTTTTTCAACTATCCATTTTTCTTTTCCACAATCTTTTACCAACTTTTCAATTGCATCAATGACTGGAACAAATTTTTCATGACCAAATTTAACAGCTTCTAACATTATTTTCTCTGATAAACCTGAAGCTTCAGATTCTACCATAAGAACCGCTTCTTTGGTTCCAGCAACTACTAAATCTAATTTTGATTTTTCTATTTCTTCTTTTGATGGGTTTAAAACATATTTATCATTTATATATCCAACTCTGGATGCTCCTACCGGTCCTTGAAAAGGCATGCCTGATATTGCTAAAGCTGCTGAACTTGCAATAATTGCCAATATGTCAGGCTCATTTACTCCATCATAAGAAAGTACTGTAGGTAAAACTTGTACCTCATTTCTAAATTCTTCTGGAAACAATGGTCTGATAGGTCTGTCTATTAATCTTGAAATTAATGTTTCGGCCTCTGTCGGTCTTGCTTCTCTTTTAAAATACCCTCCAGGAATTTTTCCTGCTGCATAATATTTTTCTTGGTAACTTACTTGTAATGGAAAATAATCTACATCTGGATTAACTTTTTTTGCTCCAACTGCAGTTGCTATTACCACTGTTTCTCCACAGGTTGCTATAATTGCACCATCTGCTTGTCTTGCTATTTTTCCTGTTTCTAAAATTATTTTTTTTCCTTCAATTTCTATTTCTTGTTTTGATACTTTAAACATTTATTTCCTTAAATTTAATTTGGTTAATACATTTTTATATGAATCTATCTTGTTTCTTTTTAAATAATCCAACAACTTTTTTCTTCTATTCACTGCTTTTAATAATCCAACTGAAGAATGTTTATCTTTTTGAAATTGTTTGATGTGTTTTGAAAGATTTTCAATTTTTTCTGTGAGCAATGCAATCTGGATTTCTGAAGATCCAGTATCTTTTTCATGCATTGCTAATTCTTTTGTTTTTTTTGTCATATTATATCTTTTCCTATTTATTTGTTTGTTTTATTAAATTTTCTATTTTTTCAGCATATTCAAATGAATCATCTTTAGTAAAAATTAATTTTGGTAAAAATTTCATAAAAATTTTCTTAGATAGTGTTTTTCTAACTAAAAATGAATACTCTTTTAATTTATTAATTTTTTCTTCAGCTCCTTCTCCTCCTAATGGAAGAACATATGCCTTTGCAATTTTAAGGTCTGGACTCATTTTTACTTCTGTCACTGTAATACTGTTTGTTTCTAAATTTGGCACCTTAGCTTCATTTCTAACAAAAATCATTCCTAATGATTGTTTTATCATTTCCCCAACACGTAATTGTCTTTGAGTGACTGGTTTTCCTAATTTATTTCTCATTATATCATTCTCTGAGTTGTTGTGGAGTTAAATGCCTCTATTATGTCTTTTTTTTGATAATCACTAAAGTCTTTTAATGTTATTCCGCATTCCTGTCCTGCTGCCACTTGCTTAACTTGATTTTTTTCTCTGTAAATACTGGCTATTTTACCTGTATAGATAATGGCACCATCTCTTATTAATCTTGCATTAGATGTACTTAAAACTTCACCATCAGTTACTTTAGAACCAGCAACTTTTCCAGCTTTAGAAACTTTGAATATTTCTAGTATTTCCGCCGATCCAACTACTTGTTCACTTATATCTGGCGCTAATAATCCAGACATTCTTTTTTTAATAAATTCCAAAACTTCATAAATTATATTGTATGAAGAAATTGTAATTTTTTCTTTTTCAGCAAGCTGTTTTGCTTCTTTTGTTGGTTTAACATTAAATGCAACTAAAACAGCATTAGATGCTTTTGCTAAAGTGATATCTGTTTCTGTAACCATTCCGATGTCAGATAGTATAATGTTAGGCTTAACTTCTTCATGTTTTATTTGTGAGATTGCTCCTTTTATAGCCTCTGACGAACCATGTACATCAGATTTTATAATTATATTAAGCTCTTCTGAAACTTTATCTTTAAAAGCTGACTCTTGAGTTGCAAATGTTAGAGGATTTTTACCATCTTGAGTTTCATGAATTCTTGCTTCAGCTAATGATTTAGTTTCTTTTTCAGTTTCCAAAACTAAAAAATCATCACCAGCTTTAGCTGCTCCATTAATTCCAAGTATTTCAACTGGTGAAGCTGGTGAAGCTTCGTTAACATTTTTTCCATTATCATTTATCAATGCTCTAACTTTTCCCCACTTTAGACCACTTACAAAATAATCACCTTTTTTTAATGTTCCTGAAGTAATAATAACTGTTGCAACCGGACCTCTTCCTATATCAATTTTTGATTCTAAAACTATGCCTGTTGCTTTTGACTCAAAATCAGTTTTTAAATCTAAAATTTCTGCTTGTAAAACTATGGACTCAACAAGTTTATCTAAATTTTTTTTTGTTTTGGTGGATATCTCAATCATCAAAGTATCTCCTGATAACTCTTCCGCAATTAATTCATGTTCTAATAATTGGTTTTTAATTTTTTGTGGATCTGCTTCTGGCAAATCACATTTATTAATAGCCACAACTATTGGTACTTTTGCAGCTTTAGCATGTTTTATAGATTCTATTGTTTGTGGTTTAACACCATCATCCGCAGCAACTACTAATACAACCACATCAGTTAATTTTGAACCTCTAGCTCTCATCTCAGTAAATGCTGCATGACCTGGTGTGTCAATAAATGTTAATTTATTTGAATTATGTTCTATTTGATAAGCTCCTATGTGTTGAGTGATTCCGCCAAATTCACCAGATACAACATTTGTACTTCTCAAAACATCTAATAATGATGTTTTTCCATGGTCTACATGACCCATCACTGTAACAATCGGAGGTCTATTTTTTAAATTTTCAGATCTAGATTCTTTAATTTTTTGAATTATTTCTTCTGCTTTGTTTTCTCTTATTGGATGATGACCAAACTCTTTAACCAAATATTCAGCAGTATCAGCTGCAAGACTCTGATTAATTGTTACTGTAACACCCATGCCAAGCAAGTGTTTAATCAAACTACTGGATTGTTCTGCCATTCTATTTGCCAAGTCTCTAACGGTTATTGACTCAGGAATATTTACATTTCTTTTTACAGGTTTAAAATTTTCTTGAGTTTCCTTTTTTTTAATATCTCTATTTTCTTTTTGTTTTGCTCTCTTCAAAGAAGCTAAACTTCTTGATCGCGTTTCAATTTCATCATTTAAAGCTCTAGAAATCGTAAGTTTTAATTCTCTCTTTTTTGACCCTAATTTTGCTTTTGGATCTTTAGTTGTTAATTCACCTTTGACTCTTCTAGTGGCTCTTTGTTCCGCAAGTTTACGTTTTTCAAAATTATTATTAATTGGAGTTTGAGGTTTAGAAAATCCTTTAGGTTTTGGAGAAAAAAAAGATTTTTTTTGCTGTTTGTGACTTTGGTCAGGAGATCTATTAAATGAACTTTTTCCACCAAATCTACTTGTTTTTTTTTCAATAACTACTGTATTTTTACTTTGAGTCTTAGCTAATTCTATATTTTCAATAGATTTTTTTGCAATTCCAGAAAGTGTTAATTTTGTTTTTTTTGTCATATTTCATCACTCAATCTTTGTAAATTTTGTTTCTTGCGGACATAATTAATTCATCTGATTCATTTTTTGATAAAGCGAATTCTTCCAAATAACCATTAATTTTAACTCTCTCGCCTTTAACTATGTCATAACCGCCAGTTAATTCATCAGACGCAAGATCTGCAAAATCTGACAATGTTAAAATTTTTTGTTCACCAAGTGTAACAAGCATTCCTGGTGTTAATCCTTTATGATTTATCAATTCATTATCCAATCCTAAATCTTTAATTCTATTTGAAATTTCTGCTTGATCTTTTTGATAAAATTCTTTTGCTCTTTCAATCAGCGCTTTAGCAGTTTCTTCTTCAATTCCTTCAATTTTCATTAAAGCTTCTGGCAAACTATCTTTAATATCATCTATTGATGAAAAACCTTCGGCAACAAGCAACTGACCTAATGTTTCATCTAATTCTAAATTTTTTACAAAATTTTCGGTCTTTTCCTTAAATTCTACTTGTCTTCTTTCAGAGTCTTCTTGATCAGTCATTATGTTAATTTCATAATTCATTAATTTGGTTGCTAATCTCACATTTTGGCCCCTTCTTCCGATTGCTTTACTTAAATTTTCTTCAGTTAAAATTACATCTAACCTTTTTGAAACATTATCAACATTCACTCTTTGTACTTCAGCAGGAGATAGTGCATTTGAAACTACAATAGCTGGATCCTCTGACCAATTAACAATGTCAATTTTTTCTCCTTGTAATTCATTAACTACCGCTTGAACTCTTGATCCTCTCATTCCTACGCATGCACCAACAGGATCTAAAGATGTGTCTATTGCCTTAACACAAATTTTTGCCCTACTTCCAGGATCTCTTGCAGAGGATTTAATTTCGATTAGTCCATCATAAATTTCTGGAACTTCTTGGATAAATAATTTTTCCATAAACTTAGGATGAGCTCTAGATAAAAATATTTGTTGTCCTCTACTTTCTCTTCTAACATCACAACAATAAGCTTTTATACGGTCTCCTGCTTTTATGTTTTCCCTTGGTATCATTTCATTTTTTTGAATTATTGCTTCAGCTTTTCCAAGGTCAACAATAACATTTCCAAATTCTAAACGTTTTACAATACCACTTAGAATTGTTTCTTTCTTGTCTATAAAATCATTATATTGCCTTTCTCTTTCAGCTTCTCTAACGTTAAAACTAATTACTTGTTTTGCTGTTTGTGCAGCAATCCTTCCAAAATCAAATGAAGGCAGTGTTTGTAAAACTTCATCTCCAATTTTTTTAGTTTTATTTTCTTCACTTAAAATAATTGCATTTTGAAGGCTTATTTCGGTATTTATATTTTCTGGTTTTTCAACAATTATCAATTTTCTAAAAATTCCTATATCTCCATTATCTCTATTAATTAAAACTTTAATTTCATTATCTTGGCCAAATTTTGATTTAGCAGCTTTTGCAATACCTGTTTCCATAGAACTTATAATTAACTCTTTATCTATAGATTTTTCTAAAGCTACAGCCTCAGCTATTCTTAATAGTTCTAGTTTATCTGCTCTTTTATTTAACATAGTTTTGTTGCCTCCAAAAAAAAATGGGCCGAGGCCCATTTTGATATTTCAACAATGTACGGTGAATATATTTATTTTTTTCTAATTTTCAACTTATTACTTGCAAAAAACGTCCTTTTTATCAGTTTTTTCCCATGAAAAAGATCCATCTGATTCAGAATCTCTACCAAAATGTCCATAAGCTGCCGTTTTTTGATATATAGCTTTATTCAAGCCTAACATTTCCCTTATTCCTCTTGGGCTTAAATCAAAATTTTCATTAATCAGTTTTTCCACATGTTTATTTTTTTCTTCATCATTAGCAAAAAGATCAACATAAATAGATAGCGGTTTAGATACACCTATCGCGTAGGCAAGTTGAATTAGACATTTGTCTGCAATTTTTGAGGCCACAACATTTTTTGCAAGATATCTTGCGGCATAAGCTGCTGATCTATCTACTTTTGTTGGATCTTTTCCAGAAAAAGCTCCTCCACCGTGAGGTGCGGCGCCTCCGTAAGTATCAACAATGATCTTTCTTCCTGTTAGTCCACTATCTCCATCTGGTCCTCCTATAACAAAATTACCTGTTGGATTAACATAAATTTCTGTATCATCTAATCCATTTATTAAATTTTTTGGAATTGATTTTTCAATATATGGTTTCACTAATTCTCTAACTTGAGATTGATTTATATCAGCTGAATGTTGCGTTGAAATAACAACTGATTTAACTGATGCTGGTTTTCCATCTTTATATTCAATTGTAATTTGACTTTTAGAATCTGGTTCTATATTTTTTAGCTTTCCTGACTTTCTATCTTCCGCCATAAGTCTTAGAATTTTGTGTGAATAATGAATTGGTGCTGGCATCAAAACATCTGTTTCATTACAAGCATAACCAAACATTATACCTTGATCTCCTGCTCCTTCATCTTTATTTCCAGATGAGTCTACTCCCATAGCAATATCTGAAGATTGGGAATGGAGATGACTTTCTATTTTAGTCGCTTCTTTCCATGTAAAACCTTTTTGATCATAACCAATGTCTTTAATACATTCTCTTACCTTTGAAATTAAATCATCTCTATTAATATTTGGTCCTCGTGTTTCACCTGCTAAAACAACTTTGTTTGTAGTTGTTAATGTTTCACATGCTACTCTTGATTGTGGTTCTGAGCTTAAATAAGTATCAACAACCATATCTGATATTCTATCACAGACTTTATCTGGATGTCCTTCTGAAACTGACTCACTCGTAAATAAAAAATCTTTCTTCATTTATTCTCCCATCTTTTGATTAAAAAAATTGTAATAACATAAAATAATATTATATAAAAAAATATCTTGTTACCAAATTTTGAAAAAAGAGTCTCATTAAATTTTTTATAATTATTTATTTCAATAACTCCCTTTTTGGTTGACTCTAGCTTAGAAATTACAATGCCATTACTATCTATATATGCCGAAATACCATTATTTGTTGATCTAATTATATTTTTACCTTCTTCTACGGCTCTAAAAATAGTGTGTGAAAAATGTTGATGTGGACCTATAGATTCTCCAAACCAGCCGTCCTCAGAAATATTAATAATAAAATTAGCTTCATCTTGAAATAAACTAATTTTACCAGAATAAATTATTTCATAACAAATTAAGGGGATAAAATTCAAATTATTAAAACCAAAAGATATGGGTTTTCTTTCATTCCCAACACTAAATGATTGATAACCATAACCAACTTTTTTTAAACCAAATTTTTTAAAAAAATTTTCAAAAGGTAAAAATTCACCAAAGGGAACTAGCTTAATTTTATTATATTCACTTATTAAATTTAGTTCATTATCTAAAATAACCATTGAATTATATATTTTAAAAGAATTTTCTACTTTTTTTTCAGTATTTATTCCCATTATAATTTTATGTTTTTCTGAAAATTTTTTTAAAAATATTTCTTTAAAATTTTTCAATTTATTAAGGTTAACACCTGCTAAAGCTCCCTCAGGAAAAACAAAGATGGTCTTATCCAAATTGTTAGGATTACTTAATTTAATTAATTCTTCAATTATAGCACCTTCATTATCAGGTTGAAAAAATCTATTAATTGATATTTTTGGAGAGACTATCTTTATTTTGAAATCTTTAAGTTCTGTATATAATTTTTCATCATTTTTAATTTTTATATACCCATAAAAACCATTGCAAATCAAAATAAATAATAAAAGCAAAATTATAAACACTTTTAATTTTATTTCTTTTTTAAAAAAAATTAAAAAAGGTAATAAAAAAATAGTTATAGATATTAAGTTAAAAGAATAGGTTCCAACTAGTGAAAGTATTTGTATATGATGTAAATAATTCGTCCAACTATAAACTATCATATTCCAAGGAAAGCCGCCCAGAACAAAACCTCTAATAAATTCAATTAGAGAAAAAATTGTTGCAAAAACTAAAATTGTTGAAAAATTTTTTTTTAAATTAAAGAATGAACAAATTAAAGTACCAAAACCATAAAAAATTCCTAAAAATAAAGGAATAAGAATTAATGCAAAGGGTATTAAAGGTTTAAAAATTTCTTCAAAAGTAAGTGCATAGGTGATCCAATAAAGATTTAGAATAAAATAGCCAAAACCAAATAACCATCCTATTTTGAACGAAATCCATTTTGATTTCTTAAAATTATAAATAAGAAAAAATAATAAAAATGGAAATGTTATAAAATTTATTATTAAAAAATTATAAGGCGGTAGACTAAATGATGTAAATACACCTAAAAAAAAAGGTATTACATATATCAAAAGTTTATGAGTTAATATTGATTTCAATTTTTATTGTAAAAATAGTTTAATATTAAATTTTCTTTTTTACTCATTTTTTTAAAATTTCTTAATTTATTGTGATCATATCCAAGTATATGCAAATATCCATGTATCCACATTTTATCGAATTCTAAAAAAAAATTTGACTTGATTGATCTCTTATTAACAATTTCATAACTTATGGCTATATCACCTAAATATGAATTTTTATTAAATTTATAATTAAATGGAAATGAAAGAACATCTGTTGTTTTATTTTTTTTTCTAAATTGATTATTTAGACTTTTCATTTTTTTATTGTTTGTAAGAAAGATAGTAAATTCATGTATTTTATTTTTAAAAGGGCTTAATTTAGAAAGTAAATTTAATCTTTTTTTAATATAAATATTTGGTTTTTTTATTTTTTTCCCCCAAATAGGAGTATCTAAAACTACATTGGCTTTAATCATTACTTTGATCTGAATAAGCCTTAACTATCTTTGACACCAAAGGATGTCTAACTACATCATTATGATCAAAGTCAACAACAGAAATTTCTTTCATATGTCCTAATAGTTTCTTTGATCGATTAAGTCCTGATAAAGATTTATTTGGTAAATCAATTTGGGAAGGATCTCCATTTATAACAATTTTTGAATTTTCCCCAATTCTAGTTAAAAACATTTTTATTTGAGTGTCTGTTGCATTTTGAGCTTCATCTAAAATTGCAAAAGAATTCTTTAGTGTTCTTCCTCTCATAAAAGCAAGAGGTGCAATTTCAATATCCCCTATTTCAATTCTTTTTTGTATTTTTTCAAAATCTAAAAGGTCGTAAAGAGAATCGTATAATGGTCTAAGATATGGGTCAACTTTTTCACGCATATCGCCGGGTAAAAATCCCAATCTTTCTCCTGCTTCTACAGCTGGCCTTGATAAGATTATTTTTTCAATTTTTTTATCAAGTAACATTGTTAAAGCAACTGCAACTGCCAAGAACGTTTTGCCAGTACCAGCTGGGCCTGTTGATATTATTATTTCACTATCTTTAAGTGATCTTACATATTTTTTTTGTTTTTCTGATCTTGGAATTACAGATTTCTTTGGAGTCTTAATAATATATTCAATATTTTTTCCAGAATTATTTATTTTTTCATCTATCATAAATTTATTTACAGATGAAATTATATCCTTTTTTTCAATAGTTCCATTAATAACGAACTGTTCAGCCAAAAATCTAATTGCATTTTTAATTAATTCATTTTTTTTTTGATCACTTTTTATTAAAATTGAATTTCCTCTTGAAGATATGTTTGCTTTAGTTATTTTTTCTAATTCTCTTAAATTGTCATTAAATTCCCCAGTAACACCAAATAAAAGATCATTATTTTGAAAAATAACACTCAAAGTTCCATTATCAGAATAAACAAATTTTAAATTAGAAACTATTTTTTTTGGAGAAATTTTACTCAAATTATGCAGCTTTCATATTTTTATTATTTTCTATTTTTCCAAATAAACTATTTTGATTAGTATTTTCTATTTTAACTTTGATAATTTTTCCAATATTATTTTCATTACCCTCAAATATTACAGAATTATTAAATTCATTTCTGCCAAACAATTTAAACTGATTATGCATTCTATTTTCTACTAATACTTCCACTGACTTACCTTCAAAAGATCTATTTTTGTTTATTTGATAATTAAATAAGTTTTTTTGAATTTCATTTAATCTTTCTTTAGATACCTCGTTGTCTATTAATTTTAATTCAGCTGCTTTGGTTCCTGGGCGAGGGCTAAATATAAATGAATAAGAATTTATAAATTTAATTTTTTTAACTAAATTTAATGTATCATTAAAATCATCATTTGTTTCACCCGGATAAGAAATAATAAAATCACTTGAAAATTCTATTTTAGGATTTATTTTTTTAAGTCTTTCATAAATATTTAGATAGTCTTCAACTGTATGTTTTCTATTCATAAGCTTTAATATTTTGTTCGAGCCACTTTGAATAGGTAAGTGAACAAAAGGCATTAATTTTTTATTATTCAAATAACAGTCAATTAAATCATCTGTCATATCTCTTGGATGTGAGGTGGTATATCTTATTCTCTTAAGCTCAGAATATTTTTCAAGTTCATTAATTAAATTAGAAATTCTGTATTCTTTTGAATTTTCAAAATATGAATAAGCATTAACATTTTGTCCTAATAGGGTAATTTCCTTAGCACCATTTTTAATTAAAATTTCAGCTTCATTTAATATTTTTTTTAATGGTCTAGAATATTCAGGCCCTCTGGTAAACGGTACTACACAAAAGTTACAAAATTTGTCACAACCTTCTTGAATAGTCAAAAAAGCAGAAACTTTATTACCTGTATTTTTTATTTTGTCAAAATATTCAAATTTAGAAATTGTATCAAATTCTGTTTCTTCGTTTTTAGGATTTGTTGCTGATTTTTTTAATAACTCATTAATTTTGTGATAGGACTGAGGTCCAATTACAATATCAATATAAGGTTCTCTTTTTAACATTTCTTGATTTTCTGCTTGTGCTACACAACCCGCAACAATCAAAATTGGTTTTTTTTTTCTTCTATAAATTTTTTTTACTCTCCCGATTTCATGATAAACTTTTTCTTTTGCTTTATCTCTTATATGGCAAGTATTTAAAACATAACAATCTGCATTTTTTTGATCATTAGTTTTTTTAAAACCAATTTTTTTTACTGAATCATATATACGATCAGAATCGTATTCATTCATTTGACAGCCAAATGTTTTAATAAATATTTTTTTTTCCATCAATTAAGGTTTTTTCTTAACCCCATATAATTCTAGCTTATGATCTACTAAATCATATCCATATTTTTCAGCCACTTTTTTTTGTAGGTTCTCTATTTCTTGATCAACAAATTCAATAATTTCTCCAGACTTCACATCTATTAAATGATCATGATGACTTTCATTCAACTCCTCATAACGTGCCTTGCCACCTTTAAATTCATGTTTAGTTAATATTCCAGATTCTTCAAATAATTTTACAGTCCTATAAACTGTTGCAATACTAATTTTTGAATCAATTTTAGAAACTCTATTATAAAGTTCATCAACATTAGGATGATCATTTGCCTCTGACATTACTTTGGCAATAATTTTTCTTTGATCTGTAAGCTTAACTCCTTTTGCTATACATTTCTGTTCAATAGTTTCTGACATAGTTTATTTTAACTTAAATAAAGTGGATTAATCAAATTTTTTTTAATTTTATATTTAGCACATAAAATGGGGACATCTTCGTATTTGACATTAGCAGATTTATTAAAATCAAGAAAACTAAAACAATAATAATCTATTTTTTGTGTCAAAAACAAACCTTTTACAATTGAAAGAGAATTTCTTATGCCAGCAAAGCTTCCTGGCCCTCTATTTACATAAATTTTATCTATTTTCTTAATAGAGGTTTTATTTTTATTTAAAAAGTCATTAATTAAAATAATAAGTTTTTCAAAATTACTTTTGCTATTTTCATGACTACAGGTATAAATATTTTTATCAATAATGAGTGATAAAAAAATTTTATCTGCAGCCGCATCTATAATCAAACTATTCATTATATTAATATTAATTAATTCCAATTCTAGGGCAGAAGAAAATAATATCAAATACTATTCTAATGAAATGGGAACACTTGCATTAATGTACCATAGATTTAACGAAAATAAATATCCTTCTACCAATATTCAAATGAATGTATTTGAACAACATATAAAAATTATAAAAGATAAGAAATATGATTTTTATGATCCAAAAGAATTTGACTTAAATTTTATAAAACCAAAAAAAGAAAAAAAAATATTAATTACTATCGATGATGGATTTACTTCCTTCTATGAAAATGCTTGGCCTTTTTTAAAAGAAAACCAAATACCTTTTATTTTATTTATATCAACAGAAGCTGTTGGTAATTCTGGGTATATGAATTGGAATGAAATAAAAGAAATTGAAAAAGAAAAATTTGCATATATTGGTAATCACTCTCATTCTCATGATTACTTAGTTGATTTTAGTGAACAAAAATTTTTAAAAGATATTGATAAATCAATAGAAATTTTTAGGAATAAACTAGGATATAATCCTATATTTTTTTCTTATCCATTTGGTGAATACAGTAAGTTAATTAAAAATTATATAACAAAAAACTTTAAATATTCTTTTGGTCAACATTCTGGAGTAATAGATGTTAATAAAGATATTTTTGAATTGCCGCGTTTTCCAATCAATGAAAAATATGGTGACCTTGAAAGATTTAAATTCTTAATTAATTTACAACCTTTACAATTCAAAAAATTGTTACCAGATGAAAAATATATAAATAATAAAAATAATCCTCCAAAATTTTCTGTTGAATTTTTTAAAGATCAAAAAAATCTTAAAAATATTAATTGTTTTTCTGATGAGGGTAACAAATGGGAAAAATCTTATACATCTATTAATAATAATATTTTAAAAATTAAATTTAGAGATAAATTTTTGTTTCGTAGGGGGAGAATAAATTGCTCTTTAAATGATAATGGTATTTGGCGATGGTTTGGTGTTCAATTTTCTGTAGAGACTGATTAGATAAGATTCTTCAATTGAATGCTAGATGGAAGTAACTTAACATCATCAAAATCTGTTAAATTATTTTGTTTAATAATTTGTTTTATAATTTTTACATATTCCTTCCCAGTTTCTGCATAATTGTCTAAATAAGTTGCAAGAATCATACCATCTAAACTTCTTCCATGATCTCTTAACTCAGCTCTTGCCATTCTAAATTCACTATAACCTGAGTGAGTATTTAAATTTCTTTGATATGCTCTTATTGATGATTTTAAAATTTTAAACTTCATAACTTTATGAGTAGCATTATTATCTGCATCAGCTGGTTTTATTCCTTCTCCTGACCAAGTCCACTGACCAAATAAAGCATTTCCTTCTAGTGCAAATCTTGATGTTCCCCAGCCCGTTTCTTTTGCAGCTTGAGCTATAGCTAAAGACACAGGGATTGTATCCATTCTTACTTTTAAAGTAGATAAGTCTTTATTAATAACTCCATATTGTTTAAATTTTTTATTTAACCATTCTTTTTCAGAATTAGAATTATGATTTTTATTTAAAATGGTAAATAATTTTTTACGATTCAGCTTAATTCTATTATTTTCATCAATAATTAAAGGTAAAATAATTTGTATAAACAAATTTTTTCTTTTTTTAGTATCTTCAATCATTTTTATTTCATTGGGAAGAAGTGAAAGTTTAACTGGTTTTACAAGTTTTGTTTTTCTTACATCTTTTAAATTATAATTAGTTTCTTGAAACAATTGTTGAATTGTTGAAGCACTTAATCTTACTGTATCGCTCGGCAAATCATCAAATTTAAATACATCATCAAATAAATTTTTTAAGTTAAGACCTTCGTCTAACTTAGAAGGTTTTCTTAAAGCTTCTCCATCCAAAACTCTTTCAAAATTACTTTTAGATTTGTTTTCAATTTCTTTTGAAGCAGTAAAAGTATTTTTTTTTAACTCAATAATTGCAGGAAGAAAAAAAGAAAAAATAATAATGGCAAAACTAGATAGAGTAGTTAAATATAAACTTCTTAATTCTACACTAAAGAAAGTTATTTTTTTTTTTTTAATTATAATAAAGCCTTTACTTAACAAAAATTGCTTAATTTGATTTAGCTTTAATGAATTTTTATTATTCATTATTTACCTATACATTATATAATTATAATTTCAAACTGAGATAACCTCTTTTACTTCAGGAATATAGTGCTGCAAAAGATTTTGAACACCTTGTTTTAAAGTAACTATTGAACTTGGACAGCCAGAACAACTTCCTTGAAGCTCCACTGTAACCACGCCATTTTTAAATTCTTTGAATTTTATATCTCCACCATCTCTTGCAACTGCAGGCTTTATTTTTTCATCTAAAATTTTTATTATTTTTTTTTCTATTTCGCTAAAATCATTTTGTTTTTCATTATCTAATTTTTTATCAATAATAAATTCTTTTCCATCGGCGTAATACTCATTAATAAATGAAATCACAATATGTTTTAATTCTTCCCAGTTTATATTTTCATTTTTATTTACTGATAAAAAATCTTTTCCTAGAAAAATTCCTGTTACACCATTTATTGAAAGTATATTTCTTATCAAATCATTATTAACTTCATCTTTGTTATTAATCTCAAATGATCCAGAATTAGAAACTAATTTGCCTGGAATAAATTTAAGTGAATTTGGGTTTGGTGTTTCCTGAGTCTGAACAAACATATTTTCCTTATATAATAACTTAAAAACCTATTATTTGTTTAATTTTTTTAATCTTTTTTGATGCAATTTTATCAGCTTTTTGTGACCCATCATATAAAATGTGATCTAAATTTTTCTCATCATTTAATAATTTTTTTATTTCTTTTGAAATTGGAGTAATTTTTTCAACTAATAAATCAGAAAGTTTTTCTTTAAAATCTGAAAAATTTTTTCCACTAAATTCTTTTTTTGATTGATCTAAAGTTTGATTTGATAAACTTGAATAAATTCCTAATAAATTTTTAACTTCTGGTCTTTTTTCTAAATTTTCTTCTATATTTGGCATAGGCATATTATCTGTCTTTGCTTTTTTTATTTTATTAACTATTAAATCTTTTTCATCTGTAAGATTAATTCTGCTTAAATCTGATGGATCTGATTTACTCATTTTTTTCATACCATCTTTAAGACTCATAATTCTTGAAAAATTTTTTTGGATTAAAGACTCTGGAACTTTGAAAAAATCTTCAACATTAAAATCACTATTAAATCTTTGGGCAATATCTCGACACAGCTCAAGATGTTGCTTTTGATCATGACCGACTGGTACATGAGTTGAATCATAAAGCAGTATGTCAGCTGCCATTAAAACTGGATAAGCATAAAGCCCAACGCTAGCTTTTTCTTTATCTTTTCCAGCTTTTTCTTTAAATTGTGTCATCCTATTTAACCATCCCATTCTTGCAATGCAACTAAGTATCCAAGCTCCTTCTGCATGAGCAGTGACTGATGATTGATTAAAAATTATACTTTTTTCATAATCTAATCCGCTGGCAATAAAAGTTGCCAAAGTTTCTCTAATGTTTTTTTTTAATTCTTTTGGTTCTTGTTTTACTGTAATTGCGTGAAGATCTACTATACAATAAATACACTCAGTTTCTTTTTGATTTTGAAGATCAACAAAATTCTTTATTGCTCCCAAATAGTTGCCTAAATGAAGATTGCCCGAAGGCTGGACTCCTGAAAAAATTTTTTTAAACATAAAGTTAATACTTTAGATTAATATCGCTAATTTTAAAAGCCTTGATAAAAATCGAAACCAGTAAGTAAGAAATTAAACCAATTAATATCAATCCAACTAAATAGGCTGATTTATAACTTTGTTCAAAAGCCAGATTTGATGCAAAATAAATAATTAAATAATTAAAGAAAAAGCCCATAACAATCACGGAAAAAATTATTCTTATAAATCTAGAGAAAAAAATTAAATTAAATTTAAATAAATTTTCTTTTTTTAAAAAAATAAATAATAAAATAGAATTAAACCAAGACGATATAGTTGTTGCAATAGGAATAATTATAAATCCAATTTTTTTAAAAAAAATAACACTAATAATAATATTTAATAAAACTGCAATTAATGAAATATAAAATGGTAATTTAGTATTATGTCTCGCAAAGAAAAAACTTGAAAATACTTTTATTAATGAAAATGCTGGCAAACCTAATGCAAAATAAAATAACGCTTTTGCAGAATTTTTAACTCCATCTTCATCAAAAGAACCATAACCAAATAACGCTGATATAATTTCTTCTGAAGCTATTAATAAAGCTACAGCAGCAGGAATACTTAAAAATAAACTTAGCTCTAGTGCTTTATTTTGTATCATAATTATTTTCTCAGTATCTTCATTTTGAATGTATTTAGAGAGTTGTGGTAAAATTACTGTTCCGATTGCTATTCCTGCGATTGCCAAATTTATTTGGTAAATTCTATCTGCATAATAAAGATAAGAAACTGCACCCGCTTGAAATGATGCAATAATAGTTCCAATTAAAATATTAATTTGAGTTACACCAGAAGAAAAAATACTAGGTAAGAGTTTTTTAAAAAATTTTTTTACTTTTTCATCAATTGAAAATTTTAATAAAAATTGAGGTGAATAGAATTTTCTCACATATTTATATAAAAATAAAAATTGAATTATGCCTGCAATAGTTACAGCATAGGATAAATAGTAAACAAGTTTGTCTCCTAAAATGTTTCCATAAATTAAAACTGATATTAAAAAAAAATTTAATATTATTGGAGCTGCTGCTGCAATTGCAAATCTATTATGAGAATTAAGTATTGCAGAAAAAAAAGATGATAAACTGACAAAAAATAAAAAAGGAAAAGTTATTCTTGTTAAGTTAATTGCTAAATTCATTTTGTCTGTGCTGCCGCTAAATCCAGGGGCGATAAGAAATACAAATAGTGGCATTAGTATTTCAATAATTAAAACTAAAAAAAATAAACTTAAAATTAATAAACTAAATATATTTGTTGCAAATTTTTCTGATTGTTCTTTCCCATTTGCTATCTCTGATGCATAACTTGGGACAAAAGCTGCATTAAAAGTTCCTTCAGAAAATAATCTTCTAAATGTGTTTGGAATTCTAAATGCTACAAAGAAAGCATCAGCGACTGGACCAGACCCGAGGAATATGGCAATTAAAATATCTCTTAAGTAACCTAATATTCTGCTAATTATTGTAAAAAAACTAAAAGTGCCTGTTGACTTAATAAGGTTCATAAATCATATTAGTCTTAAAATTGCTCCAATTGTATAGCTAATTATCCTAAATGAAAAAAAAAAAAATTGATCATTACACAGATAAAGAAGCATTAGATTTTCATAATAGTAATAAATCTGGCAAGATTGAGATTATTTCGTCAAAGCCTATGACAACAAAAAGAGATTTGGCTTTGGCTTATTCTCCTGGAGTTGCGGCACCTGTAAGAGCAATATCAGAAAACCCGGAAGCTGCTTATGACTACACAAGCAAAGGAAATTTGGTAGCTGTAATAAGTAATGGTTCAGCAGTTTTAGGAATGGGAAATTTGGGAGCTTTAGCTTCAAAACCAGTCATGGAAGGAAAAGCAGTATTATTTAAAAGATTTGCAGATATTAACTCTATTGATATTGAAATTGACTCATCGGACCCAAATGAAATCGTTAAAAGTGTTAAAAATATTGCAGGTAGTTTTGGTGGAATAAATTTAGAAGATATAGCAGCACCCGACTGTTTTATTATTGAAGAAAAATTAAAAGAAATATTAGATATTCCAGTATTTCATGATGATCAACACGGCACTGCAATAATAACTAATGCGGCATTGATTAACGCACTTGATATATCAAAAAAATCAATAAAAAAAATTAAAGTAGTTGTAAATGGAGCTGGAGCTTCAGCTGTAGCTTGTACTAATTTATTAAAAAATACCGGTGTTCCTCAAAAAAATATAATAATGCTTGATAGTAAAGGTGTTCTTTATCGAGGTAGAGATAATCTTAATCAATGGAAATCATCTCATGCAATTGAAACAAAAAAAAGAACTCTAGATGAAGCAATTATTGGTGCTGATGTCTTTTTAGGATTGTCTTCTAAAAGTATTTTATCAAAAAAAATGGTAAAAAAAATGGCTAAAAATCCAATTATTTTTGCATGTGCAAACCCAGATCCAGAAATTACACCTGAAGAAGTTGAAGAAGTTCGTAAAGATGCAATTGTAGCAACTGGAAGATCCGACTATCCTAACCAAGTAAATAATTTAATTGGTTTTCCATATATTTTTAGAGGAGCTTTAGATGTTAGGGCGAAAACAATAAACGAAGAAATGAAGGTTGCAGCTGCAAATGCTATTGCGGCTCTTGCAAGAGAAGATGTTCCTGATGAGGTAGTTGCTGCTATGGGTGGTGAAAGACCAAAATATGGAAAAGAATATATTATTCCTTCAACTTTTGATCCAAGATTAATTACTGAAATTCCAGTAGCAGTAGCAAAAGCCGCTATTAAAAGTGGTGTTGCAAGAAAAGAAATAAAAAATTTTGAAAATTATAAAGAACAACTTAAACAAAGACTTGATCCATCAGTTACAATAATGCAGGGAATAAATTCTCAAATAAAAAAAACGCAAAAAAGAATTGTTTTTGCAGATGGTGAAGATGAAAATACTTTAAAAGCTGCAATTGCATTTAAAAATAGCAAATTAGGTATCCCTATATTAGTAGGAAAAAAAGATAAAATAAAAGAACAACTCAAAAATATTGGTTATAGTGAAAATTTTAATATTGAAATAGTTAATTCAAATGACAAAAAAAAGAGAGAGAAATATGTAAATTATTTATTTAAAAAATTACAAAGAAAAGAAGGTTTGTTAGAGAGAGATTGTGACCGACTAATAAGAAATGATAGAGTAATTTGGACATCTTGTATGGTTTCATGCGGTGATGCTGATGGTGCTGTCACTGGAAATACTAGAAAATATGCTACTTCATTAGAAAAAATAAACAAAGTAATTGATGCAAGATCTGGAGAAATAATGTTTGGTTTAAATATGGTTGTGAACAAAGGTAAGACAGTATTTATAGGAGATACGAGTGTTCATGAAAACCCAACTGCAAATCAACTTACTGAAATAGCAATTTCAGCTGCTAGAGTTGTAAGACTATTTGGTTTTGATCCAAAAGTTGCATTTGTTTCTCATTCCACATTTGGACAACCAGCAACTGAAAGTACAAAACATGTAAGAGATGCAGTAGAAATATTACAAGATAAAAAAGTCGATTTTCAATTTGATGGTGAGATGCAACCTGATGTGGCCTTAAACGAAGAATATAAGTCACTATATTCTTTTTCAGGAATAGTAGGAAATGCAAATATATTAGTTATGCCGGGTCAGCATAGTGCTGCAATTTCATATAAAATGATGAAATCATTAGGTGGAGCAAAAGTTATAGGTCCTTTATTAATTGGATTGGGTCAACCAATTGAAATTGCACCTTTAAGATCTTCAACTTCAGACATTCTGAATTTAGCCTGTATTGCTGCTTATTCTGCAGGAGTGATTAATTATGGTAAGAAAAATTAATCTTTTTGAATTCTTAAATCTTCTACTAACAAAATACTAGAAACCACATCTTTAACATCAAGTATTTGCTTTGCTTCATCAATTACTTCTTTTTTTTCATCAGAATTTCTTGCTATTCCATAAATAAAAATTTTCTTTTTATAAGTATCGATATTATAATTTACTGACTTTATATTCTTATTTAATATTAAAGCTGTTCTTAACTGCGAAGTAATTAATAAATCTTTTGCTGAACTTTTAAAATCAAATTCTTCTTTAATCTTAATATCATTTTTAACTGATCTTACTCCAGCTGTTTCCCAAGCTGATTTTGTAATTTGTAATTTTTCTTCTGGATTATCAACTTTGCCTGTTAAAAATATTCGTCCATCTAAAACTTTTGCATTAACTGACAAAAAATAATTTTTATCTAATAATGTTAATCTTGTTACTAAATTTTTTTGCATTATAGAATCATCAATTTGAGTGCCAAGTGATCGTGGGTCTAGAGCAATACTAACTCCTGTTCCAAAAACACCTTTCGAACCAGTACCTACACAACTGCTAAGCATTAATAAAGTTATAAAAATTAATAAAAGCTTATTTCTCATTTTTTAATTTTAAACAATAGTTATATATCTCTTTCTTAGAAATGTTTTTATTTTGGCCAATCAAATTAATAATATCTTTTACACTTAAATTTTTAATCATTTTTTTAATATTTTTTTTATCTGATTCGTTAAGCTTTTTGTAAATATTTTTTTTTACATATTTTTCAGATAATACAACTGTAAGCTCCCCCTTTGGCAATTTGTCAAACAATTCAAGCTTATTTACATTAGTTCTTATGTGTTCTTCATATAATTTAGAGATCTCTCTACAAATTAATATTTTTCTATTGGAAAAAAAATTTTTTATAACTCCAATAGCTTTATTAATTTTTTTTGGAGAAATAAAAAATACAATTGAACAATTCAAATTTGACAAAATTTTAAAATCCTCTTTTATGTCTTTGTTTTTTTCTGGAAAAAAACCATAAAAATAATACTTTTCAAAAAAACCACTAATTGAAACCGAAGCTGTTACTGCCGATGGTCCTGGCACTGGATAAACTTCAATGTTATTTTTAATACATTCGTTTACTATAATTTTACCTGGATCAGAAATACCAGGAGTTCCAGCATCAGAGATAATTGATACAATTGTTTTTGCTTTCAAAATTTGAATTATCTTATTTATATTTTTATTTTCATTAAATTTGTGATTGGAAATTAATTTTGATTTAATATTATATTTTTCTAATAAATTTTTTGAAACTCTAGTATCTTCACAAAGTATGTATTCTGATTGTTTTAAAATTTCGATAGCTCTTAAAGTTATATCTTTTAGATTGCCAATTGGGGTAGATACAACATATAAACCATATTTTATTTCATTAATTTTATTGTCTCTTTGTGGAATCATTAAAATATAATCATTATAATAATAACATTAAAATGAAAATATTTATTAAAATTATAATTTTCTTTTGTATAACTTCAGTTTTAACGATTCAAAACACATCTGCAGAAGAAAAAATTAAAATTGGACTATTAGTTCCAATAACTGGAGAAAATAGTGAAATTGGTAAATCAATTATTAAATCTGTTAGGCTTGCAGTAAATAAAATTAATAACTCATCCATAGAAATATTTCCTAAAGACACAGCCTCAAACCCAGAAATAACTTTAAAAAATGCTAAAAAACTTTACGAAAGTGGCATTAAAATAATTATAGGACCAGTTTTTAATGAAAATTTAATTTATTTAGATGAATTAAAAGATGTAACTTTTTTATCATTAACCAATAAAGTGATTAAAAACCCAAAAAATATTATTAGTGCAGGAATAAATTCGAATTCACAACTTAAAACAATAGTAAAATTTCAAAAATTAAATGAAATTAATAAAACAATTTTTTTAATACCTAAAGAAAATTACAAAGAAGAAATAGAAAAATCTATTAAGCAATCAAAAATAAAAATCAAAGAAGTTTTCTATTATGATTCAGATCCAACTAAGCTGACAAATCAAATAGAAAAAATAACAAAATATCATATAAGGAAACAAAACCTTGAGGACGAAATAGAAAGATTAAAAAACTCTAATGAAGCAAATAAAGAAAAAAAAATAAAAAAACTTGAAAGAAGACATACACTTGGAAAAATAGGTTTTGACTCTGTCATAATAGCAGATTTTGATGAAAGTTTAAAAAGCATTACAACTTCACTTTTGTACACTGATGTTTCTCCAAAAAAAGTTTATTTTGTAACTTTAAATCAGTGGTTTGATGAATCATTACTTAAAGAAACAAACTTGCAGCCAATATTTTTTCCTTCAATAAACAAAGAAAACTATAATAAATTTATAGAAACTTATTACAAAACTTTTGAGGAATATCCTAATCAATTATCATTTTTGAGT
The DNA here is from genome assembly GCA_902603905.1 of uncultured Pelagibacteraceae bacterium. GTDB lineage: Bacteria > Pseudomonadota > Alphaproteobacteria > Pelagibacterales > Pelagibacteraceae > Pelagibacter. The sequence continues at coordinate 83,700 of CACKWM010000002.1, read as the reverse complement.
TATGATTTAATTGGACTAGTCTATTATTTAGCACTTCAAAATGATTTTATTATTGATAAAAAAATGTTTTTAGAAAAAAACATGTTTAAAGGAAAAATGGGTATATTTGAAGTAAAAGATAATAAGATTAATCACAAACTTAACTTTTACAAAGTTGAAGATAATAATTTTAAAAAAATTTTTTAATTTTTTTAAAGGCTTGAAAACGATGATCTATTTTATATTTTTTTTTAGGTTTCATTTCACCAAAGGTAATTTTTTTGTTTAAAGGTTTAAAAATTGGATCATAGCCAAAACCATTATTTCCTCTTTTTGTATTTAAAATATAACCTTTTACTTTTCCAACTGAATTTACAAATTTACCATTAGGCCAATACAAAGTTAAAACACAAATAAATTGAGCTAAAATTTTTTTATTTTTCCAATTTGGATCCTTTTTTTTTAACTCATTAAATACTTTTTTTATTGCAAAGTTAAAATTACCTTTTGGTCCTGCCCATCTAGATGAAAAAATGCCTGGTTTTTTATCTAAAATATTTATTTCAAGACCTGAGTCATCCGCCAAACAAACCATTTTTGTCTTTTTTGAAAAAAATTTAGCTTTAATTAATGAGTTTTCCTTAAATGATTTTCCATTCTCCTTTGGACTTTTAAGTTTTAAATTTTTAGGTGAATAAATTATTAAATTTTTAGGTAGTAAATCCTTTATTTCTCTTAATTTTCCAGCGTTATTTGTGCCTACAATTATATTAATATTTTTTTTTTGTTTCATCTAGCAATTATGAAATTTCTTACCATATAAGTTTATATGGAAAAAGAACAAAACTCTAAAACTGAGGAAAAAAAGAATAATAAAATAAAATCTACTCCAGATTCAGAAAAGAAAGAAGAATTAAAAGAAACGGAAGTTAAATTATCACCAGAAGACAAAATTAAAGAACTTGAAGAAAAACTAGCTAGAACATTAGCAGAAATGGAAAATCAAAGAAGAAGATTTGAAAAAGAAAAAGATGATGCATTTGAATATGGAGGCTTTTCATTTGCAAGAGAATCTTTAAATTTAATTGATAACTTTGATCGAGCCAAACAGTCTTTAGAGAATGATGAAAAAATAAAAGAATCTGATGTTTTAAAAAAAACATTGGAGCATCTTGATATAGTAAAAAAAGATTTAATTTCTATTTTTAAAAAAAATAACATTGAAGAAATAGTAGCTCTAGATAAAAAACTTGATCCAAATCTGCACCAAGCAATGATGGAAGTTGAAGATAATAATAAAGAGCCTGGAACCATTGTTCAAGAAATCCAAAAAGGATTCAAAATGAAAGATAGGTTGCTGCGCCCTTCATTAGTCGCTGTATCTAAAAAAACTGAAAAAAAGGAAGAAAAAAGCAAGAAATAATGCACAAAATAGGCTTGTACATCAATAATTAACACTTATATGAAAAAGAGGAATTAAAATGAGTAAAGTAATAGGAATAGATTTAGGAACAACAAATTCATGTGTATCCATAATGGAAGGTGCACAGGCAAAAGTTTTGGAAAATGCTGAAGGAGCAAGAACAACTCCTTCTGTTGTAGCATTTACTGATACTGATGAAAAATTAATTGGTCAACCAGCTAAAAGGCAAGCGGTAACAAATCCTGAAAATACAATTTTTGCTGTTAAAAGATTAATTGGAAGAAATTTTGAAGATTCTACAGTTAAAAAAGATATTGAATCAGCTCCTTTTAAAATAATTAATTCAGAAAAAGGTGATGCTTGGATTGAAGCAAAAGGAAAAAAATATTCACCGTCTCAAATTTCTGCATTCATACTTCAAAAAATGAAAGAAACTGCAGAAAAATATTTGGGTCAAGAAGTATCAAAAGCAGTAATTACAGTTCCAGCATACTTTAATGATGCACAAAGACAAGCAACAAAAGATGCAGGTAAAATTGCTGGCTTAGAAGTTTTAAGAATTATAAATGAACCAACTGCCGCCTCTTTAGCTTATGGACTAGATAAAAAAGCAAATAAAAAAATTGCAGTATATGATTTAGGAGGAGGAACATTTGATGTTTCAATTCTTGAATTAGGCGATGGTGTATTTGAAGTTAAATCAACTAATGGAGATACTTTTTTAGGTGGTGAAGACTTTGATAATACAATTGTTGATTACTTAGTTAATGAATTTAAAAAAGATAATGGTGTAGATTTAAAAACAGATAAATTAGCTCTTCAAAGATTAAAAGAAGCTGCTGAAAAGGCTAAGATAGAATTATCTTCTGCTACTCAAACGGAAGTTAATCTACCTTTCATCACTGCTGATAAAACTGGCCCTAAACATATTAATTTAAAAATGACTAGAGCTAAATTGGAAGCTTTAGTAGAAGATTTAATTGCAAGAACATTACCTCCTTGCAAAACTGCATTAAAAGATGCTGGTTTAACTGCTGGTGAAATTAATGAAGTTATAATGGTTGGTGGTATGACTAGAATGCCAAAAGTTATTGAACAAGTTAAAAATTTCTTTGGTAAAGATCCAAATAAAAGTGTTAACCCTGATGAAGTTGTTGCTATGGGAGCAGCAATACAAGCAGGAGTTCTCCAGGGTGATGTTAAAGATGTTCTTCTTCTTGACGTTACACCTTTGTCACTTGGAATTGAAACTTTGGGAGGCGTATCAACAAGATTAATTGATAAAAACACAACAATACCAACTAAAAAAAGCCAAGTTTTCTCAACAGCTGAAGACAATCAGCCCGCTGTATCCATAAGAGTTTTACAGGGAGAAAGAGAAATGGCCTCTGACAATAAATTGCTTGGAAATTTTGAATTAGTTGGAATTGCTCCAGCTCAAAGAGGTGTTCCTCAAATTGAAGTAACCTTTGATATTGATGCAAATGGAATAGTTAATGTTTCAGCAAAAGATAAAGGAACTGGTAAAGAGCAAAAAATTCAAATTCAAGCTTCTGGTGGTTTAAGTGAAGAAGAAATTAACAAAATGGTCAAAGACGCTGAAGCAAATAAAGAAGCTGATAAGAAAAAAAGAGAGTCAGTTGATGCAAGAAATCAAGCTGATACTCTTTTACATTCTACTGAAAAGAATCTGAAAGAACATGGCGCTAAAGTTTCTGAAGCTGATAAAAAAGCTATAGAAATGTCAGCTGCAAATTTAAGAAATTCTCTTAAAGGAACTGATTTAGAAGATATTAAAAAGAAAACTCAAGATTTAGTACAGTCTTCTATGAAATTAGGTGAAGCAATCTATAAATCTCAACAAAAAGATGCAAAGCCTGACGCTTCTAAAGGTGATGCTAAAAAAGATGATAAAGGAAAAAAAGACGACAATGTTGTTGATGCAGACTTTGAAGAAGTAAAAGACGAAAATAAAGAAAAAAGCGCTTAAGACTAACAACCAGTTTGTCTTTAACTAGTTATGTCAAAAAGAGATTACTATGATGTCTTGGGTGTTCAAAAAAATTCATCTCCAGAACAAATAAAAGCAGCATATAGAAAATTAGCTGTAAAACATCATCCTGATAAAAACCCAGGAGATAAATCTTCGGAAGAAAAATTTAAAGAAGCGAGTGAAGCATATCACGTCCTTTCAGATAAAGATAGAAAGCAGAATTACGATAATTTCGGTCACGCTGCATTTGAAAATGGAGCAGGTGGTAGAGGTGGTTTTGGAAACTTTGATTTTTCAAATCATTTTTCAGATATTTTCGAAGATTTTTTTAGTGACTTTGGTGGTGGTGGCAGAGGAAGAAGAAGCAGAAAATCAAATTTTAGAGGATCAGATCTTAGGTATGACTTATCAATTACACTAGAAGAGGCTTATAATGGGAAAAAACAAGACATAAAATTTTCAACTTCAGAAAAATGTAATACCTGTAGTGGAAGTGGTTCTAAGCCAGGACATAATGCTGGCTCATGTTCAATGTGTGAAGGTCATGGACAAGTAAGATCTAGCCAGGGTTTTTTTACAGTTCAACAAACATGTCCACAATGCTCTGGAACTGGAGAAGAAATTACTAATCCATGCAATAGCTGTGGTGGACAAGGTAAAAAACAGGCTTCAAAAAGATTATCAGTAACTATTCCAAAGGGTGTTGATGATGGAACGAGAATAAGGTTAGCTGGCAAAGGTGAGGCAGGTTCTAGAGGCGCAGGAAGTGGAGATTTATATTTATTTATAAATGTTTATTCACACGAATTATTTAAAAGATCAGATGAAAATTTATTTTTTGAGTACCCTGTATCTATTGCAGATGCTGCTTTAGGTACTTCTTTAGAAATACCTACAATAGATGGTGCAAAGGCTAAAATTAAAATACCTGCTGGAACACAAGGTGGAAAACAATTTAGGCTTAAAGGTAAAGGTATGCCATATATGAGAGGCAGTGGAAATGGTGACCTTTATGTTCAAGTAAATACAGAAGTTCCTGTATCACTTAATAAAGAACAAAAAGAATTACTTGAAAAATTCAGAAAAATTGAAAATGAAAAATCAAATCCAAGTATTAAAAAATTCTTTCAAAAAGCAAAAAGTTTTTGGAAAAATTAAATGAACTGGGAACAAATTATCCCGGCTATTTCATTAATTGCTGTATTAATATTAGTTCTTCCAGCTTTCTTGAGATCTAATTACAAATTAAAACAGTTTTTAACTAATTTATCTATTTGGGCTATAATTGTTATAGTTGTTATGATAGTTTTATATTTTGTCATTTAATGAAAAAAATTAATTTAGCTATTACGGGATGTATGGGAAGAATGGGCCAACAACTCATTAAATCTTCTAAATCTGATAAAAACTTTAAGTTAGTTGCTCTTACAGAAAATAGGATAATTAATAAAAAAATTAGTGGAGTTAGACCTGATTTAAATACTAAAAATGCATTTAAAAAAGCAAATGTAATCATAGATTTTACTGTTCCAAAATGCACCTTAGAAGTGCTTAAAATTGCATCTAAACTAAAAAAAAGAGTAGTTATTGGAACGACTGGTTTTTCTAAAAAAGAAGAAAACTTGATTAAAAAATATGCAAGAAAAATACCAATACTTAGGGCTGGTAATATGAGTTTAGGAATAAACTTATTAATGTACTTAACTGAAATTGCATCTAAGTCTCTTGGAAATAACTTCTTAAGCAAAGTTTTTGAAATACACCATAAGCATAAAAAAGATCATCCATCAGGTACAGCTTTGATGCTTGGAAAAGGTATAGCTGTTGGAAAAAACAAAGACTTTTACAAATTAATTGGAAAAAAATATTTAAACAAAAAATCTTTTCCTTATGGTAAAAAAATTAATTTTAATTCATTAAGAAAAGGTGAGGTAGTTGGTGAACATGAAGTAACTTTCTCAAGTGGTAAAGAAATAATTACATTAAACCACGAAGCATTCGATAGAGCTCTTTATTCTGAAGGAGCATTTACAGCAGCTAGGTGGTTAATGAACAAAAAACCTGGCCTCTATTCAATGAGAGACGTTTTGAACTTTAAATGAATGAAGTTCAAAGATCTAAAATAATATTAAAAATTCTAAATAGAATTTATCCAAAAACACCAATTCCTTTAAAACATAGAAATAAATTCACTCTTTTGGTTTCTGTGTTGCTATCTGCTCAAACTACAGATGTTAATGTAAATAATGTAACTAAAAGTATTTACCCAAAATATAATAAGCCAGAACATTTTGTAAAGTTAGGAAGAAAAAAAATTGAAAGATTAATTAAGAGTATAGGTATTTATAGAGTTAAGGCTAAAAGTGTTTATTTTCTTTCAAAACAACTGATTGAAAAACATAAGGGAAAAGTCCCTGAAACTTTTGAGGAACTTGAAAAGCTTCCTGGTGTTGGGCATAAAACTGCTAGTGTAGTTATGTCACAGGGATTTGGACATTCAGCTTTTCCAGTTGATACCCATATTCACCGATTAGCTCAAAGATGGGGCTTAACTAATGGCAAAAATGTCGTTCAAACCGAGAAAGATTTAAAAAGATTATTTCATAAAAAATTTTGGAATAAACTTCACCTACAAATAATTTATTATGGAAGAGAATATTGTAAGGCAAGAGAATGTTATGGTTTAACTTGTAAAATTTGTACTACTTGTTATCCTAAGAGAAAATCACCAATAAAAACAAAGAAAGCTTAATTATGAAAATTTTAGGAATAGGAAATGCAATTGTAGATGTTATCTGTAAGGTTGATGACAATTTTATTTCTCAAAACGGTTTGACAAAAAGTACGATGAAATTAATTTTTGATGAAAATGAATTTAAAAAATTATTAACCAACCTTAAAATAGAAAAAACTGTTTCTGGTGGATCAGTTGCAAATTCTATCGTAGGACTGTCTCAATTGGGTAATAAAGTAGGATTCATTGGCAAAGTAAACGAAGATGATCTTGGTGGTAAATATGAAGATGGGTTAAAAAAAGAAAACGTAGAATATTTTTATTCTAAAAAAAAAGAAGAATTACCAACTGGAACTTGTCTAATATTAATTACTCCAGACTCTGAGAGAACTATGTGTACATTTCTTGGTATAGCAGGAAAAATTAATGAAAATGATGTTGATGTTAATGCTGTTAAAAATAGTAAAATAACATTTTTAGAAGGGTATTTGTGGGATGAAGGTGATCCAAAAAAAGCCTTCAATAAAGCAATTGAAAACGCAAATAAAGCGGCAATGTCATTATCAGATTTATTTTGTGTAGAAAGACATAAACCTCATTTTTTAGATCTAGTTAAAAATAAATTAGATATTATTTTTGCCAATGAGCAGGAAGCATTGTCTTTAATTGATACAAAAAATTTTGATGAAGTAATTTCATTTGCCAAACAGCTTGAAAAAATAATTGTTATTACTCGTGGTGAAAAAGGGAGTATAGCAATTAAAAAAAATGAAGTGGTTGAATGTAATAGTAAAAAAGATTTAAAAATTGTTGATTTAACTGGTGCTGGAGATTTATTTGCATCAGGCTTTTTACATGGTCATGTTAACAATTTATCTTTAAAGGAAAGTCTAGAAAAAGGTACTGAAATGTCTTCAAAAATAATTCAAAAAATTGGAGCAAGATTAAATTAATTTATTTTTTTCTTCTTTTAAAACTTCCTTTTCCTTTTTTTGCTTTAACTATCCTAGGTCGATACTTTGGAGATCTTAAGTCTTTAGCAATTAAATTTTTTTTTTTCATTTAATAAAATATCCATCATCACTGCTTAAAATAAAATTATTATCCTTGAATTTATCATTAATTTTTTTTCTTAATCTATAAATATGTGTTTCAACAGTATGTGTTTCAAGTTCTAAGGAATAACCCCAAACTTTATTTTGAAGAATATTAACTTTTTGGGGTTTTTTATAATCATTAAGAAAAAGAATAATATCAATTTCTTTTTGGGTAAGTTTTAAACTTTCCTTGTCTTTTGTAATTGTTCTTGAATTTAAATCTAATACATAATCCTTAATATCAATATTAGATTGATAATTGTATTTTTGTTTAATTAAATTAACATTTAATAGTTCAACTAGTTTATCTATTGTTATTGGATATTTTGAAATAGAAAAAATTTTTTTTCTATCAATTCTGTCATTATTTAAAAAAACTTTTTTAATAGATTTTACTAAAATTAAAGAATCGTTAAGATTTAAATTATTAGTATTTAAAAAATTTTCTTCATTTTTATAGTGAAAAATTTGAAATTCTAAATAATCCTTAATTTCATCAAAAATATTATATAGTATTTCAAAATCAATAATGTGTACTGTTTGTTTGGCCATTTAAATTAAAATTATGAAAATAACTTTAAAAAATAAATATACTTTAAAAATTGATGATTTTAAATTTAAATGTTGCATCGGAAAGAATGGTTTAAAAAAAAATAAAATTGAAGGCGATAAATGCACTCCTAAAGGAACATTTAATTTAGGTACACTTTATTATAGAAAAGATAGAGTAAAAAAACCTATATCAAAATTAACAGTAAAAAAAATTGAAAAAAATATGGGGTGGTGTAACGATTCAAATAGTAAATTTTACAACAAAGAAATAAAAAACAATAAAAAAATCAAACATGAAAAATTATTTAGAAAAGATTATAAATATAATTATTTATTAGTAATTGAATATAATACAAAAATAACAAAACCAAATAAAGGTAGTGCAATTTTTATTCACTTAACAAAAAATTTTACACCAACCGCAGGATGTATAGCATTGTTAAAAAAAGATTTTTTAATTTTAATAAAATTAATTAATAAAAAATCAACAATTAAAATTAACTAATTTCTTTTACCAAAAATTTTAGAACCAATTCTAAAAAAAGTAGTTTTATATTCGCAAGCTTTTAAATAATCATCAGACATACCCATGCTTAATTCAGGCAAATTAATTTCATCAGATAATTTTCTCATTTTAGAAAAGTAAATTTCAGATTTGTTATCATTTGGAGGAATGCACATTAGACCTTCAATTTCTAAACCAAGATCATTTTTACATTTTTTATAAAAAGTAATTAAATTTTCTTCCAAAATTCCACCTTTTTGAGATTCACTCCCAACATTTACTTGAATAAAAATTTTAATTTTTTTTCCAATTTTTAGTTGTTCATTGGATATTTTTTCAGCTAATTTAAAATTATCTAATGAGTGAATATAATCAAAAAGAGGCAAAACATGCTTTACTTTGTTAGTTTGTAACTTTCCAACCATATGTAATTTAATATTTTTAAAATCACTTTTAATATCTGTCCATTTTGATATTGATTCTTGAACTTTATTTTCACCAAAATGAAGATGTCCATGATTAATTAATGGTAAAATTTCAGAAATAGGAAAAGTTTTGCATACTGCAATAATTTTAGGATCATAATTTTGATAATTCAGTTCTGAAATTCTAGATTGAATTTCTTTTTTAATTAAATCTAAGTTATTAATAGACTTATGAAACATAATTTTCCAAAAATTTATCACTTTATTGATGATTTTAAAGAAAAGGATATTGAATATTTGCCTAAAAATATTGCTTTGATTTATAGAAATTATGAAAATAAACCATCCAAATCATTAATCACAATAATTAAGAATTACTGCAAAAAAAGAAAAATTAAATTTTACTTATCAAATAACTATAAAATGGCAATAAATCTTGATTTAGATGGGGTTTATTTACCATCATTCAACAAAGAAACTATATTTAATATTTTTCCTAAAAAGAAAAATTTTTTAATTTTAGGATCAGCACATTCAATTCAAGAAATTAGTATTAAGCAAAAGCAAGGATGTAAGTTAATTTTTTTGGCTCCCATATTTAAAGTAAATAAAAAAAAACATTTCCTTGGAGTTAACAAATTTAATCACTTAGCTATTAACAAAAAAATAAGCTTCATTGCACTGGGCGGAATTAATGAAACAAATATAAGAAAAATTAATCTTCTAAATTGTTATGGTTTTGCAGGAATAAGATGGATAAAAAAAAACGGCCTAAGAAAACTTAGGCCGTTTTTAAATTGCTTAAATAGCTACTAATTTAGAATGATAATCCGATAGATATCTCACTAAACGTATTTTTCGTAGCATCTGAATCCCAACCTGGGTTTGTAGCTTCCATTTGGAATGCTTTGATAGTCATACCACCCATAGAGTACGCAGCTTGTAACGCTTCAGTTTCCTGATCAACGTCAACAATCTCTGTACCACTAGATACGTTAGATGAAGCATCGTATGTATCTGTAGACTCAGTATATGAAAGTGACAAATTGTCATTTACGTTAAACGCAATAGACATTTGGCTGTTTTCAAATATACCATCAGATGTTCCAATAACCTTAGCTGTAGTAGCAGCAGTTGTTGTGCCATCTATACCGCTATCATAGTATGCTTCAGAATATCCAAAAGAAACTGATCCCATTGAATATTTTGCGTACCATGAACCGTTGAACTCATCTCTGTGTCCATCTGATACTGGGCTTTCATTTTCTCTTGTAGCTCCATAAACACCAAGAGTTAGACCATCAACTAGACCAGTTACAGTTAAACCAAGGTCTTTACCAGATCCCCATGTACCTGACTTAGCACCAACTGAACCATTGTTAGTTGCTACGTCATCTGCATCTGGAGAAAATCCAAGATGTGCTTGAACACTTAAACCACCTAAATCGAAAGCAGGAGGAGTCCATGTTAAACCACCGTTATCCATCCAGTTACCAACTTGGTTAGCTGCGTTTTGTTGTCTGTCTGATGTTTGTTCATACGCTTGAGGAACTTCCTCATCGTACTTTGTACTGTTTCCGCCCCATGCTTGACCAGCAGTTATTGTTCCCATTGAACCCATAGTCAAAGAAGTTGCGTGTGATGAAATTCCTAGTGCATCACTAAAGTATGTGTAGATTGAAAAAGTCCAACCATTATCTAGTTCACCTGAACCAGAAACAGTAAGTCCTTTGTCAGTACCAATTCCTTTACCTTCTGACTTACTAGTAGTGTAGTACGTCATATTGGCAGAACCATTCATACTCATTTCACCTGCTTGAGCACTAACAGCTGCTAGCGAACCCGCTAATGCTGTAACACCCAATTTTTTCAAGTTATTCATAATTCTCCTTTTGTTATTATTATTCATATGAATGATGGAAAAGTACCATTTTTATGTTTCAAATATATTAGAAACACCATTTTTACAGTTTTTTTTAATACATGTTGCATTTTTGTCACTATTATTTAGTTTTTTTTTGTTGATATTGTATAAAACAAGTGATTTTTGGATAAAATAAGGCCTTTCATGAAAAAATTGACATTATTACTAATAACAACGTCACTTATTATGACTGCATGTGGAATTTATAAGCATTCACCTGTTAAGGATAATCCAGTTAATGTTAAAGACAGGGTAGCAAAGAATATTGAAGAAGGTAGAGGTATACGTTTTGGAAAAAAAGGTGCAGCTGGTGGTGTATTTGACTTCGCATCCTCTAACGAACTTTGGAGAGCTTCAATAGATGTTCTTGATTTTGTTCCGTTCACTAATGCAAGTTACTCTGGTGGCATTATAATCACTGATTGGTTTTCAGGAAATTCAAAAGCTGAAAACGAAAAAAGAATGTTGAAAATTACTGTACGTTTTCTAACTAATGAAATTAGGGCAGATGCTTTAAAAGTTAATATACACGAAAAAATATGTAAGCTGAATACATTAAATGATTGTGATATAAATAAAATAAGCTCCAATCTAGAAAATGAAATAAAGTTAGCAATTTTAAAAAAAGCAGCTCTTCTAGAAAAAAATAAATTTAAAAAAAATGCAGAAGAATATCGTAAAGAAAAACCAGTTACTGGTGATTTAATAAATTAGATATTTTATAATTAAAATCATTTTTGTGAATAGGTATAATTTTAAAACAATTGAAAAAAAGTGGCAGAATTATTGGGAAAAAAATAAGACTTTTGAAAGTACTATTAAAAAAGGTAAAAAAAAATTTTACTGCTTAGAAATGTTTCCCTACCCTTCTGGTAAAATTCATATGGGTCACGTTAGAAATTATACAATAGGTGACGTATTAGCAAGATTTAAAATGATGAAAGGATACAATGTATTGCATCCAATGGGATGGGATTCTTTTGGCTTGCCCGCAGAAAATGCTGCTAGAGAAAATAATTTAGATCCAAAAACATGGACAGAATCTAATGTTTTAACAATGAAAAATCAGTTAAAAAAAATAGGGTTATCAATTGATTGGACAAGAGAAATCTCAACTTGTTCGCCAGAATATTACAAACATCAACAGCTTTTTTTTTTAGAATTATATGAGAAAGGTTTGGTTTATCGAAAAGAAAATTATGTAAATTGGGATCCTGTTGAACAAACAGTCTTAGCAAATGAACAAGTGATTGATGGTAAGGGGTGGAGATCAGGAGTAACTGTTGAAAGAAAAAAATTAAATCAATGGTTCTTCAATATTTCTAAATTTTCTGAAGAACTCCTTAAAGGACTTGATGAATTAAAAAATTGGCCAGAAAAAGTAAAAACAATGCAGAAAAATTGGATTGGAAAATCTTTTGGTTGTGAAATTGACTTTAAAATAGAGGGTAAATTGCCCATTAATACTATTAAATGTTTTACAACAAGACCGGATACTTTGTTTGGTTTTTCTTTTCTAGCTGTTTCTATTGATCATCCTATTTCAGAACATTTTTTAAAAGATCCAAAATTTATTAAATTTAAAGAAGAATGTTCAAAAACTGGTACTACAGAAGAGTCAATTGCAATTGGCGAAAAAATTGGATTCAAAACCGATTTGCTTGCTATTAACCCATTAAATGAAAAACAAAAAGTCCCTGTATATTTTGCAAATTTTGTCTTAATGGATTATGGCTTTGGAGCAGTTTTTGGATGTCCAGCGCATGATCAAAGAGATTTAGACTTTGCAAACAAATATAACCTGAAAGTTACAACTGTAGTAAAACCTATAAATGAAGATGATAATTATAAAGTTCTTAAAGAAGCTTATACAGGACCAGGAGTTGTTATTAATTCTGATTTTTTAAATGGTTTTAAAGTTCCAGATGAATCAATCTACAAAACTATAGAAATACTTGAAAAAAAAAAGTTAGGTGAAAAAAAAATTAACTTTAGACTTAAGGATTGGGGAGTATCTAGACAAAGATATTGGGGATGTCCAATACCTATAGCTTATGACGAACATGGAAAAGTTTTTCCTATAGCCAAAGAAAACCTACCAGTAAAATTACCAGAAAATATAGATCTTAACTGTAAAGGTAATCCGTTAGATACAAACAAAGAATGGAAAAAAATAAAAATAGATGGAAAAGAACTAACTAGAGAAACAGATACTCTGGATACATTTGTTGATTCATCTTGGTATTTTCTTAGATTTTGCTCACCTAACAATAAAAAATATGGATTTGATTACGATGAAGCCAAATATTGGATGCCTGTTGATCAATACATTGGAGGTGTTGAGCATGCAATACTGCATTTACTTTATTCAAGATTTTTTACAAGAGCATTAAATTATAAAAATGAAAAATTTAATTTGAGCGAACCATTTCAAGGATTATTTACTCAAGGAATGGTTTGCCATGAAACTTATAAAGATGAAAATAATAAATGGTTAAGTCCTGATGAAGTCGAAATTAAAGATGGTAAAAATTATTTTCTAAAAAAAGACAAAACAAAAAAAGTAATTGTTGGTCCTTCAGAATCTATGTCAAAATCAAAAAAAAATACTATTGATCCTGAACAAATTATTGAAAATTATGGTGCAGATTCTGTAAGACTATTTATGTTGTCCGACAGTCCACCAGAAAAAGATGTTCAATGGACCGAACAAGGCATAGTTGCATGTTATAAATTTATTCAAAAATTGTGGAACTTGCATGAAAAAATTAAAGCTAAATTAAAAATAGCAGATGAGTCTAAACAAAACTCTGATGAAATTTCAAAATTTACTAACCAACTAATTAATAAAATAAATGCTAATTTAGAAAAATTCCATAATAATGTAATTGTTGCAAACTTCTACGAGACATATAACTTTTTAATTAAAGAAATAGAAAAACCGATAAACAAGAAAAACTTAGCTGAAAACTATACAAAAATTCTTAAATTAATGTCTCCTGTTTTACCTCATTTTGCATCCGAATGCTTAGATGAATTGAAATGTGATAATAAACTTGATTGGCCTGTAATAGATAAAAAAGTTTCAATAGTGGAAAATTATAAAATTGTTGTTCAAATTAATGGAAAAAAGAGAGATATAATTAATACAAATTTAAATATGGATGAGAAAACATTGATAAATGAAATAAAAAATAATTTTAAAACTAGTAAATTTTTACAAAACAAAAATATTAGTAGGGTAATATATATAAAAAATAAACTAATAAATTTAATTATAAAATGAGAAAAATAATCATTATCATTATTGCATCGTTTATTCTTAATAATTGTGGATATGCCCCAATATACTCTTCAAAGGAAAAAAATTTTTATATACAAAAAATATCCCAAAAAAAAACGAGTAAATTAAACTCAAAAATTGCAAATAAATTAAAAATATTTTCTAATAAAAGTAGTAAAAATATAATTCAAATAGAAATTAACTCAGTTAAAAAAATTGAAACTACACAAAAAGATAATAAAGGTGACCCATCAAGGTTTCAAATGATAATTGAGTTAAATATTAATATTATTAGTGGAAACTATAATAAAACAGAAAGTTTTTCATCAAGCTTTAATTATAGTAATAATTCAGACAAATTTGCATTAAAACAATATGAAAAAGAAATTGAAAATACTTTAATAAATAAAATAGTTGAAAAATCAGTAATATATTTATCAGATTTGTAAAATGATAATAAAATCATACGAAATAAATAAAATAAATTTAAAAAAAAATAATGTTTATCTTTTATATGGTGAAAATGAAGGCTTTAAAAATAAAGTTATTGACGATACTTTTAAAAAATTCTCAAAAAATATCTATAAGTATGATGAAAAAGAAATTTTAAACAATAAAGAAAATTTTTTTAATAAAATTCTTTCAAAATCATTTTTTGAAACAGAAAAGTTAATAATAATTTTAAGAAGTACTGATAAAATTGTAAATATTATTGAAGAAATTATTGAAAAAAATATTGAAGATACAAAAATAATTTTATTAGCTAATATTTTAGAAAAAAAATCAAAATTGAGGATGTTATTTGAAAAAAATAAAAATATTGTTTGTGTTCCCTTTTATTCTGATAATTTTCAGACATTGAACAATATTGCAAACACGTATTTTAGAGAAAAAAAAATACCAATATCTCAAGAAACAATCAATATACTAGTTGCAAGATCAAGAGGTGACAGATTAAATTTAAATAATGAAATAATAAAGATTGAAAATTTTACTAAAAGTAAAAAAATAATAAATGTTGATGATATTTTAAAATTAACTAATCTTGCAGAAAATTATAGTGTAAATGAGTTAGTTGATAGTTGTCTTGCAAAAAATTCAAAAAAAACAATAAATATTTTAAATGAAAATAATTATAGCACAGAAGATTGTATTTTAATTATTAAAACCTTTTTAATAAAAGCAAAAAGATTAAATAAATTGAAAAGTCAAACAAAAGAAAACGAGAATATTGACCAATTAATAACTTCATTTAAGCCTCCTATTTTTTGGAAAGACAAAGAAATTATTAAGGAACAAGTTAAAAACTGGACATTAAAAAAAGTAGAAAATTTAATATATAAAATTAATGAAATTGAGTTATTAATTAAAAAAAATTCCTCAAATTCAATTAATATTTTGTTTGACTTTATTATTACACAATCAAATAAAACTAATAATTAAATTTAATAACCTCTATTAATTTATTTAATTGTTCAAGATTCTTGTACTCAAGTGTAATGGATCCAGCATTTTTTTTATTATTTTTAATTAAGACATTTAAGCCAATCTTTTCAATAAGACTCAATTCAAGATTTTTTATATTTGGATCTTTTTTATTAAATTTGGGTACTTTATTTGTCTTAAATATTTTGACTAAATTTTCAGTTTGTCTAACAGATAAATTTTTTTCAATTATTTTTTTTGCTAAGAAATGAGCATTTTGTAATCCTACCAATATTTTAGCATGACCTTGTGTTAATTTATTATTTTTAATTAAATCAACCACTTCAGATGGTAAATTCAATAACCGTAAACAATTTGCAACATGGCTTCTACTTTTTCCAATAAATTGTGCAACTTTGTTTTGATCATAAGAAAAATCATCGATTAATCGCTGATAACCTTCAGCTTCTTCGACAACATTAAGATCAATTCTTTGAACATTTTCTACAATGGCAAACTCAAGAGATTTAAGATCATCAGCTTCGGTTATAACAACTGGAACTTCATGAAGACCAGCATTCTGTGCAGCTAACCATCTTCTTTCTCCTGCTATTATTTCATATTTTGATTTTTGATCTGCAGATTTTCTAACAACAATTGGCTGGATAATTCCACGCTCTTTAATTGAATTTGTTAACTCATCTAAATTTTCCTGATTAAAATTTTTCCTTGGCTGATATTTGTTTCTAATCAGTTCCCCAATAGATAACTTGTTAATATTTGTATCTACTTTTGTGTCACCAATCAAAGATGATAATCCTCTGCCCAAACCTTTTTTAATTTTTAATGCATCCATTATGCGGCTGTTTCAAATTGTTTTTCTTGGTTAATAAATTCATCAGTAAAACTAAAATATGATTTACTGCCTGGGCAAGTTTTATCATAAATTAAAACAGGTACTCCATGTGAAGGTGCTTCTGATAATCTTACATTTCTTGGTATTACAGTATTATAAACTTGATTAGCAAAATAGTCCCTCGCCTCCTTTTCAACTTGAGAAGAAAGTTTATTTCTTTTGTCATACATTGTTAAAAGAATGCCTCTGATTTTTAAACTAGGATTTAAATTTACTTTTACTCTATCTATGGTTTTCATTAATTGTGTTAATCCCTCAAGAGCAAAAAATTCAGTCTGTAAAGGAACCACAAGTGAATGAGATGACACTAAAGCCATTACTGTTAAAAGGCTTAATGATGGAGGACAATCTATAAGAATATAGTCATATTTTGCTCCAGAATCCTTTAAATAAGCCATTAATTGATCTTTTAAAATAAAAGCCCTTTTGCTATCCCCAGCTGTTTCTACCTCTAATCCAGAAAGATCAACATTTGAAGAAATCAATTCTAAATTTTCAAATTGAGTTTTTTTAATAACTTCTGTGATGTTTTTTGCTCCATTTAATACTCCATAAATTGTTTCACTAGAATTATCTAAATTTGATAAACCTAATCCAGTTGTTGCATTACCCTGAGGATCTAAATCAATTACTAAAATTTTTTTATTTTCCTGAACTAAACCTGCAGCAAGATTTATTACTGTTGTTGTTTTCCCTACTCCACCTTTTTGATTTATTACAGATATGATTTGTGTTTTATTCAATTTTTTTTTTTTATATTTTTTATTTTTATTAAAAAAGAATCATCGCTTGTTAAGCTCATCTTTTCCTTATACTCAAATTTCCAGTCCTTAAAAGCATCCTTCAATGTTTGTTTTCCATTTTTCCCCATAAATAAAATTAAGTTTTTATAATTAACAAAATTCTTATTCATTAATTCCAATACCACTGGCAAAGGTTTAAAAGCTCTTCCAATAACAATATCTGAACTTAAATTAATTTTTTTAAAAATATCACCCTCTACAATTTCAATATTTAGATTAAGTTTTCTCGTTACGTCTCTCAAGAAGGCACTTTTTAGATGACTTTTTTCATATAGTTTAAATTTCATAGGCTTATTTAAATTTTTCATCATAATTGCTAGAACTACACCTGGTAATCCTGCTCCTGTACCCAAATCACTGCATATATTATCATTTAAATCAATAAAATCAATAGCTTGCGCTGAATCTATTATATGTCTTTCTCTTATTATTGATATTTTATCAGTTTTTTTGCTAATTATGTTAATTTCCTGGTTTTTTTCTCTAATTAATGAAATAAACTTTTCAAAATCAATACATGTTCCACGTGAAACATTAAATTTATCTAATATTGAGTATTTTTTGAAATTTGCATCCATTAAGCTATATGCTTAATAGACTTTCTTTTTACATATGACAATAAGATATAAACAGCTGCTGGAGTAATTCCATCAATTCTTAAAGCTTGTCCCATAGTTTTTGGCTTAATTTGCTTGAATTTAGACTTAACTTCATTTGATAATCCCGATAGGGCATCATAATTAACTTTATCAGGAATAATAAGATTCTCATCTCTTTTAAACGCTAATATATCTGCTCTTTGTTTTCTTAAATATCCTTTGTAATGAGCATTAATTTCAATTTGTTCATCAATTTCTTTATTAAAAAAAGGTATATTTGGCCAAATTTCTCTAATTTTATGCATGTTAACACCTTTTTGCGCAAGAATTTCGCTCGAAGATCTTAAAACTCCATCTTTAGCAATTTTAATATCAAATTTATCAACTTTTGAAGGTGATATATTCAATTTTAGCATTTTTCTTAAAATAATGTTTATTTTAACAGATTTATCCTGATAGAAACTTTTTCTTTCATCGCTAATTAAACCTATCTTAATACCCTTATCTGTTAACCTCTTATCAGCATTATCTGATCTTAAACTTAGCCTATATTCAGCTCTAGACGTAAACATTCTATATGGCTCAGCAACACCTTTTGTAACTAAATCATCTATCATAACACCAATGTAAGCATCAGAACGATCTAAAATAAAAGGCTCAGACCCTTTAAAAGATAAAGCCGCATTTATACCAGCTATTAAACCTTGGGCCGCTGCTTCTTCATAGCCTGTAGTTCCATTAACTTGACCAGCTAAATAAAGATTGTGAAGCTTTTTCGTTTCAAGAGTTAAAAAAAGTTCTCTTGGATCTATATAATCATATTCAATAGCGTACCCTGGCCTTAATATCTTAACATTTTCTAAACCATTGATATTATTGACTATTTCCTGCTGTACAACCGCAGGTAGTGATGTAGAGATACCATTTGGGTAAATAGTAGGATCATTCAAGCCCTCAGGCTCTAAAAAAATTTGATGACGTTGTTTTTTAGAAAATTTTACTATCTTGTCTTCTATTGAGGGACAGTACCTTGGTCCAACACCTTTTATACTACCAGAGTACATTGCACTCCTCTTTAAATTGTTTGAAATGATGTTATGTACTTTTTCATTAGTGTAAGTCATTCGACAAGACACTTGTTTGTTTAATGTTTTTTTTGTCAAAAATGAAAAGTAATATGGATCATCATCTGCAAACTGTTCTTCTAAATTTTTAAAATTAATTGTTCGTCCATCAAGCCTTGGAGGGGTACCCGTTTTTAATCGTCCAATTTTAAAATTATATTTTTCTAGTTGTTCACTTAAGCCGGTAGAAGGTTTCTCAGCATATCTTCCAGCTGGAGTCTTTTCATCTCCTATATGTATAAGACCATTCAAAAAAGTGCCGGTTGTAAGTATTAGCTTGCTACATAAAACTTTTTTTCCAGATAGGGTTATGAAACCATTTACGCTGTTTTTCGAAAATATAAACTTAATTACAGGATCCGAAAAAACGCTTAAATTACAGTAGTTTAATAGTTTTTCTTGCATAAATTTACGATATAATGATCTATCTGACTGAGTTCTAGGTCCACGTACTGCAGGTCCTCTGCTTCTATTTAATAACCTAAATTGTATTCCAGACTTATCTGCTATATCACCCATTAATCCATCTAATGCATCTATCTCTCTTACAAGGTGTCCTTTTCCGAGTCCCCCAATAGCAGGATTACAAGACATCTCACCAATTGTTTCTATTTTATGTGTGAAGAGGGCAGTGTCCACTCCTAACCGAGCAGCTGCGGCTGCGGCTTCACATCCAGCATGCCCACCTCCGATAACAACTACATCAAATGATAAATCATTTTTCATAGTTGTAATTTATAATTGATATATTTTTTTACAAGAAATCAGTAATAATTGTTAAATAACATAGAAAAATCAGTGCTTATTTGCCTATACAAAAGTCATTAAAAATTGACCCTAATATCTCTTCAACATCTACTCTACCAACAATAATTCCTAGGTGCCTCGTAGCCAATCTAAGATCTTCTGCAGCTTTATCAAATTCTTCAGATATATTTTTATTTTTGAAATCCTCAAGGTGGGCAACACATTGCTCTAAATGTTGTCTGTGTCTTTCTCTAGTAATCAAAATATCTTCAGACTTTATGAACTGATTTTTTAATTTATCTTTTATTGCTGATATTAGTTGATTAAGATTTTTCTCTTCTTTTAATGAAATATAAATTGGATTATATTTTTTAAATTCTTGAACCATATTATTAATTCCCATATCAGATTTATTAATGACAAGTATAGATTTACTAGATATCAAATCCTTTAAAAATCCAGCAAAATAGCCACTTTTTGGCTCTATAACTACTATATTTAAGTCAGCATCTTCAGCCCTTTTAAGTGCTAATTTAATTCCTTTTTTTTCTATCTCATTTTTTGATTTTCTTATTCCTGCTGTATCGGAAACTACTACAGGCAGTCCATCTATATTAAGGTGTGTTTCAATAACATCTCTTGTTGTTCCAGCTATTTCTGAAACTATAGCTACTTCTCTTCTCGATAGATAATTTAATAAACTAGACTTCCCTGCATTAGTTGGTCCTACAATTGCTATCTTAAATCCTTCTCTAATTCTTTCTCCAACTTTTTGATCATTTAAAGCTTTTTTAATTTCAAATTTAATTTTCTCGGCTTTTACTTTTATATCTTTTAAAAGATTATCTGGTAGATCTTCATCAGAAAAATCAATTTTTGCTTCAACGTTGGATAAAATTTTTAATAAGCCTTCTCTCCATGAATTAAATTTATCAGAGCTAGCTCCTGACATTATTTTAATCGCTTGTTGCCTTTGAATTTCTGTTTCTGCTGAAATTAAATCAGCTATGCTTTCTGCTTTAAGTAAATTTATTTTGTTATTCTGAAAAGCTATTTTTGTAAATTCTCCTGGTTCAGCTAATCTACAATTTTTAATTTGAGAAATTGAATTCTGAACAGCTTGAATTACTGCTCTGCTACCATGGACATGAATTTCAGCCATATCCTCACCCGTGTAGCTCTCAGGGCCAGGAAACCATAATATTATACCTTCATCAATTAGCTCAGAAGTGTTGATATTATTGATTTTTCTAAGTGTGGCTATTCTTGCGGTAGGCAAGTCTTTACCAGTTATTTTTTTAACTACAGAAGCTGTCTCTTTTCCAGATACTCTAATAACAGCAACACCAGAAATACCTGGGCCTGTAGATAAAGCATAAATAGTCATTGAATTATTATATATTGTATTAAATTAATAAATATCACTAAAATATACCATGATAATTTGGTTAGCGTCATATCCTAAAAGCGGAAATACTTGGGTTAGATCAATTTTAACATCTCTATTTTTCTCTAAAGATGGAAATGTAGATTTTAAACATCTTAATTCTTTTCCAAAATATCCAAATCCTGAACATTTAATTGAATTTACAAAAGATCTTCATAGCTTCGACGAGATGTCCAAATATTGGTTGGCTTCACAAGAAAAATTAAACCTTAATCAAAAAACTAATTTTTTAAAAACCCACCACCTTTTAGCTGCTTGGAAAAACAATAATTTTACTAACTCAAAAAATACTTTAGGGGCAATTTATATTGTTAGAGATCCTAGAACTGTTTTTACATCAGTTAAAAATCATTTTTCATATACAGATGAAGAGGCGTTAAAAATGATGTTAGATAAAAATTGGAGTTTAATAAATGGAATAAAAACCATGTTAAGTTCTTGGGGGCAACATTATTTTTCTTGGGTAAAAAATAATAAAAATGTATTACTGATAAAATATGAAGATATGGTAAATGATTTAAGAAAAGAAATTTACAAAATTTTAGATTATTTAAATAAGCTAAATATAAAAACTAACTTTTCTGAGGAAAGAATAAATAATTGTATAAAAACATCAAGTTTTTCAAATTTTCAAGATATGGAAAAAAAAGGTCTTTTTGATGAATATCTAATTGGAGATGATAACCAAAAAAAAACTTTTTTTAAATTTGGAGAAAAAAATGATTTCAAAATTCTTCTTAATGAAAAAATTAGATATCGTTTAGAAAAAGAATTTAAAAAGGAAATGAAAGAGTTGAATTATTTATAAATATTTAAGAAGGCTTATTCATTGAATTAAAAAACTCAGCATTACTTTTTGTATTTTTTAACTTAGAATTTATAAATTCAATTGCATCCATAGTTCCCATTGGAGCAATTATTCTTCGTAAAACGTTCATTTTTTGAAGATCATTTTTATCAAAAATTAACTCTTCTCGTCTTGTTCCAGATTTAGTTATATCAATCGCTGGGAATATTCTTTTATCTGAAATTTTTCTATCTAGTATAGTTTCGCTGTTTCCAGTTCCTTTAAATTCTTCAAAAATCACTTCATCCATTCTACTTCCAGTATCTATTAAAGCTGTAGAAATAATTGTTAAAGATCCACCTTCTTCAATATTTCTGGCAGCACCAAAAAATCTTTTGGGTCTTTGTAGCGCATTTGCATCAACACCGCCGGTTAAAACTTTGCCAGAACTTGGAACAACAGCATTATACGCTCTTCCTAATCTTGTTATGGAATCTAATAAAATTACAACATCTTTTTTATGTTCTGTTAATCTTTTTGCTTTTTCAATAACCATTTCAGCCACAGCAACATGTCTCTGTGCCGGTTCATCAAAAGTTGAGCTTATTACTTCGCCTTTAACGGTTCTTTGCATGTCTGTTACTTCTTCAGGTCTTTCGTCAATTAGCAACACCATCAAATAACACTCTGGATGATTAGCTGATATTGAATTTGCAATGCTTTGTAAAATCATAGTTTTTCCAGCTTTTGGTGGAGAAATTATTAAAGATCTTTGTCCTTTTCCAATTGGACTTACTAAATCAATTAACCTTGGTGTTAAATCAGGTTTTTTTTCAACTTTATTTTTTTCAACTTCCATCACTAATTGATTATTTGGATACAATGGAGTTAGGTTATCAAATGCAATTTTATGACGTGCTTTTTCAGGATCCTCAAAGTTAATTTTACCAACTTGAAGTAAGGCAAAATATCTTTCTCCTTCTTTTGGCGCTCTTACTGGTCCTTCTACTGTATCCCCGGTTCTTAAACCAAATTTTCTTATTTGGCTTGGACTAATATAAATATCATCTGGCCCAGGTAAATAGTTTGATTCTATTGCTCTCAAAAAACCAAAGCCATCTTGAAGTAATTGTAAAACTCCCTGTCCTGTAATTTCTTCTTTTTCTGCAAGTTTTTTTAAAATTGCAAATAAAATTTCTTGTTTTCTTAAAGTGCTAGCATTTTCTATACCTAGCTCTTCTGCTTGGGTAATTAATTGTTCAGAGCTTTTTGTTTTTAATTCTTGGATATTCATAATTTGGGATGGTTGCTAAAAGATAACTTAAATATATATACTGTTAAGAAAATTTCAATACCTAGATTGGCTTAAAAATGGCAATAAAAACAATTAAAATAAGCAATATAGTAGGTAATTCATTTATAATTCTATAAAACCTTGATGTTTTAGTATTTTTATCATTTTTAAAATCAATTAAACACCTCCCTAAATAGAAGTGATAAGACGTCAAAAAAATAACTAAAATAATCTTAATTTGCATCCATAATTCATTAAAAACAGAAAAACTTAAGTTATGTATTAGCAATAAACCAAATATCCAAGACAAAATCATTGCAGGCATCATGATGTAAAAATACAATTTTTTTTCCATAGTTTTAAAAATATTCGTGGAGTTCTGATCATTTATATTTTCAACATGATAAACAAAAATTCTTGGTAAATATAATAATCCAGCCATCCAAGAAATAACCGCTATTAAATGTAAACTTTTAAATAATAAATAACTATTCATAGTTTAAACAGGGGCATTTTTTTAAGTGAGATGGACATTTTATTTCTGGAGGACAAAGGTAATCGTTAAATTTATATTCATCTTTTTTAATTATTAATTCTGACATGGACTTTATAAAGTCTTCATTTGTACCTAATGCTGGTATTCTTGTATATTGTTTACATCCATTATCCATTGCTAGTTTTTTATACTCTATATCAAGCTCAACTAGAGTTTCTGAATGTTCAGATACAAATGCTATAGGAACCAACACAATATGTTTTCCATTTTTTGCATTCTCTATAATTGTGTCATCTGTCGAAGGTCCAATCCACTTTAATGGACCAACTCTACTTTGATAACTTAAAATCCAATCTAAATTATGATGATTTAAATTTTCAATTATTTTATTTACTGATTGTTCCACCTGCCATTGGTATGGATCACCTTTTTTAATATTTTTTTCTGGTAATCCATGCGCAGAAAAAATTAATTTAAAGTTTTTTAAATCTTTTATTTTTTTATTTATTTCTTTTGTGTGAGCATTAATAAAATTTTTATTTGTTGGATAGCAGCAAATAACGCTTGTTTTTATTTTATAATTATTTTTTTTACAAACATCATTCCACTCTTTAATTGAAGAACCAGAAGTTGCTGCAGAATATTGTGGATAAAGAGGCATTAATATTATTTCGTCTGGATTATACAATTTAACATTTTTAATTATTGCTTCAGCCCTCGGGTGCCAACATCTCATAACTATAAAACATTTATACTCCTCACTTTTTTCATCTTGGTTAAGTTTTTTTTCTAAGGCTGTTGATTGATCTTCTGTTAGTTTTAAAATTGGTGATGAACCACCTAATTCTTCATATATTTTTTTTGCAATAGGGGCCCTTCTGTTTGCAATTAATTTCGCCAATGGATATCTTAAAAATGTAGGTAAATTTAAAATTGCTGGATCATTAAATAAATTAAACAAAAAAGGTTTTACATTTTCTAATTTATCTGGTCCTCCTAAATTAAATAATATTACAGCTTTTTTCATTTAATAATCTTTTACAAGTTTGACCAAATAATCAACTTGCATTGGATTGGTTTCAGGCATAACTCCATGCCCTAAATTAAATATATATGGATGATCTTTAAAAATATCTAAATATTTTAAAACTTCTTTTTTTAAACTTTCTTTATCTGCTAATAATGTTTTTGGATTAAGGCCTCCTTGCACTGGTATTTGTATTTCCTTAGATATAGAAATTGGATCTATATCATAATCAATACTAATTACATCTGGTTTAATAAATTCACAAAATTTTTTATAATTTTTAATTCCTCTGGGAAAACAAATTACAGGCACACTTAAAGATTTAACATAATTAACTAAATTTAATGTTGGTGTATAAACATAATTAGGAAGATCACTTTCATCTAACAATCCTGCCCAACTATCAAATACCTGTATAATTGTTGCTCCATTTTTTATTTGATGTTCAATATGGATTTTAATAAATTTTTCTAAAATTATTAATATTTTATTAATTAAAAATTTATCTTTAAAAAAATCTCTTATTAATTCTTTTTTGGGTGAATGTTTATTAATCATATAAACTAACAATGTCCATGGAGCTCCAACAAATCCTATTACATCTTTATTTTTAGTTAATTTATTTTCTTTAACTTTTTTTATTGATTTATAAATAGGATATAATTTATTTAAAAAATCTTTTTCATTAATATTAGATATTTTTTCTAAATTAATAAGGCCTAACTCTGGGCCAAAATTCTTTTTAAATTCAACTTTTTGATTTAAACCATAAGGAACCATTAATATATCTGAAAAAATTATAGCAGCATCTAATTCAAATCTTTTAAGAGGCTGTAAAGTAATTTTAGATGATAAATTTTCATTTAAACATAAATTAATAAAATTAGGATTTGATTTTCTAATTTCTCTAAATTCAGGCAAATACCTTCCAGCTTGTCTCATTAACCATATAGATTTATTGGTTGTTTTTTTTTTTATTATTGTTTCTTGAATAGGAGTCATAATAATAAGTAAATATTTAAGTATAGTATTAGTTATATGTTATGTGAATAAAGAGAGTTATTTTTTATAAACACTTTATTCAGTAATTATTCACAATAAATACTTATTAAAAGTACTTGTATATTAGTTAATTTGAAGCGCATCTATGATTTATAAAATGAATGTATATTAGTTAATTTACATGTTTAAATATGTTTATAAAACAAGGTTTTTACACCATTAAAACAAAATAATTTTAATTATGAAAAATAAGCTTAATAATACATAGATATAAACATTTTATTTATGACTAATACATATCAAATATATTTAATTTCTGATTCTACTGGTGAAACTTTAGATAGAATTTTTTTGGCTTTAAAAGCTCAATTTAAAAATTTTAATTATAAAATTCATCAATGTTCTTTTACTAGAACAAAAAATCAAATGTTAAAAATATTAAATGTTTGTAAAAAAAATAAAAATTCAATTATTTTATATACAATTGTTGATGATAATTTAGCCAAACTATTAGTTCAAGAAAGCAATAAATCTAAAATTCCATGTTTTGGAGTGTTAGGAGAATTAATTCTTAGTTTTTCAAAATTACTTAACCAAAAAGCATCTCATATTCCTAGTGGTCAACATGTTTTAAATGAAGAATATTATAATAGAATTGAAGCTATACAGTTTACAATGAATCATGATGATGGAAATTTAATAAATGATATAGAAAAATCAGATATAATTTTATTAGGCGTTAGCAGAACAAGCAAAACACCAACTTCTATTTATTTAGCAAATAAAGGTTTAAAAACATCTAATATCCCTTTAGTTAATGAAAACTCAATACCTGAACTTTTAAAGAAAAAACCAAAAATAGCATGTGTCGTTGGATTAACTAGCGAAGCAGAAAGGTTGCTAGATATAAGAAAAAATAGAATGAATACATTGCAAGAAACAGACAATATAGATTATACAAATTTTAAAAACATTTCAAAAGAAATAGAAGATGCAAAAAAAACATTTAAAAAATATAAATGGCCCATAATAGATGTAACAAGAAAATCAGTAGAAGAAATAGCAGCATCAGTTATTAAAATTTATGAAATTTCAAAAGAAAATGTTTGATAAAATTATTCTTGCATCAAAAAGTAAAGTTAGAAAAAAAATTTTAGAAGAAAGTGGAATTAATTGTATTGTTGAGCCATCTAATATAGATGAAGATTTAATTAAAGAAAGTTTATTAAAAGAAAATGCAACTCCTAAATTAATTTCAAAAAATTTAGCAGAATTGAAAGCAAATAAAGTAAGCCAAAAAAAAAATGGAAATTTAGTATTAGGGGCAGATAGTGTTATTAATTTAAATGGAGAAATTATTTCAAAACCACTAAATAGAGATGAGGCTTTATTAATTCTTAAAAAATTAAATGGGCAAAAACATCAATTAATAAGTTCTGTTTGTATATCAAAAAACGGTTCTATGATATGGAATTATACAGATATTGCAATTCTGACAATGAAACAAATGAGTGAAGATGAATTAAAATTATATTTAACGAAAATTAATGACAAAGAATTATATGCTTATAACGTTTATCAAATTGAGGGTGAGGGAAGATCTTTATTTTCAAAAATAGAAGGGGATGAAAGTACAATTATGGGACTACCCATAAATCAAATAAAAGAATATTTAAGTAGTTTTAAATGAAAAAATATTTAGTTATAGGAAACCCAATAGAGCATTCATTATCACCCAAACTACATAATTATTGGATTAAAAAAAATAATATTGATGCAGTTTATGATAAAAGATTAATTAATGAAGGTGATATAGAAGATTTAATTTTTCAAGTTAAAAAAGAAAATATAAGTGGAATAAATGTAACTGTTCCTTTTAAAAAAAAAGCCATTTCTTTTGTTGATGAGATGACTTCTGAAGCTAATGAATCTCAATCCATAAATACTATTTATAAAGAAAACAATAAGGTAATTGGTCATAATACAGATATGGCAGGATTTGAGCTTGGATTAAGATATGTCAACTATGATGTTAAAGATAAAAAAATATTTATTTTAGGTGCTGGAGGAGTTGTTTCTTCTATGATTTTGGTTTTAAAAAAAATGGGAGCATCTAAAATTATTCTTAGTAATAGAACTAAGAAGAAAGCAGAAGATTTAAAAAAATCTTTTTCGTATCTAGAAATAATAGATTGGGGTAAAACTCCAGAATTTGATATGATTATCAATGCTACAAGTCTTGGATTAAATAATAATGATGAAATAAAACTAAATTTTACCGATATAGGCGTCAATAAATTTTTTTATGATGTTATCTATAATCCCAAACAAACAATTTTTTTAAAAAGAGCTAAAATGTTCGGGAATAAAGCCGAAAATGGTAAAATGATGTTTTTATATCAAGCTCATCAAGCTTTTACTATTTGGCATAAAATTATGCCAGAAATAGATGATGAAACTATTAAATTATTAGATTAATGATTAAAATTGGAATCCTTGGAGACATAGGTTCAGGCAAAAGTTATGTTGCCAAACAATTTGGTTGCCCAGTTTTTGATGCAGATGCTGAGGTTACCAAAATATATAAAAAAAATAAGAATTGTTTTAATAAGTTAAAAAACAAACTTCCTAAATATATTTATTCTTTTCCCATAAAAAAAAAAGAAATTGGAAAAGCAATTATAGAAAATCAAAATAATTTGAAAAAAATTATAAAAATAGTTCATCCAATTGTACGAACTAATATGAATAAATTTATTAAAAAAAATAAGAAAAAAAAAATGGTTGTATTAGACATTCCATTACTTTTGGAAAATAAAATAAATAAAAAAAATTATATTTTGGTATTTGTTGATTCAAATAAAAAAGAAATTCAAAAAAGATTAAAAAAAAGAGCAAACTATAATTCAGTAATTTTGAATAAATTGAAAAAAATTCAACTTCCTTTAGAAATTAAAAAAAAAAAATCTAAATTCTCAATAAAAAATAATTTTAAAAGTTCTTATGTTAGGAAAAATGTTAAAGTATTAAAAAGTAAAATATTGGCACTATGAAAGAAATAGTATTAGATACAGAAACAACTGGCTTATCAGTTAAAGATGGACACAGAGTAGTTGAGATAGGATGTATAGAACTTGATAATTTTATCCCAACTTCAAAAAAATTTCATTGTTATTTAAATCCAGAAAGAAAAGTTTCTGAAAAAGCTTTTAAAGTTCATGGATATACAGATGAATTTTTATCAACAAAAAAAAAATTTAAAGAAGTAGCAGATGATTTTATTAATTTTATAAATAATAAAAGATTAATAATACACAATGCTGAATTTGATTTGTCACATTTGAATAATGAACTTTCTTTATTAGGGAAAAACAAAATTGATAAAAAAAATATTGTTGATACTCTTGAACTAGCTAGAGATAAATTTCCGGGTTCCTCTATTAGTCTCGATGCACTTTGTAAAAGATATAGAATAGACAATTCTAAAAGGACCAAACATACCGCTCTTGTTGATTGTGAATTATTATACAAAGTTTATATTAATTTAATTGATCAGAAGGAACCAACATTAAATTTTCAAAATCATGAAAATAATAATTTAGACATTAATCTATCTAGTAACAATTTATATTGTAAAAAAATAGTTAAAGTAACAGCTGAAGAACTTGAGTTACATAAAAATTATCTTAAAAAAAACTTAAAAAGAAATTTTTTTTAATTAGATCCATCTTCATATAACTTATTAAAATCAATTTTTTTATCAAACTTAACTTCTGGATAACCTGAATCATGAAGCATATTAAGAAATATTTTTTGCATATTAGAAGAAATTTTATTTTGAACATCACATAGTAATATTTTTTTTAATTCTTTTTCATTTTTAACTTTCTCATCAATTTTAACGATCGAAGCATATGTCATTTCGAAATGAGATTTTTTTTGATTAAGTTCTTTATCTTCAAATTTTAGAGTTGTATTAACTTCAATAAGTTTATTTTTTAATGGTTTTGAAGCGATATTAATATCCAAATGATATTTAGATATAGTATCTTTAACAAAAATATAAGTTTGTACATCTGGTGTTTCACTAGATATATCCTTAACAAATTCTGTTAATATTTTAAAATTTTCTATCATTATCTCCCTCTATATCTTCAGACTCGCCGTCAATAAAATCTTGTTTTTCTTTTACTTTTTCTGAATAGTTTTTGCTAACCTTTTTTAAAAAAAGTTTTCTTGTTGGGGGAAAAATAATTAACAAACCTAGTAAATCTGTTGCAAATCCAGGTAGAATTAAAAGTAAAGCGGCAAAAGCAAGAGCTGCTCCGGAAACAATTTCATAAATTGGTAATTCATTTTTTATTAATTGAGACATTCCAGACTTTAAAGTGTTAAAACCTTCATATCTTGCATAAAGAACGCCAATAAAAGCTGTCATAAAAATAAGTGAAATTGTTGTTAGTGCGCCAATTTGAGATCCAATTTTAATAAATAAGTAAATTTCAATAATTGGTATAGAAATTATTAGTATTAATAGTGCGCTCATTTATTCATAGTGTAAATTGCTAGTTGAAATAAAGCAACATAGTACATATTATTAACTTATGAGTTATAGTTTCGAATATATTGATATAATCCTTTTAGCAATGATAGCTGGTTTTATTTTTTTAAGATTAAGAGGAATATTGGGCAAAAGAACAGGTTTTGATGGAAAGCTATCAACAGACTTTAATCAAGATTTCTCTAATGAATCAGTCAAAAAAAAATTAGAAAATCAAGTTTTTGATGATGATGCGCAAAAAGATTTTTTAAAAGGTGCAAAGATTGCTTATGAGACAATAATTACTAATTTTGCTTCAGGTAATTTAAAAAATATTAAATCATTATTAGATAAAAAAATATATGATCAGTTTAATGATGCCATTAAGGAAAGAAAAGAAAAAGGTCATATTTCTGAAACAACATTTATTGGTATTAATTCAGCATCAATAAAAGAACATCAAAATAAAAATACTATTTTAGAAGTAACAGTAGACTTTGTTAGTGAGATTATTTCTTGTTTAAAAGACAAAGATAAAAAAATTATATCAGGAAATCCTGATATTGTTAAAAAAGTTTATGATACATGGAAATTTTCTAAAGATATAAAATCAACAAATCCAAATTGGTTATTAATTGACACTCAAAATTAATTGAATAATAAAATTTCAGATAAAGACAAAAGAGATTGGCAAAATTTTATATCAAGCGAAGAAAAAATTTATAATAAAGATTCGTCTTTGTCGCAAACCAGAATATATAAAGATAAAATAAAAACTATTGATTTGCATGGTTTTTCTTTAGAAAATGCAAATAAAACTATTGATGAATTTATAAGTAGATGTTTTGAGGATAAAGTTAGTAAAATAACTGTAATTACAGGCAAAGGATTAAGATCAAATAATATTGATAATCCTTATGTTTCGAAAGATTTAAACATTTTAAAAAATTCGGTTCCAGAATTTATAAAATCCAATTCTGATTTAATGAAAAAAATTAAAAGTATCAAGGAAGCAAAAATTGAAGATGGAGGGAGTGGTGCTTTTGATATTTTTCTTAAAAAAATTAAATAATAAAAATGGATAATTCTAAAATTAATAAAGCTGCTGATATTTTATATAATTCTAGAATAAATTTAAAAAAAATTAAATTATTGCCAGAAGAATGTATTCCAAAATCTCTGGCAGAAGCATATGTGATACAAAATGAAGTAGCAAAAAGATATATCAAAAAAAATAAAGAAACAATAATAATAGGAAAAAAAATAGGATGTACAAATAAAGCAGCTCAAATTCAATTAAATGTTAAAGAATCATTTTTTGGAAATATTTTTTCTGACAATATATCAAAATCTAATTGTATAATTAATTCAGAAAAATATTTTAGTCCTTATGTTGAGCCAGAATTTTCATTTGTAATGAAAAATGAATTAGATATTTCAAAAGCACCTTATAATGTAAATACAGTTTATGAATCTATATTAGCAATTTTACCTTCTATTGAGATAGTTGATTCTAGGTATGAAGACTGGACAAGTGTAGGAGTAAATAATTTAATTGCAGATAATGCTGTTCATGCACACTGGGTTTTTGGCACAGAAGTAAATGATTTAAGTAATTTTAATCTTGATAATCATTCTGTTGATCTTTTAATTAATAAAAAATTAATTGAAAAAGGAAATTCAAAAAATGTAATGGAAAATCCTATAAATTCTTTGACATGGTTAATAAACAGTTTGGCGCTTATGGGCAAAGTATTGCCGAAAAATCATTATATAAGCACTGGAACTTGCACTAAAGCAATTCCTATTTCTCGTGGTGATAATATAATTGCTGATTTTGGTAAGCTAGGAACTGTTGGCTTTGTTTACAAATAAATGTTTAAAGAATAAATTTTGATAAATCTGTATCTTTAACTAACTCTCCAAGATTCCTTTTAACATATTCTGAATTAATTGTAATCTTTTCACCAGATTTATCAGTAGCTGTAAAACTAATATCATCTAAAACTCTTTCAATAATAGTATGTAATCTTCTGGCACCGATATTTTCTACAGAAGAATTTACTTCAGTAGCAAGATTAGCGATTGTGTCTATTCCATCTTCAGTAAATTCTAGATCTACATTTTCAGTTTTCAAAAGTGCTTTATATTGTTTAATTAAACTATTATCGGGCTCTTTAAGAATTCTTTTAAAATCATCACTTGTTAAAGCATCAAGCTCTACTCTGATTGGAAGTCTTCCTTGTAATTCTGGTAATAAGTCTGAAGGTTTTGCAAGTTGAAAGGCACCAGAAGCAATGAATAGTATATGATCAGTTTTAATGGGTCCATATTTTGTACTTACTGTTGTTCCCTCAATTAAAGGCAATAAATCTCTTTGGACTCCTTCTCTTGAGACATCACCACCAACACGATCTGTCCTTGCTGAAATTTTGTCTATTTCATCTAAAAAAACAATTCCATTATTTTCAGTTGAATTTTTTGCTGATTTAATAATTTTATCTTCTTCAATTAGTTTATCTGATTCTTCATTTATTAAAATTTCATGAGACTCTTTTACTGTCATTTTTTTCTTTTTTCCTTTTTTCCCTACTGACTTTCCAAGCATTTCACCAATATTAATCATACCAACATTTGCTCCTGGCATACCTGGTATTTCAAAAGATGGCATTGAATTAGTTTCGTTTACAGAAATTTCAATTTCATTATCGT
This sequence comes from uncultured Pelagibacteraceae bacterium, assembly GCA_902603905.1. Lineage (GTDB taxonomy): Bacteria > Pseudomonadota > Alphaproteobacteria > Pelagibacterales > Pelagibacteraceae > Pelagibacter. Next base: position 50,866 of record CACKWM010000002.1, on the reverse strand, counting down.
CCAAATCACCATTTCTAAGTCTTTTTCTAAAACTTTCTCTTGTTGCAACACTTGCTTTATTGCCAACTACTGCATCAAGAACTTTCTCTTCAGCTTGTTTTTGAGCTTGTGCATAAACTTCTTTTCTTTTTTTTACTTTTTCCATTGCTATTGCAATTTCTAATAAATCTCTTACGATTTGTTCTACGTCTCTTCCTACATAACCAACTTCTGTAAATCTTGTTGCTTCAACTTTTACAAAAGGAGCCTCAGCAAGTTTTGATAGTCTTCTTGAAATTTCAGTTTTCCCTACTCCTGTTGGTCCAATCATCAATATATTTTTTGGTAAAACTTCATCTTTCATTTCACCTTTTAACGCTTGTCTTCTCCATCTGTTTCTTAAGGCTATTGCTACTGCTCTTTTAGCTTTATTCTGTCCAACTACATATCGATCTAATTCTGAAACTATTTCTCTTGGTGATAAAGAACTAATAAATGAATTATTATCTTTTATATTTTTTTCTTTTTGAACCAGAGGTCTTACGTTTGAATTTTCCATTAAATTTTTTCAATTTGAATATTATTATTAGTAAATACACATATATCTGATGCAACTTGAATAGCTTTTTTTGCAACTTCTTCTGCTGATAATTCTGTGTCTATTAAAACTTTTGCTGCAGCTAAAGCATAATTACCACCTGATCCTATACCAATTACATCCCCTTCAGGCTCTAACACATCACCTGTTCCAGAAATTATAAAGCTTTTTTCTTTATCTCCTATCGCCATTAATGCTTCTAATCTTCTTAAATATTTGTCTGTTCTCCAGTCTTTAGCTAGCTCAACAGACGCTCTAGTTAAATTTCCTGCATGCTTTTCTAGTTTTGCTTCAAGTCTTTCAAATAAAGTTAATGCATCTGCTGTTGATCCAGCAAATCCAGCAATAACATTTCTTTTTTCAATTCTTCTAACTTTATTGGCTGTACTTTTTATTATTGTGTTGCCCATACTTACTTGTCCATCACTGGCAACTACCACATCGTTATTTTTTCTTACTAATACTATTGTTGTCATAGCTTATAAATGGATATTAAATTCAATAGTTCAAGAGCAAGTCTAGTATTATTGCCATAATTGCATAATAGATATATACCTTTTTTAAATTATGAAGCGTAAAGCAAAAATAAGCAGAAAAACTAAAGAAACCAATATTAGCGTTGATTTGAATATTGATGGTAAAGGTAAGTACAAAGTTGATACAGGTATAGGATTTTTAAATCATATGCTTGAACAATTATCCAAACACTCATCAATGGATTTAAATATAAAAGCAAAAGGGGATACAAATATTGATTTACATCATACTACAGAAGATACTGGTATAGCGATAGGAGAGTGTCTTAAAAAAGCATCTAAAAAATTTGTTGGCATTAAAAGATATGCTCATGCATTAATACCAATGGACGAAACATTAACGAGAGTTGCAATTGATGTTTCTAATAGACCTTATTTAATTTGGAAGGTTAATCTTAAAGTAGAAAAACTTGGTGAAATGGATACAGAACTTTTTAAAGAGTGGTTCCAAGCCTTTTCTCAAGCTGCAGGAATTACTTTGCACGTTGAAAATATTTATGGTGATAACAGCCACCACATCATTGAATCTTGCTTTAAAGGATTAGCAAGATCTTTAAGGGCTGCATTGGAAATGGATCCTAGGAATAAAAATACAATTCCTTCAACAAAAGGTTCTTTATAAGTTTAATGAATGTCACAATTGTTGACTATAACTCGGGCAATATTAGTTCTGTAATAAACTCCTTTAAGGAAGTTGCTAAAGACAAAGTAAATATCGAAGTAACTTCAGATTTAAATAAGATTAAATCAAGCGATAAGGTAGTTTTGCCAGGGCAGGGTTCGTTTAAAAGTTGTGTTGATGCTCTAAACAATATTAGTGGTTTGGTAGATGCACTTAACGACTTTGCAATAAACAATAAAAAACCTCTTTTAGGAATTTGTGTAGGTTTACAAATGTTTGCAGATATTGGTTATGAAGAAACAGAAACAAAAGGCCTAGGTTGGATTTCAGGAAAAGTATCAAAAATAGATAATCAAAATGGAAAATATAAACTTCCCCACATTGGTTGGAATCAAATAAATATTGTTAAAGAAAGTAAAATTTTTAAAAATATTGAAAATAATTCACATATGTATTTTGTACATAGTTATGAATTTATACCAAATGATAAAAATGTAATTTCCGCAACAATTGATTATTCAACAAATATTGTTTGTTCTGCAGAAAAGGAAAATTTGTTTGGAACACAATTTCATCCGGAAAAGAGTGATAAAATTGGGCTAAAAATTATTGATAATTTTATAAATTTATAATTAAATTATGAAAATATTTCCAGCTATAGATATTAAAGATAAAAAATGTGTAAGATTAATTAAAGGAGACTTTGATAATAAAACTGAATATGAACCATCACCAGTTGATCAAGCTGGTAAATACAAAGATCATGGATTTAAAAATTTACACATTGTTGATTTAGATGGGGCTTTAACTGGTGAGACAGTTAATTTAGATATTATTCAAGAAATAGTAGGCAAATTTGATCTTAAAATTGAGATAGGTGGTGGAATTAGAAATTTTGAAAGCATTCAAAAATATACTGATGCGGGTGTAGAGAAAGTTATTTTAGGAAGTGCCGCTATAAAAGATAAAAATTTTTTAAAAGAAGCATGTCAAAGATTTCCAAATAAAATTGCTTTAGGTTTAGATGCTAAAGATGGGTATTTATCTTTATCTGGATGGAAGGAAAATTCAAATCAATTGACTTTGGATTTTTTAAAAGAAGTAAATGATTATGGTGCAAGTAGATTGATTTATACTGATATTAATAAGGATGGGACTAAGACAAGTCCTAATTTTGAGGAGACAACTAAACTAGCAGGTATATCTAATTGTCCTGTAATCATATCTGGAGGAGTTTCTTCAATTATAGATATTAAAAAAGCAAAAGATTTAAATAATAAAAATATTGAAGGTATAATAGTCGGTAAAGCTATTTATGATGGCGATATACAGTTAGATGAATTAGCAAAAGAAATAGATGCTTAAAAACAGAATAATTCCTTGTCTTGATGTTAAAAATGGGCGTGTAGTTAAAGGCATAAACTTTGTTGATCTTAAGGATGCTGGAGACCCAGTTGAACAAGCTAAAATTTATAGTGATGGTGGTGCAGATGAAATTTGTTTTTTAGATATAACTGCATCTAATGAAAATAGATCAACTATTTATGAAGTTGTTAAAAAAACATCTGAAAAATGTTTTGTTCCTTTAACAGTTGGAGGTGGAGTGAGAAGCATTGAAGATATAAACAAACTTTTAAATTGTGGAGCAGATAAAGTGTCTATAAATACTGCGGCTGTACAAAATCCAAAAATTGTTTTGGAAAGTTCATTAAAATTTGGCTCTCAATGCATTGTAGTTGCTATAGACGCAAAAAAAGAGGCAAATAGTTGGAAAATTTTTACTCATGGAGGAAGAAACAAAACAGATATAGATGCAATAAAATTTGCAAAACAAATGGAAGAATATGGAGCTGGAGAATTATTAGTTACTTCAATGGATAGAGACGGGACTCAAAAAGGCTATGATATAGATTTAATGCAAAAAATTTCAGAAACAGTAAATATACCGGTTATAGCCTCTGGTGGAGTTGGTAATTTAGATCATTTAGCAGAAGGTATTACCAAAGGTAAAGCAAATGCAGTACTAGCCGCATCTATATTTCACTATGGAAAATATTCAATTAAACAAGCAAAGGAATATTTGGACTCAAAAGGAATTCCTGTTAGAATTTAATTATGTTTGAAGGCCTAGAAGAACTTATTAAAATTATTCGTGAAAGAAAAAACTCTTCGCCAGATAAATCTTATACAAATAAATTACTAAATGATAAAAAATTAAGTACTGAAAAAGTTAAAGAAGAGATTAAAGAATTATTTGAAGCGGTTGAAAAAAATACTAATAAAATTCATGAATCCGCAGATGTATTATATCATTTGCTAGTTTACTTAGAGACAAATGGAATTAAGATAGAAGATGTTATGGATGAATTAAAAAAAAGAGAAAAATGACTTTTTTTAAATGGGTAAAATTAAATACATTTTAATTATTATTATTATTTATATTTTATATAAAGGATATACTTCAATAAAGGATTTTGATTTGGCAATTACAAAAAAAGTTGAAGAAATTGCAAAAATTAAAGATGTAGAAAAAGAAAGCACAGTTATAGGCTTAATGATGTATTTAGGCTATCCATTAGAATTGCATGAACACTTATTGATGTCATCAAAAGACAAATGCTTTGAAAAAAAAGAAGTAGCTGAGACAAATTCGTTCGCAACTTACGAATGTGCAGAAGTTAATGCTATTGTTAAAGATGGAAAAATTATTAGTATTGTAGAAGAAATAAGAGTTTTAGAATGAAGTATGATGATAACAATATTTTTGCAAAAATTTTAAGAGGAGAAATACCTTGTAAGAAAATTTATGAAGATGATTATGTTTTATCATTTCATGACATTAATCCTCAAAAAAAAATTCATGCTTTAGTTATTCCAAAAGGCAAATATATAGATTTAGATGATTTTAATGCTAAAGCTTCAGATAAAGAAATTGTTGGTTTAATGAAGGGAATTTCAATAGTTGCAAAAAAATTAGGTATGTCGCTAGACACAGGCAAAGGATACAGAACTCTTTCGAACTTAAGTGAACATGGTGGTCAAGAAGTGCCTCATTTGCATTTTCATTTATTTGGAGGCGAAAAAGTAGGAAAAATGGTCGAGTGATTGAAGAAATTTTTAGAAAATATTTAGAAATAAAATCTATTAATGATTTAAATGAAGTTCAAATGCCTTCAAATAATTACTCATTAAATTTAGTTGAACTCAAAGATTTTCAACTAAATAAATTTTTTTATAAAGAAATTGGAAAAAAATGTTATTGGTTTGATCGATTAGTTTGGACAGATCAAAATTGGATTGAATACATTTCTAACAAAAATCTTATAACCTATATTTTAAAAAATAATGATAATTTAGTTGGCTATAGTGAAATAATATTAAATAAAGAAAAACAAGAAAGTGAAATTGCTTATTTTGGGATTTTAGAAGAGTATTTTGGGAAAAAATTAGGAGGGTTTTTCTTAAGTGAATTAATTAAAAAATCATTCACATTAAACACAAAAAGAGTTTGGGTACATACTTGTTCTTTAGATCATAAAAATGCTTTAAAAAATTATTTAGCTAGAGGGATGAAAGTTTTTAAATCTGAGATTCAAAAAAAAGAAATTGCTTAATTCATTTTGGGTAGTTTAAAAATATTTTTATCAATTTTTTGATTTACTTTAATTTTTGAAATAAAAGTAATTACTAAATTTTGATAAATGTCTTCAGTTTGCCAGCCAATTAAATTTAAAGTTTGATTATCAAAAAAAATGTTAATTTTATTGTTATTATTTAATATAGTAAAATTTAAATATTTATTTTTAATAATTCTTCCTTCTAAATTTTTAATTTGATTAATTAAATAATTTTTATCTAAAATTAATTCTAAAGGGGTTTTTTTTAATGGATATAAATAAAATTGATTATTTGTTTGGTTTTTAATTACTAATGATTTTCCATTAGAAACCATAATTTTCTTGTTAAAATTGTCATACAAACAGTAAATTTTTTTTGGATATTCTATTATACAATTTCCTTCTTCGCTTTTGTCATCAATTGTTTGTTTAAAATTAAAAGTTAAGTTATTGGTTTTTTCTAAATTTAAAATAATTTGTTCTTTAATAGTTGCATTTAATGAGTTAAAAAAAATAAAAAAAGAAAAAAAAACTATTATTTTTTTTAACATTAAAGAACTTCACGTTTTCCAACATGATTAGCTTTACTAACAATTCCATTAGCTTCCATCATATCAATTATTCTTGCTGCACGGTTATATCCAATTTGAAGTTTTCTTTGTAGAAATGAAGTAGAAGCTTTTCCTTCTGATTTTATAATTTCTATTGCTGTTTCATAAAGTTCATCTTTATCTCCATTATCTGGATTATTTTCTCCTATTTCTTTTTCATCTTTAAAATTTAATATTTCATCAACATAGTCAGGCTCTTCTTGAGAACGGAGATGTTTATTAATTTTTTCAATTTCACCCTCAGAAACAAAAGGCGCATGAATTCTAACCATTTTATTTGCTGATGACATATAAAGCATATCTCCTTTTCCAAGCAATTGTTCAGCACCCTGTTCTCCAAGTATTGTTCTGCTATCAATCTTTGATGTTACTTGAAATGATATTCTAGTTGGAAAATTGGCTTTAATTGTACCAGTAATAACATCAACACTTGGTCTTTGAGTGGCCATAATAATATGAATACCAGCAGCTCTAGCCATTTGTGATAATTTTTGTATATAATTTTCTATTTCTTTTCCAGCTACCAACATTAGATCAGACATTTCATCCACAATTACTACTATGTAGGGCATAGGGAGTTTATGTTTGGTGTTGTAGCCATCAATATTTCTAACACCTTCTTTAGTCATTAATCGATATCTGCTTTCCATTTCTTTAACGACCCATCCTAAAACAGAAGCTGCTTTTTTTGCCTCAGTAATTACTGGACATAATAAATGAGGAATATCTTCATATGTAGAAAGTTCTAACATTTTTGGATCAATTAAAATAAATTTACATCTGTTTGGCGTATGACGATAAAGAAGAGATAAAATAATTGTATTAATACAGATCGATTTTCCCGAACCTGTTGTACCAGCAATTAATAAATGTGGCATAGTAGAAAGGTCACCTGTAACTGGAATGCCAGAAATATTTTTTCCTAATGCGATTGGCAATTTAATATCTTTTTTTGAAAAATCGCTATGAGAAATTATTTCACTTAAGTAAACATTTTCTCTTGATGAATTTGGTAATTCAATACCTATAGTATTCCTTCCAGGGATTGTTGAAATTCTAGCAGATTCTGAACTAGTATTTCTCGCAATATCTTCAGATAAATTAATAATTTTTGAAACTTTAATTCCTGCCGCAGGTTCAAATTCATTTAAAGTTACAACAGGACCATGACTTACTTTTTTTATTTTTCCTTCAACACCAAAATCTAAAAGGATTTTTTCTAAAAAATCTGAATCAATTTCTTCTTCATCTGAAGTTTTTTGTCTTTCCTTTTTGGTGGGTAGCTTCAATAAATTAATTGAAGGTAAAATAAATTTTGATTTAGTAGTTTTAGTTTCTATTGTACTTTTGATAAATGGTAAATCTTCTTGGATAGTTTCTTTATTTTCTGCAGTATAATTAATATCTCTTTCATCATTAATAAAATTTTTTTCTTTTCTTTTAAATATAAATTTAAATATAACTTTTATAAAATTTATACATGAGTTTAATTTAAAATTAACACTTATTAAAAATAATGATAAAATAGTTATAATTAAAATATAATAGGAAATTTCCTGATTTAAATTTATTAATGAAACTAAAAAAGTTTTCTCTAATAATTTTCCAACAAAGCCTCCATTGCCATTAATTGATAGCCAAAAAGAATCTGGATAAAAAAAAGAAAAAAATAATGCCCCCAAAAGTGAATATAAAATTGTATAAAATAAATTTGTTATTAAAATAAATATCTGTTTTGATCTTATAATTTTTATGCTTGTAAAAAATAAACTAATAGAAACAAGTATAGAGATAAGCCCTAAAGACTGAAAAAAAATATCTGAAGTAAAGCTACCTTTAAAACCGAGAATATTTTGAATTTCTGTATTTTCAGGAAAAATAAAGTTTGGATCTTCGGGAGAATAACTAATTAATGAAATGAGCAAAAATATACTAATTAATAATATTGAAAATCCAAAGAGTTCAATAAATCTTTTAATTATAAAATTTAAGCTGTTATTGGCTAATTTTTTTATTTCCATAAATAATGAATCAAATTTATCACTTTGTATCATTTAATAATTGTGGTTAAAATTAAATTTTAAATATGAATATTTGTTTAATAGGAGATAGTCTTACAAGTTTAGCATTAGCAAAGAATTTAATTAATAAAAATATTAAGGTTTATGTTTATTGTAAGAAATCTAAGAAATCTATTTTTCAATCGAGAACTATAGGAATATCCAAAAATAATTTTGATTTTTTTAATAAAGAAATAATTAAATTTAGAAAAGATATGTTTTGGAAAATAAAAGCAATAGAAATTTATAGTGAAAAACTTAAATGTGAAAAAATTTTAAATTTTGAAAATAATGGAGAAGAATTATTTTTTATAGCTAAAAATCGTGAAATTTACCAATTATTAGATAGTGATTTAAAAAAAAATAAATTATTCAAAAAAATTTTAATAAAAAACAATAATTTCTATAAAAAAATATTAAATGAAAAAAAATATGAATTAATTATTAATTGTGACGGTAATAATAAAATTTCTAATAATTTTTTTTATAATAAAATTAATAAAAATTATAATAGTTATGCCCATACTACTATTATAAATCATAAATATATTAAAAATGATAAAGCAATTCAGATTTTTACAAAAATAGGTCCCGTCGCATTTTTACCAATTTCAAATTTTAAAACTTCAATAGTATTTTCCGCAATTAATAAAAAAATAAGTTTTAGTGAAAAAGAAATTAAGAATTTAATTTGTCAACAAAATAAAAATTATGAAATTAAAAGTTTTGGTAAATTAGAAAAATTTGAATTAAATTTTTCTGTTACTAGAAAATATTATTATAAAAATTTAATGAATTTTGGTGATAGTCTTCATAAAATTCATCCACTTTCAGGACAAGGTTTTAATATGACTTTAAGAGATATAAAAATTTTATCAAAAATTATAAAAGAACGTGTAGATTTAGGTTTGCAGATAGATCATTCAGTTTATAAAGATTTTGAAAATAAAACTAAACATCTCAATTTTATTTTTTCTTCTGGTAATGATTTCATTTATGAGTTTTTTAAATTTGATAACAATTATAAAAACAATTATTTAAATCAATTAGTAAAATTTTTAGGTAAAAATAAATTATTTAACAATATTGTATCTAAATATGCAGATGAGGGATTAACAATTTAAAATTTACTGAATAGTTGTGTTACTAAAATCATCCAATATATAAGTTTTAATAATTTCTTCTAATTTAAATTTTCTTGAAATTAGATTTTGAGTTTCTAACAATGCTTGTTTTTCTTCTAAAGAAAAAGGTGAAGCCATTGCAAGTGTATTAATTGTTTGGTTTAGATCTTGTTTTTCCAATTCTTTCCAATTGATAATATAACCTTTTTTTTGAAATAAATTTTTTAAATTTTTAAATATAAGTTCAAGATCAGTAAATTTAATTTCTTCCTTGTTAGAATTAATATCATTTTTAAATTCATTAAAACTAACATTGCATTCACGATAAAGTTTATTATTTTTTATTTCATCGATAATTTTAAAACGACTAAGGCCATTTAAAATAATTAAATATCTTCCATCTTCGCTTTCATTAAAGCTTGTTATTTTTCCTAAACATCCAATGTTATATAATTCAGGGATAGAGGTATTAGAATTTTTTTTTGGTTGTACCATACCTATCATTCTTGAATTTTTCATACTATCATCAACCATTTCTATATATCTTGGCTCAAAAATATTTAATGGAACGGTTGTTTTAGGAAAAATTATAAAATTTGATATTGGAAATATAGGAATTTTATTTGGCAATTTATTTTTATTATCCATTCATTAACTTAACAAATTTTTATTATTTCTTGCATTAAAAAAAACCTCTATCTATAATAACTTTTTAACAAGCGGGCATAGCTCAGTGGTAGAGCGTCTCGTTGCCAACGAGAAGGTCGAGGGTTCGACCCCCTTTGCCCGCTCCAATAAAATTAAAGTTATTTATGAGTGATTTAGCAAATAAAAAATGTATTCCTTGTGAGGGAGGTATACCAAGTTTTGATATAACTGAAATACACAAATATCTAAAAATGGTAGATGGATGGGAAGTTAAAGAAGATGAGTCTAAAATTTTTTATTTGATTAAAGAGTTTAAATTTAAAAATTTTTTAGAAAGTCAAAATTTTATAAATAAAGTAGGTGAAATTGCAGAACAGGAAGGACATCATCCAGATATATGGTTTGGTTGGGGTTATGCTAAAATAAAAATTTTTACTCATTCTATCAAAGGTTTACATGAAAGTGATTTTGTTCTTGCAGCTAAAGTAGATAAAATAGTTTAGTGTTTAAAATGTCTTGTCTTTGAAAATACCAAGACTGTTTCAGTTTGATTGGCAAACTTAATTATTTCTTTATCTCTGATTGATCCAGATGGTTGAATTACAGCAGAAATACCAGCTTGAACTAAAGTTTCAATTCCATCTACAAATGGAAAAAATGCATCTGAAGCAGCTACTATCCCATCAGTATTATTAGTTTTTTGAAATTGATTCATTTTATTTATTGCAATTTTGCAACTATCTAATCGACTTGGTTGGCCTGAACCAATCCCAACAGTAGTATTATTTTTTGCTAAAACAATTGCATTTGATTTAACAAATCTACATATATTAAAAGCAAAAATTAAATTTTTTAATTCTATAGCAGATGGTTTTTTCTTTGATACTATTTTGAAATTTTTTTTAACAAATGGATTTATGTCTGTTGATTGAACTAAAATAGAATTGAAATTTGACATAAAATTATACATATTTTCAAAGGCCAAATTGCTAGCATTAATAATTCTTAAATCTTTTTTCTTTTTTAAGATTTTAAGAGCTTCTTTTTCAAAACCATCAGCAATTACAACTTCTAAAAAAATTTTATTTAATTCTAAAGCTAAATTTTTATTAACTTTATAATTACAAGAGACAATACCTCCAAAAGCACTTACTGGATCGCATGCTAAAGCTAATTGATAACTTTTTTTATTATTCTTATCTATAGAAACACCGCAAGGGTTAGCATGTTTTACAATTACTGTGCCAATATTTTTTGGTAGAGACTTAGAAATCATTAAAGCTGAGAATATATCGTTATAATTGTTGTAGCTTAATTGTTTTCCATGAATTTGTGCAATATCTAATTTGTTAGTTTTAGAATAAATTGCACTTTCTTGATGAGGATTTTCTCCATATCTTAATTTTTCAACTAAATTAGTGTAAAAAATTTTTTTTTTTGGAAAAAAATTTTTAGAAATTCTATTAAAGTAGTTAGAAATTAAAGCATCATAGTAGGCAGTTTCAGAAAAAGCTTCTTCTGACATTTTTTTTCTAAAAGTTAATGAGGTTGAACCTTTATTGGAGCGAAGTTCATTTATTAATCCCTTATATTGTTTTGGCGAAGTGATTACTGTTACGTCATTATAGTTTTTGGCAGCAGCTCTAACCATAGTTGGTCCTCCAACATCTATATTTTCAATAATTTTAGAATGATTTTTTGTGTTTTTTAATGTTTCCTCAAATGGATAAAAATTTACAATTACCAAATCAATTTCATCAAAATTATTTTTTATTAGTTCTTTTTTATGAGATTTGTTATTCCTTTTACTTAATATCCCTGCGTGAATTTTTGGATGTAGTGTTTTTACTCTACCATTTAAAATTTCTGGAGAGTTAGTATATTTGGAAATTTCAATACATTTGTATTTTAATTTTTTTATTTTTTTATAAGTTCCACCAGAACTAATTAATTTTATTTTATACTTGGTTAGTGTGTTTAAAAGAGGTGTCAATTCTTCTTTATTAGATACAGAAATTAACGCCCTTTTAATTTTTTTCATTTTATATTTTAATCAATTCCCATTTTATAGTCTGATTTTCATTTTGAGTCATGCCAGAAATAAATATATTTTGATTCTCAGTGTATGAATTTTTTTTGCCAAAATACAAACCTGTTTCTATGTCAATAGTGTGTCCATCGCATGTAAATTTCCATCCTTCGTTTTCAAGTTCTATAAATATTGATTTACCATCTTGTGTCTTCATAGTTTTTATATTTGGTTCTAAATGAAAACGAATTTCAAAATTTGTACTTTTATTTTTTTTTTTTTTAATTAATTTATCAATTCCAATGAATTTGTTATTTTCTGGAAAAAATTCAATTTGTCTTTCGTGAATTATACCGTACTGTTTACTATAGCCATCATGAGCAGCTCTTACACTCCAATAATTTTTTTGACATATAACTGATTTGCTGGTTATTTTTAATCCATTTTCAACTATTGAATGTTTATTTCCTTGCTTTCTTAACTTACAGGAAGATTGATTATCAATAATTAAAGTGCTTTGTGAAGCACTTGATTTTGAAAGATCATTAAGTTGATGTTTGTAATTTTGAAAATAACCAGAATTGCATATTAGTTTTTTATCACCAGATATAATTTCAAAAGATAAAGATCCTGCTTGATAGTCATTAGAAAATTTTTTTTCTGGGGATGGACCAATATCCATTATAAGTGCATTTTTTTTATTTTTTAAAATTGAATAACCAGCAATTTCATTATTTTCATTTTTAAATTTGTAACCATATCTTTTTAAATAATTATCAAAATCTTTATTATTATTTTCATTATTTCCATTAAATAGAATATTTTTTTTAAAATTTTGGAAAATTAATGAGTAGGCTTGACCTAAATAATATATAGCTTCATCAATATATTCGGGTGTATCATTTTGGGATTCTTTTAACCATTCTCTAATTAGTATAAAATATTTTAAATAAAAATTTAGTTGTCTTATACTTCTTGATTTTGGAAATCCTTCATTATCAAATGAAAATTTAATTATTTTTTTTAGTAAGTTTAATCCAAAATCTAAATATCCTGATTTATCATGAAAGGAAAGCCCAGTTAGAATTATTGCCGCACACCCTATCATTTTATCATCAATCCAATCTGATCTTTTGATCTCATTTATTAAGTGGTTAATTTGTTTTTGAATAATAGAATTAAATTTTGTTTTATATTCTTGACTACTATCTTCGTAAGTTAATTTTGAATTAGATATCCAGGCAATTATTCTCTTTGAAAGAATGTCAACATCCCAACTTTTATAATTATAGTTATGATTAGATTCTATCCATTTAAGAATAATTGATTGAGTTGATTGTTTAGAAGATTTTAAATCTAATGTGAATAACCAAAAAAAACTATGTAATTTTTTATAATCTTTTTCTTTTATATTTTTATTTGTCCAAATAGAGTTTAGTGAAAAGTCTTCTATTTTATTTTTTTTCTCATACTTAATTAAACAATCTAATATACTTGGGCTAGGTTTATATTCTAAATTTTTATCATTAATTTTAGAAATTTTTTTATTATAAATATTAGAATTTAAATAAAAATTTCTTGCTTTGTTTGTAAAGAAAAAAAAAAATTGACTTATATAGTTTAATGAATTTTTAAAAATCATTACTCTTTAACTTGCTTTTAAAGTATCAATATTTTTTTTAATATTACCGTTGTTGTTTTTAAAAATTGTTGTGCCTGAAACAAGAATATTTGCCCCAGCTTCTATTGCAAGTTTACTGTTATCAAAATTGATTCCTCCATCAACTTCAATGTCAAAACTAAAATTTTGTTGATCTTTTATTTTTTTTAATTCTTTTATTTTTACTAAAACTTCAGGCATAAACTTCTGACCTCCAAAACCAGGATGAACGCTCATTATTAAAATTAAATTTATTTCAGAAAAAAATTCTTTAATAATATCAATTTTTGTATTGGGATTTAAAGAAACCCCAACTTTTTTTCCTAGTTCTTTTATATGATTAATTGATTCTTTTAAATTGTCGGTTGCTTCTGGATGTATTGTTATAATATCAGCTCCAGCTTCAGCATAATTTTTAATATATTTATGAACTGGTGCTATCATCAAATGAACATCGAAAGGTAATTTTGTATAATTTCTCAAAGTTTTAATTACTGGTGGTCCTATAGTTAAATTTGGAACAAAATGACCATCCATTACATCAACATGAATCATATCAGCGCCTCCATCTTCCAGTCTCTTAATTTCATTGCCTAATTGACTAAAGTCCGCAGATAAAATTGAGGGAGATATTTGTATTTTTTTCATTACGTACTGAATTAGTAGTACCAGTTTTTTTTTAAAAAATTAAATAAATTTTAAATTTAAACAAAAAAGCTCAAGTAAATAACCGCTTATAAAAGCGGTGGGTTTTTTTATAATAATATTATTGATTTTTTCTATTTTCTACCAAACTATCCACAACGCTTGGATCTGCAAGAGTAGTTGTATCTCCAAGTTGATCATGTTCATTAGCTGCAATTTTTCGAAGGATTCTTCTCATAATTTTACCTGATCTTGTTTTTGGAAGTCCTGGAGAAAATTGAATAAAGTCTGGTGTTGCAATTGGACCTATTTTTTTTCTAACCCAGAGTTTTAGTTCTCTTTCTAGATCTCCATCTTCTTTTTCTCCAACATTTAAAGTCACATAGCAATATAAACCGTTACCTTTAATGTCATGAGGAAAACTAACTACAGCTGCTTCAGCAACTTTTGGATGTGCAACAAAGGCACTTTCAACTTCTGCTGTTCCTAGATTGTGTCCTGATACAATAATTACATCATCTACTCGTCCTGTAATCCAATAGTACCCATCTTTATCTCTACGACATCCATCTCCAGTAAAATATTTTCCATCAAATTGTGAAAAATAAGTATCAATAAATCTTTGGTGATCACCATAAACTGTTCTCATCTGTCCTGGCCAAGACTGAGCTATACAAAGTCTTCCTTCACACTCACCTTTTAAAATATTGCCAGATTGATCAACAATAACAGGTTTTATTCCATAAAATGGTTTTGTAGCAGAGCCTGGTTTTAAATTAATAGCTCCAGTTTGCGGACTTATTAATATTCCTCCAGTTTCAGTTTGCCACCATGTATCAACTATAGGGCATTTTGAATCTCCAACAGTTTTATAATACCACTTCCATGCTTCTGGATTAATAGGCTCTCCAACAGTTCCTAATAGTTTTAAAGACTTTCTTGATGTTTTTTTAACAGGTTCATCACCTTCTCTCATTAATGCTCTAATTGCAGTTGGAGCTGTATAAAAGATATTAACTTTATATTTATCAACTATTTGCCACCATCTAGAGCTATCAGGATATGTAGGAACACCCTCGAACATTATAGTTGTAGCGCCATTAGCTAGAGGTCCATAAATTATATAACTATGTCCTGTTATCCAGCCAATGTCTGCAGTACACCAGTAAATGTCTTTTTGTTTATAATTAAAAATATATTGATGAGTCATGGAAGCATAAACCATATAACCACCTGTAGTATGAAGAACTCCCTTAGGTTTTCCGGTTGATCCAGAAGTATAAAGTATAAATAATGGATCTTCTGCACTCATTTCTTCAGGGTTACATTGACTAGACACATTTTTAATTATTTTATGATACCAAACATCTCTTTCATTATTCCAGTCTATGTAGTTTCCAGTTTTTTTAATTACAATACATTTCTTAATACTTCGACATTTTGAAAGTGCCTCATCAACAGTATATTTTAAAGGGATTGTTTTTCCCCCTCTTATACCTTCATCTGCAGTTATTACATAATCTGATTTACAATCATCAATTCTTCCAGCAATAGAGTCGGCCGAAAAACCACCAAAAATAATTGAATGAATTGCACCAATCCTAGCACAAGCCAACATTGAAAATGCCAATTCTGGTATCATTGTTAAATAAATTGTGACACGATCACCTTTTTTTACTCCAAGTTCTTTTAAGGCATTAGCAGTTTTTGAAACTTCTTTATGCAATTGTTTATAAGAAATTTTTTTTGTATCTTTTGGGTCATCTCCAACCCAAATAATTGCTGTTTTATGTTTTTTATCTTTAAGATGTCTATCAATACAGTTTGCAGAAGCATTTAAGGTTCCATCTTCGTACCATTTAATACGAACTTCATCTTTACTATACTTTACATTTTTTATTTTTTTGTAGGGTTTAATCCAAGTTATTCTTTTTCCTTCTTTTTTCCAAAATTCATCATTATTTTTTAAAGATTTTTTATATTTTTTTTCATACTTTGATTTAGTAACTAAAGATCTATTAATCCATTCTTTTTTGGTTTTAATTAAAAATTCTTTATCAATTTCTGCTTTATTTATTTTTTTCTTAGATTTAATTTTTTTCTTAGTTTTTGCTTTTTTTTTTGATCTTTTAGACATGATTTTTTTTAAATATTACTCATCTTATTTAATATTTTCCAGCACTTAGAATCAATAGGCATTACGGATAATCTACTTTGTTTTATTAGAGATAAATGCCTAAGATCTCTGTTTTTTTTTATATTTTCGAGTGTAACTGGTTTTTTAAGCATTTTTTTATATTTAACTTTAACAGAAACAAATTTTTTTTGTTTATCAGTTTTATCGATAAAAGCAGTTTTAATAATTTCAACGATACCAACAATTTCTTTACCAATATTAGAATGATAAAAAAAACACAAATCTCCTTTTTTCATTTTTTTTAAATTGTTTGCTGCCTGATAATTTCTTACACCATCCCAGTCTGCACCTTTAAATCCAGCTTTTTTCTGTTGTTTTATAGACCAAACATTTGGTTCAGATTTAAGTAACCAGTATTGCATTATAATCTTACACCTGAACCTTTTAAGAAAGTGGCATTTTCATCAAGTTGCCACCGTGGTTTTGCAGGATAATCTAAATTATTAAATTGTTTTAATTTAAATTTTTCTAAACCAACCATTGCTATCATTGCAGCATTATCTCCACATAAATTGATTGGAGGAAAAATAGGATTAAAATTTTCTTTCTTGCAAAGATTTGTGAGATTTTCTCTAATTTTTTTATTTGCAGCCACACCTCCTGCTACAACAAAAGTATTATTTTTTTTTTTATTAATTTTTTTAAATTCTTCAAAAGCAAATTTGCTTTTTTTATTTAATATTTCTTCAACAGTTCTTTGAAATGAAGCTGCAAGATCATATTTTTCTTGATTAGTTTTAATTTGTTTAGAAATTTTAAGAACTGCAGTTTTAAGACCGGCAAATGATAAATTACACCCACCCTTATTTATTATAGGTTTGGGTAATTCATACTTTTTTGGATCACCTTTTTTTGCAAATTCTTCTATTTTTGGACCACCTGGAAATTCTATTCCAAGTAATTTTGCAGTTTTATCAAAAGCTTCACCAACGGCATCATCAATTGTTGTTCCTAATCTTTTATATTTGCCTAAACCTTCAATACTTAAAAATTGAGTGTGTCCACCTGAAACTAAAAGTAATAGATAAGGATAATTTAATTTTGAATTTAATTTAGGACTTAAAGCATGCCCTTCGAGATGATTAACTGCAATAAATGGTTTGTTTAAGGAAGAGGCTACAGATTTTCCAAAACTAAGACCAACTGCAAGACAGACAATAAGACCAGGGCCCGCAGTGGCTGCTATTGCATCAAGGTCTTTAAACTTAACACCACTTTCATCAATTGCTTTTTTTGTTATTAGATCAATTTTTTCGATATGTGATCTTGCGGCAAGTTCAGGAACTACTCCACCAAACTCTTTATGTACATTTACTTGGCTGGATACAATATTAGATAAAATGATGGGAATACCTTGATCATTTTCTTGAATTACTGATGCTGCAGTTTCATCACAGCTTGATTCAATTCCTAAAATTATATGTTTTTTTTTCATTAAATTAATTTTTATTAGTAATACAATCTAAATATAAGAATAAAGCATAAATGAAAAACAAAAAAATTATCATTGGTTCTCGGGGCAGTAAATTAGCATTAGCCTATGCCGAAAGAGCCAAGGCTAAATTTTTAAATATTTCACCTAGTTTTGAAATTGATGATGTTTTAATTAAAAAAATCACAACTAAAGGTGACATAATTCAAGACATCAGATTATCTGAGGCTGGTGGCAAGGGATTGTTTTCTAAAACAATTGAAGATGAACTAGTAAATGGAAAAATTGATATTGCTGTTCATGCATTAAAGGATATGCCATCACACGAAACAAAGGGGCTTATAACAAATTGTTTTTTAGAAAGAAACGATCCAAGAGAAATTTTAATTAGTAAAAATAATAAAATGATCAAAGACCTTCCTAGCAATGCAATAGTTGGAACTTCATCTTTTCGAAGAGAGTTTCAGTTAAAAAAAATACGACAAGATCTTAATTATAAATTAATAAGAGGAAACGTTGACACAAGAATTAAAAAATTAAATGATGGTTTATTCGATGCCATCATTTTATCTTATGCTGGAGTTAAATCATTAAATTTTGAAAATAAAATTTCCCAAACTTTTTCAACATCAGAAATTATTCCAAGCGCTGGACAAGGAGTTGTTGCTCTTCAATGTAGAGATAATGATAAAAATATGATTGAATTATTAGAAAAAATTAACCACCAACCAACACACAATTGTGTTCTGGCAGAAAGAAATGTTCTTAAAATTTTAGATGGAGATTGTGAAACTGCTGTTGGTGCAATTGCTAAAATTAATGAAGAAAATATTAGTCTTGAGGCAGAGTTATTTTCTTTAGATGGAAAAGAAAGATTTTATCACAAAGATTCAAAAAAAATTAAATTTGCTTTTGAACTAGGCAAAGAAGTAGGATTAATATTAAAGAAAGAATCTAAAAATTCGTATAAAAAATAAACTATGCATGTATTATTAACAAGACCACTAGAAGATAGTCATGAGATGATTTTAAGATTTCAATCACTTGGTCATAAAGTTTCTCATATACCACTGATTAATATTGAGAGTAAGAATTATGAATCTATAAATTTTTCTGATTATAATGGAATTATTTTTACAAGCGCTAATGCAATAAAATTTATTAATTCAAAATTAATTGATAAAAAGATTAGCTGTTTTTGTGTTGGAAGCTCAACTGAAAAAAAAGCTAAAAGTGTTGGTTTTCAAAATATATTTTGTGCAGATGGCAATGTTAATAATTTAAAAGAATTAATTTTGAGGAATTTTAATTCTTCAGATGGAAAATTACTTTATGTAAGTGGGGAAATTATTTCTAATGAGTTAGATCAGCAACTTATAGTTAAAGGTTATAATGTTAAAAGAATAATTAATTATACGGCTAAACCAGCTGAAAAATTCAATAATGAGCTCATACAAAATCTTAAATTAAAAATGCCTGAAATTGTTTATATTTATTCTCAAAATAGTGCGATGAGTTTTTTGAATTTAATTAAGAATTATCAGTTAGACAATCTTTGGATGGACACTAATTTAATGTGTATAAGTGATAAAACATCAAATGTTTTGAATGAAATTAAATGGAAAAAAATTTTTCTTTTTAATCCTGGAGAAGAGGAATTTTTGCTATATAAAATTTAGTTATGGAATTATTTAATAATTTTAACGAATTGTTTTTATCAGTCTGGAATAAAGGAATCCTTGGTGTAGATATATTTCAAATATTAATTGGGATTGGAATTTTTCTTATTTTTTTGATTTTTAGAGGGATTATTAGCAAAGTAATTATAAAAAGATTAGAAAGTATAGCAAAAAGAACAACTAATAAGCTTGATGATACCTTTGTTAAAGCAATGGAAGGACCTGCAAGATTTTTGCCAGTTGTTTTTGGTTTTTTTATTGCAAGCTACTATATGTCATTTTCGGATGATGGTAGAGCTATTGTTGACACCATTAATAGAACTTTAATAACTATTTTTATTTTTTGGGTTATTCATCAAATTATAGAACCCATTTCTTATATCTTAAGTGGATTAGATAAAGTTTTAACTCGAGAATTAATTGGTTGGATTATTAAGTCATTAAAAATTTTAATTTTCATTTTAGGTTTGGCTGCAGTTCTTGAGCTTTGGGGAATAAAAATTGGACCAATTATTGCAGGATTAGGTTTATTTGGTGTTGCAGTTGCTTTGGGTGCTCAAGATTTATTTAAAAATTTAATTTCAGGAATTTTAGTTTTAGTTGAAAAAAGATTTAAAATTGGAGATTGGATCTTAGTTGAAGGTATAATCGAAGGTATTGTTGAAAAAATAGGATTTAGATCAACTGTAATAAGAAAGTTTGATAAATCAATTGCCATTATTCCAAATTTTCAATTTGCTGAAAATGCAGTAATTAATATTAGCCAAACAACAAACTGGATTATTAGTTGGGTAATAAATTTGCAATATGACACAACAGTAGAGCAACTTAAAACAATAAGAAATGAAATTGAGGATTACATAAAAAAAAATGAAGATTATAAACCAGAACTTGGATATGCAGTTAGAGTAGATAAATTTGCTGAAAGTTCTATTGATATGTATATTCGTTGCTTTACAAAAACAAATGATTGGGACGAGTGGTTAGCTGTTAAAGAAAGGCTTGCCATTTCTATAAAACAAATTGTAGAAAAAAATAAAGCATCATTTGCTTTCCCTAGTCAGTCTATTTATGTTGAGAAAAAATAATGGAAGCAATTTTTTTTCTAGTTCTTCAAATATTAAAACTTTATTCTTACATTGTAATTGCCAATGTTATTATTAGTTGGTTGGTTGCGTTTAATGTTTTAAATACTCAAAATAGGTTTGTTTATTCTGTTCTTGACTTAACCTATCGTTTAACAGAACCATTTTTAAATAAAATAAGACATTTTTTACCCAACTTAGGTACACTTGATATTTCACCAGTAATTTTACTTTTGTTGATTTGGTTTATAGAAATGTGTATGAAGCTTTACGTAGCACCGCTAATATTTTAACTAATTTATGATTTTAATAGACGGAAAAAAAGTAGCAGCCGAACTAAGAGAAGAATTAAAGAAAGAAGTTTCAGAACTAAAGACCAAATATAATAAAGCTCCAGGGCTTACAGTAATCTTAATTGGTGATATGGCACCAAGTCAAATTTATGTTCGTATGAAAGAAAAAGCGGCAAATGAAGTAGGTTTAAAATCAGAAGTAATTAGATATCCAGAAGAAGTAGAAGAAAAAGTAGTGTTAGATAAAATTGAAGAATTAAATAAAGATGAGAGTGTTTCTGGAATTTTAGTTCAATTACCTTTACCAAAACATATAAATAAAAAAAAAGTAATTGAAAAAATATTTCCAACTAAAGATGTGGATGGTTTTCATCCAGTAAATGTTGGAAATCTTTCTTCTGGTTATCAAAGTTTAGTTCCATGCACTCCACTTGGTTGTTACTTATTAATTAAAAAATTTGAAAAAAATTTAAATGGAAAAAAGGCTGTAGTCGTTGGAAGATCAAACTTAAATGGTAAACCAATGGCACAATTACTTCTTAAAGAAAATTGTACGGTAACAATTACTCATTCTAAAACTAAAGACTTAAAAGCTGAGTGTTTAGAAGCTGATATTATTGTTGCAGCAGTGGGCATTCCAGAGCTTGTAAAAGGAGATTGGGTTAAAAAAGATGCAATTGTAATTGATGTTGGTATTAATAAAACTGACAAAGGAATTGTTGGAGATGTTGCATTTGATGAAGTTTCTAAAGTTGCAAAAGCATTAACACCTGTACCAGGTGGAGTAGGTCCAATGACAATTGCTTGTTTATTAAAAAATACTGTTGAGTGTTTTAAAAGATTTAATTCTTAAAATTTAACTAACTAATTTTATAAAAATTTTTTCTAAATCTGAAATTACAAATTTATTTTCAAAAAGACTTTCTTTAGCTTTTTCACTATAATATTTTTTTAGTTCATCTAAGTTTTTATTATTTGCTATTGCAACCGCAGTTGACACATAATTATTTATTGTATCTACTATTGGAGCATCTTTTATTTTCATTTGATTATAGGCGCCTAAAACTAGTCTTGATTTTGTATACTTGGTTGGTTTGGTTACAGTAGGTGTTCCATAAAACATTGACTCATAAAAACTGTTTCCAGCACTAAAATATAGTGGATCTAACAAAACTGAAGCTTGACCACAGTGATTAATATATTCTTCCCGAGAAAAACCTTCCATAAACTTTATTCTATCAAGATCTATGTTTTTGTTTTTTTTAAATCTAGATATTAATTTTTTATAATAAGTCTTATTTGAGTCTTTAATAAAATATAGGATTGCTTTTTTATCTTCTTTTAAAATACTACCAAGCACATCATCAAAATCAGGATGAATCTTAAATAATGTTTGTGGGCATGAATAAATATTATTTTTGGACAATTCATTTTTTTTAAGTTTGTTTTTTATAGTTGGAGTGTAGTAGTACATTGGTACATAATTTGAATATAATAAAGTTTCAGAAAATGTTTTTTCGCTATCTTCTGCTTCTATTAATTTAGAAGTCAAAAAATAATCAATAGTATTGTTTCCTGTAGTTACAGGGTGACCCCATGAAGTAATTTGATATTTAGCAAGCCTTATAAAAGAAAGATAATATAAATCTAACGAAAGACCAATTTCAGGATAAAAAAGAATATCCAAGTTTTGTTCTGAAATTATTTTTTGTTTATCTTTGAATTTTGTAGGTAAAATATAGTTTTTAATTATTTTGTTTTTTTCTGCGTTAATAAAATTTTCATAAATTTCACCTTTTTTAGTTTTTTGAGTGTGAAAAACTATTGTTTCAAATTTATTTTTGTCTAAATTTAAAATAATTCCTTTATATAATTGCCCAATTGTATGGTCAGTCAAATATTCTGAAATAAATCCTATTTTAATTTTACTTCTAGAATTGTTATTTAATAGATTTACCTCATTTACTTGAGGATATATTTTTCTAAAAAATTTAACACATTTTTTGTTAATTTCTAAATTGTTATATTCATCATAAGATAATTCAAAATGTGGTGGTTTAAGTAATTGATTATTTATATCTAATGTGATTGTTTTTTTTGAATTTAATACTTCATTTAAATTTTTATCTAATCGGTTTCTCGAAGACTTAACATCATTTTTATCTTTAAAAATTATCGGTAAGATAATCTTTTCTCTAATAAGCCATCTTTCATCTAGGATTTTTTCTTTTATTCCAAGATTTATATAATGTATTGCATCATCTACTTTGTCTTGTCTTTCTAAAACAATTATAAGCTGAGAAAGTACATTAGGTACATTTATTTTTATTTTTACAATTTTTTTTAAAATTAACTCTGCTTGCTCAAAATTTTTTGTATCAAAATAACATAGAGATAAATTTATTAGTGCAGAAAGATTTTCAGGATAAAGTTCTAATATCTTATTAAGACAATTTTGAGCTTCTAAATAGTTTTTTTTATTATAATTTTCCTGAGCTATCTTAAAAAGTTTTTCTGCTTCTATCTGTGACACAAAAATAATTAATTATTATTAATAAATTATTATCTAAATAATTTTTTTTTATGGAAGTCAATAAATCTTTCAACATTTGATTTGTTAAATGTTTTATTTTCTTCAAATGAAACCTTTTTAATTGAATAAGCATTGCTTTTGCTTTGTCTTGAAATAATTGTTATATTTCCCTTATATAGTTTGAGTCTAATTGATCCATTTACTTTGTTTTTTTTTAAATCTACAATTTTTTGTAATTTAAGTCTTGATTTTGAATACCAATACCCATTGTAAATTAATTTTGCATATTCAGGCATAATTTCATCTTTTTTGTGCATAGTTTCTTTATCCAAAGTAATTGATTCAATTGCCCTATGAGCGGTCATTAATAAAGTTCCACCAGGAGTTTCGTAAACACCTCTTGATTTGATTCCAATAAATCTATTTTCAACAAGATCAACTCTTCCAATTCCATTTTTACCTGCAACAATATTTATTTTTTCAAGGAGTTTTGCCGGAGATAATTTTTTACCATTAATAGTTATAGGATCTCCGTTTTTTAAATCCTATGGTTATATAAGAAGCTTTGTTTGGTGCTTTTTCAGGGGAAGTTGTTCTTTGAAAAATAAATTCTGGTGGCACGTTTTTAGGATTTTCCAAAACATTACCTTCAGTTGATGTGTGGTATAAATTATCATCAATTGAAAAAGGTGGAGCACCTTTTTTATTTTTAGGTATTGGTATATTATTTTTTTTTGCATATTTTATTAAATCTGTTCTTGAATTTAATTTCCAAATTCTCCATGGAGTTATAATTTTTATTTTTGGTCCAAAATAATGATAGCAAAGTTCAAATCTAACTTGATCGTTGCCTTTACCTGTTGATCCATGTGAGACTGCATAAGCTTTAAATTTTTTTGCAATTTGAATTTGTCTTTTTGCAATTAATGGTCTAGCAATTGAGGTTCCTAATAAATATACACCTTCATAAATTGCATGTCCTCTTAACATCGGGAAAACGTAATCTTTAACAAATAAATTTTTAAGATCCTCAATTATAATTTTTTTAACACCAAGTATTTTTGCGTTTTTTAATATTTTTTTTTTATTAATTTTTTGACCAATATCAGCTGTGTATGAAATTACTTCAGCTTTGTAGTTTTCTTGAAGCCATTTTAAAATTATAGAGGTATCCAACCCGCCCGAATAGGCAAGCACGATTTTCTTTTTTGAAATCATTTAAAATTAACTACAACTTTTTTTTGCAGTATTATAAGCTTTTGTAAATCCCAATAATGAGTAATGATCAATTGTTTGCGAACCCTTTTGATTATAACCAGAAACCATAATTCTTGATCCTTTTTTCATGGTGTTAATCATTTTTTTTTCCATTTTGTTATCAGCTAGCCAAGCAAAATTTTCTTGAGCAATATCAAACTTATATTTATGTTTTCCAGATTTAGCTATAATAGAATTTTCATTATTATATTCATAACCTGAGGTAATACTAATTTCATTTATAATTTTTTCATTTGGTCTAAATGATACAAACAACCTAGCTTCTCTTTTGTATGATTTTGGAGATTGTAAAACAGGTTTTGATTGAGCAAAGCAAACGAATTTAGAATTATTTTTTATAACCATGGTTTCCCAATCTTTAAATTTTCCAATTTTTTTGACTTCTTCAGCAATAGCTTGATTATTAAATGTTACAAAAAAAAGTAGAATTATAAAGTATCTAATTAGGGACATGGGTTAGGATAAATTTTTTGAACTTCATTAATTTCTTTAATAATTTCATCAGTTAATTTTACATTTACACTTTCTATATCAGTTTTCAACTGCTCCATAGTCGTAGCACCAATAATGACGCTTGTCATAAATGATTGAATTTCACAAAATTTTATCGACATTTGACTTATATTAAGATTATATTTTTTACTTATTTCGTAATATTTTTCTACCGCATTTTCCATATGTGGTGTGTTGTATCTATATTTCCAAAAATCCCAATCTCTTTCCATTCTAGATCCTTTTGGATATGTTTTATTCCTATATTTTCCACTTAAGTATCCACTTGCTAAAGGAGAATATGCTAGTAAGCCAATTTGTTCTCTTATTGAAATTTCCGCTAGACCAACTTCATAAGATCTATTTAATAAGCTGTAAGGATTTTGAATAGACATCATTCTAGGTAAATTTTGATCTTTTGAAACTTCTAGGTATTTGTTAGCTCCCCATGCAGTTTCATTAGACAAACCAACATGTCTTACTTTTCCTTGATCGATAAATTTTTTTAGGTTTCCTAAAACATCCTCAAATTTATTCCAATCACCATCATCTTTATGTTCGTATCCCAATCTACCAAACATATTTGTATTTCTTTCTGGCCAATGAAGTTGATATAAATCAATATAGTCAGTCTGAAGTCTTTTTAAACTTCCTTCTAATGCTTCGGTAATGTTTTTAATATCATATTGATTACCGCCACCTCTTAAATAAGGACGCATAGGTCCAGCTACTTTTGTAGCAAGTATAACTTTTTCTCTTTTTTTATTTTTATTAAACCAATTTCCAATAATTATTTCTGTATGACCAAAAGTTGCTTCTTTTGGTGGAACCGAATAAAGTTCCGCAGTATCCCAAAAATTTACCCCTTGATCCAATGCATAATCCATTTGTTCAAAACCTTCTTCTTGAGAATTTTGCTCACCCCAAGTCATGGTTCCCAAGCAAATAGTGCTAACATCAAGATCTGTAGTTCCTAATTTTTTATAATTCATGAGATTTTAAATATTTTTAAAAGCTTTTTATGATATCTTGAATTAATAGTAAAAGGCTATTATATTAAAGGTTATGGAATTCAATAAACAGAATATTCTAAATAAAGTAAAAGCTGCAACACAAACAACCGTTGTAATGGATGAAGGTTTGAGAGCCTACATGCTTAAAGTTTATAATTATATGGCAACAGGAGTTTTGCTAACAGGAATTATAGCTCTTATTTCCTTTAAAATGTCAGTTGTAACAGATTCTACTGGTTCAATAGCTGGTTTTACAAGTTTTGGTAATGCTTTGTTTTTTTCAGGATTAAAGTGGGTAGTGATGTTAGCTCCACTTGGTATAGTTTTTTATATGAGTTTTGGTATTAATAAAATGAGTGCCGGTAAAGCACAAACCGTATTTTGGGTGTTTGCAGCACTAATGGGATTATCATTATCTTGGATTTTATTAGTTTATACTGGAGTAAGCGTTGCTAGAGTTTTTTTTATAACATCAGCAACTTTTGGAGCAATGAGTATTTATGGTTATACAACTAAGAGAGATCTTACAAAGCTTGGATCTTTTTTAATGATGGGTTTAATAGGAATTATTATTGCTTCATTGGTAAATATTTTTCTTAAATCACCAATGATGTATTTTGTTATTTCAATTTTGGGTGTACTTATTTTTGTTGGTTTAACAGCTTATGATACTCAAAAAATTAAGAATATGTATGTGGCATCTGACAGTGGAGAAATAATTGGAAAAAAAGCTGTCATGGGTGCTTTAACTCTCTATTTAGACTTTATTAATCTATTTATAATGCTTTTGAGACTTTTTGGTCAAAGAAGATAATTTATCCAGCTAGTTTTTTCCAATTAGTATTTTTTAACATTTTATCTAAATCATTTGAATTTTTTAAAATTTTACCTTTAGAGTCCGTAACTAAATATTTTAAATTGTTGTTGCTAGGCCTAAAGTTTTTACAAATTTTGTACATAGCATTTTCAGTTGCATTTTTAAAAACACTAAAACCAACTTGTCGATTTGATAT
This sequence comes from uncultured Pelagibacteraceae bacterium, assembly GCA_902603905.1. Classification (GTDB taxonomy): domain Bacteria; phylum Pseudomonadota; class Alphaproteobacteria; order Pelagibacterales; family Pelagibacteraceae; genus Pelagibacter. The sequence continues at coordinate 23,722 of CACKWM010000002.1, read as the reverse complement.
AGTTAAACCATAGTCTTTCCAAGATCCTTTGGATACCATTTGGGCGTATAAATTTAATATAATTTTTAATTCATCTTTCTCAAAAAAATATTTTTCATCGATATTTTTTGATGAATTATTAATTACTAACTTTAAATTTTTATTCATTAGTTTTATATTTATTTATTAAGGGTATTTGAAAAGCAGTAAAAATAAAAGTTATTGGTAATATGCCCCATACTTTAAAATTAACCCAAAATTCTTCTGATTGAGTTCTCCATATAATTTCATTTAAAAAAGCCAATGCAAAGAAAAAATAAATCCATCTCTTATTTAACAATTCCCATCCCTGATCATTTAATGGAACTGATTTTCCCATTAATTTTTTTAGAACAGGTTCGTTAGTAAAATATTTTCCAAATATAAGTGCACAACCAAATAAAATATTTATTATTGTTGGTTTAATATAAATGAAAACAGGGTTATCAAAATATATTGTTAATCCTCCAAAGACAGTAATTAATATTCCACTTAATAAAGGAACTTTTGGAATTTTTTTTTCTAAAAACCATATTATTACTATTGAAATAATTGTTGCGACTATAAACGGAGGTATCGCTATTTTTAAATCTTTAACTCCTTCATCATAATAATACCAAAAAAAGATAACTAAAGGACCAAAATCTGTAATAAATTTAATAAAAGATTTATTCACTAATAAAGATATTAACAGATTAAAAAAAATTTAATATTTTTTTTATTGATTTTTTTTTTTAAAACATCCATATTAAAATTATTAATGAGCATTCAAAAAGCAAAATTCTCAATTGGTGATATTGTGAGACATAAACACTTCGACTTTAGAGGAGTTATTTACGATGTTGATTTTGAGTTTAATAACTCAGAAGAATGGTATCAGTCTATTCCAAAAAATGTTCGTCCAAAAAAAGATCAGCCTTTTTATCATTTACTTGCTGAAAATGATGAAATTACATATGAGGCTTATGTATCTGAACAAAATTTATTAACAGATGATTCTGAAGAACCTATAAAACATCCTTTAATTAATGAAATTTTTTCTGGGAAAAAAGGATCCAGCTATTTTAAGCCTTCAAATTAAACTCGTCATTTTTTAAACACAATTAGTTCAAAACTTAGACATATGATCTTGTTACATTAAAATATATTCTGATCAAGGATGCATAACATTCCCTTATATTATCTCCCTCAGCATTCTTGATCGGATAAGAATAAAAAAATAATTAAGTTCTCTCATTTTTATTATATATAATATTGCGATGATAAATTTTTTAGAGCCTAATAGAATATTCGCAATTACTTCTAAAGCACCTAAATATGTTCTTTTTTTATTTGTAATTGTTTTGTCTATTGGTTTAACCGAAGCACTTTTTTTATCGCCAGAAGACTATAAACAAAGTCATTCGGTAAGAATTATGTATGTTCATGTTCCTTCTGCATGGATATCACTTGGAATATTTTCAATAATCGCTTTTCTATCTATACTTAGTTTTATTTTTAAAAATAAAAATTTGCCTTTAATATCTAAAAGTTTAGCACCATCAGGTTTTGTATTTAATATAATTGCATTAGTCACTGGAGCTATATGGGGAAAGCCTACTTGGGGTACATGGTGGGCTTGGGATGCAAGAATTACATCAATGTTAATTTTAGCATTATTTTATTCAATGTATTTACTATCTTGGAAAATTTTTAAAAATGATGAAAAAGCAACAAAAATATCTTCGATCATTGCAATTTTAGGAGTAATTAATGTTCCAATAATAAAATTTTCTGTAGATTGGTGGTCAACTTTACATCAGAGTTCATCAATAAAAATTTTATCAACAACAACAATTCACACATCTATGTTGATTCCCTTAGCCATTATGACTGCGGCATTTACACTATTTTCAATATTAATTTTTTTAATGAAATATAATACGGAACTGATAAAGATTAAAAATAAAGGATTGGATAGATTATGATAAATGAATTAATTTCAATGAACGGATATGGGACCTATGTATGGTCTGCATTTTCTTTTACGCTGATGAGTTTTGGATCTTTATTTTTTATAACTAAATTACAATTTTTAAAAGAAAGAAGAAAATTTGTTCAAAAATTTGGTTTATTAAATGGTGAAGCAATAAAAGTTGCAAAATCGCAAAAGATTAACAAAGAAATATTACAAGGTGTATTAAGCTCTAAAATTTAACTTCTTAAACCTATGTATGGTAAAAAAGTTAAATTAAGAATATTATTTTTGTTTTTATTATTAGCTTCTTTAATCTTAATAGTTTATTTAATTTTAAAATCGCTTGAGGAAAATGTTGTTTATTTTATTTCTCCCTCAGAAATTAAAAAATTAACCGAAATAAATTCAGATAAAATTAGAATTGGCGGAATGGTAAAAAACAAATCAATTATAATTAAATCAAATAAAATTAATTTTATAATAACTGATTTTAAAAGTGAAATTAATGTAAGTTATTCAGGTTCAGTTCCCAATTTGTTTGCCGAAGGAAAAGGAGTCGTAGCTGAAGGATACTTAAAAGATAAAAATTATTTTAATGCAGTAAAAATTTTAGCAAAACATGATGAAAATTATATGCCACCAGAAATAAAAGAAGCTTTAGGAGGAGAATAAATTGTTAGCTCATCAAATTGGATATTATTCTTTAATTTTAGGATTTTTTTTTTCAATATTAATTATTCCAGTATCAATTAAAAATTTTAATAATAAAAATAAAGTTATTGATAATAAAGTCTTTTCAATATCTTTTTTTCAATTTTTTTTTGTATTAGTTAGCTTTTCTGGTTTAATTTTATCATTCGTTAATTCTGATTTTGGTAATGAAACAGTTTTTAATAATTCTCACACTACAAAACCTTTATTCTATAAAATTTCAGGAACTTGGGGAAATCATGAGGGAAGTTTATTACTTTGGTTATTAGTTTTAACGCTTTTTATTTTTATATTTTTAATCAAATCAAACAGTCAACCAAAAAAATATAGAATTTTAACACTACTTTTCCAACAAGTAATTATAATTGGATTTTTTTTATTTCTTCTAAAAACATCAAATCCTTTTAATTATTTTTTTCCAGTGCCAAAAGAAGGATTAGGGCTTAACCCAATATTACAAGATCCTGCACTAGCTATTCACCCACCCATTTTATACTTAGGCTATGTAGGTTCATCTATAATCTTTTCCGCGTCTCTTGCAGCAGTTGTTGCAAAACATATTTCTATAGTTTGGGCTAAACATATTAAACTTTGGATATTTGTCTCATGGATATTTTTAACTTTTGGAATTATGCTTGGTTCAATTTGGGCTTATTATGAACTTGGTTGGGGTGGATTTTGGTTTTGGGACCCTGTTGAAAATGTTTCATTAATGCCATGGTTTTGTTTAACAGCTTTGTTGCACTGTATTTTAGTTTTAGAAAAAAGATCAATACTTAGTTCTTGGACAATAATTTTATCAATAGCAACATTTATGCTAAGCATGTCTGGAACTTTTTTAGTTAGGTCTGGCATACTTAATTCTGTTCATACATTTGCAAATGATCCTGAAAGAGGAATATTTATTTTAATTTTTTTATTTATTTTAATACTACTGTCACTCGTAATTTTTTTTGTATTTCATAAAGAAAATGATCAAAAAATTGTTAAAATCAATTGGTTAAGCAAAGAGGCATCAATTTTATTTAATAATTGGTTTTTGATGTATTTTTTATCTGTTGTATTAATTGGAACAGTATACCCAATTTTTTTAGAGGTCTTATCTAGTAAAAAAATTTCAGTTGGACCTCCTTTTTATTACAAGTTAATGATTCCCTTTTTAATTCCTTTTTTATTTTTTATGTCAATTGGGCCTAATTTAAATTGGATTAAGTCTGAATTTAAAAAAATAAAAATTCAAATAGTTTTATCATTTGCAGTTTCTCTATTAATATCATTTATAATTTTAAACCAAATTGGCTTTGTAGGTTTAATTAATAGTATTTTAATTTTAGTAACTTTTTATTTATTTTTTATAACCATTAAAGATTTCTTTTTGAAAAAATATAAAAATTATTCACAAATTTTTTCTCATTTTGGTTTTAGTTTGCTAATTTTGAGTATTTTATTTAATAGCATTCTTTCGAGTGAAAAAACAATAAATTTAAAAGTTGGAGAAGAGTTTAGTTTTAGAGATGAAACTGTTATTTTTGAATCAATAGAAAGCGTTAAAAATAAAAATTATAAGTCAATTGTTGGTAATTTTAAAATTAAAGATAAAAAAAATAATTTTTTACAATTAAAACCTGAACTAAGAATTTACAATCAACCCGTAATAATCACGAGCGAAGCAGACATCAAAACTACTTTATATTATGATAAATTTTTAGTTATGAACTTAGTCAAAGATTATGAGTATTTTAATGTGAGATATCAAGTTAAACCGTTTATGATTTGGATTTGGATTGCAACAGTAATATTAGTTATAGGAGGTTTTCTTAGTTTATTTCAAAGACCATATGAAAAATAAAATTATATTAAGTGTACTGGTATTATTTTTTACCTTTTGTTTTATTGTTTTATATAAAGGTTTAAATAATTCTAATATATATGTTCCAGAAACAAAAATTGAAAAAACTTTAATAAAATTCAATTCAACAGATTTATATTCAGGAAATAAAATTTCTTCTGACCAAATATTTATTGGTAGCGAATATTATGTATTAAATATATGGGCATCTTGGTGCATTCCTTGCAGAGCAGAACATTCAAAATTAATAAAACTTAGTGAAAACAAATCTATAAAATTAATTGGCTTAAATTATAGAGATAATCCTAAAAATGCTAAAAAGTTTATTAATGAATTTGGTGATCCTTATTTTATGATTATAAAAGATAACCAGGGAATGATATCTGTTGATTTGGGTGCAATTGGCGTTCCAGAAACATTTATAATTAATAAAGATAAGAAAATTATAAAAAGATTTTTAGGATCTTTAACTGAAAAATCGCTTAATGAAATAAATTTAATTACAAAATGAAATTATTAAGTTTTTTATTAATTATTTTAATAATTTTTAATTTTACTAATCTTAATTCAGAAGAAAATAATGATAAAATTAAAAATAAAATTTCAAAAAATATTCGCTGCTTGATTTGTCAAGGTCAGTCTGTTTATGATTCCGAATCTGATTTTGCAGTAAGTATAAAGTTGATTATTGATAAAAAACTTGATGAAGGATTAAATGAAAATGAAATTTATGATTTTTTAAAAAAACAATATGGGGAATGGATTTCTTATGATCCTGAATTTAATAAAAAAACGTTTATTTTGTGGATATTGCCGATCTTGTTATTTTTTATAGGAGGTGCAATAATACTTAGAAAATTTTTAGTTAAAAAATTATGACTATAATGTATAAAAAACCATAATTTTAACTTTATGAAATTAAATATATTTATAAAAAAATTTATTTTTGTTGTAGCTTTTTGTTTTTTTTTCTTACCTGTTAATAGTGAAGAAAAAAAAATATATAGCGATGAACATAATTTTAATTTTTATTCTGGCATGTTTGACTTTAGTGATGATGGGAAAAGATCTACAATATTTGGAATCGAGCACCAAAACGAAAATCTTCTTCGAGATAGTTTTTTAGGAACACTTTCTCCGGTAACTGGAGCTTTAATTACAGCCGATAATGCAGCTTATATTTATACAGGAGTGCAAGCTCAGTATAAAATTGGAAAAATTAATTTAACACCAAGTTTTACACCAGGCCTTTATAGCGAAGGTGATGGTAAAGATTTAGGTCACATAGTAGAATTTAAAAGTGAAATTCAATTATCGGTAGATTTATTAAAAAATAGCCAACTTGGTTTTTCTTATAATCATATGTCTAACGCAAGTTTGGGTGATAAAAACCCAGGTGCCAACAGTTATATGTTAAATTATTTTAAAAATTTCTAATTTAAAATAATGAATTTGAAGGATTGTCATAATTTTGATGACTTTCGTAAATTAGCAAAAAAAAAATTACCATCACCAATTTTTCATTATATTGATGGTGGTTCTGATGATGAAGTTACTTTAAAAAGAAATACAGAAGCATTTAACGACTGTGATTTAATCCCAAATGTTTTAGCTGATGTAGGCAATATAGATTTATCCACAACAGTATTAGGTCAAAAAATAGATTTTCCACTTTTTCCTTCGGCTACTGCAATGCATCGCCTATATCACCATGAAGGTGAAAGAGCGTCAGCAAAAGCAGTGGAAAAAATGGGTACAATTTTTGGTACATCAACTATGGGAACTGTTAGCATTGAAGAAATTGCAAAAATAAGCAATGGTCCAAAACTATTTCAACTTTATATTCATAAAGATAGAGGACTTACAGATAATTTAATAGAAAGATGTAAAAAAGCTGGTTTTAATAGCATGTGTCTAACTGTCGATACAGTGGTTGCAGGAAATAGGGAAAGAGATAGAAGAACAGGATTTACAACTCCACCAAAATTAACACTAGCGAGCTTGCTAAGTTTTGTAATGCATCCTGGTTGGACAATAAATAATTTAATTCATGAAAAATTTAAGTTAGCAAATATTATTCATATGACTGAAAAAGGAACTAGCATTGATAAATCAGTTATAGATTATATTAATGAACAATTTGATCCTTCTATGAACTGGAAAGACGCTGAATACTGTGTAAAAAAATGGAATGGTCCTTTTGCATTAAAGGGAGTTATGTCGGTTGAGGATGCAAAGAAAGCTATTGATATTGGATGTACAGCAATAATAATTTCTAACCATGGAGGAAGACAACTAGATGGTTCAAGAGCACCTTTTGATCAGCTTGCTGAAATTGTAGATGCAGTTGGAGATAAAATAGAAGTGATTTTGGATGGAGGAGTTAGAAGAGGAACTCATGTTTTAAAAGCATTATCTTTAGGTGCAAAAGCATGTAGTTTTGGTAAAGGATATTTATTTGCCTTAGCTGCTGGAGGACAAAAAGGTGTTGAGGAAATATTGACAAAAATCAAAGACGAAATTTACCGTGATATGACTCTAATGGGTTGTAAATCAATTAGCGAACTTAATAGATCTAAAGTAATATTTAGAAAATAAAACGAGTTGCAATGAAATTAGCAAAAAATCTAGAAAGATTAGGAACTGAGTCAGCTTTCAAAATTTTAGCAGAGGCAAAAAAACTTGAATCTGATGGTAAGAAAATAATTCATTTAGGTATAGGACAGCCAGATTTTAAAACACCAAAACATATAGTAGAAGCTACAAAAAAAGCTTTAGATGATGGTCATCACGGGTATGTATTATCTAATGGAACAATTGATTGCAGAAAAGCGGTTACTAGAAAAATTAAAAGTCTTTATAATGTAGATATAGATCCTGAAAGAGTCATTATAATGCCAGGTGGCAAACCTATAATATACTACGCAATATCATTATTTGGCGAACAAGGATCAGAGATAATTTACCCAGATCCTGGCTTCCCAATTTATGAATCAATGATTAATTATACTGGTGCAAAAGCAGTTCCAATAAATATGCTTGAAAGTAAAGATTTTTCAATAAATCCTGAAAAAATTTTATCATTAATTAATGAAAACACTCGACTATTAATAATAAATAACCCCAATAATCCTACGGGTGCATTTACAGAAAAAAGTAAAATGGATCAGCTTGCAATAGGTTTAAAAAAATTTCCTCATGTTGCAATTTTAAGTGATGAAATTTATAGCAGACAAATTTATGACCAAAAAAAAATGCCAACTTTTTTTAACTATCCTGATTTATATGATCGATTAATTGTTCTTGATGGTTGGAGTAAAGCTTATTCAATGACTGGATGGCGCCTAGGATGGAGTGTTTGGCCAGAACAGTTTGTAGAACATATAAATAAATTTTGCACAAATAATCATTCCTGTGTAAATGCAGCTGTTCAATTTGGAGGAATTGCAGCTTTAGATGGTCCAGATGATTTTATAATAATGGTAATGAAAGAATTTGCCGAAAGAAGAAAAATTATTTTTGAAGGATTAAATAATATTAAAGGAATTGAATGTAGTCTGCCCGGAGGAGCATTTTATGCTTTTCCAAAGGTAATAGAAACTGGAATGAATGGACAAGAATTTGCAAAAAAATGTCTTCATGAAGCTGGTGTTGCAATTGTTCCAGGTACAGCTTTTGGCAAAAAAGCAGTTGATTATGTTAGATTTAGTTTTGCAGCGTCACAAAATGATATTTCTAAAGCTTTAGAAAAGATAAGAAAAATGTTAGTTTAAAAAGTCTAATGAGCAACATAGCATTACCAGCAATAGATCAATCAACAATTAATAAAAAAGAATATATTTTTAAAAAATTAAAAAAGTTAACTTCTTCAGAGAATGTATTAAGTCATGAAGCTGAAATAAAACCTTATGAAACAGACGCCCTATCAGCTTATAAACAAAAACCCTTATGTGTTGTTTTGCCTGAAAATACAGAAGAAATAAGCAATATTTTAAAATTTTGTTACAAAGAAAATATTAAAGTTGTTCCAAGAGGTGCTGGCACAGGTTTATCAGGAGGTTCATTACCTCTTCAAGATGCCGTACTTATTAGTCTTACAAAATTTAATAAAATTTTAGAGATAGATTTTGAAAATAAATGTGTGATTGCTCAACCGGGTGTAACAAATTTATCTATTACTCATGCAGTGCAACATAAAGGATTTTATTATGCTCCAGATCCATCCAGCCAACTAGCTTGTTCAATTGGAGGAAATGTAGCTGAAAATTCAGGAGGGGTACACTCTTTAAAATATGGAACAACAACAAATAATATTCTTGGGGTCGAAATTATTTTAATGGATGGAACAATTTGTAGGCTTGGAGGAAAAACTTTGGACCAGGAAGGTTATGATATGCTTGGTTTAATTTGTGGATCAGAAGGATTGTTAGGAGTTATTACTGAGGTAACTGTTAAAATATTAAAAAAACCACAAACAGTTAGAGCTGCATTAATAGGTTTTCCAAGTCATGAGGACGGAGGAAACTGCGTGTCAGAGATAATTGCTAATGGTATCGTTCCTGCTGGCATGGAGATAATGGACAAAGCTTTAATTATAGCTACAGACAATTTTAGCAAAGCAGGCTATCCAAGAAATGTCGAACTTTTATTAATAGTTGAATTAGATGGAACTGCTTCTGAAGTAGATGAATTAATCAATAAGGTAAGTGAAATTAGTAAAAAAAATAATTCTTTAAACATAAAAATAAGCAAGAACGAAGCAGAAAGATTATCTTTTTGGATTGGACGAAAAGCCGCTTTTCCAGCTTGTGGGGCAATGGCTCCTGACTATTATTGTATGGATGGTTCAATACCAAGAGGAAAATTAGCAGAAGCCCTAAAGGAAATAAATGAATTATCAAAAAAATATAATTTGCCCGTTGCTAATTGCTTTCATGCTGGTGATGGAAATTTACACCCTTTAATTATGTTTGATGGAAACAAAAAAGAGGAATTAAAAAAAACAGAGGAATTTGGTGCCGAAATTTTAAAAATGTGTGTAAGATTTGGTGGAGCTTTAACTGGTGAACATGGGGTAGGAATTGAGAAAAGAGAACTTATGTGTGAAATGTTTAATGATAATGATATTCAACAACAACTAAGTATTAAAAAATCTTTAGACAGTAAAAACTTGTTAAATCCTGGAAAAGTTTATCCAATATTAAGAAAATGTGCAGAGGAAGGAAGGGTTCATGTCCACAGAGGAGAAGAAAAATTTCCAGACATTCCAAGATTCTAATAATGTTTATAAGCCATTAGACGAAAGAGAAGCTTCAAACTTTATAAAAGAAGTTTATAATAAAAATTTACCAATAGAAATAATAGGAACGAATTCAAAAAATTTTATTGGCAATAAATTACAGTGTGCAAAAGTATTAGATCTTTCAAATTTGTCTGGAATTGTCGAGTATCTTCCTGAGGAACTTTATATTAAAGTAAAAGCCTGCACTCCTATAAATTTAATTGAGAAAACATTAGAAAAAAATAATCAACAACTAGCATTTGAACCTATTGATTTTGGATATATAAAAAATTTCAAATCAAACAAGGGTACAGCTGCTGGCCAACTATCATGTAATTTTTCAGGCTCTAGAAGATTTAAGGTAGGAAGTATAAGAGATCATGTTCTTGGATTTAGAGGCATAAATGGAAAAGGAGATATAATTAAATCTGGAGGAACAGTTGTAAAAAATGTTACTGGATATGATCTTTCAAAATTAGTTACTGGATCTTTTGGAACATTAGTTGCTCTTACTGAAATTACTTTTAAAGTATTACCTGTAAAAGATTCAATAAATACAATAGCTATATATTCTGAAGATAACAAAATTGTTACAAAGCTTTTTGATCAATTACTTAGCTCAAGTAATGAAATATCAGGTTCAGTTTATATACCAAACGAACCAAAAAATAATAATTATACAATAAATAGAGAAAAAATTTTAAAGTTTAATGATTTAAAAAGCGAAGAACCTTTTTTGGCTTTAAGAATTGAAGGATCAAAAAAATCAATTGAAGAAAGAAGTAAAGAAATTTTTAAAGAACTTGAATTACAAAAAATGAAAACTTCTATACTTGATTTTTATCAATCTAAATTATTTTGGGAAAAAATTAACAATATTGAACTATTTTCTGGAATAAAAAATAATTTATTAAGGGCAGTAATTCCACCTGCGAAAAGTTTAGATTTAATGAAACATCTTAAAAATAATTTTAAATATTATATTGATTGGTGCGGCTCATTATTTTGGCTAGAAGTATTAGATAATGAAAATGAAAAAATTGAAGAAATTAAAAGTATAGTTGTTAAATTAGGTGGATATTTGACTATTATAAAAAATTCAGAAAATTTTACTTCTGATATAGATCTTTTTACAATTAATGATACACGATTACTTTTAAGCAAAAAAATTAAAGAAAGTTTTGATCCAAAAAATTTATTAAATCCAGGAAAAATGTATAGAGAAGTATAATGCAAACAAATTTTACCGAAGAACAGCTAAAAATTGAAGATAACAAATCTTCAGAAAAAATATTTAAGAAATGTGTTCATTGTGGAATGTGCAATGCAACATGTCCAACATTTAACTTGTTAGGGGATGAGTTAGATGGTCCAAGAGGTAGGATATATTTAATTCAAGACATGCTTGAAAATGAAAAGAAACCAACCCCTAATATTGTTAAACATATTGATCGTTGTTTATCTTGTTATAGCTGCATGACCACTTGTCCTGCGGAAGTAAACTATATGCATTTAATTGATCATGGGAGAAAATATATTGAAAAAAATTTTGAAAGACCTTTTTTTGATAGAATAATTAGAAATTTTTTATCTAAAACACTTCCTGATCCAAAATTATTTAAACTATCTATTTTTTTAGCAAAATTAGGAAAACCTTTAAAATTCTTATTTCCATCGAAAATAAAAAGTATGATGGATTTAATACCCACATCATTTCCAAAAAAAGTTATTAAAACTAAAGAGATTTATAAAACTAAGAATAAAAAAAAAATTGCTAGAGTTGCTTTATTAACTGGATGTGTTCAAAAAGAAATATCTCCACAAATAAATGAATCAACGATTAGAATATTAAATAGACATGGTGTTGAAGTTGTAGTTCCAAAAAAAATAAGATGTTGTGGTTCTTTAAACCACCATTTAGGAAAAAATGATGATGCTAACCAAGATTTTATAAACAACATTAATATTTGGTATGATGAATATTTAAAAGGTAATTTAGATGCTATTTTATCCAACACATCTGGCTGTGGAACAACGATGAAAGATTATGCTTTTATATTTAGAGACGATAAAAAAATGAAAAAAAAAGCAAAAAAAATATCTGAATTAACAAAAGATGTATCTGAATATTTATCTGAAAATTTGAATCTTAAATTTAAAAAAAAAGAAAAAAAACTTAGGATTGCTTATCATTCGGCATGCTCTATGCAACATGGTCAAAAAGTACATTCACAACCTATCAACTTGCTTGAAAAAACTAAAAATGAAATTTTAGAAATTCCTGAAGGACATATATGTTGTGGATCAGCAGGAACATATAATATTTTACAATCAAAAATTGCTAAACAATTATTAAAAAATAAAGTAAAAAATATTGAAAGTTTAAAACCTCAAGTCATTTCTACTGGAAATATTGGTTGTATTACTCAAATTAGATATGGAACAAATATTCCTATACTTCATACCATCGAATTATTAGATTGGTATACAGGAGGACCAAAGCCAAAAATTTTAAATAAGTTATGAAAAAAATCTATTAGTTTTTATTGTCTGTAAAAATAAAAAAAAAATAAAAAATTAATTAGATTTCAATCATCAGTTGAAATTATTACATTCATGTTGAATTATTGAGCTAATCATTTGATGTATATCAAATGACTCTAGTTATTTTTTGTGGTTTAATATCTTAAGTTAATTAACAAAGAGGGGAAGACAAATGTCAAAAACAACTAAAACGTTAAAAGGAAAAACTCCTTCTAGACGTAAGTTTATAAAAGCTGCTGCTGCAACTGGTGTTGCTGCTGTAGCTGCATCGTCTTTAGCTGCTCCGGCTGTTGCTGCTGAAAGAGTAGAAGCTGCAATGGTAGCTACTTGGCCAAGAGATTTTCCAGGCCTAGGTACAGGTGCACAAAGATTTGCAAAAAGACTAAGTGATATGAGTGACGGACGTATACAAGTTACTTATTACGCTTCTGGAGAAAGAGTAAAAGCATTTGACTCATTTGATGAAGTTGCATCAGGTAACTCACAAATGTATCATGCTGCAGACTACTACTGGGTTAAAAAACACCCAGCTTTTGGATATTTTACAGCATGTCCATTTGGTTTTACTTATTCAGAAATAAACGCTTGGATCCACCATGGTGGAGGACAGGAGCTTTGGGACGAATTATGTGATGATTATGGAACTCAAAGTTTTATTGCTGGTAACACAGGAGTTCAAATGGGTGGTTGGTTTAATAAAAAAATTAGATCAGCTAATGACTTTAAAGGTTTAAAAATGCGTATGCCAGGATTAGGAGGACAAGTTCTTGGAAAACTTGGAGGTTCTCCAATTTCACTTCCTGGTGGACAAATTTATGAAAACCTTGTTTCAGGAGCAATTGATGCAACCGAATGGGTAGGTCCTTGGAATGATGAAGCTATGAAGTTCCATGAAGCTGCTAAATACTATTATTATCCTGGTATGCATGAACCTGGTTCGATGTTAGCATGTGGTGTTAACAAGTCATGGTTTACAAGCTTAACAAAGTCAGATCAAACAACAATTAAAACTGCGTGTGCTTGGGCAGATGAAATTACAATGGCTGAGTATAATGCTAAAAATGGTGCTGCATTAGCTCGTCTAGTAAATGATCATGGTGTTAAACTTGAGAAATTTAATGATAAAGTTTATGACGCTTTTGCTAAAGGTGCTGCTGAAGTTTATGATGAAGTTCAGCAACATAGTGATCTTGCTGCAAGAACGCATAAAGCTTTTGTTAAAGCTCGAAAAGAAATTGGTGCTTGGACCAACTTGTCTGACTCACCATATATTCAGCAAAGAAATAGAGCTTTAGGAATTTAATAATTCTTAAGGTTAGATTAAAATTTGATATAAGGGCCCTTTATTAAGGGCCCTTTATTTTAGCGGTTTTCTTAAATAGGGTTTTTATTTTATGGTTACGAAAAACAACTTACCGATATTAATTAGAATATTTAGTTTTTCGATATTATCTATTACTTTTGTTTTTTTAATTAATAATGTTTTAACAATTTGGTTTGATTGGCCTGGTATTAAACAATTATTTTCAAATTATGGTCTATTTGGATTTAAAAAGTTAGGTAAACCTTTAGAAGGGTCAGTATTAACTTTCGCTATTATTCAATTATTTTTTTATTTTATTTCAGTATTGTTGGTAATTTTTTATGTGTTTAAATCTATTAACCAAACTTTAGAATCTGATGCAGAAATTCTTACTAAATTTACAGCTTATATTATTCGGTCTTCTTTTTGGGCAGTTTTGATCGTTGGAATTGCAGATGCAATAGTTTCATTTATGGTTGTTGAAAAATTAACTGGTCCGATCTTAGGAGAATATTTGAGAGTAAAATTAGTTATTCCAAACTTTAGAATTACTTATGTTCATTTTCCTTTAATATTAATTTCATTTATCATTGGATATTTTACAAGATCTGTAGGTTTTATTTGGTTAGCAATTTTAGTTGTTGGCAGTGAATTTACAATTGTTTTATCCAGATTTATATTTGAGTATGAACAAGCTTTTCAAGGAGATTTAGTTCGTTTTTGGTATTCAGCTCTTTATCTTTTCGCAAGTGCATATGCTTTAATGCACGAAGGTCATGTAAGAGTTGATGTTTTATACACTGGGTTTACTGAACGAAAAAAAGCTTGGACAAACTCTATAGGATCGTTGGTATTAGGAATTCCGCTTTGTCTCATTGTTATATTTTTGGGAATGAGTGGTAAAGCGAGTATTATTAATGGTCCCGTTACTGCTTTTGAAATTACACAGCAAGGCTCTAATGGATTATATTTGCTTTATTTAATGGCAATATATTTAGCTGTCTTTGCCGTAAGTATGTTAACCCAATTTACTAGTTATTTTATGAGCAGCAGTCATAAACTTTTAAAAAATTAAATTATGGAACATCTATTTTTATCTCTGCTTGTACTAATAATGATAGCAGCATTAGCTTCAGGTTTTCCAGTTGCTTTTGCATTACCGGGTTCTGCTATTATTGCAATAGGTTTCGCAGCTTTTTTTGGATATCTCTTTGAAGGAAATGCGAGTGCTTATTTTGCAACTGATGGTCCCATAGAATGGTTAACAGCAGGTATTACGAATTTCAGGAGTAATTATTGGGATGTAGAAACTGATACTTTAATTGCAATACCTTTATTTATTTTTATGGGGATCATGTTGCAAAAATCTAAAATTGCAGAAGATCTTTTGGTAACCATGGGTCAATTATTTGGACCCATTCCTGGAGGACTTGGAATTTCAGTAATTTTTGTTGGAGCTTTGCTTGCAGCAACAACAGGCATAGTTGGAGCAACAGTAATTGCAATGGGCTTAATTTCATTGCCAACTATGTTGAATAATAATTATGATAAAAGTCTTGCGAGTGGAATTGTCTGTTCATCAGGAACACTAGGTCAAATAATACCTCCATCAATTGTTTTAATTATTATAGCCGATCAATTAGCCAGCGCTTCTGATGTTGCAAATACAATTAGACAGGCAGATTATAAATTAATTACTGGTGAGTTTAATATGCCTGGCGAGTTTAGAGTGGGATCTACAAGTGCAGGAGATATGTTTCTTGGGGCATTACTACCCGGATTAGTATTAGTTGGTTTGTATATGCTGTATGTTTTTGTGTATGCAAGATTAAATCCAAAGGCAGCTCCACCTGTTCCATTTAAAGGTGAATTTGATTTTAAATTTTGGATAAAAGTTATTATGGTAATAATACCTCCTCTTGCTTTAATTTTTGCAGTTCTTGGATCTATATTAATGGGTATAGCAACTGTAAATCAGGCTGGCTCTATTGGAGCCATAGGAGCGACTATAATGGCGGGTTATCGTCTTCATCAAGGTAAAAAAGATGCATTTTATCCGTTATTAATAACTGTTGTAGCTTTAATTCCTATTTTTGTAATTTCAAATAATTATAACTTAAACATTAAAGCTTTAGAAACTAGAAACTTAACTGCAATTCTTATAACAGGTTTTTTTACTATAATATTTTTAATTGGTATTTCATGGAGTTTTTGGAGAGCTTATAAAGTTGATAATGTTTTAAAAGAAGTTGTTACAGAAACTTGTGTAACTACTTCAATGGTTTTTATAATACTTCTAGGAGCAGCGATGTTAACCTCAGGCTTCAGAGCTTTTGGAGGTGAAGAACTAGTAAGAGATTTTTTACAAGATTTGCCTGGAGGATTTTGGACTCAGTTTATTGTTGTTATGGCAGTAATATTTTTATTGGGCTTTTTCCTTGATTTTATAGAAATTGCTGTTGTTGTTGTTCCTATTATTGCACCTATATTATTAGCCGAAACTGGGGCTAATGTTAGTGCAATCTGGTTAGGAGTAATGATTGGTGTTAATTTGCAAACTTCTTTTTTAACTCCACCATTCGGATTTGCATTGTTTTATTTAAAAGGTGTTGCACCTAAATTTGTTACAACTTTAAATATTTGGAAAGGTGTTGTTCCTTTCATAATATTGCAATTAATTGGACTTGGAATTGTAGGTTTTTATCCGAGTTTAGTAAATTATTTACCAGCAAGAACATACTTAACCTCTCATGTAGCTCCACCTCCAATGAATCCTAAACTTCAAACTTGTTTACAAGAATATAAGTTTGACATTTATAATAATGAAGAACAAAAAATCAGAGCTGCAATTACAGGTTTTCAACAATTGGTTCCTTCAAATCTTCCTAATGATAAACTAGATATTTTTGAGGAACATTTTGAAAATGCACTGGGGACTTTTGCTTTAGTTAAAAAACTTCAAAAAACGGAAGAAGAATATAATTTGTTTACCGAAGATTATAGAGATCTTCACTTTAGTTCAAGAAAGAAAGAGAAAAAAATTAGAAAAATAGAAAATAGAATATCAAAATTAGAATCCGAAATTAGAAATTTAGATAAAGATAAGGTAGCTGCAAAAAATAAAATTGAACTGAAAATTGAGGATTATAAATTAGAAATTGATGAAATAACTAAACAAATACCTGAAAATTGGAAATCTAAAAACAAAGAATTTAACATTATTCATAAAGCCAAAAATACTCAAACAAAAAGATATAAAAAAAATGTTGATGAAGCATATGATAACTTGGAACAAATTGCCATGTTTATTAAAGATCATGAAAAATTAAACGAACTTTCTCCAGATGTTAATAATTTAAAGTCAAATATTAGTAATGAAGATTATGAAAATTCAATTTCAATAATAGATAGTCTGTTCGAAAAAATTGGTGAGATTTCAGGAACAGAAGAATTCGCTAATAGATTAGACGATTTATATTCTTTACTTGATAGTGAAGAAAAAGAGCTTAACAAAATTTCAGATGCAAGTTCAGAAGTTTTTATGTTGTATTATAAAGAAGTAGAATGGAGAAGAGATGCGGCAGTAAACTTAATGCCAGAACTTGAGAAATACAATTTAGTAATAAAACATAATATAGGCTTAAGACTTCAGTCTCGTTTAACTAAAGATCAAGCTAAATTTGTTGCCAAGTGTAATTCAATTCATCGTGATATATCTTTAAATTTTTAATTTAGATAAATGGAAAAAAATATTTTACCGATTAAAAAAGCGGTTTTAATTTTTTTTGTTTTTGCTTGTGGTTATTTTATATCTGCACTTTTAAGAGCAATTACTGCAACTTTATCACCATTATTAACTTCAGAATTTAATTTAACCGCTGGTGATCTAGGATTGTTAGCTGGTGGTTATTTTTTAGGATTTGCATCTATGCAAATACCACTTGGATATTTACTTGATAGGCATGGTCCTAAAAAAGTTATTTCGTCATTTTTATTAATTGCAATTATTGGTACGGTTGCATTTGCTTTGGCTCAAAGCTTTTCCGGTTTGCTTATATCAAGAGTTTTGATTGGGGTTGGTGTTAGTGCATGTTTAATGGGACCTTTAACAGGTTATAGAATTTGGTTTGCAGATGAATACCAACAAAGAGCAAACGCCTGGATGTTAATGGTACTTTCAATGGGTTTTGTTTTTTCAACATTGCCTGTACAACTTTTATTGCCAGTTATCGGATGGAGATGGATATTTGGTTTAATAGCTATTTTAATATTTCTTATTATAATTTTAACATTTTTTTTTATTCCTTCATGGAAGACAGAAGATAGTAACCATGAAAAAAATGCAGGGTCTTTATCAGTTGTTTGGAAAAATAAATTTTTTAGAAGTACAATTCCTCTTGGTTTATTTAATTATGGGGGAATGGTTGCAATTCAAACTTTATGGGCTGGACCGTGGATGGTAAGAGTTACTGGATATTCTCCCCTGGAGAGTGCAACAGGACTTTTTTGGATAAATACAACAATGTTAATAGCCTTTTTTATTTTTGGTTACATTTTACCTAAAATTACAAAACTTGGCCTCAAGTCGATGCAACTAATGAAGCTTGGATTGCCAATTAGTTATTTATCTTTATTTGTTATTATTATTTCAGGCGAAAATGCAGGGGCAATACATTTTACAATTTATATACTCACTTCAATTGTATTGACACTTACGCAACCTGCTGTAGCACTATCTTTTCCAACTAGTTTAGCAGGAAAATCACTTACATCATTTAATTTACTTATTTTTGTAGGCACTTTTATAATGCAATGGGGAATTGGTTTAATTATTGATTTATCTCAAAATTTAGGAAAAAGCGAAGTAGTCAGTTTTCAAATATCTTTTTTTGTTTATTTATTAATTTGTATTTTTTCTTATTTATATTTTATTTTAAAAAATAAAAATTTAGTAAATGAATAAAAAAATGAGTTTAATAAATATTTTAATTTTAATTTTATTAGGATATTTAGTTATTACATTTGTTTTATTTTTTTTTCAAAGAAACTTATTATATTATCCTGCAATAAATAATTATTCTGGTGAGAAACTAAATGTTTCAGTAGAAAAAGTAAAAATTAAAACAGAAGATAATATTGAACTTTTATCATGGTATCATAAAAAAAATTCTGGTGATTATAAAACTATCTTATTTTTGCATGGTAATGCTGGGACTTTAGAAAATAGAATATATAAAATTAATCACTTTAAAAATATGAATGTTAATTTCCTTATTATTGCCTGGAGAGGTTTTAGTGGGAATAAAGGAAAGCCAACAGAAAAGGGTCTTTATGAAGATGCAAAAGGTGCACTTAGATGGTTAGCCAATAAAGGAGTAAAAGAAGAAAGTATTATTATTTATGGAGAATCTCTAGGCACTGGTGTTGCAACAGAAATTGCTCAAAATAAAAATTTTGCTGGTGTAATTTTGGAAACTCCTTTTACTTCAATGGTTAGTGTTGGTAAAAGCCACTATCCTTTTTTTCCAGTAAGTATTTTGCTTAAGGATAAATATGAAAGTGACAAAAAGATTAAAAACATAAAATCTCCTATTTTAATTATGCACGGAGAAGTTGATAAATTAGTACCATTTTGGATGGGAAAAAAATTATATAATCTAGCTAATGAACCCAAATATTCCTATTTTTCAAAATATGACGATCACATGATGGAATATAATGAAAAGCTTTTAAACGAACTTAAACAATTCATTGATAGCTTAAATTAAGTCACAATTTAAACAAAACATATACAAAATTAAATTTTATTTTTGTTTTAAATGAAGTTTAAATTTTTAAGTATAATTATTTCTTTATTATTAATTGTTCAAAACTCTAAAGCAGAAAATAATTTAACAAATATAGATGATATTTTTCATATAGGAAAAATGGACTCTCATAATAAAAATTTTGTTCTTTTTTTTAAAACAAGAGAAAAATCTATTTTAGCCAAAGGTGAAGAATTTAATTATATTACTGATTATCCCCAAGATTTATATATTTATAATAAGAAAACAAAAGAAGCTAAACCATTAATAACCTATGACTGGTTTCCAACACATGCAAAATTTTATCTATCGAATTATGATTTTCCAGTTTTTCCCGAGGACTTTGCTTATTATTTGCTGAAAGATAACAAAACTTTAATTATGGTTAGTGCAATTAAAAATATTAATCAAAATTTTAAATTTGATATATCAACAAATAAATTACACAAATATTCAACTAAGGGTAAATTAGATTTTATTATTTCATCCGTTACAAAAAATTGTGGTTATTTAACAATGAATGACACTTATAAATGCAATTATTATAAGCCTTTAATATCTCAGAATTTGATTAATTAGTTTGAATAAATGCATCAGCAAACTTTTCTGCATTAAAAATTTGCAAATCATCTTCTTTTTCTCCCAATCCAACAGCTACAATTGGAAGTTTATATTTTCTGGCCAAAGCTATTAAAATTCCTCCTTTTGCAGTTCCATCTAGTTTGGTCATAATTAAACCAGTAATGGGAATAATTTTATTAAATTCTTCTACTTGGTTAATAACATTTTGACCAGAAGTTGCGTCTAAAATTAAAATAACTTCATGAGGAGCGCTTGGATCTATTTTTTTTGTTACATTGGCAATTTTTTTATATTCTTCCATTAAATTTTTTTTATTTTGTAGTCGACCAGCTGTATCAATTAATACATGGCTAAAATTATTTTGAATTGCTTGTTCTACAGCTTTATAAGCGACAGAGGCAGGATCAGATCCTTGTGCTGATTTAACAATCTGCACATCTATTTTATTTGCCCAATTTTCTAACTGTTCAATCGCAGCAGCTCTAAATGTGTCACACGCAGAAAAAATAACTTTATTTCCATTGGATTTTAAAATTTTACCCATTTTTCCAATAGTAGTTGTTTTTCCAACGCCATTCACTCCAGAAATTAGAACTGCATTTAATTTTTCTTTATTATTAAAAAAATTCTCATTCTCTAAGGGCTTCATTAGAGAAACTATGTAATTTTTTAAAATAATATTTATTTCTTCCATAATATTTTTTCTTGGATCAATTTTTTCCTGTGCAATAATATCTTTTATATCTGCTGCAGCTTCAACGCCAACATCTGAGTAAATTAAATAATCTTCAACTTTGCTTAAAGTTTTATCGTCGATCTCTTTCTTAGTAATAATATCTTTTAATCCAGATGTAAAAGTAGATGCACTTTTTTTAAAACCTAATTTAAATTTTTCAAATATTCCCATTAAATTTAATATCTATTTCTTTTATTTCGGAAACAGGTCCTTTCATAGCAATATTTTTATTTTCATCTATTGAAATTAATAATTTTCCTAAATCAAATTCAATTTCAGTTCGGGTATTTTCCAATTTTTCTAAATTTGCTGCCACTGCTGTTGCGCAAGCTGCTGTTCCACAAGCTTTAGTTAATCCAGCTCCTCTTTCCCAAACCTTAACTTTATAATGGTTATTAGTTACTTTTTTTGCAAGTGTAACATTACATTTATTGGGAAATAATTTATGATTTTCTATTTTAGGACCAATTTTTTCTAGTTCAAAATTTTCAATATCCTCAACAAAAAATATAACATGAGGATTACCTACATTAACTCCAATCCCTCCTTTTGTTATAAAATTTTTTTTATCCTTAATTTCTATTCCTAAATTTTTAGTATCCAAAGGTTTACTTATTGGGATTGCATCCCAATTTGTTTGCGGTACACCAATAATTGTTTCAACTAAATTATTACCTAGTATTTTTGATGGTATAATTGGATTTCCAATTTCATTTGCTGCCAAACTATTCTGAATCCAAAATGTGATTTCATTCTTGTTTATTTCTTTTGATAATAAATATGCTACACATCTGGTTCCATTTCCGCAAGCACCTGAACTACTCCCGTCTGAATTATAAAATTTTAATTTAGCATATATTCTTGTTAGGTGATTATAAATGTTTTTTATATTATCCGGTTTAATCTTATGATCGCCTAGGTTATAATTTATTTCTGCAATAATTCCTGGATCAAATTCTTCCTTTAAAAAATTAAAAGGAGATTGTTCTATAATAATAAGCTGATCACAACCAATAAAACTTCGATCACAAATTTTTAAAATTTGATCATTGCTAAGCTCAATTTTTTTATTTCTTTGATCAATAATGACAAAGTCATTACCCAATCCATCCATTTTAAAAGCTTTAATTTCCATATATTTATACTTAACTTATTTATTGACATTTTGAACCTCTATTATAGTTTGGTCGCGTTTCCGCAAAAACATTAAATTTGCGGTGTCTTTGGAAACAAAGAGATCGACACTAGTCAGCGAGGGTTCGCCCACTAGTGCGATTACTGCTGTGTGTAATTATTATGTTTGAAAATTTAACAAATAAATTTGAAGAAATTTTTTCTTCTTTAAAAAAATCGCCTTCACTTGATGAAAAGCAAGTGGATGAAGGCTTGAGAAATATAAGACAGGCTCTTTTAGAAGCAGATGTGTCTCTAACAGTTGCTAAAGAATTTATAGCAAATGTTAAACCAAAGGCACTAGGACAAGAAATAGTACGTTCAACTTCACCAGGTCAAATGGTAGTGAAAATTGTCTATGATGAGCTTGTAAAATTATTAGGCGAAAATAATTCTGAGATCAATATAAATGCAGTTCCGCCTGTATCAATGATGTTAGTTGGGTTACAAGGTTCAGGAAAAACAACAACTACAGCAAAATTAGCAAAATTTTTAGAAATTAATAAAAAAAAGAAAATAATGATGGTCAGCCTTGACATATACAGGCCAGCCGCACAAGAACAATTAAAATCACTCGGTGAACGAAATAATATTCTTACACTTCCAATAATTGAGGGTCAACTGCCAGCAGATATTTGTAGAAGAGCTGTAAGTGCAGCAAATCTTAATGGAGCTGAAATTATATTATTTGATACTGCAGGAAGAACTCAAATTGATTTGAAAATGATGAGTGAAATAAAACAAATTGAAAGTATAATTAATCCTACAGAAACTTTTTTAGTTGCAGATTCATTAACAGGACAAGTAGCTGCGGAAGTTGCAAAGGAATTTAAAAATACTGTCAATCTAACAGGTATTATTTTAACTAGAGCTGATGGTGACGCAAGAGGCGGAGCAGCTGTTAGTATGAAATTTGTATCTCAAGTGCCAATTAAATTTTTGGGAATAGGAGAAAAAATAGACAATATTGAAGTTTTTCACCCAGACAGAATTGCAAACAGAATTCTTGGAATGGGAGATATTGTCTCCTTAGTAGAAAAAGCAGCACAAGATTTAGGCGAAGAAAATATAAAAAAAGCAGAAGAGAATTTAAAAAAAGGAAGTTTTTCTATGCAAGATTACTTAGTTCAATTGAGACAAATGAAAAAAATGGGAGGTATAGAAGGAGTTATGTCTTTTATGCCAGGTGTTTCAAAAATAAAATCTCAAATGGATCAGGCGGGAATAGATGAAAAAATTGTAACTCAAAATGAAGCTGTAATTTTATCTATGACAAAAAAAGAAAGAGAAAATCCGAAAATTATTGACGGTTCTCGAAAGAAAAGAATTGCTAATGGCTCTGGAACAGATGTGGCCACTATCAATAAATTGCTAAAGCAATTTAAAATGATGTCTGAAATGATGAAGAAGATGTCAAAAGGAAATCTGAAGGGTATGTCTGATAAAGGAATACCTCCAGAGCTTTTAAATCAACTTAAATAAAAAAGGAGAATAAATGTTAAAATTAAGACTATCAATGGGAGGAACCAAAAAAAGACCTGTCTATAAAATTGTAGTTGCAGACAGTCGTTTCGCAAGAGATGGAAGATTTATTGAAAAATTAGGTTTTTTTAATCCATTATTACCCAAAGAAAAAAAAGAAAGAGTTGGATTAGAATCAGATAGAATTAAGTATTGGTTAGGACAAGGTGCACAGCCAACAATGAGAGTAGCTAGAATTCTTGGAGAAAATAAACTAATGCCAATGCCTGCAAGTGGTAA
>CACKWM010000001.1 GCA_902603905.1 uncultured Pelagibacteraceae bacterium | reverse complement strand
CCTTTAAATTTTATTATACCTTCTACTCCTTCTGGTACATATTTCGATACATCTTTTTGTTTTTTTTGGAAATAACGATCAGCTGAACCTTTGTTCATTGCGCCAATCGATCCCATTCCTCTAAAATTTTTATAAAATTTTCCATTTTTTTTTATTAGCTTTCCAGGCGATTCAACTGTTCCTGCAAACAATGATCCTATCATTACTGCATCTGCACCTGCAGCTAAAGCCTTTACAATATCTCCTGAAAATTTTATTCCTCCGTCAGATATAATTTTAACTTTTTTGTTCTTGACACCTTTTTTTACTTCTAAAATTGCACTTAGTTGAGGAACGCCGATTCCCGCAACTAGTCTTGTTGTGCAAATTGAACCTGGACCTATACCAACTTTAATTATATCTACGCCAAGTTTAACCAAAAATTTAGCTGCTTCAGCTGTAGCAATATTTCCAGCGCATAATGTAGTTTTGTTTGCTTTTTTTTTCTTTATTTTTTTTATTATTTCAGCAACTCTTTCGCTGTGACCATGTGCGGTATCAACTACAATTAAATCGACTTTTTCTTTTAAAATAGCATCTGCTCTTTTTACCTCTTTAGGACCCGCACCTACAGCGGCTCCAACTAACAATTTTTTTGCTTTTACTTTTTTAATTTCATTAATTTGTTTTTGTATATCTAAATTTCTATGAATAACTCCTATCCCACCTGCTTTAGCCATGACTATAGCCATTTTTGCCTCTGTAACTGTATCCATTGCTGATGATAAAAGTGGTATTTTTAAAAATAAATTTTTAGATAACTTTGTTCCTGTGTTTACTTCTGTTGGAAGTACATTTGAATACTTTGGTTTTAATGTTACATCATCAAAGGTAAGAGCTTCTTTTATGGAAATCATAATCATTTATATATGATTCATTAAAAAATTAAAGACTCTATCTTAAATTCTTACAAATAATAAAACTTTCTTTAGAATCTTTTCTGCTAGATTTTGGTTTAAAAACTTTAAATTCTTTAAAAATTAATTTTGTTTCTGTGATTATTTCATTAAATGTAGACCCCATAAAAATTTTTGAAATAAATTTTCCATCTTTTTTAAGTATTTTTTTAGAGAAAAGCATTGCTCCTTTACATAATTCGCCAGTGTAAATTGAATCAATATTTTTATTGCCTGTAGTATTTACGGCCATATCTGACAAAACAACATCAACATTTGATTTAAATAAGTTTTTTATTTTGGCTTGATTTGTTTCTTCATTAAAGTCTCCTAGAATTTGAACTACATTGTCAACCTTCTCCATCTTGTTTAGGTCAATAGAAACAATTTTGCCATATTTAATTTTTTTTGATAAATATTGAGACCAACTTCCAGGGGCCGCACCAAGATCAATTACCGAAATTCCATTTTTAAAAACTTTAAACTTTTCATCAATTTCTATCAATTTATAGGCAGCCCTCGATCTATATCCATCTACCTTAGATCGTCTAACATAGATATCTCTCCGTTGTTTATTAATCCAGTTTTTTGAAATTTTATTTTTTTTCAATTAATCGATAAATCTTAAACTTTTAGATTTAATATTGTTCTGTAAAGTTAATATTTTGATAGTAATATCTTTGTTCAATCTCATATCCTTATCTTCTTGCCAAATACCAGCCGCTAGATGCATAATTCCTATTTCGTGATTGGGAAGGTATGGCTCTACAAATGTTTGTTTATTTTCATCAAATTTTGGAAGAAGATTGCTAGCTATCCAGTTACAATTTAAAGGTAAAAATTCTGTTTCAATATTATCAATATAAACACTTATATTCATTGCAAGACCTTCTGAGCCAAAAATTTTTCCTGATTTTAATGTTTGTTCAAGATTCTTCTGCCAAGATCTCCACCCTGGTGAATCATGTTCTAATGAAAAAACTCCAATATTAATATGTGGAGCAAAAGCTAGCTTTCTTGCTTTTTCTATTTCTATTTTAGAACTAATCGCATGTTTGAAGTTCTGAGATTTAATTATCGCTAATTTACCAAATAGCCATTTCACTTTTGACATTATTTTGTAACCTGGACCTAAAGTTTGAGTAATGCCAAGTTTACCTTTATCACAAGCCTTAAAATATAGTTCAACTGATTTCCAATCGTTGACCCATGCGTCACAATCAATCCACAAATATTTTTCATAATTTGGAAAATATTTAGGTAAAAATGCTCTTGATACTTGACTCTTTAACCATTCTTTACCTTTAACTTTAGATCCTGGGACATCTATATCCCACTCTGCAGGTTTAATTTCCTCAACTTTTTTTGACAATATTGTTTTTTGATTTTCAGTTAAACCAGCATCTAAAATACAAATTGCTATTTCTTTACTTTTCTCAAATCTAATAATTGAATTAACAAGTTCATTTAAGAGTTCAAAATAATTTGAGTCAGCTAAAGAAACTATTACATTCTTTTTCATTTTTCTTTTTTCTAATTTTTAGTTCTTTTGTGTTTTTGAAGCAAGATTATAAGTTTATTATTGCGTAATTTAAAATCTAGAAGTAAGGTTAATTTTACAAAAAAAGGGTAAAATCAGAACAGTTTTGTTTGTTAATAGTATGAAAAAAATTATTTGGATAAGCTCATACCCAAAAAGCGGCAATACCTTTTTAAGAGCAATGCTCTCTGCTTTTTTTTATTCAAAAGACGGAATTTTTAAACAAGATTATTTAAAAAATATTGCTGAATTTCCAAGAGATTTTTTTAGCCTAAAATCATCAAACAATTTCTTAAATGAAATTAAAGAATATGAAAAAATACAAAAAAAAATATCTAACATAGATAAAGAAATTATTTTTTTAAAAACTCATTTAGCAAATTTAACTATTAATAAAATTTTCCCAACAATAAATAAAAATTATTCAATTTGTTCAATTTACATTGTAAGAGATCCAAGAAATGTGATTCTATCTTTAAAAAATCACTATAATTTAGATATTAAAGAATGCCTTAATTTTTTAATGAATGATAAAAATTTTATTTGTATGAAAAATAAAAATTTATCAAAAGGTTACACATTAATACTTGATTGGGCTTCTAATTATTTAAGTTGGAAAAACCAAAAAAATATAAATACTATATTTATAAAATTTGAGGATTTAGTATTAGAACAAAAGAAAACATTTATACACATACTGAATGAACTAAAAAAATTTATGAATTTAGATATTGATCAAAAAAAAATTGAAAATGTGGTTAAAACAACAAATTTTAAGCACCTAAGACAACTTGAAGAAAAAGAAGGATTCGTTGAAAATAAAATTATGGGAATTCGGGATAATAAGAATTTCTTTTTTAACAAAGGGATAGAACGGAATTTTAATAAAGATTTAGATTCAAGCATCATAGAAGAGATAAATAAAAAATATAAAAATCTACTTTTAGAACTTAACTATTTGAAAAATTAGATTTATTTGCCGATTTAATGAAAATAAATTATAGACCAGAAATTGATGGATTAAGAGCTCTCGCAGTTATTGCTGTCATACTTTATCATGCTCAAATAACACTATTTGGATATGAACCTTTTAAAGGTGGCTTTATTGGGGTTGATATCTTTTTTGTTATTTCTGGTTATCTTATTACTTCAATTATTCTAAAAGAATTACTCTCTACAGGTAATTTTTCTTTTAAAAATTTTTATGAACGAAGAATAAGACGAATACTTCCCGCATTATTATTTGTAATGCTAACATCACTTTTTTTTGCTTGGAAATATTTACTTCCTGGTAGCTTTATAGACTTTTCTAAATCAATTTTATATTCTTTAGGGTTTAGTTCTAATTTTTACTTTCATTTTTCAGGTCTTGAATACAATTCAGAAGATGGATTATTAAAACCCTTTCTTCATACTTGGTCATTATCTGTTGAAGAACAATATTATATAATTTTTCCAATAATTTTTTTAATAACATTTAAATACTTTAAAAAGTATATTCCTCATATACTAATACTGGGTCTTTTTATAAGTTTAGGCTTGGCAGATTGGGGTAGTAGAAATTATCCGTCATTTAATTTTTATGCTTTGCCAACAAGAGGCTGGGAATTAATTGCTGGCTCATTGTTAGCGTATTTTGAAATCAATCAAGGTAAAAGAAGTCAAAATCAAATACTCAATCAAATATTACCGGCAATTGGTTTATTTCTAATTGTTCATTCTATTATTTTTTTCAATGACAGCATGTTTCACCCCTCGCTTTATACAATTTCTCCAATTATTGGTGTTTCCTTAATAATATGGTTCACAAATAAAGAAGACGATTTGATTACACAAATACTATCTTTTAAACCAATTGTTGCTATTGGTCTTGTCTCTTACTCACTTTATATGTGGCATTATCCCATATTTGCATTTGCAAGAATCAAAGAAACTATGCAGACACAAATTGACAAATTTGAATTGATAGTTTTAACTTTAATTTTATCTATAATTAGTTTTTATTTAATTGAAAAACCAGCAAGAAACAAAAACAAATCTTTTAAATTTTTAATTTCTTTTATAATTGCAGCGATTTTAATAATTACAACATTCTCTTTATTTGTAATAAAAACAAATGGTGTTCAAAAAAGAATTCCAGAAATAATTAAAAAAAATATTAAGGTTCAAATGGAATGGAATGTTTTAAAAGATGAAAAAGGAAATTTATGTTATGACAGAATACGAGGATGTATATTTAATAAAAAACATAATAATAACATAATTTTAGTGGGTGATAGTCATTCAGGAAGTATAAGTAATGAATTAAAAAAGAAAGCAATTGAAAACAATTACGGTTTTGTAACTTCGCTAAAAAAAGGTTGTAATTTTATATTAAATTTAAATCGTGTTAAAAAAAATAAACTCAGAAGTGAAATTAAGTGTGATGAAAAAATGCAAAATCAAAGATTGGAATTTATAAATGAATTTGATTCTTCAATAGTAGTCTTGCTCGGTAGATTGCCTTTAGTTTTAGAAGAGGACAGATTTAATAATTTAGAAGGTGCATATGAAGGAGAAATGTTTGATTTTCTCCAAAACAAAGATAATTCTTTAGATACAAAAGAAGAGAGACAATCAGCAATTTTTGATAATTATCGTTTTACTGTTCAAAAACTAATTGATAATGGTCATAAAATTATTTTAGTTTATCCAATACCTGAAGTAGGGTGGCATGTTCCATATAAATTATTTAATTCAATGTCAAAGAATAATTTAAGCAATATAAAATCTCATCTCGAGGTAAAAAATTTTATAACCACATCATATCGAGTTTACAAAGATAGAACAAATTCTAGCTTCAAATTGTTAGATTCTATAAAAGGTGACAATGTTTATAGAGTTTATCCACATAAATTATTTTGTGACACTTTAATTAAAGACAGGTGTATTACACATGATGACAAGGATATTTTTTATGCTGACGACGATCACCCTTCGCTCAAAGGTTCTAAAATGATAAATAATTTAATTTTTAAAGAAATTAAAAAAATAAATTAGTAAAATTTTTTTGTATTATTAATATTAAATTTTATATTCTGCTGGCTATATAATTTTTAATTACATCAACATAAGGGTTAAAGCACAATGAATTAAAAATTAAATGACCATCTATTATTTTCTTATTGTTTTGTCCTTGAGAATCCCACCTACATACAAGTCCTTCAATTTTTATTTCTTTCTTTTCTTTATCAAGTTCTGGAAGCTTAATAAATTCAACACCTTTAATATTTTTTAAAAAACCAATTGATTCTGGTGTTTCAAATCTATCAGCATAACTTGAAAGAACTAGAGCATTAATTTTTTTTGTTGACTTTAATTGGTAAGTAAACCATTTAAATTCTTTGGCTTGCACGCTTCCTTCTTTTTGATTTATTTTAAGATCACAACACGCAGGATTTATTGCAACCGATGAATTAATTAATTCACTATTAAAAGCAGCTATTCTTAAAGCATTCCAGCCTCCCCATGATGCTCCGGTTGTAAATATATTTTTCGGTTTTACTCCTTCTTTAATAAATTTCTTTACTAAATTTACAGTTGCTTGCTTTCTATTAAAATAAACAACATTTTTACATAATGCTTTATCTTCTGAAAACTTGTGTAAATCTATAAATTGATCTTTATTGCAAAGCTTTCCTCCTACTCGAGTATGTTCGCAATTCATAAAAACTTTAATTTCTTTACCATTAATTTTTTGACCTGATAGTTTGGATATTTGACGAACATTACTTGGCCAATTACACCACTTTTGTTTTACTGCAACTAATCCATGGTTATAAATAACTAAAATAATATTTTCTGGATTAGTTATTTTATAACCTTCTATATATTTAATTTTTCCACCATCATTAAATATAAAGCCGCTTTTGTTAAAAGGTTTTATTTCTGATGCAAAATTTGTGCTGCAGTACAACAAACACAAAATTAAAGTTCCTAAGATTTTTTGCATTTATAATATGTCTTCGAGATCATCGTTTTCATCTTTACTGGCATCAGTAGTATTTTGTTTTTTAATTTTTTTATAATGAAAAAAACTTATTGGAATTAAAATCAAATAAACTAAACCGCTTAATGAAAGAATCTTAAATGTATAGAACAATAGCAAGCCAAAAAATAAAACTATACCAAATAACAAAAATATTGTCATAGCACGAGGTATAATAATTTTTTTTAATGAATAAGTTGGAAATTTACTAATTAATAAAAATGAAGTTATTATAAAAAAAGTTGGAACGATAAAATTATAATTAACATTAAATATATTTAGTCCACTTAAACTAAACATTAGTGGCATTAATACCAAAATTCCTCCCGCAGGAGATGGCACTCCTTCAAAAAAATTATCTCTCCAAGAAGGTTCCGCATTTGAATTTATGTTAAATCTTGCTAACCTTAGCGCAACACAAACAACATAAATTAAACATAACAACCATCCAAATTTTCCTAAATTATTTAAATTCCAAAAATACATTATAAAGGCTGGTGCAACACCAAAACTTATTACGTCTGTCAAAGAATCTAGTTCTTTTCCAACTTTTGATGTTCCTTTTATCAATCTTGCTACTCTTCCATCTAAAGCATCAAACAACGCGGCAAAAATAATTGCAATTACAGAAAGTTCAAATTTTGAATCCAGAGCAAATTTAATTGAACTAAGTCCAATGCAAACTCCAATTAAAGTAAGTGCATTTGGCAAAATCATTCTTGCTTTTTTATCAGATACAATTTTAAAATTATTTTTCGGTTGTTCCATAATTTATATTTTAGCTAATAGTGTTTCGCCTGCTACAGTTTTTTGATTTATTTTAACTAGAGAAGTATAGTTTTCAAAATACACATCTACTCTACTTCCAAATCTAATCATACCAATTCTATCACCTTGTTTTAAATCTTGATCTTTTGATGTTTCACAAACTATTCTTCTAGCTATTAAACCTGCAATTTGTACTACAATAATATCTTGTCCTTTGTTATTAGTAATCTTGTAATAATTACGTTCATTATCTTCGCTTGCTTTGTCTAGTGATGCGTTTAAAAATTTTCCAGGTTTATATATTATTTCAGAAATTTTTCCGTCACATGGAATTCTATTTACATGGCAATCAAATACGTTCATAAATATACTGACTTTAGTAAATTTTTTGCTTTCTAAATTTAATTCCTTCGGTCCGTTCGTTTCTTGAACTTGAACTACTGATCCATCTGCTGGACTAACTAAGTAATTATCATCATTAATTGATACTCTTTCTGGATCTCTAAAAAAATAGTATACCCATATTGTTAAAACCAAACTTACCAATCCTAAAAAGCCACTAAAAAAATATAAAAAAATTGTTATTAGGATAGCAATGGCCAAAAATTTGTATCCCTCTGTATGAATTTTTGGAAAAATGATATCGGTCATAATGTTAATTTGATAATTTTAATGTAATATGTATATAAGATAATCAAATTCAACTATTAAGATACATCTAAATTATGAGTAAAATTAAGGTAAAAAATCCGATTGTCGAGCTTGATGGTGATGAAATGACAAGAGTTATATGGAAATTTATTAAAGATAAACTGATTTTGCCATACATTGATTTAGGAATTGAATATTATGATCTTGGGATAAAGAGTCGAGATAACTCAAATGATCAAATAACAATTGATTGTGCTAAAGCAATTAAAAAAAATGGCGTTGGAATTAAATGTGCAACAATAACTCCTGACGAGGTAAGGGTTAAAGAGTTTAATCTTAAAAAAATGTGGAGATCGCCAAATGGAACAATTCGAAATATAATTGGAGGAACTGTTTTTAGGGAACCAATAATATGTAAGAATATTCCAAAATTAGTTCCGAGTTGGACTAATCCCATTTGTATAGGAAGACATGCGTTTGGTGATCAATATAGAGCAACAGATTTTCATGTTCCAGGCAAAGGTAAATTAGAAATAAAATGGACCTCTGAAGATGGAAAAGAGAAAAAGGAATTTGAAGTTTTTAATTTTCCAGGACCTGGTATTGCGTTATCTATGTACAACTTAGATAAATCTATAATAGATTTTGCACGAGCATGCATGAATTATGGTCTTAATAGAAAGTGGCCTGTATATCTTTCTACTAAAAATACAATTTTGAAAAAATATGATGGTAGATTTAAAGATTTATTTCAAGAAGTTTATGAAAAAGAATTCAAAGAAAAATTTAAAGAAAGAAAAATAACTTACGAGCATAGGCTTATCGATGATATGGTAGCATGTGCAATGAAATGGAATGGAAATTATATTTGGGCATGCAAAAACTATGATGGAGATGTACAATCGGATACGGTAGCTCAAGGATTTGGTTCTTTAGGTCTTATGACAAGTATGTTGATGTCACCTGACGGTAAAACAATAGAATCTGAAGCTGCGCATGGTACAGTTACAAGACACTATAGATTACATCAACAAGGTAAAGAAACCTCAACAAACCCCATAGCTTCTATTTTTGCATGGGCGAGAGGTCTGTATCATAGAGGAAAATTAGACGGCAACGAAGATTTAAAAAAGTTTGTAAAAACTCTAGAAAAGGTTTGTATTGAAACGGTTGAAAATGGATCAATGACTAAAGATTTAGCTGTTCTTATAGGTCCCTCTACAAAATACCTAAACACCAATGAATTTTTAGACTTATTGACAAATAATTTAAGTAAAAAGCTAAATTAAAGATTTTAGTTTTTCAAAAGCTTCATCAATTTTATTTACTTCAACACCTCCTGCCTGAGCAAAATCAGGCCTACCACCACCACCTTTACCTCCTATAATTTCAGAACCAGTTTTAACAAGTTTAACAGCGTCATATTTAGTTAAAAGTTTATTTGTAACCCCTGCAGCTAAACCAATTTTTTCGTCTTTTATTGCAAAAACTATAATAATACCTTCTCCTAATTCCTTTTTGCCTGTATCTACAAGTTTTCTTAGTTCTTTTGGCGGTAAATCAAAAACTTTTTGAAATCTAATTTTTGTTTTATTAATAATTTCATCTTTAATAATATTTTTTGATTTATCACTTAAAATAAAATTAACTGAAAGTTGATCAAATTGTTTTGTTAAATCTTTTATTAAATTTTGTT
Source organism: uncultured Pelagibacteraceae bacterium (assembly GCA_902603905.1). GTDB lineage: Bacteria > Pseudomonadota > Alphaproteobacteria > Pelagibacterales > Pelagibacteraceae > Pelagibacter. Next base: position 131,626 of record CACKWM010000001.1, on the reverse strand, counting down.
GATTTTCATTTTTTAAATTAGGTTTGCCCCCAAGTTTAATAATTTTTTCTGATAAACTTTTTATTATTTGTTCATTTTTTTGAGTAGAAAGATCTGATAATTTTTCTTTTTTGCTTAAAAATTCTTGTAATTGTTTTTCTCTTAATGCTTCAACTCTTCTAACGCCAGCAGCAATTGATGATTGACCAACAATCTTAAATTTTCCTATTTCTCCTGTATTTCTTACATGTGTTCCGCCACATAACTCTGTAGAAAAATATTTGTCTGTTTCGTTGCCCATGGATAAAACTCTAACTTCATCTCCATATTTTTCTCCAAATAAAGCTAGCGCTCCATTGTCCACTGCCTCTTTTGGTGTCATTATTCTTGTTTTCACATCAGTTTTTTTATCTATCATTGAATTAACAAATGTTTCAATTTTATCAATTTCTTCAGGAGAAATTGGCTTCATGTGACTAAAATCAAATCTTAATCTGTTGGATTCAACCAATGATCCTTTTTGAATTACATGAGTACCTAAAACTCTCCTAAGCGACTCATGCAGTAAATGTGTAGCTGAATGATAGGCTCTTATATTATGCCTTCTTTCAACATCTATTTTCATTTCAACGTTATCTTTTAATTGAATATTTCCACTTAAAACTTTTCCATAATGAACAAATAAATCTCCCAATTTCTTTTGAACATCTGTTACTGTAAATTTAAATTCTCCAGAAATAATATGTCCTGTGTCACCTACTTGGCCTCCTGACTCCCCATAAAATGGTGTTTGGTTTGTAATTAACATGCCTTCATCTCCAGATTTTAAACTTTCAACTTCTTTATTATTTTTTAATAATGACAATATGACTCCTTCAGCTTGATTTGTTTCATAACCTAAAAATTCTGTTGGCCCTAACTTGTCTTTTATGCCAAACCAAATTTCATCAACAGAACTATCACCTGAACCTTTCCAGTTTTTCTTTGCAAGTTCTCTACTTTCTTTCATTAAAGATTTAAATTTTTCATGATCTATATTTAATGACTTATTTTTTAAAATGTCCTCAGTAAGATCTAGTGGAAACCCATATGTGTCGTATAATTTAAATGCTACTTCTCCAGGTAAAGTTTTCTTTATTTTGGAAACTTCATCATTTAAAATTTTAATACCTCTATCAAGAAGAACCAAAAATTTTTCTTCTTCCATTTTCAAAGTTTCCTTTATTAAAGATTGGGCTCTTTCAAGTTCAGAGTAGTTTCCTTTCATTTCTTCCATTAAAGTTTTAAAAATATTAAAAAAGATAGGATCTTTTGCGCCTAATAAATGAGAATGTCTCATTCCTCTTCTCATAATTCTTCTTAAAACATAACCTCTGCCTTCGTTTGAAGGTAAAACTCCTTCAGCAATTAAAAATGAGCTTGCTCTTAAATGATCTGCTATTACTCTAAAACTTGAAATATTTTTTGTATCAGGCTTTTTTTTTACTGAGTCTGAAATTGAACTTATGATTTTTTTAAAATGATCAGTTTCATAATTGTCATGAGTGCCTTGAAGCAAAGCAGCTATTCTTTCTAATCCCATTCCAGTATCTACAGATGGTTTTGGTAAATCAATTCTTTTATCTTTTGAAATTTGTTCAAATTGCATAAATACAAGATTCCAAATCTCAATATATCTATCTCCATCTTGATCTTTTGTTCCTGGTAAGCCCCCTTTTAGATGATCACCATGATCAAAAAAAACCTCTGAACAAGGACCACACGGTCCAGTTTCTCCCATTGACCAAAAATTATCTGAAGTTTTAATTCTAATAATTCTATCATTTCCTAAACCTGAAATTTTTTTCCATAGGTTAAACGCTTCGTCATCTTCATGAAAAACTGTGAAATAAAGCTTGTTTTTATCTAATCCAAAATCTTTAGTTATTAAGTTCCAAGCTAATTCAATTGCTCTTTCTTTGAAATAATCGCCAAATGAAAAATTACCCAACATCTCAAAAAATGTATGATGCCTTGGCGTATAACCTACATTTTCTAAATCGTTATGTTTACCACCTGCTCTTACACATTTTTGAGAAGTGGTTGCTGTTTTATAATCTCTTTTTTCCAGACCTGTAAAAACATTTTTGAACTGAACCATTCCAGAATTGGCAAACATTAAAGTAGGATCATTATCTGGAACCAAATTACTAGATTCAACTATTCTATGTCCATTTTTCTCAAAATATTTTAAAAATCCATTTCTTATTTGATTTAATGATTTGCCAGCCATATTTTTAAAATACAGCTTTTTTATTTGATGTCTATACAACTATACGGGAAAAAAGGCGCTTAAAATAAGCGCCTTTTATTAACTAAAAATGACTTTTAACTAATTCTTTTTTGTTGGAACTTCTTCTTTTGGATCAACTTTTTCTTTCTCTTTATCTAAAGGATTGCCTTCTATTTTTTTAGAAATAACTCCAGCTTTTTCTCTTATTGCCATTTCAATTTCTGCAGCAACTTTTGGGTTTTGTTCTAAATAAATTTTAGCATTTTCTCTTCCTTGCCCTATTTTTTCACCTTTGTAGGCATACCATGCTCCTGACTTTTCAACTATCTCGGCCTTAGCACCTAGATCAATTAATTCTCCAACTTTACTTATTCCTTTTCCATACATTAAATCAAATTCAACAACTTTGAATGGTGGAGAAACTTTGTTTTTTACTACTTTAACTCTGGTAGAATTTCCAATAATCTGTTCTTTATCTTTAATTGCTCCAATTCTTCTAATATCCATTCTTACTGATGAATAAAATTTTAATGCATTTCCACCTGATGTTGTTTCAGGGCTCCCAAACATTACACCAATTTTCATTCTGATTTGGTTTATGAAAATAACCATTGTATTTGTTCGTGAAATTGAGCTTGTTAGCTTTCTTAAAGCTTGACTCATTAATCTTGACTGGAGACCCACATGATGATCTCCCATTTCTCCTTCAATTTCAGCTCGTGGGGTTAATGCTGCAACTGAGTCTACTACTAACACTGAAACTGAGCCTGATTTTATTAATGTGTCAGCTATTTCTAAAGCCTGTTCTCCCGTATCAGGTTGGGAAATTAATAATTCTTCAGTATCTACTCCTAATTTTTTTGCATAAACCGGATCTAATGCATGCTCTGCATCTACAAAGCCACAAATACCTCCTGCTTTTTGAGCTTCAGCTACAACTTGTAAAGCAAGTGTAGTTTTTCCTGATGACTCAGGTCCATAAATTTCAATAACTCTTCCTTTGGGTAATCCACCTATTCCAAGGGCTAAATCTAAACTCAGCGAGCCTGTAGAAATCGACTCAATATCCATCGCTGTTTGCTGTCCAAGCTTCATCACCGATCCTTTTCCAAAGGTATCTGTGATTTGGTTAATTGCTGCGTCTAAAGCTTTATTTTTTTCCTTTTTCTCTGAATCTTGTTCTTTGTTAGATTTAACTACTTTTAGGTTGTTTTTAGTCATTTTTTGCCTCTTTTCTTATAATAATTAGTGTTCGAATCATGAGTTTAAATGTACACATTTTGTTCTCTTTTGCAATAGTTATTAATTTTGATTAAAAAATCCCTATTATTACTGCAATTCTAGATAACTATTATTTAATAAACCTAGTGTTTGTAAAAGCTTAAACTGAGCTAAAAAATAATTTCTTTCAAAGTTGGCTAGATCAATTTCAGAATTTAGCAAAATAGAATTAGACTGAATAACATCAAGCGTAGATCTTCCAAGTCCACTTTCATATTCCACGGTTATACCTTCGTTTGCAATTTCCGCTGCTTTAACTTGCGATCTAACCGAGTCTAATAAACTTTTTGAAGATTTTAAATTTGACCAGGCGCTGGCAACATCTGTGTCATTAGTTTTAAGAGCATTATCAAAAAGTAGTTTTTTTCTATTTTTTAAATTTTTGCTTCTTTTTAGTGAGGCTGAATTTTTTCCACCTTGAAAAATTGGCCATGAAATAGTTGCTGTAATTATTTCTTTATCGCGCTCATCATAAGTAGAACTCAAATCTTCTGTTTTTGATGATTCTAATGACAATGTTGCAGAAGGTGATAAATCTGATTTTGCAATTTTAACATCTTTTTCAGATTGCTCATATTCCAGCTTTGCAATAATTAAATCAGGATTTTTTTTTTTTGAAATTTCAATAGCTTTATTTAAACTGTTTGGAATTTCAAAATTTATATTTAAATTTTTATTTAAAGCGTTTGTATCTGTAATTGGTCCTATTACTTTTTCATAAGTTAATTTAGCTGTCACTTCTTCATTTTTAGCTTTTATAAACTTTGCTTGAGCGCCTGCTAAAGAAGATTCTGACTGAGCTAAATCTGCTACAGTAATTTTTCCACTCTCCAATCTTAACTGATCAGTTTCAACTTGTCTTTCTAATAAATTTACATTTCGCCTATTAATTTCAAGTTTTTCTTTTGCTAATATTAATCCTGTATACGCTTCAATTGCTTTAAGTAATATTGTTTGTTCTGTTTTTAGAAGTTTTGCTTCTGCTAAAACTAAACCAATTTTATTTTTTTCTAAATCAGCAACACCGCCAAATCCTTGAAATAATTTTTGCTCAATGGTAATTGATGTAGTTTTTGGATTTACATCAGTAATCGTTGCATCACCTCCTGATTGATTAGTAAGTTTATCTGTATCTTCTTGGCTCTTAGATCCCGATATAGTTACTGATGGCAAAAATTCACTTTTTGAAATTTTTAAATCTTGTTTAGAAACTTCAATGTTTTCTCTTTCTGCATTTAATTCTGGATTATTCTTATAAGCTTGTAAAAGTGCCTGTGATAAAGAAACGGCAAATACATTTTTCGAAAAAAATGTTATCAAAAATAAAATAATAATTGTTCTAATCATTATAGCATTTAAATAAATTATTTTTTTTGATCTAGTGGATGGTTTTCACCATCGTTTATTCCAACATTTTTTAATTCGTAAGGATTTATTCCTTCAACGCAAGCTACATTAATTCCATATATTTTTGGATTAATTCTCGGTCTGTTGTGAGTATTAATTCCACAAACTTTACAAAAATAATGTTTAGCTGTTTTTGTATAAAATTGATAAAGCGTTAAAAGATTTTCTCCTTTAATTAGCTTAAAATCATTTGAGCCAATTACACCAATAACATATCCTTTTCTTTTGCATATAGAACAATTGCATCGCATTAACTTTTCAAATCCATTTTCTGGTATTTTTACTTCTGCCTCTACTCCACCACAATGACAAGTTAATTTTTTCATTAGTTTTATCTAAATTTCATAACATGATTTTTCTCATCTGGTAATAGTTATCCACAATACTGATAAAGCCTTTTTTCAATGTTCATGTTTTGATTCACTTTTGATTCACTTGCAGACTCAAAATACAACCTGATTGACTGTATCTAAAATATGTTATAGAACAAAACAAGAACATGAAACTAACGGTACCATTTTACTTACATAAAGCAGGCGCTGGTTTTCCATCTCCTGCAACAGATTATATAGAAGAAGACATAGATCTCAATATTCACTTAATCAAAAATGTTCCAGCAACTTTTATTATTAGAGTTCAAGGAAAATCAATGATTGATATTGGAATTAATGACGGCGATTTGTTGGTTGTAGATAAAAGTTTAAATCCTAAAAATTTTTCAACAGTAATTGCAAATGTTCATGATGAATTGGTTGTTAAAAATTTTGTTAAAGAAAAAGGTAAAAAATTTTTAACATCTGGATCTAAGAAATTTGAGGACCGAATTTTAATTAATGAAGAAGAAAATATATTTATTTGGGGAGTTGTAACTTATGTCATCCACTCAATATACTAAAAAAATAGCTTTAATAGATTGTAACTCTTTTTACGTATCTTGTGAAAGATTATTCAACCCTAAAATTAGAAAAAAACCTGTTGTGGTTCTATCCAATAATGATGGCTGTATTATTTCAAGATCTAATGAAGCAAAAGCTTTGGGAATTAAAATGGGTGAGCCTTATTTTAAAGAAAAAGATATAATTATTAAAAACAATGTTCAAGTTTTTTCATCAAATTATTCTTTGTATGGCGATATATCAAGAAGAGTAATGAGGACTCTCAAGCGTTTTAATTCAGATATAGAAATTTATTCAATTGATGAAGCTTTTTTAGATTTATCAAATTTTTCTGATGATGAAATTGAAAATGTGGGTAATGAAATTAGAACTGTGGTTTTAAAATGGACAGGAATACCAACAAGTATCGGAATCGCCAAAACTAAAACTTTAAGCAAAGTTGCAAATCATATCGCTAAAAAAAAACAATCTGGTGTTGTTAGCTTAATAGGAATTAAAAATATTGATCCAATACTAGAAAAAGTAGAAATTAATGATGTGTGGGGAGTCGGCAAACAACTAACAAAGTTCTATCATCAAAATGGAATCTACAATGCTAAACAGTTAAAAAATAAATCTAATACATGGATTAAAAAAAGCTCTAATGTTTTAAGTTCAAGAACAGCAATGGAACTTAGAGGTATTACTTGTATCAACTTAGAAACAAAAAGCTCTAAGAGAAAAAGCTGTGTTGTATCACGTTCATTTGGACAAAAAATAGAAAATTTTCAAGAATTAAGAGAAGCAATCGCGGGTTACTCTTTAAATTCTTCAGAAAAAATTAGATCAGAGTCTTTATTTACAAAATCGATAACTGTTTTTATTAGAACAAGTCCTTTTCAAGGTCGCTATGGTTTTTATTCAAACTCAAAAACAATTGATTTGCCAATAGCTACAAATAATAGCATTGAAATAGTGAAGGCGGCTCTAAATGGTTTAGAAAGTATTTTTAAAAATGGTTATCGTTATCAAAAAGCAGGGGTGATGCTGTCTCACTTATCAGAGTCCATTAATAATAAAAATTTATTTTCTTCTGAAAGAGATGAAAAGATAAATAGACTAATGAAATGTATAGATAAAACTAATTACAGATATGGAAGATCAACTTTAAGCCTTGCTAGTGTTGGAATTTACAAAAGATGGAACTCAAAAAGACAGCATTACTCAAAAATAGATACAGCTGACTTCTATTGTCTACCAACAATAAAAGCTATTTAAGGTTTTCTATACTATTAACATTTTCTAAAGAATTATTCAGTTCGTCTAAATTTTCTCTTCCAGACACTACAAATACTGAAGTTATTAATGTCAAAACTAATATGATTGGTATTAACATAATAACTGTAATATTTTGATGAATTAAAAACATATAGACTAACAAAAATAATATAGATCTAATTAGAACATTCTTTTTAAAAACGCTAATAATAGAAAGTGAGTGTGTGATTAGATTTTTAAAACTCATTTTAGAAGGGCCAAAATACCTAGTTCCTCTTTCAGATGGAATTATTGCCCTATCTTTTGCAACTTTAGCAAGTGAGCCTGAAAAACTACTCCATGTGGCTTTTTCATTAACCATTTTTTCGACAATAGATTTTGGAAGTAAAGTATAATTTCCAAACTTTATAGATTGTCCAGTAAATACTATCGTTATTATTTTATGAGTCAGATAACATAATTTAAAAAATAATCCTTCTGATCTTTTGGTTCTTTCTCCAACGGTAGGTATATTTGGCGAATAATTTAAATTATCAACAAACTCTTTAATTTCTTCAGGTCTATCTTCTCCATCGCCATCCATAGGAATAACATAATCAAACTCTTCATTATCAATTATATATTTTAATCCGGAAGCATTACATCTTGCGTGTCCTCTATTTTTTTTCATATTAATAACTTTAATTGATCTAATATTATCTACCTTAAAAGAAAATTCAGGTCTCTTTTCATTGGACGCATCATTAATAATTATTACTGAAAATTCATTACCTAGAATAGAAACTTCTGAATTAATATTTTCCAAAAGCTTAAAAACTGATTTCCAATCATTATAAATAGGTATTAATATTTTAATTTTTTTCATTTTATTAAAAACTTTTCTTTAAATAATGTTTGATAAGTTTGGTAATCAATTTATTCCCATAAATTAAAACTTTTCTATTAATTTTATTTCTTATCAAACATGATTTCCAGTCAGATTTTTTCTGCAATATATCTCTTTTTCTAAAAAATTTTTCTTTATTGACTAAAATATAATGTTTGTAATTAAGATTAAAATACTTAAAAGCAAATTTTAACATTTGCATTCCTGTATAATTTTTTCCATTAGACAGAATGAAATCTTGAGGTTTTTTTTTTACAAAATTAAAAAGATATTTTACTTGTTCTGGGCACCAATTCCATTCTCTAGAAATTTTCAAATTTCCAAATTCAGTTTTTAAATTGTATTTTTTTGCTTTGATAGCTGCAAGGCAAATTTTGGGTATTAAATATGACTTATTTCTAAAAAATGATTCAGTATTAAAAATAACAGCATTATATGTCTTTATGTTGTGTAGTTTTCGATATTTTTTTGTGATCTCAAAAGATTTTAATTTTGATAATCCATATGGACTGACAGGTTTTTTAATTGAATCAACGTTAATTTTACTATTTATTTTTCCATACATTTCGCAAGATGAGGCATTAACAAATTTACAATTATATTTATTTTTTAAAATTACATCTAAAAAATTTTTACAACCTAAAAAATTACTTCTAAGAGTTTCTTTTTTGTATAAAAAAGATTTTGTTGGTGAGCTTTGTCCTGCATAATAAAAAATTAAACTAGGTTTATACTTGTATAAAAGTTTGTTAATTTTTTTTTTATTATAAATATTAAGTCTATTTAGCTTTAAATTTCTGTGTTTTTTAAACAATTTTCTTTTTTTGTTTATTGATCTGGTTGTGACTATTACTTTATAATTTTTTTTTAATAAGAATTCACTTGTTATAATACCGAATTGACCTGTTCCACCTACAATAATTGCAACTAAATTTTTCACTAATTTTTTAAATAAATATATTTTTTATTTTTTTCACTTAAGACTTTCTAATTCATGAGATTTAAATACTAATATAGCTTCACCTGCAACTACCTCGATATCTTCTTTTCCGTAATGGATAATACATTTTGGTCTGGGTTTTAGATGATAGCATAAATTTCCAGCTATCCACTCATTTCCACTAACATAAAAAATTGAACTAATATTATTATTCTCCAAAAATTTATGCAATCCTTTTGCAATTTCTTTTCCTTTGTAGTCGGTTCTCTTATCTGTTTGGGTAATTGAAACATAAGCATAAGCAAATGGTGAAAAAATAAATAAGATTAAAAAAGTCAAAACAAATCTTTTCAACTTATTTAATTTTATTTGATGTTGAAAAATATAAATCAACAAAACTCCAAAAAATAAATAAAAAGGTGTCATCCACATTGTTCTAATTTTAACACCCATAACCATAGAAGTTAAAAACATTAATAAAACTGGAACAATATTGATGGTTAACAAAAATAATAATTTTTGATCTTTAAAATTAAGTTTTAATTTAAAATTTGAAATAGCAAATAAACCCATAATAAAAAAGGGTATGAGTATGCCTATTTGCTTTCCTAAAAATGTTATTGGGTAAGTTAAATGATCTATAAAATATTGATTTTCTGCGCCTGTTCTATGAAGTCCATAAGAAATTGCAATATAATCATTTTCTGTAAGCCAAATTAAGTGTGGTAATATTATTAGAAAAAAAGGTATTAAAGAAATAAGACTTTTTAATCTAAATTTTTTTTTTATAATCATATAAGAAAAAAATACATCCATAGCTATAAGTAAATAGATAAATAAATATTTTGATAAAACGCCTAGACCTGCAAATAAACCAAATAACAACCAATCAATATTTTTATTACTTTTAAACCCTTTCCAGGCAAATAAAACTGACAATGTCCAAAAGGGGAGTTGACAAACATTCACATTAAATTCTGGACTGGTAAAATTATAAAAATAAATCCCTTCCAACAATAGCACAGACAATAAACTGTAAGTCTTATTGGTAAAAAATTCTTCTGAAAATTTCCAAACTACAAAAAAAGATATAACAACAAAAATTTGACTTAATAAATAATATGCCCAGTCATTGCTTCCAAATATTTGATAAAAAACTTCTACAAAAAATGCACTTGCAGGAGGGTGCTTTTCAAAGCCCCAATCTAAATTGCTGCCCCACGCTAAAGCTTCTATAGTATCAAGTGGCAAATTATTGTTTGTAATTGTTGGAACTAAAGTCCACACAATTAAATGAGTTGTAATAAAAATATAAAATAAACTATTTGTATTTCTTTTATTAAAGGTCATTTATCTAAATTTATACAATTAAAGCAATATTGACACCAATTAATTGGTGAATATACTCCGTCGAATTAAAAATAGACATATGGTAAAAATCTCTAAAAAATATGAGCCTAAGTTAACTGAAAAATACATGTGTGAAAAACACAAGGTTTATTTCAAAAAAAAACTTAATGAATGGAAAAGTGAAATAATTAAAACTAACAATGAAGCACTTTATAATGGTTCTTTGGATGATAACAGCGTATCAGCTGATATTGTTGATCAAGCAAGTTCATACACTGATAAAACAGTTGAAATGAAAGCTATTAATAGACAAATCAAACTTATTTCAAAAATAGATCAAGCTTTAAAAAGAATTAAAGATGGCACATATGGATTTTGTGCAGAAACTGGTGAACCTATAGGACTCAAAAGATTAATAGCTAGACCTGTTGCTGAACTTTGTATTGCAGCTCAAGAAAAACATGAAAAAGAAGAAAAAGTATACGCCGACAACTAAGAATTTGGTATTTTAGATCCATTTTTTAAAAGATCATAACCTTTAATTACTGCTTTCCTATTGGCAATTTCTAAATACCACCTCGTTAAACTTTTAAAATTTTTTAGACCAATATCATGCCAATCGTGTCTTGCAATCCAAGGAAAGGTTGCAATATCCGCAATTGAGTAATTTTCTCCAGCAAGATATTTTGATTGAGCTAATCTTTCATCTAAATCGCCATATATAGTTTTTGTTATTTTAAAATATCTTTCCTCGCCCCATTTATCCTTTCCAGAATTATAAAAATGAAATTGATGGTGTTGTCCTAGCATTGGACCAACATAAGCCATCTGAGCCATTAACCATTGGTTGATTTTTGTTCTATCTTTTTGTTCATAAAATTTATTACTTTTTTCTCCAAGATACATAAGTATAGCTCCAGATTCAAAAACTGTTTCTTTATTATTTTCATGATCAATAATTACAGGAATTTTACTAAAAGGACTAATTTTTCTAAATTCAGGATTAAACTGTTCACCTTTTGAAAATTCTCCTCCAGGATTAATATTTATTTTTTTAACTTTGTATTCAAAACCAATTTCTTCAAGCATAATTGAAACTTTTTTGCCATTTGGGGTATCCGCTGTTAAAAGTTCTATCACTTTTTAACACCTAGTCTTTCCTGAATGTTTTTTGAGGTTGTTGAAAATTCAAATCTTAATTTTTCATCTGGCCTTGCATATTTAAAACAACCTCTTGCGGCTAAAGCTCCTTCATGAAAACCGGATAAAATTAATTTTACTTTTCCTGGATAAGTGCAAATATCTCCAATAGCAAATATTCCTTTTTGATTTGTTTCAAAACTTTCTGTGTTAACTGGTATGTGTTTTTTGTCTAAATTTAATCCCCAATTAAGAATTGGGCCTAATTGCATGATTAATCCAAAAAAACCCAAGACATAGTTTGTTTTAATTTTTTTAATATTTCCGTCATCGTGTTTAATATCTATGCTTTCAATTTTATTTTTTCCCTCTATAGAACTTAATTGGTATTTAGTTAATATTTCAACTTTGCCTTCTTTTTCCAATTGTTTAACTTTATTTACGCTTGATTCTGCTCCTCTAAACTCATCTCGTCTATGTATTAGTTTAACATTTGAATTATTTGAAAGTTCGATTGCCCAATCTAATGCTGAGTCTCCTCCTCCAAATATTGAAACAGTTTTATCCTTAAAAATTGTTTTATCTTTAACTGAATAAAAAACTTCTTTTCCTTCAAATTTTTCACATTCTTTTACTGAAAATTTTCTTGGCTCAAAAGAACCTACTCCGCCAGCAATGATAATACTTGATGCTTTAAACTCTTTTCCTTTAATAGTTTTAATTAACCAGTTTTTATTTTTTTTACTTATTTCTTCAACTCTATCGTTTAAATGAAAATTAGTTTTGAAAGGTTTTATTTGTTTAATTAAATTATTTGTTAATTCTTCTCCAGTACATTCAGATATTGCTGGAATATCATAAATGGGTTTGTCGGGGTAAAGTTCAATGCACTGACCTCCAATTTTGTCTAAGTTATCAACAACTTCACATTTTAAACCAATAATGCCAAGTTGATGAACACAAAAAAGTCCTACTGGACCCGCACCCACAACCAAAACATCTGTATCAATCATTAAGCTTGCTTCTCTGGAAGATTTACAATAATGCCTTCTAGCTCATCAGATACAGTTAATTGACAACTTAATCTACTAAATTTATTTGGTTCATGTGCCATATCTAGCATATCCTCTTCTCCATCTTCTTTTTTTGGTAATTTATTAAACCATTCTTCTTTGACATAAACATGGCAAGTAGCACAAGCCATTGATCCTCCGCAATCAGCGTCAATTCCTGGAATATTATTTTGTATAGCTCCTTCCATAACAGTCAAACCATTTTGAACTTCAATTGTATGAGACTTGCCTGAATGTTCAATATAAGTGATTTTAGCCATTGGATTTATATAGGTACAAAAAAAAACAGGGCAAGTAAATTAATACTTGCTAAATTTTAAAATATAAAAAATTATCTATACCTTTGTGTAGTATTTTGCATTGCAGCAACCCAAATTACTAGAACAAATGCTATCTTGTTAACAAAATCTGCAATATTGTAAATTATATTTAATGAGTTGAGATCCACAGCTCCAGAAAAAAAAGCAAATATATATCCTAATGGATAAACTGCCCAACCAACTGCAACAATTTTCTTCATTGAATTATAAGCAGTAACCATTGGTTTGTTTCCACTTTTTGCTGCTGCTAATCCAGCATCTCCAGAGTATATTTCGTATAATATGTAAATCCATCCAGCTATAGCAATAACAAAGCCAGCCACAGCAGGAATATACCTTAATTCTCCTAAATATCCTCCAAGCAGCATTGTAAAACTTCCTATTAACAGTTTCCAAAAAAGTTTTTTAGGAACCTTTCGAACTGTAGACAAAATTAAGTAAAACTGAGTCACTTGCAACGGTACAGTTATAAACCAGTCAATATATCTATATAATATTGGCAAATCTCCTGTGACTGCCCATACATTTCTTATGTAAACATAATTAACAAATGAAACACCAGTGATTATACCAGCTACTGTTAAAATTGTTCTCCAGTTATGAACAACCGATCCTCTTTCGAAGAAAAAAAATAATGCAGCAGCTAACATTCCCATAGAAGTTATCCAAAATGAAGCTCCTACTAAATCATCAGAAGATAATAAAGCTGAATTTGCATTTGCAGTGTTAGATAAAAAAAACAAAACTACAGCAGATAAAGTGAAAAGTTTAAGATTTTTCATAAAAAATTCGGTTTTTTAATAGTTTAGATGTTACTTGTATAAACTATCACTATAATAAATTGGAAATTTTTTAGCTCTATTTTATATTGATTTTACTTGTTTTTTAAAATTAAATACAACTCATATCTTAAATAATTAATAATATTAGAATCAAGTTAAATGAATAATAATTTTAAACAAATTTATCAAAATTCAATTAAAGAACCTGAGAATTTTTGGAGAGAGATCGCTAATGATATCTTTTGGTTTAAAAAACCTAAAAAAATTTTAAACAAATCAAACCCACCTTTCTATAAATGGTTTGAAGATGGAATAACAAACACATGTTATAATGCTTTGGATATACACATAGATAGAGGTAGAGGTGATAAAACTTGCCTAATCTATGACAGTCCAACTACAGGAAATAAAAAACAATTTACTTATAAAGAATTAAGAGAAAAAGTTTCAAAATTTGCAGGAGCTTTAACAAATCAAGGTATTAAAAAAGGAGACAGAGCAATAATTTATATGCCAATGATTCCTGAAGCGGTAGTTGCGATGCTCGCATGTGGAAGAATTGGAGCTATTCATTCAGTCGTTTTTGGCGGATTTGCTTCGAATGAATTAGCAAGTCGAATAGATGACAGTAAGGCAAAGATATTAATTACTGCCTCTTGTGGATTTGAACCAGGAAAAACAGTTGAATACAAACCATTGGTTGATGAGGCTTTAAAATTATCTTCTCATAAAATTGAGAAACTAATTCTTTTTCAAAGATCTGGTCATGAAGTAAAATTAAATGCTCCAAAAGAATTAAGTTGGGATGAATCATTGTCAGGTGCTCAAAATGTTGATTGTGTAGAAATGAATTCTAATGATTTTGCATACATTTTATATACTTCTGGAACAACTGGTATACCAAAAGGAATTGTTAGAGATATCGGCGGTCACATAGTTGCTCTTAAATGGACAATGAAAAATATTTATAATATAGAAACTGATGATATTTGGTGGTCAGCAAGTGATATTGGGTGGATTGTAGGTCATTCATATATTGTTTATGCACCTCTGTTTAAAGGCTGTGCAACTGTTTTGTTTGAAGGAAAACCTGTTGGCACTCCAGATGCAGGAGCATTTTGGAAAATAATTTCTGACTATAAGGTAAAATCACTTTTTACAGCTCCAACGGCTTTTAGAGCAATTAAAAAAGAAGATCCTGAAGGAAAGTTTTTTTCTAAATATGATTTAAGTTCATTTAAAAGTTTATTCTTAGCAGGTGAAAGAGCAGATCCTGACACCATTAAATGGGCTGAAAAATTGTTAAAAGTTCCAGTAATTGATCACTGGTGGCAAACTGAAACTAGTTGGGCAATAAGTGCTAATTGTACGGGCATAGAAATGATGAAAACAAAATATGGTTCGGCGTGTAAAGCTGTTCCAGGCTATGAGGTAAAAATAATTAAACCAAATCAAACCTTAGCTAAACCAAACGAAATGGGGGATATTGTTGTTAAACTTCCACTGCCTCCAGGAACTTTTCCAACATTGTGGAATGCTGACAAAAGATATAAAGAAACTTATATGTCCAATTATCAGGGTTACTATCAAACTTACGATGCGGGACACATTGATGAAGATGGATATATTTCAATTATGTCTAGAACCGATGACATCATTAATGTTGCAGGACATAGGTTATCAACAGGAGCAATTGAAGAAGTATTATCTGAACATCAATCTGTTGCTGAATGTGCGGTAATTGGAATTGCTGATAAATTAAAAGGACAATTACCAATCGGTTTAATTACATTAAAAGCTGGCGTTAAAAAAGAAAATGAAACAATATCTAAGGAATGCATACAAATGATTAGGAATAAAGTTGGTCCAGTAGTGGCTTTTAAAATTGCAATAGTTGTAAAAAGATTACCTAAAACACGTTCTGGAAAAATATTAAGAGGAACAGTTAGAAAAATAGCAGACGGTGAAGAATATAAAATGCCTGCAACCATTGACGACCCTGCAATTTTAGATGAAATAAAAGAAGATTTAATAGAAAATAATATTTTAAAAAAATGACAAAAGCTTATTTTTTTATGTTTGTTGCAATTTTCTTTGAAGTAACAGGCACACTCCTTCTTCCTTCTACTCAAAATTTTACTAAATTAATTCCAACATCAATAGCTGCTATTTGTTATCTATCAGCTTTATATTGTCTTACCCACGTGTTACACAAAATTCCAATTGCTGTTGTTTATGCTACTTGGAGTGGATTAGGAATATTCACAATAGCAATATTTGGATATTTCTTTTTTAAACAAACTCTTAGCTGGCAAGTTATTCTGGGATTATTTCTTATAGTCGCTGGTGTTGTTTTGGTTAATACTTTTTCAAGTAGAATTGTTTAAAAAATTATGGGTTGACCTCCTGGATCTCCTAATATTGTTCCATTTTTCATTTTGATTTTTCCATTAACAATTGTGGCTACCGGTGTTCCTTTAAATCTATATCCATCAAATGGAGACCAGCAACATTTGCTTTCTATTTTTTCATTTTTAATCTCAATTGTTTGGTTCATATCAACAATTGTAAAGTCAGCATCATATCCTTCTTTAATAAATCCTTTATTTTTAATTCCAAAAATTTTAACAGGATTTTCACAAACGAAATTAATTAGTTGATTGAGTGATAATTTTCCATCATTTACATGGTTTAACATTACCGGCATTAAAGTTTGTACTCCTGGCATCCCTGATGGTGAATTTGGATATTCTTTATCTTTATTTGCTTTTAAATGTGGAGCATGATCAGATCCAATTGTATCGTTAAAATTATTTTTTACTCCATACCATAATCTATCATAATGGGATTTGTCTCTTATAGGTGGGTTCATCTGAGCATAAGTTCCAAGTTTGTCATAACAATCAGGTGCATATAACATTAAATGCTGCGGAGTAATTTCAAATGTAATATTTCCTTTATGCTGTGATAAAAAATCAATTTCTTCTTTTGTTGTAATATGAAGAATGTGTGCTTTTTTTTTGTATTTCTCAGCAATTCTTACAATCCTTCTTGTAGATGACATTGCGCACTCCACGCTTCTCCAAATTGGATGAGTATGAACATCACCTTTATTAATTAATTTTTTATTAACGTTTAAAATTGCTTCATCTTCTGAGTGAACAGCAACAACTTTTGAACTACTTTGAAACACCTTCTCAATATCTGCTTCATCTGCAACTAATAAATTACCAGTTGAAGATCCTGCAAAAAGCTTAATTCCACAACAACCCTCCAAATCTCTTAAATCTGATAACTCACTTGCGTTATCAGCTGTTGCACCAAAATAAAATGCATAATTGCAATACATTCTGTTTTTTGCGAGATCTAATTTTTTTTGAAATTCTGTCTTGTTCGATGTTGGTGGATTGGTATTTGGCATCTCAAACACGCTAGTAATTCCTCCAACAATTGCCGCTCTACTTCCTGAATGAAGATCCTCTGTATCTGTTGAACCTGGTTCTCTAAAATGAGTTTGGGTATCTATACATCCAGGTAAAACAGTTTGGCTTTCTGCATTTAATGTTTCTTGAGCCTCTTCTGAAATTTGACCAATTTTATGAATTTTTCCATCTTTAACAGCTACATCTACATCTTTTAATTCTCCATTGATGTAACATTTTCCATTTTTAATTATAAGATCTAACATTTAAGAAAAAAGTAATTATATTAAAAATTAAAACTAATCAAATATGAATATTAAAAATGTATATATTTTAGAAGATCGAGGAATTCTTTTTATCAATGGACCTGATACAAAGGAATTTTTGCAAAATCTAATCACAAATGATATCAACAGAGTTAATGCGACTAATAGTTGCTTTGCGTCACTTTTAACACCCCAGGGTAAGTTTCTTTTTGATTTTTTAATAATTCAACATAAAAATGGTTACTTTATTGACTGTGAAAAAAAACAAGCTGAGGAACTTTTTAAACAGTTAAATGTTTATAAACTTAGATCAAAAATCGAGATTACAAATTTAAGTAACGAATTTGTAATTGCTGCTTTTAGTTATGAAAAATTCATGTCTTTTAAAGAAGCAAAAGATGAACTTGGAAGTACTTTTAAATATGATGAAGATCCTATTTTGTTAGATCCAAGAAACAAAATGCTTGGGGGAAGATTAATAATAAACCTAGAAAAACTTTACTTATCTTTAAAAAAAATTGATCTAAAAAGTTCAGAACCAGAAGAATATTATAATTTTAGTTTTAAACTTGGGATTCCTCAAAAAAATATGGATAAGTTACGCAATAAATTATTTGGTATTGAATGTAACTTTGGTGAACTAAATGGAATAGACTTTAAAAAAGGATGTTATGTTGGACAAGAAAATACTTCAAGAATTAAATTAAAAAATAAATTATCTAAAAGATTGTTGCCAATAAAAATAATTGAAGGAAATATAAGTGAAGGAGACTCCGTTTTTGATAAAGATTTAAATATTGGTAAAATCTTAATTGATAAATATTATCCTTTTGCAATAATTAAATTTGCCAATAATCAATTTGATTTTAATTCAATTTATAAAGTTAATAATTCAAAAATAAAAATTTTGAAACCTGACTGGATAGATACCAATCTTAAAAATGTTTAATATAAAAAAATTAATATTTTAGATTTTTTAAATCTTCCCTAAAAATATTATTTATTTTTTCATGAAATTCTTTTGGAATTATTTTTCTCCACTTATTTTTAGGTCCTAGGTTAAAAAAATCAATTTTCTTATTTGTTTTTTTTGAATATACGTTTTCTAAAAAACCTTCTTTTTTTTCTTTATTTTTTAAAATTTCAAAATCAGTTGTTTTAATGCAATTATTAATTTTTTTTTCATCAACTTTATCTTTTGTTTGACTCAAAGTGTTTATATAAATGATTAAATTTTTTAAAGTTTTAAAAGTGTCATTTTCCAAATCTTCATATTTAATAATCATTTTTTTAAATAAGTTATTATTAATCCAAGATTTATAATGATTTGACCAAGAACTTAAAAAATGAAAATCAGCAAAATCATTTTTTTCTTGAATATCATAAATATATTTTTTTTCATTCATCATAAAATCTAATGATTGTTCATAATCTAAATCGTAATGATTTTTTAAAGATGTAATTACATTTCTTGGATCTCGAACTACGTAAATTATTCCAAGCGTATACTCAGGTTTTGTAAAATTTTTTCCATTAAGAGCGAGTAGAGAATTATGAGTTTTTAAAATTTTTATTTTTTTTTCACTAATAATTTTTTTTTGAGAAATATCCCAGTGTAAACTTATTTCACCAGGTTTATTAATTTTTACGTCAAAATACTTTTGTTGTGGATATACATTGATATTTTTTAACAACTCAAAATTAAAATTTCCAGTATCAGAAAAATAGTAAGAAGAAAGTAGAGATCTAACCCAAGTATTTCCACTTTTAGGGTATGATGATAACCAAATAATCATTATTTTTATTTTAAAAATTTGCTTAAGTCTGGCTTGAAATATTTGGGGCCTTTCATTACTTTACCTGAATCGTTGTATATTGGATTGCCATTATCATCTAATTTGCTCATATTAGATTGTTGAACTTCATCAAAACATCTATCCAAATTAATACCAAAAGCATGTCCTGCACCATAAGTTACATATAAAATATCCGTTAATGCATCCGCAACTTCAATAAGATTTTTACTATCTATTGCTATTTTTAATTCTTCTAACTCTTCCTTGATTAAATTAACTCTTAATTGATTAATTTTATCTGAGCTAAATGAAGATTTTTCTTTAACTTCTTGACCAAAAGTTTTCATAAAAATTTTTACTTTTTCAAAGTTTGTCATGGTCCTCCTATTTCAAGTTTAATGAACATATTTTTAACGTGATTCTTAATTAATTTAATGTATAAGATTTAAGACATAGTATCCAAATTAAAATATGAAGTTTAGAAAAGAATTTGATAGCCTAGGAGAAATTTTGGTCCCAGCAGATAAATATTGGGGTGCTTCGACTCAAAGGTCAAATAAACATTTTAATATTGGCGATTTTTTAGTAAGGCCAATTGTTATTAAATCTATCGCAATGATAAAAAAGGCTGCAGCAATAGTGCACCAAAAAAATGGAGATATAGATAAAAAAATAAGCACATCAATTATTAAAGCTGCAAACGAAATTATATCAGGAAAACTTAACGACCATTTTCCTCTTAAAGTTTGGCAAACTGGCTCTGGTACACAAACTAATATGAATGTGAATGAAGTAATATCTAATAGAGCAATCGAAATTCTTGGAGGAAAAAAAGGAACTAAAAAACCTGTTCATCCCAACGACCATGTAAACAAATCACAGTCAACAAACGATGTGTTCCCAACAGCAATGCATATGGCTATAGCCATAAGAGCAAAAGGTAAATTAATACCTAATCTTAAAATACTCAATCTAGAGTTAAAGAAAAAAACAAAAGAATTTAATAAAATTATAAAAATTGGAAGAACGCATCTTCAAGACGCAACACCAATAACATTGGGACAAGAATTTTCAGGTTATCATTCGCAATTAAGTAAATGTATTGAAAGAATAGAAAAATCTCTAGATGAAATATATTTTTTAGCACAAGGTGGGACTGCAGTAGGCACAGGACTAAATACAAAAAAAGGTTTTGATAAAAAAATAGTAAATGAATTAAGAAAAATTACTAAACTCCCATTTAAAGTAGCACCAAATAAGTTTGCAGCTTTAGCATCTCATGATGCTATAGTAAATTTTTCTGGAACTATGAACACAACAGCAGTTTGCTTAATGAAAATTGCAAATGATATTAGATTTTTAGGATCAGGTCCAAGGGCAGGATATGGTGAATTAATTTTACCGGCAAATGAACCTGGATCTTCAATAATGCCTGGTAAGATAAACCCAACTCAATCTGAGGCTGTGACTATGGTTTGTGTAAAAGTTATAGGTAATCATAATGGAATTACTATGGCAGGTTCTCACGGTCACTTTGAGTTAAATGTTTTTAAACCTTTAATTATCCATAATATTTTACAATCAATTCATATAATGGCTGACTCTGCAAAAAGTTTTGCAAATTATTGTGTTAAAGGTTTAAAAGCTGATAAAAAAAGAATTAAAACATTATTAGATAATTCGCTAATGCTAGTTACTGCTTTAGCGCCACATATAGGTTATGATAATGCTGCAAGAATCGCAAAAAATGCTTTAAAAAATAATACGACCCTTAAACATGAGGCATTGAAATCAAAACTAATAAAAGAAAAAGAATACGATAAAATTGTTGATCCAAAAAAAATGATCTATCCAAAATAACTGTTAAAAATTTCTCTAGTAAAATTTTTTAAATTTATCCAGTTTTGAATTTTATTTTCTTTGTTATGATTGTATTGATTTAAAATGTTAATAGTATTTTCATTTACAATATTTTTTTTATTATTAATATTAAAATTATTAATATTTAATTTATTTCTAGATGAATCAAGTTGAATATCAAAAAAAATATTTTTCAATAATTTTCTTTTTTTTTTTGGAATTTGAAAAGCGGTATAAAATTTTTTTTGATCAGTCACATTAAAATTAAAACTACCTTCAAATATTAACTTTTCATCAATAAAATCCAAATTGCTTTCAGTTAATTTTAAAAAGCCTATCTTTTTGCTTTTTAAAATAGAATTATTAAAATTTATTTTTCCGTTATCAAAATTTATCAATATTTTTGCAAAATCAAATAATTTGTTATGAATATTGTTTGATTTTATATCAATGTTGGCGCTTAAATTTTTATTAAACAAAAAATCTACATTTAGAGATTTAATAAAATCAAAACTTGAAATTAAAAACTTAATTAAGTTTAAATTATCTAAATTTATTTCTAATTTTATATGAGATGGATCAATATCAATCTGTCCAGTATAGTCTAAATTGCTATTAACAATTTTAGAATTCTCTGATTTAAATCTTATTATATTATTTTGAATTTGAAAATTGGAATGCAGTTTGGCGTTTCTAAAAAAAATACTATTTTTTGCTATATATTTTTTATCTTTGATTAAAGATTTATTTATTATTTCTAAATCCAATTTTTTTAATTTTATCAAAGTTACTGACTTGGTTTTATTTTCAAAATTTCTGTACCAATTTATATCAAATGGAATTTTAAAAACTTTTCCTTTTGCAATAATTTGATTAGCTGATTTTTTTTCGTGATAAAACAGATTAATATTTTTGATTGGAACCAGAGCAATTATATTATGATTGCTATCTTTTAAAAAAAAATTACTATTTTTAATAATAAATTTTTTTTTTGAAAATTGATTTTTTATATAATTATTATAAAATTTAGTATGATTTTCTTGAAAGATAAAATTTGCATCTTCTATTAATATTTTAGTTATTTTTAAGTTATTTCGATCAAACAAATTTTTTTGTGATATATAAATTTTTAATTTTTTTATCTGACTTAGTTCTTTTGGTTCTTTTAAGTTATTATCAAAAATCTTAACATTTTCTATCAAAAAATGTGGAGATGGAAGAATAAAATATCTTATTTTTGACGATAAGCTAAAATCAATTTTAAATTCTTTTATTAGCTTATCAGTTATGTCTTTTTGTAATACTCCTTTATTATATAATGTTGGTATTGATACATAAAATAAATATACAAATAATATAGCAATAAAAAGTATTATAGACATGCTTAAATTACTAATATTAATAAATTTAATGTTTTTAAATTTTTTATATTTGTTTAATTTGCTAGGAAAGTGTTTATTGATAAATTTAACAATTTTTGATTCTATAAATTTATTTAATTTTTTAAATTTATCGATAAAGAAATTTTTTAGTTTAAAGAGTTCATTGGAAAATTTTATTTTAATTTTTTTCATGAAAAATTTATTTTATTTATAATGATAATTTGCAAATGATAAACTCTGAATATTTAAATAATTTAAATAAGTCACAAAAAGAGGCTGTTTTACATC
Source organism: uncultured Pelagibacteraceae bacterium (assembly GCA_902603905.1). GTDB lineage: Bacteria > Pseudomonadota > Alphaproteobacteria > Pelagibacterales > Pelagibacteraceae > Pelagibacter. Next base: position 109,029 of record CACKWM010000001.1, on the reverse strand, counting down.
TCAATGGTCCTCTTTTAATTGTTGCTGGAGCAGGATCTGGCAAAACAAAAGTACTTACATCAAGAATTACTCATATTATAAAAGAAAAAAAAGCGTATCCCAACCAAATACTATCTGTAACTTTTACTAATAAGGCTGCTAAAGAAATGCAAAAAAGAGTAAGTGCAATGCTAAAAACTGAAGCTATTGGTCTATCATGGCTTGGAACATTTCATTCAATTTGTGCCAAGCTTTTAAGAAAACATGCTGCGGCCGCTGGATTAAACTCAAATTTTTCTATTATTGATCAGGATGATCAGCAAAGATTAATTAAAAACATATGTAAAGCTGAGAATATAGACATAAAACAATTAGCTCCTAAATATATTTTGGCAATAATAGATAGATGGAAAAATAAAGGATACTATCCACAAAAAGTTATTTTAAATAAAAAAGACATTTATGAAAAAAACATACTTCCTATTTACAAAATTTACCAACAAAAATTATTAGATTTAAATGTATGTGACTTTGGTGATTTAATTTTACATTGTGTAAATATTTTAGAAAACAATTCAGATATTAATGAAATCTACTCTAAAAATTTTAAATATATTTTAGTAGATGAATATCAAGATACAAATTTTATTCAAAGTAAATGGCTTAACCTTCTAGCAAAAAAAAACCAAAATATTTGTTGTGTAGGTGACGATGATCAGTCTATTTACAGTTGGCGTGGCGCTGAAATTAAAAATTTTCTGGAATTTGATCAAGTTTATAAAAAAACAAAAATAATTAGACTAGAAGAGAATTATAGATCTACTCAAAATATTTTATCAGTAGCGTCAAATCTTATTGCAAATAATCAAAATAGAGTTGGCAAAACACTAAAATCAACAAAGGAAGAAGGTGATTTAATAAAACTTAATTGTTTTAAAAATGGAAAAGATGAGGCAATAGGTGTTGGGGATGAAATTGAAAAAAAATTAAAAAAGAAATACTCTCTTAACAATATAGCTATTTTAGTTAGAGCTATTTTTCAAACAAGAGAGTTTGAAGAACGTTTTCTCAAAATAGGTTTGCCTTATAGAATTCTTGGAGGAATTAAATTTTATGAAAGAGCTGAAATTAAAGACTGTGTTGCTTATTTAAGATTAATATATCAAGATAAAGATGATTTGGCCTTTGATCGTATAGTAAATAATCCTAAAAGATCAATTGGCGAAAGTACCACCAAACAAATTCATGAATTTTCAAAAAAAAACATAATAAATTTAGAAACCGCCTCAAAAAAACTTATAGAACTAAATTTAATTAAACCTAAAGCTAAAATTGGACTTATTTCTTTTTTAAATTTAATGCAGAAATGGAGAAGCGACTTAAAAACAAAAAAAATAAATCATATAAAACTTCTACAAATTGTCCTTGACGAATCTGGTTATTCTGCAATGCTTAAAAATAAAAAAGATCTTGAAAATGAAAGTAGATTAGAAAATATTAAAGAATTATTAAGTGCTATGAAAGAATTTGATAATCTAGAAAGTTTTTTAGAGCACGTTGCTTTAGCAACATCACTTGATCAAGATTGGGAAGGGAAAAAAGTTAATTTAATGACAATGCATAGCGCAAAGGGATTAGAGTTTGAAGTTGTCTTTTTACCAGGGTGGGAAGAAGGCTTATTTCCTCACCAAAAATCAATAGAAGAAAAAGGACAAAGTGGACTTGAAGAAGAAAGAAGACTTGCTTACGTTGGGATTACAAGAGCTAAAAAAATAGCTTTAATATCATTTTCAATGAATAGATTTTATCAAGGTGATTGGATTGATAGTATGGCTTCAAGATTTATAGAAGAGCTGCCTGAAAAAAATATTGAAAAAAACAGTTTCTTTGATGAAAAAAATAGTCAGGAAGAAGATTTTGAATTTAATCAAGACTTTGAAAGTGAAAATGAAATACGTAGTCCCGGGTGGATAAGATATCAAAAAAAAATTAAATGATAAAAAAAAAAATTCAAAAGCTAAGAGAACTAATTGAATTTCATAATTTGGATGGTTACGTTATTCCGAAAAATGATGCTTATTTTTCTGAATTTTCTAAACCTGATCGATTAAAAACAATCTCAAATTTCACTGGATCAGCTGGATTTGCAATAGTTTTAAAAAAAGAAAATTTTTTGTTTGTTGACGGGAGATATACAATTCAAGCAAAAATTCAATCTGGAAAATTTTTTAAAATTTTAGAAATCCCAAAATTTTGGCCTAAAGATGTTTTAAAAAAATACAACAAAAAACTAATACTAGGATTTGATCCTCAATTATTTACAAGCAACATCTTAAAAAAACATTTTAACAATTATTGCAAACCATCTTTAATAAAAAATAATTTTATAGACCTAATTAAAAAAGAAAAAGCAACAAACTCAGTTGAATTGTTCTATAATCTAAACAACAAAATTGCTGGGGAAAGTGTAAGTTCAAAAATTAATAGATTAATAAAAAAAATTAAATCTAAAAACATTGATAATATTTTTATAAGTGCTCCAGAAAATGTAGCTTGGTTGCTAAATTTAAGAGGTAAAGATAATCCTTTTAGCCCCTTACCAAATTGTAAAATTATTTTAACAAAAAATAAAAATATATTTTTTTTTTCTTGTCCTAAAAAAATAAAAAAAATAAAAAAAAATAAAACTTATAAAAATTTTAAATATTACAGATATAAAGAATTCTCAAAAATAATTAGTAGATTAAATGGAAAAAATTTTTGTATTGATAGCGCAACATGCTCAGTTTCAAATGAATTTATAATAAAATCATTTTTTAATATTACGAGTCATATTGATCCATGTTACATCATGAAATCAGTAAAAAATTCAACAGAAATTAAAAGCATGGCAAAAGCACACATTGAAGATGGTTTCGCATTAACAAAATTTATCTTTTGGATAAAAAATATAAATAAAAAAAAAGTAACTGAAATAGATGCAAAAAATAAATTAGAAAAATTTAGAAAAATTAATAAAAATTATTTATTTCCTAGTTTTAATACAATTTCTGGAACAGCTTCCAATGGTGCAATTGTTCATTACAAAGCCTCTAAAAGATCAAATAAGGTTATTAAAAAAAATGATATTTTTTTGTGCGATTCTGGCGGACAATATAAATATGGAACAACAGACGTAACAAGAACAATTTGTTTTACCAAACAAAAAAAATCAATCAAAGATATTTTCACAAAAGTTTTAAAAGGACATATAGCGGTGGCAACTACAAACATAAGTAAATATAAAACTGGAAAACAGATTGATTTAAGAGCAAGAAAATTTTTAAAAAAAGATGGACTTGACTACACACATGGAACAGGTCACGGTGTTGGTTTTTTTTCAAATGTGCACGAAGGACCTCAGTCTATATCAAAATATAATACAGTTAAATTGAAAGAAGGCATGATTTTAAGCAATGAACCAGGTTATTACAAAAAGGGTTTTTATGGAATAAGAATAGAAAATTTAGTTTATATTAAAAAAAATAAAAAAAAATTACAATTTGAAAATTTAACACTAGCACCCATAGAAAAAGATTTAATTAGTTATAATTTATTAAATAAAAAAGAAAAAGAATATCTATTTAATTATCATTTGAATATTTATGCTAAATATTCAAAACTTTTAAATAAAAGAGAAAGAAAATGGTTAGCTGGTCATATTTAGCATTTTTGCCCATTCTTCCTGTGTAATTAATTTAATTTTTAATTCTTTTGCATTATTAACTTTTCTCATTGTTGGCTTTTCTCCAATAATTAAATAATCAAGTTTTTTATTTACATTGCTTATTATTTTTCCTGAATTTTGTTCAATAATTGATTTTGCTTCCGCCCTACTAATACCCTGCAATTTTCCAGTTAACATAAAAGTCTTATTTTTTAAAACACCTGTTTGATCAATTGAAACAACATTATTTATTTTAATAATTTTTTTAAGTTCTAATAAAACTTCCAAGTTAACTTTGTTTGAAAAAAAATTTTTTATTGATTTTGTTTGTGTTTCGCCAATTCCATCAATATTTGAAATTTCGATCATATTTTTATCTTTAGATAATTTAAAAAAATTATCTGAAGATTTTAAATGTTTTGCTAAAAGTTTTGCATTTTCAAGGCCAATATATCTTATTCCCAACGAATAAATAAATTTATCAAGTGAAATACTTTTTTTGCTATCTATAGAATATTTTAAATTTGATACAGATAACTTTCCCCATCCTTCTAGTTTTTGTATTTTTTCATAGTTTAACTTAAAAATATCATATGGTAATTTTATTAATTTAATTTTCCAAAAATTTTCTACAATTTTTTTTCCAAATCCATCTATGTTAAATGCTTCCTTAGAAACAAAATGCTTAATTTTTTCTATAGCAACTTTTTCACATTCAAATCCTTCGCTAGTACATCTTCTAACGGCATCCTGCTTTTTTGTGGTTTCATTAAAATCCTTGACAGTTAATGATCTACATGACGGACAATTTTTTGGAAAAATAAATTTTTTTGAATCTTTTTTTCTTTTTTTTATGTCAACCGAAATTACATGAGGTATGACATCTCCTGCCCTTTCTACGGTAACTGTGTCTCCAATCCTAATATCTTTTCTTAATATTTCATCTTCATTGTGAAGTGTGGCATTAGATACTAGTACACCACCAATATTTACTGGTTTGATTTTAGCTACAGGAGTTAATGCGCCTGTTCTTCCAATTTGAATTTCAATATTTAATATTTTAGACACAGAATTATTTGCAGAAAATTTATGAGCAATAGCCCACCTTGGGGCATTAGCAACAAAACCTAATCTTTTTTGTAAATCTAAATTGTTAACTTTATAAACAATACCATCGATATCAAATTCAATTTCTTTTCTTTTTTTTTCTAAATTTTTGTGATTCAGTATTAAATTACTAACACCTTTAATAACTGCATTAAATTTGTTTACTTTAAACCCCCAAGATTCTAAACATTTCAAAAAAACTGATTGAGAGTCAATTTCCATATTTTTTGCATAACCATAATTGTATGCAATAAATTTTAGTGGAATTTTACTGCTAACTTTAGGGTCTTTCTGTCTCAAAGATCCTGAGGCTGCATTTCTCGGGTTTGCAAATTTTTCACTTATATTTTTAAAATCATTATTTTGAATAAATACTTCGCCTCGTATATCAACATCTAATGGAAAGTTTTTTGCTTTAATTACCTTTGGTATATCTTTTATGGTTTTCAAATTTTCTGTAATATCTTCTCCTTCTTTGCCGTCACCTCTTGAAAGACCTTGAACAAAGCATCCATTTTTATATATTAGTGAGGTTGATATTCCATCAATTTTTGGTTCAGCGCTATATTCAATTTCTTCTAATTTTGAAAGACTTAGAAAATTTATAATTTTTTTTTCAAAATTTATTAAATCTTTCTCGTTAAAAGCATTAGATAATGAAAGCATTGGAACACGATGTTTAACTTTTTTAAAATTTTTAGAAGGGCTAAAACCTATGGTCCTCGAAGGTGAGTTTTTGTGTTCTAAAAACTTATATTTTTTTTCTAACTCAAAGATTTGTTTTTTTAGTATGTCAAATTCTTGATCAGTGATTAATGGACTGCTTTCATCAAAATATGCTTTATTATATTTGTGTAGTAATTTAATTTTTTTTAAATATTCATTTTTAATTGAGGTATTTTTCATTGTTTAAAAAGAGATTTAAATTTTTTCCAAATTAGACCTTTTTTACGCTTTTTTTTAACTTCCTTTTTTTTATCATCATAATCTTTATTAAAAACTTTATAAGATTGTTTGTACCATTCACTCGATTGATAGTTATATCCCAATACTTTCGCATATTTTTTAGATTCTTGTGTTAGACCAATTTTATAATGTACTTCAACCAGTCTATGTAATGCTTCTTCAACATAAACAGTAGTATTATAATCTTCAACTACTTTTTTATATCTGTTAATAGCTGGAATCCATTTTCTTTTTTTTAAGTAATGGTTTCCAATAAACATTTCTTTGCCTGCCAATCTGTCATATATTAAGTCTAACTTAAATTTTGAATCCATTGCAAAATCTGTTTTGGGAAAATTATTCATTACAAATATGAATTGTTTTTTTGCCTTAAGTAATGGTTCTAAATCTCTTTTTTCATCTACAACAATTTCATAGTAACACATAGCCAACATAAAATGAGCATAATCAACATTTTTATGTTTTGGATATGTTTTTAAATATCTTTCAATTTCAGATATGGTGTCGCCATAATAACTCTGTGAATAATATGAATATGCTGCCATAAGTGCAGCTTTAGGAGCCCAAACAGATTGTGGATATAAAAGCTCAGCTTCATTAAATTTTTTTGCCGCATACAATACATCTCCTTTATCTAATTCTTCATATCCTTCTCTAAAAGCTTCAATCATTTGAGCTTCAATATCTTTTTCTTCAATTACTGAAATTTTTTCTCCTTTTGAACAAGAAATTAATAGAACGCTCAAAATTAATAATAAAATTTTTATAATATTCTTCATTTAAGGTTTTTTATCAGATTATTCAAAAAACCCTAAACTTTTATGCTGTTGATTTTAAAATATTTCTATTGATTAGGAAATGAGGGATATTTTTTTCTTTAACTTCAACAATTGAAAAGTTAGCATTATCTTGAAAAACTCTTCTTAATAGTTGGTTTGTAAGCTTATGTCCACCCTGCGAACATATTAATTTTCCAATAATTTTATATCCTGATAAATATAGATCTCCCATGCAGTCTAAAATTTTATGATTTACAAACTCATTTTTATTTCTAAGGCCATTTTCGTTTAAAATTTTGTCTCCTTTTACAACAATGGCATTTTCTAAAGTTCCACCTTTCGCTAAATTCATTTTTTTTAATTTTTCTATATCTTCAAAAAGACAAAACGTTCTTGAATTATAAACTTCTGTTAAATCGTCTTCATAAACTTTAACTAAATTTCTTTGTGTTTCTATTAGTGAATTTTCATACTTAATTTCAAAATCTATATCTAAACTAATTTTATTTGGTTCTATTGAAATTGTTTTTTTTCCATCTTTAAAATTAATTTTTTTTTCAATCTTTATAATTTTAATTGGAGTTTCGCTTGTTTTTATCCCAACTCTATTAATTTCATTAACATATTCTTTTGCTGAACCATCTAAAATTGGAACCTCTTCACTATTAATTTCAATCATTACATTGTCGATTCCCATTCCAAACAATGCACCCATTAAATGCTCAATTGTTGAAACTATAACTCCTGAATCATTTGAAATAGTTGTGCAATAAGCTGCACTGCTCACATTAAAAACCCCGGGGATTACAAGATTATTATTTGTTATATCGATTCTTTTAAAAACTATACCTGTGTTAGGTTTTGCAGGTTTAATTTCAAGATGAACTTTTTTTCCACTATGAAGGCCAACACCATCAAATACTATTGTCTTATTAAGTGTTTTTTGATTCAAAACTGACATAAAACACTTATAATTTTTTTAAGTAAACTTTAAAAAACAAGAAATGTTACAAGAAAATACTAATTTTATTTAAAAAAATGAAAAAGTCTTTCAAAAAAGCCTTTCTTTTCTAGCTTTCTAGGAACTATTGTAACTTCTAGTTTATTGGTGCCTTTAATCAATTTCAATCCAGATTCACAAACATTCATATAAGGTTCATTTTTGCTAAATGATTTAGCATAATGGCTGCAGATGATTTTATTTATAAATATTTGATGACTATTAAATAGTTCTTCTAATTTTTTTATTAAATTTTTTGGAAAACAAATAAATTTAATATCGATCGAAAATCTATTACAATTTAAATTTAAAGGCAAATAATTATATGAAGTATTATCAATAAGATAATTGGAAATAATAATATGAATAATTTTTTCGTTATGATAGTTTCTCAAAATTTGCTGTCTCGCGTCTTGAATTAAATACTGAACATTTTTCTTTTCAATTTTTTTTCCTTCATTATTTTTTATTAATGATAAGTTAATTGAGATAGATTCTGGAGTTTCTACCATTAAATATATATCTTCTAAAAATTCACCTGTTTTTTTTTCTATTTCAAAAATATTTTTTTCTAAAGTTTTTTTTACATTTTCAAAATTTAATTTATTTTTATTTAAATTTGTTTCACAATCATATTCTTTAAAAAAAATTGTATGACTATCAAATTTTTTAAATGCAGCGATACTTAATTTTTTAGAACTTAAATCTAAATAAATGTCAAAATTTTTTTTACTCATTGGTTAAAATCACATTGTTATAAATTCTTAAATCAATAATTTTGCTATTTTTAAAATTTTCATTAATAATCATATGATGTGAAAAATTTAGTGCTTTTAATAAATTTTTTTTAGGAAGTTTAATTAATATGTCTTTATTAGTTTTAACGTCCCATCTGCCAGATGGAAAAAAAAATAACTCTGAAATTTCTTCAAAATTAAATTTAGAATTAACAACAATTTTTGTAAACTTAATAAATTCTTCAACTTTAATTTTTCCGTATACATAAGGTAAATTTTTATCAGAAGATTGAAAATTAATTAACTTTCCATTAGATCCAATAAAGAATTTCTTTTCTTTATGCCTGGTAACCGCTAAGAATTTTGTTTTTTGAATTTGTACCTCAATAGTATTTGGGTAAATTTTTTTAACTTTGAAAGAATGAATTAAATTATTTTTTTTTAAAACATTTAAAAAATAATCTTTATCTATAAAAAATAAATTTTTTTGACTTATTAATCTATTAAACTCTTCGGAAATATTAAAATTACTTTCATCATTAAGCCCATAAACTTTAATTTGATTAATTTTCAATTTTAAATATTCAGAATTACTTATTGATAGATTGTTAATTGTAGTTAAAAAAACTAAGAAAAATAAATATATAAATAATTTTTTTTTTTTATCTATTGATTGAAGCATCTTTTAAAATCCATTCAATTAAATCAATAAATTTCATCCCCTTATAATTTGCTATCTCTGGCACCAATGAAAGTTTTGTCATACCTGGCTGTGTATTTGTTTCTAATAAAAAAAATTTATCTTTATAAAATTTAAAATCTGATCTTGTAACACCTCTGCAACCAATTAACTTATGTGCTTTACGTGCTATATTCATGACTTTTTGCAAATTTTTCTTACTTAAATCAACAGGAATAATATGTTTAGTTTTTGCCTTCTCATTATATTTGGCTTCATAATCATAAAATTTTCTTTTAGGTTTTAGTTCTATCGCCCCTAGTTTTCTCTTACCTAAGATTGCAACCTGAATTTCTCTTCCTGGAACAAATTCTTCAATCAAAATTTCTTTGTAAAAGACTAATTTTTTTAAGTTTTTGATAAAATTTTTTTTAGTACAAATAAAAACATTAACACTAGATCCTTCATTAATTGGCTTTATTACAACTGGGAATTTCAATTTTTTTTGTGTCTTGCTTATAATATTTTTTTCAATTTTATTATTTTTAAATTTAAATTTGAAATATTTTGGTGTAAGTATTTTTTTTTTTATATAAAGTTTTTTTGAAATTTCCTTATTCATTGCAATAAATGATGCCATTACTCCAGAATGTGTGTATTTCATTTTTTGCGATTCTAGTATTGCCTGGATATATCCATCTTCTCCAAACTGTCCGTGTAAAGCGTTAAAAATAATGTTTGGTTTAAAAATTTTAATATTTTTTATTAAATTACCATCTGGTTCACAAATTTTAGTTTTATAATTTTTTTTTTTTAATTCTTTAAATACACTTTTAGCTGTTTCTAAACTAATTAATCTTTCTTTAGAAATTCCGCCACCTAAAATTAAAATTTTTTTTTTCATTGAATGATTTCTATTTCAGTTTCTATATTGATGCCTGTTTTTAATTTTACGTTTTCTTTAACAAAATCAATTAAGTTTTTCATATCTTTGAATGTAGCATTATTTTTATTTACAAAAAAATTACAATGTTTGTTGGAAATTTCAGCATCTCCAAATTTAGTATCCAATGGGACAGATTTTTTAATTAATTCCCAAACTTTTTTATCTGTTTGTTTTATAGGGTTTTTAAATGTGCTCCCTCCAGTTTTTATTTTTGTTGGTTGTGTATAATCTTTTTTATTTTTTATAACTTTTATGTATTCTTGAATTTCATTTTTTTCTTTAAATTCACCTTTAAATGATGCGCTCAAAAATATTAGATTTTTATCCAAATCATTTTGTCTATAAGAAAAATTAATTTTAGATGCTTGAATAGTGGTAATTTTTCCTGTTCTATCAATTGCTTGCACTGATACCAAAATATCTTTGAATTCTTTTTTAAAGCAGCCAGAATTCATTCTTAATCCACCTCCAACAGTTCCTGGAATACAAGATAAAAACTCCAAACCACCTATATTATTTTCTGAAGCAAATGCTGATAAATTTTTATCACTAGTTGCACTTCCTGCTACAATTGTTTTGCTAGGTAGTAGTGAAATATTTGAAAAATTTTTTCCTAATTTTATAACAACTCCATTAAATACTCCATCATTTATAAGAATATTAGATCCTGCTCCTAATATAAAAAATTTTTCTGTTTTGCCAAATTCTCTTAAAAAAGAAACAAGTTCATTTAAACTTTCAGGTTTAAAATATGCTTTTGTTTTGCCACCAATATTAAACCAATTACTTTTTTTTAAATCATAATTAAAAACTAATTTTCCTTTAATTTTTTTTGAAAAATTTTCTAATTTGTCAATTTGCATCATATCAAATTAGGTAGTTCTCTAATCCAATTTGAAATTGAACCTGCCCCCATACCTATAACTATTTTTTTTCCATAAATATTTTGTTTTATAAATCTGGCAAGTTGATATTTGTCTTTAACTATAAAAACTTTTACTTTAGAATTATTAATTATTTCTTTTGCATAATTAAAATAGTTAAATCCAAGTTTTAATTTTTCACCAGCTGAATACACTGGACATAAAACTACACTATTTGCTTTTTTAAATGATAAGCTAAATTCTTTTCTAAGATCTTTTAATCTAGATATTCTGTGAGGTTGAAAAATGCAAACTATCTCTTCTTTATTATAGGCTTTTTTAACTCCATTTAAAACTTCTTTAATTTCAGTTGGGTGATGTGCATAATCATCATAAAATTCAGTTTCTCTATAGTTAAATATTTTATTAAATCTTCTTTGTACTCCTTTAAATTCTTTAAGGCCTTGTTTAATAGTATCTTTTGGTATCCCTATAGTTATAGCTACAGCGGCAGCGGCAGTAGAATTTCTAATATTGTGCAATCCTAGAAGTGGAATTGTTATATTTTTTATATATGTTTGTTTTTTTCCAGGCAGTCGAATATCAAGATTAAACCTAGAAAAATTTCTTGATTGAAAAATATTTTTTATTTGAAATTGTGAATTTTTATTTACACCGTATGTATAATAATTTTTATTTTTAATTTTTTTAATTATTTGATTATTATTTTTATCATCTATACAAATAAATGATTTTCCAAATGATGGAACTTTTTCAATAAAACTTTGAAACAATTCTTTTAGTTTGTCCATAGATTTATAATAATCCATATGCTCTCGATCTATATTTGTTATAATTGAATATGTCGGAGGAACTTTTATGAAACTTCCGTCTGACTCATCAGACTCTAAAATACACCAATTACTTTTTCCTAACCTTGCAGAATTATCAAAAGAATTTAATACACCTCCATTAATAATTGTTGGATCTAATTTTGTTTTTGAAAAAATACTAGCAACAAGCGAGGTTGTTGTTGTTTTGCCATGTGAGCCAGCAACTACAATATTTTTTGTTAATGAAACAATATGCGCAAGCATATCACCTCTTTTATAAATAGGAAGTTGTTTGTTTTTTGCTGATAATACTTCAGGATTATTTTTTTTTATAGCTGATGAAATTACTAAAATTGTTACTTTATTAATATTTTTTTTTTGATGTCCTATTGTCACTTTTATTTTACTTTTTTTTAATCTTTCAATATTTTTATTTAGTGAAATGTCACTACCTTGAATTCTAAAACCCATACCTTTCATTATTAAAGCAAGTCCACTCATTCCAATTCCACCAATGCCTACAAAATGGATAATTTCAGTTTTTGCTAATTCAATTTTCATTAATCACACTTATAAGTTTTTCATTTGTATTATTCCAAGTATTTTTATAACTAAAATTTCTCATACTATTTTTTTTTGATAAATAATCATCTTTATTCTGAATTATATTTATTAAATTATTTTCTAATGTATCATCAGTAAGATCATCTTGTTTTAATATCCAGCAACAATTCCTATTTTTATAAAATAAAGCATTTTGATATTGATGATCGTCCTTAGCAAATGGATACGGAATAGCTAAATATGGTATATTTAAATAAGTCAATTCTGATAAAGTTGATGCTCCAGCTCTTGTTATGCACAAATTAGTATTACTAATAAATTTTAAAATGTTTTCCTCAAAATTGAATAATTGATAAGAAATATTATTTTGATTATAAAAATCCTCTATTTTTTTTTTATTTATAGGGCCAGTTTGTTGACAAATATTAATTTTATATTTTTTTGATAAACTAATAATTAGTTTTTTTAGTTTATTATCAAATAACTCCGCTCCTTGACTACCACCTATGATTAAAAGATTAATTTCATTATTTATTACATTTTTGTCATTTGTTGAAACTGAATAAAATTCTTTTCTAAGCAAAGAATTGATCAATACTATTTTGTTTAAGTATTTTTTTGGAAAATTTATAATTTTATCTGAATAACAAAAAATTTTTTCTGTATATCTTAAAAAAATACTATTAACTCTACCTAAGACCATATTTGGTTCAAAAGAATAAATTTTTATGCCAAAAATTTTTGCTGCAATGCATATCGGCAATGACATGTAGCCTCCTGTAGTAATTAAAACTTTTATTTTATTTTTTTTTAAAAAAAATAATGATTTAATTGTTAAAAAAAATAAAGCAATCAAATTTAATGGTAACAAAAATAAATTTCTTGCTAATTTTGGAGTATTAATAACAGTAACTTTGTATTTTTCTAAATTTAAGAATCTAGAACCTCTTTTGTCTGTAACTAAAAAAACATCAAATTTATCCTTTAATTGTTCATAAAATATTGTAGCAGGAATAACATGCCCTCCAGTTCCACCAGTGCTAATTAAAATTTTTTTTTTCATTTATTGATTAATTCTTCTTTTTGTAAGATTTAATATAATACCAGATAAAATTGCTGTTCCTAATATTGAAGATCCACCATAGCTTAAAAATGGCAAAGTCATTCCTGTAGTTGGAAATAAACCTATGTTAACACCGATATGAATTAAAGCTTGAAATAATATAATTGAAATTGAGCCTACAAGAATTAATTTTATTTTATCGTCTTTTTCCAAGTATAATTTTTTAAATACTTGATAAATAAAAAATAAAAAAATTATTAACAATAAAATAATTACTATAACTCCAAATTCTTCAGATATTACAGAAACTATAAAATCTGTATGTGCTTCTGATACTCTGTTCTTTAATGTTCCCTCTCCAATACCTTTTCCAAAAAAACCACCACTAACTATAGATTCTATGGCTTTTTCTGGTTGTGCAGTATGTGTGCCTGTTGATGGATTTATAAATGAGTCGATTCTATTTCTAATGTATTCAAATCTTGGAACAAAAAAGATTAAACATAATAATGTAACAAATGACGCACCAAAAAAAGTAAAAAAAACAAATAGACTTACCCCAGATATAAAAATTAAAGTTAGCCAAGACAAAAAAACTAATAACGTTTGACCAATATCTGGTTGTATAATTAACAAAAGTGCTATTGGCAAAATAACAATAAAACTTAAAAAATACTTGAAGTAAATATGAAAATTTTTTTTACTACTTAATATTGTTGCAAGTAAAATTATTACAAAAGGTTTTAAAAGTTCTATAGGTTGAAATCTTGGTAATAAAAACAAGTCTAACCAACGTTTTGCTAAATTAACTTCAACTCCAATAATAGGCACCAAAGCTAAAAAAAATAAAAAAACAAAAAATAATAAAATTGAGGTTCTAAATAAATTTTTTTCACTAAGAGATGAAAAAAAAATTATAACAAATATACCTAAACATATATAGGCTAGATGTTTAAAAAAAAAAAAATAACTATTAGTATCTAACTTATCAGATGCAATTAATGATGTTGATGCAAGCGAAAAAAATAAACCAAGTGTAAACAAAAGTATAATTATTAAAAAAATTGTTTTATCAATATTTTTCCACCATCCATAATAAAATTTATAAATAAAGCTACTATTTTCCATTTATTATATTTTTAAAGTTTAATTTTTTTATAAGTTTGTTAAATTTTTCTCCTCTATCTTCAAAATTTTTAAAACTATCAAATGAAGCTGCGGAAGGACTAAACAAAATTGTTTTATGTTCTTTTTGTATTTTTTTTGCTTTTATGTCTAATATAATTTTTTTTAAAGCCTGTTTTAAATCATTAAAATGTTCGTATTTCATTTTTTTTTTTAATTCTTTAATAAAAGAATTTTTATTTCTACCAAATATATAAGCTTTAATGTTTAAACATTGATCTTTGGGCATTAAAAATTTATCACCAGTTTTAGGTATGCCACCTACAATCCAATAAACTTTTTTTAGAGATTTAAGAATATTTATAGAAGAAGAAAAACTTGTAGCTTTTGAATCATTAATTAGTGTAAGTTTTTTAGATTTATAAATTGTTTGTTGTCTAAATTTTAATCCTTTAAAACTAGCGAGCGTTTCAAATAAAATACTTTTGTTTATTCCAAATTTTTTAGCAATTGCAAAAACATGTAATAAATTTTGTTTATTGCCTTCAGTAAAAAAATATGGATTTTTCATCTTCAACAAATTTTGATTCATTTTTTTTGTATTAACATCAATTATTTTTGAATGTAATTTTTTTTTATTAATTTCTTTTTTAAAAAATTTATTTTTTAAATCTAAAAATGAATAATCTTTACTATTCTGATTTCTAACTAATTTAAATTTCGCTTTAACATAACTTGAGAACGTTCCATGACGTTCTAAATGATCTGGGGTAATATTTAATATTGTTGCATAATTTGCTTTAAATTTTTTACTATATTCTATCTGATATGAAGATGCCTCTATTACAAAAATAGTTTTGGGAGTAACTTTTTTTTCGTCTAAAACTGGGTTACCAATATTTCCTGTTAATCTTACATCTTTTTTTTGTTTTTTTAAAATATCAAACAAAATTTTTGCTGTTGTAGATTTTCCATTCGTGCCAGTAATAGTAATATTTTTATTTTCAGGGTAATGAATGTAAAAAACATCTAAATCAGTAATTATTTTTTTAAAATTTTTATTTAAAAAATTCTTTAATTGGCATTTTTTAATATTGATACCAGGACTAACTAAAATAAAATCAACATTAATCTTATTAAAATAATTTGATTTAATTAATTGTTTTTTAATTTTTTTGTTTTTAATAATATTTTTTTTATCATCATACAAATAAACATCATTATTTTTTTTCAAAAAAAAATAACTAGAAAGACCACTTTTCCCTAATCCATAAATTAAAATTTTTTTTTTAACAAAAATATTTTTGTTAACTATCATTATCTGAATTTTAAAGTGGCCAAACCAATCATTGCTAGTATAATTGAAATAATCCAAAACCTAATAACCACAGTTGACTCTGGCCAACCTTTTTTTTCAAAATGATGGTGTATCGGAGCCATTTTAAAAATTCTTTTACCAGTTAATTTGTATGAAAAAACTTGGACAATTACAGATACAGCTTCAAGAACAAATAAACCTCCTGTTATAGCTAGAACTATTTCATGTTTTGTAATAATTCCAACTGCACCTAAAGATCCCCCTAAAGCTAAAGAGCCTGTGTCACCCATGAATATTTTGGCAGGAGGTGCATTAAACCATAAAAATCCCAAACATGCTCCAATTACTGATCCCAAAAAAACAGCAACTTCGCCAACTCCCTCAATATATGGAATTTGAAGATATTCTGAGAAAACAATATTACCGGTAACATAACTTATAAAAGCAAAACATGCCGCAACTAGAATTACCGGAACAGTAGCTAAGCCATCTAATCCATCAGTTAAATTAACTGCGTTAGAAGATCCAACAATTATAAAAGCCGCAAAAGGAATAAAAAACCAACCAAGATTTATTAATAAATTTTTAAAAAAAGGAAAATATAAATATTCTAAATCAGAATGATCTGAAAAATTCATTAATATAAGAGTCCCTAAAACTGCAATTATAGTTTGAATTATTATTTTAAATTTAAAAGAAACACCAGATGAGTTGTTAAGCCTAATTTTTTTATAATCATCATATGCTCCTAGCAACCCAAAACTAGCAACAATAAATATTAGTGTCCATATATATGGATTAGATAAATTACACCATAAAAAAACACCTGAGAACAGACCAATTAAAATTAAAACTCCTCCCATTGTTGGTGTACCAATTTTTTTAATTATATGATCACCAGGGCCATCTTCTCTAATTGGGTTAACTATTTGTTTTGCGGAAAAAAAATTTATAAAAGGTGTTCCAATTAAAAATACTACAAACATGGATGTAAACATTGACAATCCAGTTCTTACTGTAAGATATTTAAATACATTTAAAAATGTAAAACTATCTACAAAATTTAAAATTAAGTTATAAAACATTTTTTCTTTCTTTTTTTAAACTACTAGTTAATTTATGAAGTCCTGTAGCATTAGACCCTTTAATCATTAAATAATCATTATTATTTATATTGTTTTTAATCAAATCAATTATTTGTGAAATTTCTTTTAAAATTAATCCTTTTTTCTTGTTGTAAATATTTTTGTAGGTTTCTCTTATGTATTTGCCAAAAACATGGACGTTATTGATTGAAGAAGAATTAATTATTGTGCTCATTTCCAAGTGCAATTTTTTTGAATACCTACCAAGTTCTAGCATATCGCCCAAAATTAAGTGTTTTTTATTATTTTTGCTATCGATTAAGTCAAAATTATTAATGGAAGATTTTAAAGATAAAGGATTGGAATTATAACTCTCATCAATAAGAAAAATATTCTTTCCATTTATCTTGACCTTGGAAAAATCACCACGACCGCGTGGAACTTGATAGTTATAAAAAATATTTTTATTTAAAGTTTTAATATCCTTAAAAATTGAAATTACTGTTATGGCGGCAAGCAAATTTTTTAATTTATTTTCAAAATTAGATGAAACAAAAAAATATTTTTTTTGACTATTAACATTTATAATAGCTTTAAATTTTGTTTTTTCTTTTTTTATAGATATTAGATTAACTGTTGTATTTTTTTTAAACACACTAAATGAGTAAACTTTGAGTTTTTTTCTTAAAGCAATTTTTCTATGAAATTTATAAAATCTATCATCAGCATTTAAAACTATCGAACCGCCACTCACAATGTTGTTCATTATTTCAGACTTTGCGAGTGCAATTTGTTTTAAATTTTTAAAATTTTTTACATGTGCATAGGAAATATTTGTAATTACTCCAGCTTCTGGTTTGATGATTTTTGTTAGATTATCTATTTCGCCCTTTTTATCCATACCAACTTCAAAAACTCCATAATCATCCTTTAATTTCAAATTAAACAAACTTAATGGAACTCCAAATTTATTATTAAATGATTTACGTGAATAAGTTACACTACAAATTTTACTAAGTGCCATCCCAATTAATTCTTTCAGTGATGTTTTTCCACAACTGCCTGTTATTGCAATTATTTTTGCTGATGAATTTTCTCGGATTTTGCTTGATGTTTTTGTTAGAAAGTCCAAAGTATTTTTTACTTTTATTTGTTTAGATTTTTTTTTTAGTTTGTTAATTTTGTGTACTACTGCTAGCGATGCTTTTTTCTTAAAAACTTCACTTAAATATTGATTACCATCTTTTTTTTTACCTTTAATTGCAAAAAAAATATCATTTTTTTTTATTTCTTTTGAGTTAATTGATGCATTCTTCAATTTTGTTTTTAACGAAATATGATTTTGACCACTTTCTTCTTTCAAAATATTTAATTTTAAGTCTTTTGATAAATATTTATTTTTTTGTTTAATATTTTTTAAAATACATTTTTTATCTGAAAAAAAATTTTTAAAGTTTCCATAATCTTGAATATTTTCATGTCCCTTTCCTGCTACAACTAAAATTTCTCCCGTTAATAAATTTTTAATTGCTTCTTTAATTGCATTTTCTCTACTAGGTATTTCATAAAGTTTTGATTTATTAATTTTTCTTTTAATACTTGTTCTTATTTTTATTGGATTTTCTTTTCTTGGATTGTCATCAGTTAAATAAATTTTATTACAAAATTTATTTACAATTTTACCCATTAAAGGCCTTTTAAATTTATCTCTATCTCCGCCACATCCAAAAACAATAGAAATTTTGTTATTTTTAAATTGATTTTTTAAATTTTGAAGACATGTTTTAAGTGCATCTGGTGTATGAGCATAATCTAAAATAACTCTAGAATTATTTCTAATTTTTCCAATTTTTTCCAATCTTCCATTAACAGGTTTTACTTTGTTAATAATTTTTACAATATTTTTAAAACTAATGTTGCTTTTTTCTGCTGCAATCATTGCCATTAATAAATTTTTAATCTGAATTTTTCCTATTAAATTTATTTTAATTATGAAAAAATTATTTTTATATTTAATTTTAATAATTTGTTTTTCATTTTCATATTCATGACTAATTATATTTAAGTTACCTTTTTTAGCACCTATAGTATTTAAATTTAATTTATTTTTTAAAGAAATTTTTTTAATTTTTTCATATTCTGGAATAGCTATATCTGTAATAATATTTGAGTTTTTCTTAAGCAACTTTTTAAAAAGATATAACTTTGCATTTAAGTAATTTTTAAAATTTTTATGATAATCTAAATGATCGTGAGATAGATTTGTAAAAATAGCGCTTTTAAAATTTAATCCGTCTAAACGATTTTGTTTGAGGCCATGACTAGATGCTTCAAGAATAACATTGTCTATATTTTGTTTTTTTAATTTTTTTAAATAGTAACTAAGTACAATCGGATTTAATGTTGTGTTATTCACACCTATTTTACTTGAAATTGTTTTAATTCCTAAAGTTCCGATAGAGGCTACCTTTTTTTTATTTAATTTTAATATCTGAAAATAAAAATCAACTATTGATGATTTACCATTAGTTCCTGTAACAGCAATTAAATTTTTTGGTTTTTTTTGATTAATATTAAAAGCAATTTCAGCAAGTATTTTTCTGACATTTTTAACCCTTATATAAAGAATATTATTTTTTAAACCTGTAAATTTTTGATTTGATACAATTGTTCTTGCGCCCTTTTTTATTGCGTTTTTAATAAATTTTTTACCATCAATTTTTGTTCCTATAATCGCAAAAAAAATATTATTTTTTTTACAAGTCAAACTATTAAAGCTTAAACCTGAAAAAAAATGATTCTTATATTTTGAATCAAGATTTTTAAAATAACTACCAATCAACATGAAGTTAATTAACTTCTATATATTTTGTGGCTAAAATGGGTCCAATTTTTTCTATAATTTTGCCTGTAATTTCAACTGATGTCCAGCCCGCAGTATTTCTCCAATTTCCCTTATAAGGTTGTCTGCCATCTCTATAATAATAAACATATTCCTTTGAAGGTTTTGGCTCATCCAACATAATTAATAAAACATACTTTGGTTTAGATGTAGGAAATATTGATACAAAAGTATTAATTTTATCTGTTGTGTATCTGCCATTTTTCACCTTATCTGCTGTACCAGTTTTTCCGCCAACCTCATAACCTGCTACATTTGCAAAACTTGCCGTACCTTCATCGGTTGATACAACTTTTCTTAAAATTGAATTTATTTTTTCAGAAACATTTGCCTTTAAAATTCTTTTTTTATTTTCTTTTTTTTCTAAGTTATTTTTGATTAATGTTGGTTTAATGTCATAACCTCCATTTGTTATAATTGAATAACCTTTTACTAACTGTAAAAGTGTAGTTGTTATACCATGACCATAAGATGATGTTACGAGCTTACATTTTCCCCATTTAGATGTAATTGGTTGGCCAACTTCTTCAATATCGAATTCAATTTTATTCAAAACTCCAATATTTTCTAAAAAAGATTTAAATTTTTCTTTTCCTATTTTTTGCCCAATTCTAACAGAACCAATATTTCCTGATCTTATTAAAATTTGCTCAACTGTTAGATCTGATGGAATTTTATTGTCATATTCTCCTATAGGTTTTCCAGCACAATAAATTTTTTTTGGTAAATCTATAAATTCAGTATCCAGCTCGATTAATTCTTCATTTAATCCAGCGGCAATAGTAAAAGTTTTAAAAACAGAGCCAAGTTCATAAACACCTTTGGTTACTCTATTTATGTAATTTACATTTTTAATATCTTTTCTTTTGTTAAGATTAAAATCAGGCAATGAAACCATTGATAGTATTTCTCCATTATTAACATTCATGAGAATTGCTGCACTTCCTATATATTGAAAAATTTCTTGAAACTTTATTAACTCTCGTCTAATTAAAAATTGCAGGTCCGTATCTATAGTTAATTGTAATGGTTTTTTTCTAGTTTTTAATTCATAATCAAAATATTTTTCTATTCCTGATATACCATTATTGTCATCATCTATCTGACCAATGATATGGCTAAATAAATTTTCATGTGGATATAATCTGGTTATTTGTTCTTCAAATCTTATAGATTTTTCTCCCAAAAGACGAATTTCTTCAATTTGATTATATGTGAGCTTTTTTTTAAAACGAAAATATTTTTTTTTTTTAATTCTTTCTTTAACTTTTTTATAATCTTCATCTGGAAACAATATTTTCAATCTTATTAAAAGTTTTTTTTCATCAATAATTAAGTTTGGATTTATTCCAATAATTTGTGTGTTGACGGCTTTAGCAATAAAACCACCATTATTATCTAATATGTCAGCCCTATAATTTTTTTTTATTGGTAAAAATTTTTCTATTTTTATTTTAGAATTTAAAGAACCCAAATAAAAAACTTTGATAGAATAAATTACAGAAACCATTAAAAATAAAAAAAAAATAAATGCAATTCTATTAAATGTAATATTTAAATTAGATTTATTTTTTTTATATGAAAACTCACTTTGATAATCTTCTAAAACGAATATTTCGCTATTATCATTATTCATTATTTTCTTCTTTGATCTTTTTAATTTTATTAATATCTAAAGGAATTAAGTCGTTCTCAAAATATTTAGATTGATATTCAATCAATTTTTTAGGTGTAGTTAAATAATTATACTCTAATAATACTAATTCATATTTATTTTTTAAAATACTTATATTTTCCTTAACTATATAAATTTGACTTTCTAGTTTCTTCGTGGAATTTTTTGTGACAGTAGTAACTATTGTTAAAAAAATAATAAAAAAAATTAAAAAAAATTTTTTCATAGTTTTTCAGAATAATTTTCAATTTTAATTAAATAATTAAATTTATCTAAAATATCAGTTTTAAAGTTAGAAATATTTTTTGCTTTAATAGCAAATCTTAGTTTAGCTGATCTTGAGGGTTTATTCTCCTCAATTTCTTTAGTAGACGGAGTTATGGGTTTTTTGTTAGTTAATTTAAATAGATTATTTTTTTTTTTTCCTTGAGGCATATATCTTGATACGCTTTTTGTTTCTGACAAACTTCTAAAAAAATACTTAATTATTTTATCTTCTAAAGAATTAAAACTTACAACTACAACAATTCCTCCTTCGTCCAAAACCCTAGCTGCATTAATTAATCCATAAATTAGTTCACTGATTTCTTTATTTACAAAAATTCTTAAAGCCTGAAAAACCTTTGTAGCACTGTGAATTTTATAGTTTTTTTTTATTTTTGATGATTCTATGATTTTTACCAATTTTTGTGTGTCAATTTCTTTTTTTTTTCTTTCTTTAATAATTTTATAAGCAATTCTTTTACTGTCTCTTTCTTCACCAAAAAACTTAAATATTTTTTCTAAATATTTTTTATCTAACTTATTAATAGCATCTTTTGCTGAAAAATTATTTAAACCCATTTTCATGTTAAGTTCGCCCGAAGCATCAAAAGACAAACCCTTTTTGGGATCTTTTATTTGTGTATATGAATACCCAAGATCAAAAATTACTGCTTTAATTTTTTCTTTTGTTAATTCTAACTCATTTATTTCACTAAATTTTTTATTTTTAAAAATAAACCTATTCTTAAATTTTTTTTCAAGTTCTAGTGCAATTTTTTTTGTATCCCTGTCTCTATCTAAAGCAATTATTTTTGTATTTGAAAATTCAAGGATTTTTTTAGTGTATCCACCTTGACCTAATGTGCAGTCAATAAATGTGCCACCATATTGAGGGGTAATAATGCTAATTATTTCATCTAGCAATACCGAATAGTGTTTTTGTCTTTTCGGTATTATGGTGGCAATCATTTATTTTTTTGAAGACCATTAGTTCTTCTGTCTTCTCAAAAATGCTGGTATTTCTAAATCATCTTCTTCAGATTTATTATTATCTTTATCAGATGAAGGAAGTTCTTGAATAAAGCTGTCATCTGCTGAATCAAAAAGTTTTGGATCCTCATCATCTTCAATTGCAAAATTTTCTAAACCATTTGAAGGTTTTTGCACTTCTTGATTATCTTCAATATTTACTTCTGTTTTGCTTTCTTGATTGTTTAAAACTTGCTCATTATATTCTTGGTTAAGATCTTTTATTTCTTCTGTTGAAGAAACCTCTGACGTTGCCTCATTCACAATTTCATTTTCTAGTTTTAACGCATTAGCGCCATCTATTGCCGTTGTAGACATCGAGTTTGAAAAGTTAAAAGATTGCACAGACCCAAGGTTAGAAAAATCTGAATAACCTGGATTTCTATTTTGTATTCTGTGAACCATGTTTATAACCGATTTTGCTTCTGGTTGTTGACCATCAAGAGCTGTTGCAACTATTGAAACTCTCATTTTTCCATCAAGCGAAGAATCTGTTATTGCACCAATTATTAATTCGGCTTCCGGATCAACCTCAGCTCTTACTTTATTTACAGCTTCATCAACTTCAAAAAGTTTAAGATCTTTTCCGCCTGTAATATTAACTAACAAACCTTTGGCTCCTTTTAGAGTATAATCGTCTATTAAAGGATTGCTGATTGCCATTTCTGCTGCTTTAACTGCTCTTCCTTCTCCTTCGGCTTGACCAGTTCCCATCATAGCTTTGCCCATGGAACTCATAACGGTTTCAACATCAGCAAAATCTAGATTTATCAAACCTGGTCTCACCATTAAGTCTGTAACACTTTGGACACCATGCAATAATACATCATTTGAAAGTTCAAAAGACTCTTCAAATGTAGTTTGTTCACTTGCAATTTTAAATAAATTTTGGTTTGGAATTACAATAATTGTATCAACATGTTTTCTTAATTCTTCAAGGCCTTGTTGTGCTCTTCTCATTCTTGAAGGTCCTTCATACAAGAAAGGCAATGTCACAACTCCAACTGTTAATATATTTAGTTCTTTTGCTGCTCTTGCAATTACATGAGCTGATCCAGTTCCAGTTCCACCACCCATTCCAGCAGTTATAAAAACCATGTTTGCACCTTGTAAAGTATTTACAATGTCATTTAGCGATTCATCTGCAGCAGCTTGACCAATATCTAATTTAGATCCTGCTCCTAAACCTTTTGTTAGATTTAATCCAATTTGTATTTTTTGTGTTGCTTTACTATGTTTTAAATCTTGAGCATCAGTATTTACTGCAATAAATTCTACACCTTGAAGTCCAGACTCAATCATTCCATTGATTGCATTTCCTCCAGCTCCTCCAACCCCAAGAACTAATATTCTTGGTTTTAATTCTCTTATTTCCGGTTGTTTAAAGTTAATTGTCATTTTTCCCCTCTATTGTTGTTTATTAAGTTTTTGTTCCCATTTAAGACTTGCTCGATTTAGATTTGATTTTTTTCTTGCATGTGTCCTAAATTTTTCAAATATTATTGGTTCCCAAATTTGAAATGTTTTGCCTTGACCAACAAATAGCATGCTATTTTTAATCTTTGCATGTTTTAATAATTTTGATGTTAAAGAAATTCTTCCTTCACTATCAAATTGCAAATTAATACTTTCTGATAGTATTGATGTTGCAAAGTAATCTTTCTTCTCCTCAAAAGGATTTAAAGCATTAATTGCATCTGAAATTTTTTCTATTCTATCTTGTGGCCAAGCCTCTATCGATTGATTATTAAATGATGGATAACAAACTACTCCGTTGTAGCCTAAGTTTGAAAGGTATGATCTAAAGTTAGCTGGCACTGACACCCTTCCCTTTTTGTCCAATTTGTTCTCGTAAGTCGATAAAAACATAATTCATAATTTCCAATATCTCCATTATTGGGAATATATGGGATATTATGGGTTTTCAACTTATACGTCAATCTCTAATTTTGGGCTATTTGACAATAATATTTAAGTATCTACTAGATGATGTGTGGTCAATTATTTATTTAGTTAGAGCCTACCTATGAAAGAAAATAGAGAACAAAAATGATTCAGGAATGAATCAAAAGAAGAACATTTAAAATTAATAATTTAGCAATGTGTATAAGTTTGCCAGATAAACTATAAGCCGGGTTCTGTCTTTTAAACTTATCATTTATCTAGGCTTAAAATCACTTTTAAGCTCAAGCAACTAACCCTGATGACTAGCCAAAGACTGCTTTTAGTTTTTCAACAATGTCATCTCTACTTAGTCTTGCTCCCAGTGGGGTTTTCCATGCGCTAATTGTTACCAATATAGCCGGTGTGCTCTTACCACACCTTTTCACCCTTGCCTTGATATGGCGGTTTATTTTCTGTGGCACTATCCCTGGGGTTTCCCCCGCCAGGCATTACCTGGCACTGTGTCTTTGCAGAGCCCGGACTTTCCTCTTTAAAAAAATTAAAGCGATAAGTCGTTTATCTGGCAATTTGGAATTTATAACTAAATTCTCAATTTTCAAGAAAAAATTAAGGTCTATTTTGTGTTAAATTTTGACTAATTAATAAGCATTCTTGATCAATTTTCCCATCAACTAGTTTTTGTCTGAATCGTCTTTGAAAAGCTTTTACAAGAAATACAAAATATTGATCTTTTTTTACATTATTTTTACTTTTTTTTGCATAGCCAATATTAAATAAATTTTTAAAAAAAATTCTTTTCATTATTTTATTGCATTTTTTTTTTCTTAATTTTCTTAATTTTTGTTTATCTAAATTATGCCAAAAACTAATATTTTTTTTAGCTAAATGCTCCCACGGAAATTTCTCACCCGGGTCTTTTTTTCGCTCTGGAGCAATATCTGAATGTCCTATAATATTTTTTTTATTAATTTTATATTTTTTAATTAAAAATTTGATTAAATTAACTAAAGAATTTATTTGTTTATTGGAAAATTTTTTATAGCCAAATTGATGGCCTGGATTAGTAATTTCAATTCCTATTGAGTTTTTATTTAATGAAGTAAAATTTTTCCAAAAAGAAATTCCAGCATGCCAAGCAATATATAAATCAGGAACAAAATTAATTATTTTTCCATTCTCAGATATTAAATAGTGACTTGCAACCTTAGATTGTATATTTGTTAGTTTGTTTATTGCTGCCTTTTCATTTTTCATTCCAGTATAGTGTAGAATTATGAATCGAACATCTTTTTTTTGTCTCTTTTTAGAATTAAAGTTAGGAGAGTAATTTAATGTTGTTTTAAAGGCCATTTTAATCCTTTATTATTTTTTTTACAGGATTTACATTATTAATAAAACAATTATATACAATTAAAAATGAAAAAAATTTTAATAATAACAGTTACAATCATATTGCTTGGAATAGGCAATGTAAGCGCTGGAACTGATGAAGAAAATTCTATATCAAAGAAAAATCCAGGGCAGACTAAAGATTGTTTTGAGAAAGTAAATAGAGGTGTTTTTGCTTTCAACCAAGCATTAGATGGTGTTGTTTTTGAACCATTGGCAAAAGGCTACAGAAAAATTCCAGTACCAATAAGACGTGGCACTGGCAATGTATTAGATAATTTATCTACTCTGATAACAGTACCTAATAATATCTTGCAAGGAGAATTTAAAAAAGCAGGTGAAAATACTTTAAGGTTTGCTGTAAATACAACTCTAGGTATTTTGGGAATATTTGACCCTGCATCAGGTTTAGGCTTTGCTAATTTAGAAAAAGAAGACTATGGACAAACATTAGCAAAATGGGGGGTTGGAGAAGGTTGTTATTTAGTTCTACCAGTACTAGGACCAACTACAGCAAGAGATGCTATTGGCATGTTTAGCGGCACTATGGGTGGAGGAGATCCTTGGTATAATATAACAGTAAAGAATGAGACTCAATACTTCACAGATTTTGACTATTATTCTTCTAGAGCAGCTACCGGAATAGATTTCAGAGCAAAAAATATTGAATCATTCGAAAATGTAGAGCAAAATTCGATTGATTTTTATGCATCTGTAAAAAGTTTATATTTACAAGATAGAAAACAAAAGATTTTAAATTCCAAAAAAGTTATCGATACTATGGATGACGGTGACTGGGAAGAAATAGAAAACAATTAAATTCATACAAATATCTCTTATGAGTTTAAAAAAATTTTTACTTAAGTTTTCTTTGATTTTAATTGTTTTTTCTGCATTCACAGGAAAGTCTTTTTCATTAGAGCCTAAAGATTTTGTTCAATCTGTAGTAGACCAAGCTTCATCAATTTTAACTACAAATTCTACAAAAGAACAAAAAATCGAAAAACTCAAATCTATAGCAAATGAAACAGTCGACATTAGAGGTATAGGTTTTTATTCTTTAGGATCTCATAGAAAAGGGTTGTCTGATGATAAAAAAAAAGAATACCTTGATATATTTAAAAAGTATTTTTTAAAAAGTTTTTCCAGCAGATTAGCTGAGTATACAGATCCTAAAATTAGAGTTGATTCTCAAAAAAAGATCAATGAAAAATATACAATGGTATCAAGCGTTTTATTAGAAACTAAGGATAAACCTGAGGTTAAAATTGATTGGAGAATTGTTACTAAAGACCCAAGTAAACCTTTAATTATAGATGTAGTTATTGAGGGTGTAAGTCTTGCAAAAGTTCAAAAAGAAGAATTTAATTCAATTATTCAAAGCAATGATGGAGATATCAATGCTCTAATTGCAAGCTTAAAAGAGTTTATAAACAAATAGTTTTGGTGGGCCCGCCAGGACTCGAACCTGGGACCAATACATTATGAGTGTACTGCTCTAACCAACTGAGCTACAGGCCCTTCAATAAATAAAAGTTTTACATCAATAAAATAGTTTATCAAGAAAGAATGTTTTTTTGTTTTTGTTTATTTTTGCAAGTAATGGTGGGCTGTGTTGGTTACGCTCCAACTACCCCTGCAATGTCAATGCAGTACTCTACTATTGAGCTAACAGCCCATTAAATTGTTTTATAGGGTTTAACCTATTTTATTTTTATTGATAGAAAAAATATTCATTTTTGGACTGGCTGCATAAAAAATTGCAAGATTAAGCCCAAATAATGTTATTGAATAATCATTAAAAAAAGCACCACTTGGTATCAAAGGTGTAAAAATTAAAGAAATGTAAATTAAGCTTCCAAATTGAATGTAATTAATTTTATTTAAATTACTTATAAGTTTTGAAAGAAACAATTTATAGAAAATAAATAATATAAAAATTGAACCAAATAACCCATGCTCAGACAATAATTCTATATAAATTTGATGTGGATGAGTAGTGCAAATGTATTTGTTTTTAAGTGTATTTGTTTTATCTAGTTTAGCACATGTTTCAACTCGGTAATTTTTATTACCTACTCCAAAAAAAATATTATTTTTGAAAACTTGATAACCAGATTTTTGAAGTTTAAAATATATTTTATTTTTAGTTAACAAAGATTTAACTTGATCTACATATCTTAGCTTAAAGTATTCTGAATTTAAGATTATAAAAATAAAAAAAATTAATCCAGTTATAATAAACGTTATTTTATATTTAAGTTTATATTCTTTAAAAAAAATATAAAAAAATGTAATACCCAAAAAAGCTTTTATTGTATTTGATCTTTCTCCTGTTAAAAAAATTGCAAAAAGAAAAAATAAAGATAACAATAAAGTTTTATTTTTATGCTGTAAATTGAACTTATTGTATAAAAAACCAATTAAAATCAAATAAAATGCGTTAATATAACCTCCAACAATTGGCTCATCCTTAAAAAAGCTTACAACTCTTCTTCCGTATGCTTCTCCATAGCCAAGCATATTTCTTCCTGTGTAACTCTCTAATAAAATGTCTATAGCAACAAAAAATATTACAATTAGCCATACAAAAAAAACTTTTTCAAAAAAAAATTTTTGATTAAAAAAATAATTTACTGCAACAAATAGTATTATAATTCTAATAAAACCAAAATTTCTAAAAATACCTTCTGATGGATCTATAGAAATTAAAGAATTAAATAATAAATAAAAATATAATAAGAACAGATATTTCACTGCTTTATTTTTTAAAAAATAAAATTCTCTAATATAAAAAATTAAAAATAAAAAGGATATATCTATTAATAAAATATTTATTAATGAAACTGTAGAACCTAAAATAATTGAAATTGGAATTAAAGAAAATAAAGTGATAAAATAGTTATTTATAAATTTACCAAATATATCCCGATTTAAGTGGATATTTTTTATCATTATAGTTTATTCGAATATTTAGTTTTCTAAAAAACTTTTTAATTGTTTTGATCTACTTGGATGTTTTAATTTTCTAAGAGCTTTGGCTTCAATCTGTCTAATTCGTTCTCTTGTCACTGAAAACTGCAATCCAACCTCTTCTAAAGTATGGTCAGTATTCATTCCAACACCAAAACGCATTCTCAAAACTCTTTCTTCTCTAGGAGTAAGTGTGGATAATATTTTTGTAGTTGCTTCACCTAAATTGGATTTTATTGCTTGCTCTAATGGCGCTAATGCTTTCGTGTCTTCAATAAAATCTCCAAGGTTACTGTCTTCTTCATCTCCAACGGGTTTTTCTAATGAAACTGGTTCTTTTGAAATTTTAAGAACTTTTCTAACTTTTTCTAAAGGCATTCTTAATTTTTTTGCTAATTCTTCTGGAGTAGCTTCTCGCCCAAATTCACTTAAAATTAATCTTTGCGTTCTAACAATTTTATTGATTGTTTCTATCATGTGGACTGGAATTCTAATAGTTCTTGCTTGGTCAGCAATTGATCTGGTAATTGCTTGTCTTATCCACCATGTTGCATAAGTCGAAAATTTATAGCCTCTTCTATATTCAAATTTATCTACAGCTTTCATTAATCCAATATTTCCCTCCTGAATAAGGTCTAAAAATTGCAAACCTCTATTAGTATATTTTTTAGCTATAGAAATAACTAATCTTAAATTGGCCTCTACCATTTCTTTTTTTGCAATTCTTGATTCTTTTTCTCCTTTTTGTACTCTGCTAACCAATTTTTTAAATTCTGTAACAGTTATTCCAAGTTTATGACTTATTTCAACAAGTCTTTCTCTAATATTTTTAAATTCATCTTTATTTTTTTGAAAAAATTGTTTCCAAACCGAATTTGTATCTAAAAAATTTTTCAAGTTTGGATTAATTTCATTTCCAACATAAAATTTTATAAATTCATTTCTTGATATTTTGTTATTTATTGCCAGCCTCAAAAGATTTCCTTCGAGAGAAATAATTTTTTTATTTTCAATATAATGTTTTTGCACCAATTCTTCTAAAACTGATGGTGACAATTGAAGTGTTTTAATATTTTTTAATATTTCACTAACAATTTTTTGATAATTTTTTTCTTTTGAGTTTGAAAATGTATTTGATTTTAAAACAGAATCTAATTTTTCTTTTTGATATTTGATTAATTTATTATAGTCTTTGGTTAAAGTATTTATTGTTTGCAAAACTTTTGGTTTAATTTCAGTCTCCATAGCAGCAAGCGTGGGATTGAATTCATCTTCTTCACTATTTTCATTGTTATCTTCTAATTTTTCTTTGTTATCTTCATTCGATTCCTTTGATTTAACAGTTTGATCTACATTCTCGTATTCCATATAGTTTGTATCAATATCGATAATTTCTCTAACTAAAATCTCATTCTTTTGAAGTTTTTCATTCCATTCAAAAAATTGTTGTGCAGTAATTGGGCTTTGAGATAATGCGTTAAGCATTATATCTTTTCCTGCTTCTATTCTTTTTGCAATTGCAATTTCCCCTTCACGAGATAATAATTCCACTCCACCCATCTCTCTTAAATACATTCGTATAGGATCGTCACTTTTATCCAAAGTTTTTCCTTCTTCTTTGGAAGCGCTATCTTTCTTTTTTAAAACTTTAAAATCAGATTTTTTTTCTACTAATGAAATTTTTTCATCAAAGATGTGAATGAAAGCTTGCTCAAGATTTTCACCTGAAAGGTTTCTTTTTCCTAAAGATTTGTTTAATTCTTCATGTGTAATAAACCCTCTATGGACACCCCTGCCCATCAATCTTGCAAATGATTTTGTAATTATTCTTTCCACAATAAAAAAGTCCGGAAGACTTATATAATGCTAAATTTAAAAAAATCCATGTCTAATTTGGATGATTTAATTGATATTTTGCTTTTTTTTTTGCTCTTTTAAATCTTTAATTTCATTAAATGTGGTTTCGCTTAAATCTTTAGAGAATTTTGATTCTAACTCCTCTATTCTTACCTCTAGTCCATAAATTTTAAGATCGTGCAAATATTCATCTAATAACTCAAATATTTTTTGTTGATCATTTTTATGATTGTTTAATATATGCTTTATTGATGCAAATTTAAATATTCTATCAATAAGTTGGCTATCTATTTCAAGGTTATTTAGTGTAAGTTTTTTTTCAGATTTTAATTTAGAGAAAATAACATCAAAAATTAGTTTATTTTCATTAGAGAAAAATTTTATATTTTCAATTAAATGAGTATTTTTTTGAAAAATATCTAAATTATTCATTATTAAGTATAAAAGTGAAAATTCTTTTAACTCAATTGGGCTTAAAGACTTTGTTTCATTAAAATGTTTTTGAGTTAATTTTAATGATTTAACCTTTTTAGTGTAAAATTGTTTTTTGTTTACGTTAGAGTGAGGTGTTAAAACTGAAACTTGTTCTAAAAAGTATTCTAGTACATACTTTTTTATAAAATCATCTTTTATGCTGTTAGCAATTGATCTTAAATTTTTTTCAAAAATGGCCATGGACGAAGGGCTACCATCTGTCTGTTTTTTATAATGATCAAATATGAATCGATGTATTGAAATTTTACTATTCTTAGTAAAATCAATAAAATAATTTTTACTATTTTTGTTTACAAAACTATCAGGATCTTCGCCATTTGGTAAAAATAAAAATGAAATGTTTTTTTCAGGTTTCAGTTCCTTTATTGAATTTTCTGCAGCTCTTAGTGCTGCTTTGTATCCACTTTCATCACCATCAAAACAAATAATAATATCGTCAAAAAACTGATTCAAAATTAATATTTGTTTATCTGTCAATGAAGTTCCGAGATTAGCAACAACATTTTCTATTCCATTTTTGTTTAATCCAATAACATCCATATAACCTTCAACAAGATAAACATGATCAATTTTATTAGATAGCTTCCTCGCAAGATCTAAATTATACAAATTTGATCCTTTTTTAAAAAATAGAGTCTCTGGTGAATTAATATATTTTGCTAGATAATTTTTTTCTTCGATTATTCTTCCTCCTAATCCTATGGGTTGACCTGAAATATTATTAATTGGAAAAATAACTCTACTTCTAAATCTTTCAACATAGGTATTTTTCTTTTCATCTAAATAAAATAAGCCACTTTCAGTTAAAATCTTTTCGCTAAATTCTTTTTTTAATTTTTCATAAAAAATTGAATTTTTTTTAACGTATCCAATCTTAAATTTTTTAACTTCTTCTTTAGATAAGTTTCTTTTTTTTAAATAATTTCTTGCTGTTGCTGCTTGTTCATTTTTTAAAATTTCATCATGATAAAATTGAACATATTGATTGTATATAGAGCAATACTCTTGCCAATTTTTTTCTCTTTCTTCATCTTGTTTTGAAAATGTGTATGGTCTCATTGCTGCTAAATTTGCCAATGATTTTACTGCTTCACCAAATTTTAAATTTTGAGTTTTCATTACAAAATCAAAAATATTTCCATGTTCAGATGTGCTAAAACAATGATAAAAACCTTTTTCATCATTTACAGTAAAAGATGGAGTCTTTTCTGTTTTAAAAGGTGACAAGCCTACAAATTCTTTTCCTCTTTTTTTTAGATTAACAGTTTTCGATACAACAGTTGAAACCTTCAGGCGTGCTTTAATTTCGTCTAAATATTCCTTTGGATATTTCATTATTTGTTTAATAATTCTTTTAATGCAGAGCCAGCTTTTGCAAAGTCTAAACTATCTGCGTATTGTTTTTTTAATTCTCCCATAACTTTTCCCATATCTTTAATAGAGCTAGCGCCTAATTTACTTGCAGTTTCGGCACAAATTTTTTTAGTTTCTTCTTCCCCAAGCTGCTTCGGCAGGTAGCCTGATAATATTTCTGTTTCTTTTTCTTCAACTTCTAGCAAATCTTTTCTGTTATTTTTTTTGTAAATATCTATAGATTCAGACCGTTGTTTGATCATTTTTTTTAATAATTTTTTAATATCTTCATCATTTGTCTCTTTCTTGTTTGGACCTGATCTGTTGGATATATCTAAATCCTTTATACCTGATAAAATTAGCCTATAAGTTGATATTTGAATTTTATGTTTTAATTTTAAAGCATTTTTGTAGCCTGTATCGATTTTATCTCTTAGGGACATTTTTATAATCTACTGTATAGATAATTTTGTTCAAAAGAAAAAATTTTTTTTTTAAATATACATTAGATCTGTTGCGGAAATTTAGGTTTTATTGTATTAACCTTTAACTCATGAGTTGTAATTGAACAAAAAGCAAAAAGTAAACTCAAAAAAATTTTCACATTTTTCATCAGGTGTTTTAGTTCTTGAAAACAAAACTATATTTAAAGGGATTGGTATTGGTTACCAAGGAATGGCCACTGGAGAAGTTTGTTTTAATACTTCTTTAACTGGTTACCAAGAAATTATATCTGATCCATCTTATGCTGGACAAATCATCAATTTTACTTTTCCACATATTGGAAATGTAGGAACTAATAATGAAGATCATGAATCTGATAAGATTTGGACAAAAGGAGTTATATTTAGTTCAGAAATAACTAACCCTTCTAATTATAGATCATTGAGAAACTTAGATATCTGGTTAAAAAAAAATAAAATAGTGGGAATTACTGGATTAGATACAAGAAGTTTAACTAATTTTATAAGAGACGAAGGGGCACCTAAGGGTACCATTTCTAATAATAATAAAGGTATTTTTAATCTAAAAAAATTAACTAATAGCTCTATTAAATGGCCTGGATTAAATGGTCTTGATTTAGCAAAAAAAGTTACGACCAAAAAAAAATACACATGGAAAGGTTTCAAAACTTGGAAAAAAGAAAGAGGTTTTGAAAAAAACAAAAAGAAGAAATATAAAATTATCGCAATTGATTACGGAATTAAAAAAAATATTTTAAGATATTTTTCTAATTTTAATTGCCAAGTAATTGTTGTTCCCTGTAACCTTGAATCTGAAGATATTATTAAATTGAAACCTGATGGTATTTTTTTATCAAATGGTCCTGGTGATCCTGCAGCAACAGGAAAATATGCAATAAATATAATTCAAAAATTAATTAAAACAAATATTCCAATATTTGGAATATGTCTCGGACACCAATTGTTAGCTTTGGCGCTTAAAGCAAAAACAAAAAAAATGAAATTGGGTCACAGGGGTGCAAATCATCCAGTAAAAAATCTAATTAATAATAAAGTTGAGATAACGAGTCAAAATCATGGTTTTGAAGTAGTTAAAGAAAGCTTACCAAAAAATGTTGAGATGACTCATAAATCTTTATTCGATAATTCTATAGAAGGAATAAAGTTAAAAAATAAACCTGTTTTTTCTGTTCAATATCACCCAGAGTCAAATCCTGGTCCTCAAGATAGTCATTATTTATTTAATCAATTTATTAATTTAGTAAAAAAAAATGCCAAAAAGAAAAGATATTAAAAAAATTTTAGTTGTAGGAGCTGGTCCGATAATTATTGGCCAAGCCTGTGAATTTGACTACTCTGGTACACAGGCATGTAAAGCATTAAAAGATGAAGGTTATAAAGTAATATTAATAAACTCAAATCCTGCAACAATTATGACTGACCCTGGTGTTGCAGATAAAACTTACATAGAACCAATAACAATAGATATTTTAGAAAAAATTTTAGTAGCAGAAAAGCCTGATGCAATTTTACCAACAATGGGAGGACAAACGGCGCTGAATTTAGCAATTAAAGCAGAAAAAATTGGATTGCTCAAAAAATATAAAATTGAACTAATTGGAGCAAATTCAAAAGCTATTTCTAATGCAGAAGATAGAAAAAAATTTAGAAAAAATATGAGTGATATTGGATTAAATCTTCCAAAATCAGAAATTGTTAACAATATTAAACAAATTAAAAAATGTTTAAGTAAAGTTGGATTGCCAGCAATAATCAGACCTGCATTTACTCTTGGTGGACTTGGAAGCGGTATAGCCAAAACTAAAAAAGATTTTTTTAAACGTGTTGAGGAAGGTCTTGATGCATCGCCAGTAAATCAAGTTCTAGTAGAAGAATGTTTGGAAGGCTGGAAAGAATTTGAAATGGAAGTGGTTAGAGACAGAAAAGATAACTGCATCATAATATGCTCTATTGAAAATTTAGACCCAATGGGAATTCACACGGGAGACTCCATTACAATAGCGCCTGCTTTAACTCTCACAGACAAGGAATATCAGGTTATGAGAAATGCTTCCATTGCGTGCTTAAGAAAAATTGGAGTAGAAACTGGAGGTTCGAACGTTCAGTTTGCCATTAATCCAAAAAATGGACGAATGGTAATTATAGAAATGAATCCTAGAGTTTCTAGGTCTTCAGCGCTTGCATCGAAGGCAACTGGTTTTCCAATTGCAAAAGTGGCAGCAAAACTAGCCATTGGTTACACGCTTGATGAATTAAAAAATGAGATTACTAAAGTTACTCCTGCATCTTTTGAACCAACTATAGATTATGTGGTTACAAAAATTCCTAGATTTACTTTTGAAAAGTTTTCTAGCTCGCCAGCAATATTAGGAACTTCAATGAAATCCGTTGGCGAGGCAATGGCAATTGGAAGAAACTTTAAGGAGTCCCTTCAAAAAGCTTTGATATCTTTAGAAGTTGGCTTTTCAGGCTTGGACAGAATTTTTGATTTAAAAAAGAATGATATTGAAAAGAAATTAAAAACCAATATCCCAAACAAAATTTTATTAATAGCAGAAGCAATACGTAAAAGAATTAATTTAAAAAAAATATATAAATTATCAAAAGTAGATCGTTGGTTCTTAGAACAAATTAAAGAGATTGTAGATGAAGAAAATAAAATCTCCAAAAAAAGGTCTGCCTAAAAACTTTAATGAATTTAATAGAATTAAATCAATAGGATTTTCTGATAAAAAATTATCTGAACTAACTAATTTAAAAGAAAAAATTGTTAGAAGTAAAAGATTGGCTTTAAAAATTTTACCAGTGTTCAAGAAAGTGGATACATGTGCTGCAGAATTTAAATCTTTTACACCTTATATGTATTCAACTTATCAAAGAAATTTCAACATAAAC
This sequence comes from uncultured Pelagibacteraceae bacterium, assembly GCA_902603905.1. Classification (GTDB taxonomy): domain Bacteria; phylum Pseudomonadota; class Alphaproteobacteria; order Pelagibacterales; family Pelagibacteraceae; genus Pelagibacter. The sequence continues at coordinate 73,057 of CACKWM010000001.1, read as the reverse complement.
ACAGAATGTGAAGCAAGCCCATCATCTAAAAATAAAGTAATTATTTTGGGAGGTGGACCAAACAGAATTGGACAGGGTATAGAATTTGATTACTGTTGTTGTCAAGCGAGTTTCTCCTTAAAAGAAGCAGGATATGAAACAATTATGATTAACTGCAATCCTGAGACTGTTTCCACAGATTATGACACAAGCGATAGATTATATTTTGAACCTTTGATTGAAGAATATGTTCATAACATAATTGTAAAAGAAAAATCCAAAGGTAACTTAGTAGGTATAATTGCTCAATTTGGTGGACAAACTCCCATTAAATTGGCTAAATTTCTTCATGAAAATTCTTTGCCAATTATAGGAACTCAATATTCATCAATTGATCTTGCTGAAGATAGAGATAGATTCAGAAAACTTTTAATTAAATTAAAATTAAAACAAGCAGACAGTGGTATCGCAAAGTCTTATAGCCAAGCAATTAAAATCTCTGAAAAAATTGGTCTACCTTTAGTTGTTCGACCGTCATATGTTTTGGGGGGTAGAGCAATGGAAATAGTTCACGAAAAAAATCAGTTAAAAAATTTTGTGGAAGAAGCTTTTAAAGCTGCAGAGAATAATCCAATATTGATTGATAAATTTATTAATAATGCAATGGAAGTTGATGTTGATGCTATTTCAGATGGAAATGAAGTTTTTGTTGCAGGAATAATGCAACACATTGAAGAAGCTGGCATTCACTCAGGTGACTCAGCGTGTTGTCTTCCTCCAATAGCTATCAAAGAAAAATTAATAGTTGAAATAAAAAAACAAACAAAAAAATTAGCATTAGCATTAAAAGTAAAAGGATTTATGAATGTGCAATATGCAATCAAAAATGATGAAATTTATATAATCGAAGTAAATCCAAGAGCAAGCAGAACAGTTCCCTTTGTTTCAAAAGCAAAAGGAATTCCTTTAGCTAAAATCGCATCAAGAATAATGGTGGGTGAAAAACTATCAAAATTTAATTTAACAAATAAAAACAAAAAGATGTTTGCTGTGAAAGAGGCTGTTTTTCCGTTTAATAAATTTCCAAATGTTGATGTGTTGCTAGGTCCTGAAATGAAATCTACGGGAGAAGTAATGGGAATAGATGAGAATTTTGGTCTTGCTTATGCGAAAAGCCAAATTTCAGCTGGAAATTCATTACCAACAAAAGGTTTGGCATTTTTATCTGTAAAAGACTCGCATAAGAAAGAAATAGTTGATCTAGCAAAAAAATTAATAGAATTAGAATTTACTTTATGTGGTACTAAAGGTACTGCAAACACAATTAGAAATAATGGCATGAAATGTAAAAAAATAAATAAAGTAAGTAGTGGAAGACCTCATATCGTTGATGTGCTAAATTCAAAAAAAATTTCTCTAGTAATTAATACCGGAGGTGGAAATAGTGAACATCGTATTAGTGATGCAAGAGCTTTGAGGAGAGGTGCGCTAATTAATAAAGTTCCATATTGTACAAATATGTCTACGGCGTATGCTTGTTTAGAAGGTATTAAATCTCTAAAATCAAAAAAAGTAAGTGTTAAAGCAATACAAAATATTTTTCGTTAATCAACTGGCCAATCAGTTTTAAAAGTTACATAATTTACTTGTAAACATCGTCTTTCTTTTTTTATATCTTTTTTTTCCATTCCATGCCAAGAATTAGGTCCGCTAGAAAAGAAATATCCGTAATTGTCTTTATAAGGGAGAGTTTTAATTTTGTTTAAATTTTCATCATAAAAATCTGTTCCTAAACTTTCATCTTCATTAAATTTATTAATAAATAGCAAGCATGACATTAATTTTTCTTTAATATCGCAATGAGGTTTTAACCAAAAGCCCTGCCTATCACAAATAATCTCCACTCTTACATAAGACTTTGACAAATCTTTTTTTATTAATTCAGAAATTTTTTTATATGTGTTTTCGCTTTGGAGTTCATTTATAAACTTTGTTAAATTAGGAAAAATATTTGAATTATCTTTATTTACAAAACATCTAAATTTTAGAGCTTGTCCACCAGATGCTATACCTTCTCTAAATTTGCCTACACCTCCATCAATAGCTCGAGTTCCGTCATATCGAAGATTATAATCTATAGGATTTGCAATATCTGCTTTAGCTATTTCTTTGATTGCAGCATCAGTGAGAGGTTGATTTAATTCCCAGTGAATAAATGGATCATTAAATTTTTTTGAATTATTTAATATTGATTTTAAAAATGACATTTAAATTAATTTTTTTTTGATTGTTTGAGCTACTCTATTAGTTTCATCTAATTTTTCATAGTTCCATGTTTCTAAATTATCATTTAATTCTTTAATAATATTAAGCTGCTTAAATAAATCTCTAAATTTTTTAAATCTGTAATCATTTGTTTGACTGGGAATTTGTGCTACATAAATTGGTTTGCCAGTTAAAGCAGCTTCAGAAATCATAGAACTTGAGTCACACATTACAACAATAAACTTGGCTAAAGACAACCCTGATAAATATGCTTTTTTGTCAACATTATCTATAATTAAATGATTTGATCCAAAATATTCTTTTGCTAATTTTATGGTTTCAGATGGTGTTCTTATTGAGGGTATTACTAAAAGCTGTAAGTTTTTTTTATTTATGTTGTTGTTTATTTTTAAAAAAATATTTTCGATATTTTCTTTTGTATATTTGTAGTGTTTTGTGGGACCTCCTAAAATTAAAGTTAAAATATTTTTATTTTTATTAATTTTATTTTCCAAATAATATCTGTTTTCATCAATCTCTTTCATGGTTAAATAGTGTATTGCCCCCTTTGTAGAAATTACATTTTCTCCTTGAAGATCATCATGCTCTGGAACTACTATAAAATCAAAGTTTTGTAATGAAACTTTAGGATCTTGAATATGGATATTAAAAATTTTTTTTTGACTCTTTTGTTTTAAAAAAATTGATGGTATTACGCTTTTTCTTCCACATGAAATAATCACATCAAAATTTTCTTTTATAGAATTTTTAAATATAAATCTTTTTACTGGAGTAAATTTTGGTGGAATGAGCTTCCAAAAGTTATTTAATTCAATTTTCTCGTGAAAATAATCTAATTCTAAAGCTTTAGCTAATCCTTCTGCTTGGCTTATCATTCCGTGCATTCCTTCAGTTAACAATAACCCTTTTAATTTGCTCATTAATTACTATATAGCTTTGATATGAATCAAAATCCAACTAAACACACAAAAGTGTTAATAATTGGATCTGGACCCGCTGGGTACACTGCTGCAGTTTATGCTGCAAGAGCAATGCTAAAGCCAATTCTTGTTTATGGGATTGAACCAGGTGGACAATTATCAACTACCACTGATGTAGAAAACTATCCAGGATTTGCTGATGTAATTCAAGGCCCTTGGCTAATGGAACAAATGAAAGATCAAGCAAAAACGGTTGGAACAGAATTAATAGAGGATCATATAGCTTCGGTTAATTTAAAATCATCTCCTTTCGAAGCAATTGGTGATAGTGGTCAAAAATATACAGCTGATAGCATTATTATTTCAACAGGTGCTCAAGCAAGATGGTTAAATATTGAGTCCGAACAAAAATTTAGAGGATTTGGTGTTTCAGCTTGTGCAACATGTGATGGATTTTTCTTTAAAGACAAAACTGTTGCAGTTGTAGGTGGTGGCAATGCCGCAGTTGAAGAGGCAATGTTTCTTACAAAATTTGCTTCGAAAGTGCAATTAATTCATAGAAGAGATTCTTTACGAGCAGAAAAAATGCTTCAAAATAAATTAATGGCTAACAAAAAAATTGAAATTATTTGGGATAGTGTTGTTGAAGAAGTTATTGGAGAAAATGAACCTAAAAATGTTAAAGGTTTAAAAATCAAAAATGTAAAAACGAACAAAATTGATGAATTAAAGGTTGATGGATTGTTTGTTGCAATTGGACATGATCCAGCAACTCAACTATTTAAAGATCAATTAGATATGGACAAAGAAGGGTATTTAACAACAAAACCTGACTCTACTGAAACTAATATACCTGGAGTTTTTGCCGCAGGAGATGTTAAAGATAAGATATTTAGACAAGCTGTAACTGCTGCAGGAATGGGGTGTATGGCTGCACTTGAAGCTGAAAAATTTTTATCTCATTAGCAAATCATGCATAGCTGAAATCCAATATTAACCTTTGCTAATATAGCTTAAATGCTAAATAATAAATTATGAATAATAAAGTCTTATTAACTGGTATCAGTGGATGGATTGCAAAGCATACTGCAATAGAATTATTGAATTCAGGCTATGAAGTTTTAGGAACAGTTAGAAATAACAATTTAATTGAACAAACAAAAGAAACTATAAGCAAATACACTTCTATAGATAAATTATCATTTGTTGAATTAGATCTTTTAAAAGATGATGGATGGATTGAAGCAGCAAAAGGATGTAAATATATCATGCACGTTGCTTCTCCTTTTCCTATGAAAGTTTCAAATAATAGAAATAGTTTATTGCCAGTTGCTGTAGATGGAACTTTAAAGGTTTTAAATGCTGGTTTGAATGCTGATGTAGAGCAAATAATTATAACTTCCTCAATCGTAGCAATGTTTAGAAAGCCTAATAGAAGTAATCCTTATTCATTTGGAGAAAATGATTGGACAGATGTTAATTGGGTTGAGGGTGTGGGTGATTACTTTTTATCGAAAACAAAAGCTGAAAGAGCTGCTTGGGATTTTATGGAAAGCAAAGGATTAAAAAATAAATTAACAGCAATTAATCCTGGTGGGGTATTTGGTGATGCATTGGATAAAAAAGGTGGTACATCTATCGAATACGTAAGACAATTTATGAAGGGTAAGTTTCCAGGAGCACCTAAATTTGCAGTTTTAATTTCTGATGTAAAAGATATAGCAAAAGCACATGTTGCCTGCATTGGAAATAATAAAGTTGGCGGAAGAAGATTAATTGTTGGAAAAGAAGTAAAAAAACTGGTTGAGTTATCTCAATTAATGGCTGAAGCAATGCCTGAGTATGAAAAAAAACTTCCTAAAAAAGAACTGCCAAATTTTATGGTTAAATTAATTAGTTATTTAGACTCAAGTGCTAAAACAATGATACCTGACCTTGGAATTGTAATGCAAACTGACACAACATATGCTGAAGAATTATTAGGTTTTAAATTTAAACCTGCAAAAGGTGCTATAGTTGATACAGCAAAATCAGTTGTAAGACTTGGATTAGTTTAAATTTTTGCAAAAAAATTTTATTCTCTCCATTGCTATTTTTAATTTTTGCATCGATGTAGCGTAGGAAATTCTAAAATGACCAGGCAAACCAAAAGCAGATCCTTGAACGACTGCCACGTTTGCTTTCTCTAAAAGTTTTTCAACAAATTCAGAATCTGATTTTAGTTTTGTTTTTTTACTTAATAATTTTTTACAACTTGGAAAAACATAAAAAGCGCCATTGGGTAATAAACAATTTATTCCATTAATTTTATTTAAGCTGCTAACTACAAAATCTCTTCTTTTTTTAAACTCTTTAGATCTTGTTTTTATAAATTTTTGAGTTCCATTTAATGCTTCGACTGCCGCTGCCTGACTTACAGATGAAGGATTAGAAGTTGATTGCGACTGAATTTTACGAATTGCCTTAATAATTTCTTTGGAACCTCCAGCATACCCTATTCTCCATCCTGTCATCGCATATGATTTACTAACACCATTCATGGTAAGTGTTCTATTTTTTAAAAAAGAAATTTGAGCAATAGTAAAATATTTAGATTTGTCATACGTAATATGCTCATAAATGTCATCACTTAAAATATGAATTTTTTTATGCTTAGCCAATACTTTGGATAATTTTATTATTTCATTCTTACTATAACTCACACCCGTAGGATTTGATGGTGAATTTAATATTAACCATTTTGTTTTTTTTGAAATAGCTTTTTTTAATTTATTAGGAGTTATTTTAAAATTGTCTGCCTCACTACACTTAACAATTTTTGGCTTACCTCCTGCTAAAAGAACCATGTCCGGGTAAGAAACCCAAAAAGGTGCTGGAATAATTACTTCATCACCTTTATTCAAAGTTGCCATAAACGCATTATAAATAACCTGTTTGCCACCTGTCCCTACAGTTATTTCTTCAACAGAGTACTTTAAATTATTTTCTTTTTTAAATTTTTTTATTATTGCATTTTTTAAAGCTGGAGTTCCATCAACAGCAGTATACTTTGTGTCACCAACTCTTATGGCTTTTATTGCGGCGTTTTTAATATTGTTAGGTGTATCAAAATCTGGTTCACCAGCTCCTAATCCGATTACATCTTTACCGGCAGCTCTTAATTCTCTAGCTTTTTGAGTGACCGCAATTGTTGGTGATGGCTTTATACGTTTTAAACTGTCGGATATTATGCTCATTGAAAAATATTAATATTCTAATACCTTGTTTAATATATGCAAAATACTTATCAAGATTTAATTACAGATATTCAAAGTAAAAACCCAGAAATAAGCGGAAAACTTGAAGGGGGTAAAAAATTTAAACTTGTAACAGACTTTAAGCCTGCAGGAGATCAGCCAGATGCAATAAAAAAATTAGTTAACAGTGCAAATAAAGGTGAATTTAATCAAGTTCTACTTGGGGTTACAGGTTCCGGTAAAACTTTTACAATGGCTAAAGTTATTGAGAAAACTAATAGACCATCGTTAATTTTGGCCCCTAATAAAACTTTGGCTGCTCAACTTTATGGGGAGATGAAAAATTTTTTTCCACATAATGCTGTTGAGTACTTTGTTTCTTATTATGATTATTATACTCCAGAAGCTTATGTGCCCAGGTCAGATACTTATATTGAAAAGGAAGCTTCTATAAATGAACAAATTGATCGTATGAGGCATTCGGCAACGAGATCGCTATTAGAAAGGGATGATGTTCTAATAGTTGCAAGTGTATCATGTATTTATGGTTTAGGCTCTGTTGAGGCTTATAGCAAAATGACCATAACTCTTCAAAAAAACTCTGAATATAATAGAGAACAAATTATAAAATCGTTGGTTAACTTACAATATAAGAGAAATGATCAAAATTTTTATAGAGGAACTTTTAGAGCTAGAGGAGAATATTTAGAAATTTTCCCTTCACATTTAGAAGATCGCGCTTGGAGGTTAAGTTTATTTGGTGACAAATTAGAAAAAATAGAAGAATTTGATCCTTTGACCGGAGATCATATTAAAGATTTAAGATTAATTAAAATATATGCTAACAGTCATTATATCACGCCAAAGCCCACTATAGAGCAAGCAATAATAAATATTAAAAAAGAATTAGAAATTACTCTCAAAAAACACAAAGAACAAAATAAATTACTTGAAGCACAACGTTTAGAAGAAAGAACTAAATTTGACTTGGAAATGATTGAGGCAACAGGATCTTGTGCTGGAATTGAAAATTACTCAAGATTTTTATCAGGTAGAAAACCTGGTGAACCACCCCCTACACTGTTTGAATATTTTCCAGATAACACTTTAGTATTTGTAGATGAGTGTCATGTAACTGTTCCTCAATTAAATGGAATGTTTAAAGGAGATAGATCAAGAAAAAGTACTCTTGCCGAATATGGATTTAGGTTGCCTTCATGTATGGATAATAGGCCACTTAAATTTGAGGAATGGAATATGATGAGAACTCAAACAATTTTCGTATCTGCCACACCAGGACCATGGGAACTAGAACAAGTAAAAGGGAAACATATTGATCAAGTAATTAGACCAACAGGACTAATTGATCCACCCGTTGAAGTAAGACCTGCAAAAAATCAAGTAGATGATTTAATGCATGAATGTAAAAAAACTATTGAAAAAAATTATAGGGTCTTAGTTACAACTTTAACGAAGAGAATGGCTGAAGACTTAACTGAATATCTTCATGAAAATGGAATTAAAGTTAGATACATGCACTCTGATATTGATACTCTTGAAAGAATTGAAATTATGAGGGATTTAAGAATGGGTGTGTTTGATGTTCTTGTTGGTATTAATCTTTTAAGAGAAGGATTGGATATTCCAGAATGTGCGCTAGTTGGAATTTTAGATGCTGATAAAGAAGGTTTTTTAAGATCTGAAAGATCATTAATTCAAACAATTGGAAGAGCTGCAAGAAATTTAGATGGTAAAGTTATTTTATATGCTGATAAAAAAACTAACAGTATTAATAAAGCCATTGAAGAAACAGATAGAAGAAGAACTATTCAGGTAAAATACAATAAAAAAAATAACATTAGCGCAACAACAATAAAAAAAGAGATAAGCGATGTTTTAGAAAGTGTTTATGAAAAAGATTATATAAAAGTTGGAACCAATGAAAATATTGGAGGAAATCTTAAAAAACATTTAAAAGTTTTAAACAAAAAAATGAAGGAATCTGCATCAAATCTAGAATTTGAAGAAGCCGCTAAGATAAGGGATGAAATTAGAAAACTTGAAAGTACTGAATTAGAGATTACACTAAATCCTAAAGTAAAACAGCACAGTCTAAATAATAAAATTTATCCAAAAGGAAGATCAACTATGGGTATGCCAGGAACAAGAGCAAAAAAAGGAAAGAAAAAATGGAAGCAAATAAAATAATTATAACTGGTGGTGCTACAAGAATTGGTGCCGCAATTGCAAATAAACTATCTGGTCCTGGGGTGGAAATTGTAATTCATTATAATAAATCAAAATTAAATGCTGAAAAATTAAAAAAAAAATTATCAAAAAATTTAACAAAAGTATATTTAATTAAAGGAGACTTGAGTAAAGAAACTGATTTAAAAAAAATAGTAAAATTTTGTAAAATTAAATTAAAATATTTTGACTGTTTAATAAACAATGCCTCGCTTTTTGAAAATGATAAATTAGAAAATTTTACTACTGATAGCTGGGGAAAACATTTAAGAACAAATTTAAGAGCGCCAGCATTATTATCAAAAGAGTTTGCAAAAAACGTTAAAGGTAAAAATAACAATATTATCAATATTATTGACCAGAGAGTTTTTAAATTAACACCATTCTTCTTTTCATACACAATAAGTAAGACTGGCCTTTATACTATGACCAAAACTAGCGCTATAAGCTTAGCTCCAAAAATAAGAGTAAATGGGATTGCCCCAGGACCAACTCTTAAAAATAAAAGACAAAGTGAAAAACATTTTAAAAAACAATATTTAGCCACTCCTTTAAAAAGACAAGTTAATGTATCAGAAATTTGTAATGCAGTTGATTTTTTTATTAAAAACAGATCAATTACTGGACAAGTGCTGGCTGTTGATAGTGGGCAAAATTTGAATTGGCAAACACCAGATATAATGGAAGGAAAAGAGTGAAAAAAAGTAATTTAAAAGTTATTAAAATAGGAAAAGTTTTATTTAATTATGAGAAAAAAATTCTCATAAAAGATCTAACTTTAGATTTAAAGCTAGGTTATTTCAATTTTGAAAAAAATAAACCACAGAAAGTAAAGTTTACATTAGAAATTGACTACAAAGATAAAAAACCAACTAATGATAAGGATTTAAAATCAATAGTTAATTACGACAAAATAGTTAAACTAATAAAAAAATTAGTAAAAAATAAACATTACAATTTTCTTGAAACACTGGCAGAAGATGTTTTTGATGAATTATTTAAAGATAAAAGAATTGATAAAATAAATCTTCAAATAGAAAAATTAGAAATTATGAAAGACTGTTCGTCAGTTGGAATAAAAATTTCTAAAAAAAGAAACTATGAAAAGCTCTGATCTTGGCAAAGAAGTAATAAAAAAAGAACTCTCTTTAATACCTAAAAGCCCAGGAGTTTATAGAATGATAAACCACAAAGGTGACATTCATTATGTTGGGAAGGCAAAAAACTTACCTAACAGACTTAAGAGCTATGTTTCAGAAAAAAACCATATAATTAGAACAGAAAGAATGTTGGCTCAAACTCATAAAATAGAAATTACAACAACTTCTAATGAAAGTGAAGCTTTGCTTTTGGAAGCAAATTTAATAAAAAAATTTAAACCAAAGTTCAATATTTTACTTAAAGACGATAAATCATTTCCATTTATATACATTGGTAAGAAAGATAAGTGGCCACAACTAATTAAGCATAGAGGAAAAAAAGATAAAGATGGGTTTTATTTTGGTCCATTTGCATCTGCTGGTTCAGCAAATTGGACAATCAAAATGCTTCAAAAAATATTTCAAATCAGAGTTTGCGATGAAAGCACATTTAAAAATAGAAAACGTCCATGTATTTTATATCAAATCAAAAGGTGTTCTGCGCCATGTGTAGGATATGTAGATGAAGTTGAATACAAAAACTCTGTTGAAGATGCGATAAAATTTGTTTCTGGAAAATCAAGAGAAATTCAAAAAAATTTATCCAAACAGATGGAAGAAGCAAGTGAAAAACTAGATTTTGAAAAAGCTTCAATTCTTAGAGATAAAATTAAATCATTAAATATCATTCAATCCTCTCAAAAAATTAATGAATCTAATTTAGTAGATGCTGATGTAATTGCGGCATATAAAGAATCTGGCAAAACTTGTGTTCAAGTATTTTTCTACAGATCTAAACAAAATTGGGGAAATCAATCTTATTTTCCTAAACATGATCCTGATCAAAATATTTCTGAAATTATGTCTTCATTTATAATGCAGTTTTATGAAAATAAAAATGTTCCAAAATTAGTTATTTTAAATCATGATATCAAAGATAAAAAATTAATTGAAAAAACATTAAGTTCAAAAGAAGATAAAAATATTGCAATTACAATTGCAAAAAAAAGATCCAAATTAAATGTTATTTTGCTAGCAGAAAAAAATGCAAAAGAATCTTTAAATAGAAAAATTTATGAAGCAAATAATAATAAAAATTTATTTGAAAGAATAAATCAAAAATTCAATATTAAAAATAATATTAGTTTAATTGAAGTTTATGATAACAGTCACATTCAAGGAACAAATAGTGTTGGTGCAATGATTGCTTTTGGAGAAGAAGGATTTATAAAAAAAAGATATAGAAAATTTGATATCAAAACAAAAAGTGCTGGAAATGATGATTATGCAATGATTAAAGAAGTACTGAGTCGAAGATTCAAAAGAGCTTTGCTGGAGAAAGGTAATTATTTATCATTTCCTGATCTTTTATTAGTTGATGGTGGAAAAGGACAGTATAGCACAGCAAGAGAAATCTTAAATGAATTTGGTTTACATGACTTGCCAATTATTGCTATTGCAAAAGGAAAATTTAGAAATAGCGGCAATGAAACTTTTTTTTATAATGGTAAAAGCTTTAAATTTGAAAAGAATGATCCAACACTTTTCTTTTTACAAAGGTTAAGAGATGAAGCTCACAGATTTGCAATTAGTGCACATAGAGCTAAAAGAAAAAAAGGTATAAGCAAGTCTCTCTTAGATCAAATTAATGGCATTGGATCTATAAGAAAAAGAGCCTTATTAAATCATTTTGGATCAGCAAGAGCAGTGGAATCTGCAAGTTTTGATGAAATTAAATCTGTCGAAGGTGTTGAGGAAAAAGTAGCAAAAAAGATATATAACTTTTTTCACGAATAATATGAAAATAAAAATACCAAATATTTTAACTATTGGCAGAATAATAATTGTGCCTTTTTTTGTTTTCGCTTTTTATCTGCCTGGTTTTTATGGTGATTTAATCGCTTTTGCATTATTTATTGTAGCCTCGTTTACTGATTTTCTAGATGGATTGCTGGCTAGAATGTTTAAAGAAGAATCTAAGCTTGGAGAATTATTAGATCCAATTGCAGATAAAATAATTGTAGCAGCAGCTTTAATTTTACTAGTAATGAATGGAACAATTAAAAATTATGAAGTACTAGCGGCAATTATAATTTTAACTAGGGAAATATTAATTTCTGGGTTAAGAGAATTTTTAGCCAAAGGCCAAATAAAAATGCCTGTTTCAAATTTAGCAAAATTGAAAACATTTTTACAAATGTTTTCAATAGCAATTTTATTAACAGGCGAAACAGGAAACAAAATTATAAATTTCCAAGATTATAATGCTCAAACAATTGGAATTATCTTATTATGGTTATCAGCTTTTTTAACTTTATACACTGGATATGAATATCTTAGAAGAGGTATTGATCATGCCATTTCTGAAGATGAAAAAAATTAAGCAGCTTTCTTTTTTCGAACTAACTTGTTATAACTTGTGGATAAATCTAAAATAAGATTACATACTTTGTAATTATGTTTAGCAATCTTTGAAACAGGAGTAACTTCCGCTGCTGTACCAGTAAGAAAACATCCTGCAAAATTATTAAGTTCATCTAGTGAAATTTTTCTTTCATTGATTTTTATATTTTTAGATTTTGCTATTTCAATTACTGTTCTCCTAGTTATTCCATCTAAAAAAGAATCTGGTATTGGTGTATGAAGTTCGCCATTTTTATCTTTAAAAAATATGTTTGCCCCAGTTGCTTCAGCAATATTACCTTCATGATCAAGCATTAATGAATCTGTATATCCATCTCTTTCAGCTTCATGTTTTGAAAGCGTACATATCATATATAACCCTGAAGCCTTAGTGTCCCAAGGAATTGTGTCGGGAGAAGGCCTTTTCCATTTAGAAATATTTAATTTTATTCCCTCAGTTTTTAATTTTGGATCAAAATAAGAACCCCATTCCCAAGTTGCAATTGCTACATGTATTTTTGTCTGTTGTGCTGAAACTGCCATCATTTCACTTCCTCGCCAGGCAAAAGGTCTAATGTATCCATTTTGAACATTTTGAACTGAAACAATTTTCTTAGTAGCTTTATTAATTTCATTTTTTGAATAAGGAATTTTAATATCCATTCTTTTTGCAGAATGATAAAATCTATCTGTGTGTTCCTCTAGCTTAAATATTTCCCCATCATAAATTCTTAGTCCTTCAAACACAAAACTCGCATAATGCAATCCATGACTAAGAGCATGAAGTTTCACTTCTTGCCAATTAACAAGTTCATTGTTGTACCAAATTTTGCCTTCTCTTTTATCGTAGGGTATCATTAGATTTATTTTCTTCAAAAATTATCTTTGTATATATAATATGTCAATATAACTTACCAATATGCGTGAACTTTTATATTTAAAAGATGATCAATTGAAAGAATTCATTGAAAAGCTCTTTATGGGTTACAGAGAGTCTTTTTCTGATGCAAAAAAAACATTAGATAAATATTCAATTGGGATAGCTCATCATAAAGTTATTCACTTGTTGTCCATTTATAAAGGCATAACAATTTCAGAATTATTAAAAAAATTAAAAATTACCAAACAAAGTTTAAATAGAGTTATAAAAGATCTAATAAAACTAGATGCAATATCTTTTAAAAAGGATAAAAAAGACACAAGACTAAAGCATATTTTTTTAAGTGAAAAAGGTGAAAAACTTTTTGATGAGATTTTTTCAGTTCAAAAAAAAAGAATTTATAATGCCTTTCTTAATTCAACTCCAGAAGAAGTTTTATTCTTTGACAATGTTTTAAAAAAAATAATTCATGAATAAATTTATTGGCCATATACTTGTTGTTGATGATGACGATGGAATAAGAAATTTAGTAAAACAATATTTAACTGAAAATAGTTTTTTAGTTACGACCGCAAGTAATGCAGAGGAGGCAAAAGAAAAAATTTCAATAATTAAATTTGATTTAATAGTTCTGGATATAATGATGCCAGGTAAAACTGGCCTAGAGTTTACTTTAGAAAATAAGAATAAAATCAATACACCAATTATTCTTCTAACTGCAAAGGGTGAGGCAACTGAAAGAATAGAAGGCTTGGAAACTGGAGCTGATGATTATTTACCAAAACCTTTTGAACCAAAAGAACTAATTTTAAGAATTAAAAATATTCTAGATAAAACAAAAACTAAAAATCAAAAAAAAATTATTGAATTTGATAATATTAAAATAAATTTGAGCAAGTCATTAATAGTTCAAAATAAAAAAGAATTTAAAATAAATAATACTGAAAAAATTATACTGGAAAAAATGATTAATGCTCCTGGCCAAACTTTTTCAAGAGAATCTATTGGAAAATTAATTGATTTAAGTAAAGAAAGATCTATTGATGTTATAATAACAAGATTAAGAAAAAAAATTGAAATTGATCCCAAAAATCCAAAATACCTACAAACAATAAGAGGAGCTGGTTATGTTTTATGGATTGAGTAAATTTATCAAAAATCTTTTGCCAAAAAGATTATTTTACAGAGCATTATTAATTGTTGCAGCTCCTATAATTATTTTACAAATAACTATTTCTATAGTTTTTTTTGATAGCCTTTGGATAAAAACTAATAAAGGAATGACTAGAGCTTTGGTTGGAGAGATTGCAACTTTTATAAGTGCATATGAAAACGAGGAGTATAACAAAGACTCATTAATTAATCTTTTTAAGAAAAATTTACATTTTCATGTAAAATTTGAACCAAAAAAATTGTTACCTAAAGCTAACTCTCAAAGATGGTTCAGTCCTATAGATAGAACTTTAAGAAGAGAACTAAAATCTAAACAATTTAATTATTGGTTTGATACAACTTCTTATAAAAGTTTAATTGATTTAAGAATTAAATATTTAAATGGATATTTTCAGTTTTATATTCCAAAAGAAAGAGTAACAACCAGTTCTGCAAGAATGTTTGCGCTATGGATAACTTTGCCTGCTTTTTTATTGATTACTATTTCGTTAATTTTTTTAAAAAATCAAACTAGACCAATAACAAATTTAGCTAAAGCTTCAGCAAAATTTGGTAGGGGTGAAGAATTAGATGAATTCAGACCTTCGGGTGCACTTGAAATAAGACAGGCAGGATATGAATTTGACAAAATGAGAAAAAGAATAATTCGACATCTAAATCAAAGATCAGAAATGTTGTCAGGAATTAGTCACGATCTTAGAACACCTTTAACAAGAATAAAATTGCAACTAGCATTTATAAAAGATCAAGAAATTGCAAAAAAATTATCGAATGATGTGCAGGATATGGAAAAAATGCTAAATGACTACTTGCAGTTTGCAAGTTCTAGCTTTGCTGAAAAAACAGAAAAATTTAATATGGCTGAATTGATAGTAAACAGTATTGATAAATATGGAAATAAAAATATATCAACAAATTTAGAAAAAAAAATTATTATGAATGGCAGAAAAATTTTAATTCAAAGATGTCTTAATAATCTTATTGATAATGGTCTAAAATATTCAAATAATATTGATATCCAATTAACTAAAAGTAAAGATTACTTATCTCTAGTAATAGACGATGATGGTCCAGGAATTTCAGAAAAAGAATATGAAAATGTTTTTAAACCATTTTATAAGATAGATAAAAGTAGAAGCGACTCTAAATCCAGCGTCGGTCTTGGAATGTCGATTGCTTCAGATATTGTTAAGTCACATGGAGGAAACATTATCTTAGATAAATCTCCAAAAAATGGGCTGAGAGTTAAAGTTATCTTACCTTTTTAGTTTTTTTTTTAAATAATTTTTTTCTAATTTTTTTATTTTTTTTTCTAAATTTTCAATTCTATTATTTAAAATCTCTGTTTCTTCTTTACTGGTCAGTTTCATTTTAAAAATTATCTCATCTCTTTTGGAGTTTAATATACTAACAATTTCAGAACTTAAATCTCTATAAGATATAAGACCCTGCTCAAATAGCTTCGCTAATTTATCAATTACAAATTTTGATTTTGACATATATTCGTTTATACAATTAATATATTCTACATTTATTATTTAAAAATGTTTATTAATAATTTTGACCCAGTTGCATTTCAAATTTTTTCCTTTGAAATAAGGTGGTATTCTTTAGCATATATTTTTGGAATTGTATTTGGGTGGCTTTATTGCAAAAAAAAATTAATCAAAGATGAAAAGCTACTTAATTTATTTGATGATTTAATAGCTTATTTAATAATAGGAATTATCATAGGTGGGCGTCTAGGCTATGTTATATTCTACAATTTCAATTATTACATAAATAATTTTTCTGAAATACTAATGGTTTGGAATGGAGGCATGTCTTTCCATGGTGGATTAATAGGGGTTATTTTAGCAACCACAATGTTTTCTAAAAAACATAAAATTAATTCATATATTTTTTTAGATTTAATTTCCTTAGTTGCTCCAATTGGATTATTTTTGGGTAGAGTAGCAAATTTTATTAACTCAGAACTTTATGGAAGAGAAACAGATGTGTTTTGGTCAGTAAAATTTATTGCTATTGATAATATACCAAGGCACCCTTCTCAAATATATGAGGCTATATTTGAAGGATTAATTCTTTTCTTTATATTAAATCATTTTTCAAAAAAAGATAATTTTAAAAATCCAGGATTAATTTCATCAATGTTCTTAATATTTTATTCTTTTTTTAGATTTACATTAGAATTTTTTAGAGAACCTGATTTTCAAATTGGCTATTTAATGTATCAACTAACTCTTGGACAATTAATTAGTATTGTATTTTTCTTTTTAGGAATTTTTTTATATTTTAAAAAAAATGAAAATTAAAAAAAATGACATTTTAACTGTAGACAAATATATTCACGAAGCATTATATAATAGAAGATCTGGTTATTATATAAAAGCTAATCCTTTTGGAAAAAGTGGTGATTATATAACCGCTCCAAACATTTCTATATTATTTTCAGAAATGATTGCAATATGGATAATTTTATTCTGGGAAAATTTAAAACGTCCAAAAAAATTTAATCTCATTGAATTAGGTGCTGGTAATGGAGAAATGATAAAGCAAATAATTAAAACATTTGATAGATTTTTATCATTTAAAAATTCTTGTAAAATTAATATTTTGGAAAAAAGCATTTATTTAAAAAAAATTCAAAAACAAAAACTTAAAAATAAAAACATTAAATGGTTAAAAAATTTAAATGAAGTATCAAATATCCCAAGCATATTCATCGGAAATGAATTTTTTGATGCTTTGCCAATCAAACAATTTATTAAAAAAAATAACAAATGGTATGAGAGAAATGTAAAATTTTTTAAACTAAACAGGCCAAAGTTTATAGATGTTTTAATTGATATAAAAAAATTTGAAAAAAAAATTGGTTTTAAAATTTCTCATAAACAGAAATTTATTGAATATTCGCCATTGGCGATTGAATATTTGAAAATAATTTCAAAGAAAATAAATTCAAATAATGGAGGAATATTAATCATTGACTATGGGTATTGGGGCAAAAATATGAAAAATACTCTTAAATCAATATCTAATCATAAGTTCGAAAACGTATTAAATAACTTTAGCAAATCTGACATTACTTATAATCTTAGTTTTAAGCTTATAGAAAAAATACTTAAAAAATTTAATTTAAAAGTAAACGGAATGACAAATCAAAAAAACTTTCTTATAAATCTCGGAATATTAAAAAGAGCAGAAATTATTTCTAAAAACTTACCTTTTTCAAAAAAAGCAGACATTTACTTCAGAGTTAAAAGATTAATTGATAAACATTCAATGGGTGAAATTTTTAAAGTTATGCTGGGAACAAAAAAAAATGTTAATTTTCAAACCGGATTTGTAAATTGATAAAATCAAAAAAACTTTCAAAATTTAGGGAAATAAATCATGCTTTCTTTAATAAACAAGGTGGCAAATCTAAAGGAATTTATAAAAGTTTAAATTGTGGCATAGGCTCTTCTGATACAAAAAAAAATGTAAAAAATAACTTAAAAATAGTTTGTAAGAAAATTGATTGTTTCTCAAATAAACTTATTTTGTTAAATCAAGTCCATAGTAATAAATTTCATTTTATAAATAAAAATTTTAAATTTAACAAAAAAAGATTAAAGGGAGATGCTTTAATCACTAATGTTAAAAAAATTGCTATAAGTATTTTAACTGCAGATTGTGTGCCAATATTAATTTATGATAAAAAACTCAAAATCATCTCTGCAATTCATGCTGGATGGAAGAGTGCTTATAAAGGAATAATTAAAAAAGTTATTAAATTTTTAATAAATAATGGAAGCAGTACTAAAAATTTAATTGCAGTAATTGGGCCTGGCATCTCCCAAAAAAACTATGAAATACAAAAAAATTTTAAAGATAAATTTCTTAAAAAAGATAAAAAGAACAAAATTTTTTTTAAATCAATAAAAAATAAAACATATTTTAGCCTTAATAAGTATATTTACTCTCAATTGAAAAAATTGGGTGTTAATAACTTAGAAATAATTAACAAAGATACATTTGATCCAAATAATAATTTTTTTAGTGCAAGAAGGTCTATCCATGATAAAGAAAATGATTATGGTAGAAATATTTCAATAATTATGATTAAATAGGGTTCCCACAAAATGAAGCTCCTTACAGGAAACAGCAATAAAAGCCTTAGTCAAAAAATATCAAAACAATTAAAAACAAAATTAGTCCATTCTAGTATTAAAAAATTTTCAGATGGAGAAATTTATATAGAAATAAACGAAAATATAAGAGGTAATAGTATATTCTTAATTCAATCTGTTTCTTCACCTGCTAATGACAATTTAATGGAGTTGCTATTGTGTATTGATGCTCTTAAAAGGTCTTCCGCAAAGAATATTACAGCTGTCATTCCTTATTTTGGTTATGCAAGACAAGATAGGAAAGTTGCTCCAAGAACATCTATATCAGCAAAATTAGTTTCTAATTTAATTACAAAAGCTGGAGCAGATAGAGTTGTAACTGTTGATTTGCATGCTGGCCAAATTCAGGGTTTTTTTGACATACCAGTTGATAACCTTTTTGCGACACCAATTTTTGCAAGACATGTTAAAAAGAATTTAAGTAAAAAAAGTTTAATTTGTGTAGCCCCTGATGTTGGTGGCGTTGAAAGAACAAGAGCACTTGCAAGAAAATTAGATATTGGTATAGCAATAATTGATAAAAGAAGACCTTCTCCAGGAAAATCTCAAGTAATGAATGTTATTGGAAATGTTAAAGATAAAACCTGTATAATTATTGATGATATAATCGACTCTGGTGGAACCATAGTAAATGCAGCGCAAGCTTTAATTAATAGAGGAGCAAAAGAAGTGCATGTTTATATAACTCATGGAGTTTTGAGCGGGGCTGCGGTTGATAGAATTAGAAAATCTAGAATAAAAAAATTAGTTATTACCGATACAATTAATAACTCTGATAAGATAAAAAAAGTCAAGAATATAGAGGTATTAACGATATCTAACTTATTGGCAGAAGCAATTAAAAGAATTTCAAACTCAACATCTGTATCCGACTTATTCAAATAATCTTCTTGAGTTATAAATAACATGTGATAAAAAACTTTGTTTTTATGAATTCAATTGAAGCTAGCATTAGAAATACAAAAACTAAAGGTGAAGTTAAGGCTCTTAGATCCAAAGATATAGTTCCAGCAATAGTTTATGGTGGAAAAAATAAAAACCAAAAAATTTCAATTTCAAAAAAAGTAATTAAGTTATTAGCAGATAAAGAAAATTTTTTATCAAATATTTTAACATTAAATATTGAAGGCGATTCTCAAAATGTTTTACCAAGAGAAATAAAATTTGATACAATCAGTGATGAACCAATTCATGTAGACTTTTTAAGGATAGTTGGAGGAGCAAAAATAGCTTTAGAGATTCCAGTTAAATTTATAAACAATGAAAAATCACCAGGATTAAAAAGAGGTGGAGTACTTAATATTGTCAGAAGAAAAGTTGAATTAAAATGTCCAACAGAAAATATTCCTGATGAATTGATTGTAGATTTAGAAAATAAAGATATCGGTGAAAGTTTTAAAATTTCATCAATCAAATTACCAGAAGGTGTTACACCAACGATTCAAGGAAGAGATTTTGTTGTGGCAACACTTGCTGCGCCAACAGTTATCAAAGAACCAGAGAAGCCTGCTGAAGAAACTGCTGAAGGTGCTGAGGGTGCAGAAGCAAGCACTGAAGGAGCAGAAGGAGAGGCAAAAGCAGTAGAGGGTGATAAAAAGGAAGATGAAAAAGGCGATAAAAAAGAGGTTGATAAGAACAAAAAAGAAGAAAAAAAGCCAGTAGCTGAAAAAAAATAATCAAAAAAAGTGAAAATCTTCAGATTCGATTTTAAAAAATTATGCTTTTATTCGTAGGTTTAGGAAATCCAACGCCTGATAGTGAAAACAACAGGCACAATATCGGTTTCAAAATCATTGATGCTATAAATCAAAAATTTGGTCTTTCAAAGCAAAAACCAAAATTTAAAGGATTGCTTACAACAGGAAACATTAATGGCAAAAAAGTTTATGCAATTAAACCTCTAACATTTATGAATAACTCAGGAATATGTATTAGAGAATTGATAGAATATTTTAAGATTGAAGCTGAAAATGTAATTGTTTTTCATGATGATCTTGATATCGATTTTGGAAAAATTAAAGCAAAATTTGGTGGATCAAGTGCTGGACACAATGGAATTGAATCAATAGATAAATTTATTGGAAAAGATTATTCTAGAATAAGAATAGGAATAGGTAAACCTAAAAAAAACTCTGATGTAGTAGATCATGTTCTTAAGGATTTTGATGAAGAAGAAATTAAAGACTTAAAAAAAATTACTACTAATATAACTGAATCTTTGTCAATTTTACTTGATAAAAAGTTAGACCTTTTTTCCAGCACAATAAATAACAAGTAATGAGCTTCAAATGTGGAATTGTAGGCTTGCCAAATGTTGGTAAATCAACTTTATTTAATGCTTTAACAAATTCAAGCAAAGCGCAAGCAGAAAATTTTCCTTTTTGTACTATTGATCCAAATATTGGAGTTGTTCCTGTCCCCGATGATAGACTGGATCAATTGGTTAAAATTTCTAATTCAAAAAAAAAAATAAACACTACAATATCTTTTGTTGATATAGCGGGTCTTGTAAAAGGCGCTTCTAAAGGTGAAGGATTAGGAAATAAATTCTTATCACACATTAGGGAAGTTGATTCAATTATTCATATGATTAGATGTTTTGACTCAGAAGATATTCAAAATGTTAATCCAAATGTAAATCCAATAAGAGATTTAGAAATTATTGAAACTGAAATGATGCTAGCAGACTTAGAATCTATCCAAAAAAGACTTGATAAAAAAAACAAGAAAAATATAGACAAAGAGCAGTTAAAAATTTTAGAAATAGCTTTAGATTGTATTAATAATAATAAAAACCTTAAAATTTTAACTGAGCAGTTTAATAATAAAATTTTAAATCAAAGTGCTCTTCTTTCAATAAAGCCAAAAATATATGTATGTAATGTAGATGAGAAAAGCATTCAAAATGGTAACAAATATACTAAAGATTTCATAAATAAATTTGGAGATAAAAACACACTAATTGTTTCAGCAGAAATTGAAAACCAAATAAATCAATTAGAAAATGATGAAAAAATAAATTACATGAAAATGATTGGATTAAAAGAAACAGGTCTTAGCATGTTAATACAAAAAGGTTATAATGTTTTAGAATTAGAAACTTTTTTTACATCAGGCCCAGAAGAAACTAGAGCATGGACTATTCAAAAAAATTGTCTTGCACCAAAAGCAGCGGGTGAGATTCATACAGATTTTGAAAAAGGTTTTATTAGAGCTGAAACAATTGCTTATGATGATTTCATAAAAAACCAAGGATGGTTGAACTCTAAAACAAATGGAAAAATGAGGTTAGAAGGCAAAGATTATATTGTTAAAGATGGCGATATATTAAACTTTAGGTTCAATACGTAGCCAAAGTCTTTTCATACTAAAATAAGCTAAAATAGTTAAAATTATTAAATATATAATTGCTTTAAAGCCAATTTTATGCCTTGCCTCAAGATGAGGCTCTGCAGCCCATGCAAGAAAGGTTACTAAATCTTTTGCCATTTGTTCTTCTGTTGCTTCTGTACCGTCATTATATTCTATTAAACCATCTGATAAAGGATTTGGCATTCTTATCATATTTCCATACATGTATTTATTGTAATAAACTCCATCATCCAATATTACATTGCTAGGTGGATCTTCATATCCAAGCAATAGTGAATAAATATAATCTGCTCCTCCACTTCTTGCCTTTACTAAGACAGAAAAATCTGGAGGATACGCTCCCCCATTAGAAGCCATAGCTTCTTTGTCGTTTTGATATGGACCAACAAATTTGTCTGATAGCTTTGCTGGTCTTACAAACATATCTCCATCATCGTTAGGACCATCAGTTACTTCAAAGCTTGCCGCTATAGCCTTTGCTTGTTCCTTAGAAAATTCTGGACCTCCTTCTTCTGCCAAATTTCTATAGCTTAAATACTTCATTGAATGACATGAGGCACAAACTTCTGTGTAAACTTGATAGCCTCTTTGTAACGAAGCTCTATCAAACTTTCCAAAATAACCTTTAAAACTCCAACCAGGATTTAGTAATTTTTTTTTTTCTTCTGTAAAAGCATTTTGGCTGGAAAGAATTATAATTAAAAATAAAAAACTAAATAATTTAATAAAATTTTTCATAAAATTAATTGTAAATTTCTTTTTTTTTTACCATGTCAGGATTTGGTGACACACCCATGACTGGATCTGTAATGCTTAAAGGTATTGGTAATGTCTTTTCTTTCTTACCGAGGATTGGTAAAATAATTAAAAAATGAACAAAATAATATGTGGTAGCTACTCTAGCAATTAGTAAGTATGTTCCTTCTGCGGGCATCGCTCCCATATAACCTAATATAAAAACATCTATCACTAGTATCCAATAAAATTGCTTGTATATAGGTCTAAAAATTGCTGATTTAACTTTAGAAGTATCAAGCCATGGCAATATTACCAAAACAAAAATTGAAGCAAACATTGCAATAACTCCAAAAAGTTTGTCTGGTACTGATCTTAATATTGCATAAAAAGGCAATAAGTACCATTCTGGAACTATATGATTTGGAGTGACCATTGGGTTTGCCTCAATATAATTGTCAGCATGACCCAATATATTTGGTGCATAAAAAACAAAAAAAGCAAATACAATTAAAAAAAGCAACAGAGCAAACAAATCCTTAATAACTATATATGGGTGGAAAGGAACTGTATCTTTTGATGGTTTTTTCAGTTCAATTCCTATTGGATTGTTGTTTCCTGGAACATGCAGAGCCCAAATGTGTAAAATTACTAAACCAAAAATCAAAAAAGGAAGAAGGTAGTGCAAAGCATAAAATCTTGTTAATGTTGGGTTATCAACTGCAAAACCTCCCCATAGCCAATTCGTAATACTTTCACCTACAAAAGGAACCGCGCTAAATAAATTTGTTATTACTGTTGCTGCCCAAAAACTCATTTGCCCCCATGGTAATACGTATCCCATAAATGCCGTCATCATCATTAAAAAATATATTATCATTCCTATAATCCATATAACTTCTCTTGGTGACTTATAAGATCCATAATATAGCGATCTAAAAATATGAATATAAACTGCTAAAAAAAACATTGATGCTCCATTTGCATGAAAGTACCTAAGTAGCCATCCATAATTTACATCTCTCATTATATGTTCTACGCTTGCAAAAGCTAAATCTGTATGCGCTACATAATGCATTGCTAATACAATTCCTGTAATAATTTGGGCAACTAAACAGAAAGTTAATATACCCCCAAAAGTCCACCAGTAATTTAAATTTTTTGGTGTAGGGTACTCTCTCAAATGAGCACTTAAAGATAATAAAGGTAATCGATCATTAAACCATTTACCTAATTTTGAAGATGGTACATAGTTTTGATCACTCATTAAATTTTTAACCTATTTTAATTGTATTGCTATTAATAAATTCATATTTAGGCACTTCAAGATTTGTAGGAGCTGGGCCTTTCCTAATTCTTCCAGATGTATCATAGTGCGATCCATGACAAGGGCAAAACCAACCATTGTAATCACCTTTATCTCCTACAGGCACACACCCTAGATGAGTGCAAACTCCAAGCATTACTAGCCACTCTGGATCTTTTGCTCTGTCTTCATCTTTTTCTGGATGCTTAAGTTCATCCATCTTGACAGCTCTTGCTTCAAATATTTCTTCTTGTGTTCTTCTTTTTATAAAAACTGGTTTTCCTCTCCATAAAACAGTTATTGACTTTCCAGGTTCCAACAAACTTACATCAACTTCAGTGCTAGCCAGAGCTTTTACTGATTTGTCTGGATTCATTTGGTCCACTAAAGGCCAAACTGCTGCACCAATACCAACTGCACCTATTGCATATGATGCAGTAAATAAAAAATCCCTTCTTTTAGGTTTTTTTTGATCTGACATATTAAAAAATTATGTTTATTCTTATCTAATATATGATTTCATATAGTAAAAAAGATTTATTTCTAATGGTAACAATGACACACAAAAAATGAATTTAGGCCCAAAAATAGCACTTTATGAACCGGATATACCCCAAAATACAGCTGCAATTATTAGAACATGTTCTTGCTTAGGCGCTATGATTGAGATCATTGAACCATGTGGATTTATATTTAATGATAAACGCTTCAAAAGAGTAGTATTAGATTACTTTGATGAAAAAATGATTAAATTTTATCCAAGTAAAGAATCTTTTTTTAAATTTAAAAAAAAAGAAAATGAAAGAATAGTGCTTATGACTACTAAGGCTTCTGATGTATATTCATCGTTTAAGTTCAAAATTAATGATACAATTTTATTTGGAAGAGAAAGCTCTGGGGTGCCTGAAGAAATTCACAAATTGGTTGATAATAGAATTAAAATACCATTAATGTCTGGCAAAAGATCATTAAATATAGCTTCTTCAGTGGCAATAGTCCTTGCTGAAAGCATGAGACAAAATAAAATTTTTTAAAAAAAATATGAAAATTAAAAAAAAACAAAAATTAGCTAAAGAATGGTTCATTGGTTTACAA
This sequence comes from uncultured Pelagibacteraceae bacterium, assembly GCA_902603905.1. Classification (GTDB taxonomy): domain Bacteria; phylum Pseudomonadota; class Alphaproteobacteria; order Pelagibacterales; family Pelagibacteraceae; genus Pelagibacter. Next base: position 48,111 of record CACKWM010000001.1, on the reverse strand, counting down.
AATATAATTTGTAATAACATTGAACAATTAGAAAGAAAATATGGCTCTAACAAAAAATTTAAAAAAAATAAATGGAGACATGGTGAGTTTAGAATAATCAAAGGTGAAGTAATTGAAAAAGGAGGTGTTGCATTTTCGAATGTGGTAGGAAAATTTTCAAAAGAATTTGCAAAAAAAATCCCTGGAACAAAAAGTAATGCTAGTTTTTGGTCTTCAGGTATTTCTGTGGTATTGCACCCAAAAAATCCTAAAATCCCCGCTATGCATTTTAATACTAGACTTATTTGTACAGAAAAAATTTGGTTTGGAGGAGGAATGGACCTAACCCCTTGTATTACTGATAATAAAGAAAAAAAATATTTTCATACTGAGTTAAAAAAAATATGTAATAAACACAATAATAAATACTATTCTAAATATAAAAAGTGGTGCGATGAATATTTTTATATACCTCATAGAAATGAATTGAGAGGTATAGGAGGTATCTTTTTTGATTATAAAATGGGTAATTGGGAAAAAGATTTTTCTTTTATTAAAGATGTTGGTATTACTTTTGCTAATTTAGTTAAAAAAATTGTAGAAAAAAAAATGTTTTTAAAATGGAAAAAAAAAGAAAAAGAAACTCAATTATTAAAAAGAGGTAAATATGTCGAGTTTAATTTGTTGTATGATCGTGGAACAAAATTTGGATTAAATAGTGGAGGTAACCCTGAAGCAATATTAATGTCTATGCCTCCAAATGCAAAATGGAAATAATGTGAATAAAGAACCAATAACTATTGAGGGTCTTGAAAAATTAAAAAATGAATTAATTTTTTTAAAAGAAAAAAAACGCCCTGAAATAGTTGCCGCTATAGCCGAGGCAAGATCTCACGGAGATCTAAAAGAAAATGCAGAATACCATGCTGCTAAAGAACAACAATCTCATAATGAAGGAAGAATACAAGAAATTAATGACATAATTGCTAGAGCAGATGTAATCGATATAACAAAAATAACAAATGAGGGAAAAGTTATTTTTGGTTCAACTGTTTATTTAAATAATTTAGATACTGGAGAAAAAATTAATTATAAAATTGTTGGAAAAGATGAGGCAGATTTAAAAAAAAAACTTATATATTTTCAATCACCTATTGGTAAAGGCTTAATTGGAAAAAACAAAAGTGATCTAATTGAAATATCTACACCCGCAGGTACAAAAAACTTTGAAATTAAAGACGTAAAATATATTTAATTTTTTATGATTTTTTGAACTTCTAATTTTGAAATTTCAAAATTATTTTCAACCCATTTCTTTTCTATTTCCTTTAGTTTAACTCCAAGTTCTTTTCCTTCAGAGAAATTATATTCAGTCATTAAAGTGATAGCTCTTAGGGGTAATAATGGCGCCTCTTTATCTTTAAAAAATTCTATCATTTCTATAATTTTTTTATCAACTTTTTTAGATCTAAAAATTTGAAAATAAAGTAAATCTAATAATGATTGCTTGCCATTAAAATACAAAATTTTATCTAGATTTTTTTTAGAAAAAGTTTTACTGCTAATTTTTGATGAAAAAAAATTATTTAAAAACAAAATTCTTTTTTCATCTTTTTTGGAAATATTAAATTTATATATAAAATAATCGGTATTGTCAGTATCATCAATAATCAGTAGAGATATTAAAAGAATAAAATCTAAATTATTAATATTTTCTTTGGCAAAATTGTTTAGTTTTTTAAAAATATTAATATTTTTAAATTGGGGAAAAATTAATTTAATGATTTCAAAACAGAAGATATCTTTAGTCAATTTAGAAAAACCACTAGAATCGGCCAATTTTTTAAATTCTTCCAACAGTCTTTCTGGTGAAATTTTACTAAATCCATCTAAGTTTTGTTTTATAGCTTTGGTAACATCTGAATTGTGCTTTTTTTTACTATAATTAAGAAAAAATCTTATATATCTTAAAATTCTTAGATAGTCTTCTTTGATTCTTTTTTCAGCTTCTCCAATAAATTTTATTTCGCCATTTTCTAAGTCTTTTTTTCCATCAAAAGGATCAAATAAATTTCCATCAATATCCGCATAAATTGAATTTATTGTAAAATCTCTTCTTGAGGCATCTTCATGCCAATCATTTGAAAATTTAACTTTTGCATGTCTTCCGTCAGTTAAAATATCTTTTCTTAATGATGTTATCTCAAATTTTTTATTACGAATCAAAACAGTAATCGTTCCATGATCAATTCCTGTTTTATAAAATTTAATATTATTTTTCTTTAAAATTTTGCAAACATCATCTGGATTTAAATTAACTGCAAGATCAATATCGTCAATAAGTTCATTGTTAATAGCTTTTCTGACACAACCGCCAACATATCTTATTTCGCTATTGTTTGAAAATTCTTCTATAGCTTTGAATATTTTTTTTATCTCAGTTTTTTTTTTAATTTTTTGAAACGCTAAGTTTAAATAATTAAAATTTTTTGATTGAGAAAAAATTTTATTTAATAAAGTCATCATATATGGCTGGGGCGCTAGGATTCGAACCTAGGATGGCGGTACCAAAAACCGCTGCCTTACCGCTTGGCTACGCCCCAAAATCAATTTCATATATCACAAAAAAAAAAAATTATATAGTTTTTGATGTAATACACCAATAGTTGTTAAATTTCTTCTTGAATTCCTTTCTTCCATTTTCTGTAGCTTTTTTAGAATAAAAATAAGCCAAAATTGAGGATCCTGATCCAGACATTCTAACAAATTTTACTTTCGATAATTTTAATAAAAATAATTTTATTCTGATTAATTTTGGATATTCTTTAAAAGCAATCTTTTCCAATGCATTGCTTGAATTGATAATATTTTTCTTACTTAGCAATAATTTTTTTGGATTATTATACTTGGCTTTAGAGTAGCATCTTACCTTTGAATAAATAAATTTTGTAGAACAGCCAAAATTAGGTTTCACAATTAATACATATAAACCAAGTTTTTTTTTAAATTTAGTCAATTTCCCGCTAGAAGATAAAATTGTATTTTTGGGATTTATTCCAAGAATAACATCTGATCCTATCAAGTTAGCTAGATTTATTAATCTTTTTTTGTTCAATCTAATAATTTTATTTTTATAGAAATAATTAATTAAAGATGCGGCATTCATGGATCCCCCTCCCATTCCAGATTGTTGAGGAATATTTTTTTTGATTTTAATTTCAAATTTTTGATTGTTAAGTAATTTTTTTTGGTCAAGTATATTTAAAAGTTTAGAAACTGTATTTTTTCTATTTATTCCTCTTGCAAATTTACCCATAAAATAAACTTTGTGTTTATTAGAATGTATTGGTCTCAAGTATATTAAGTCATAAAAATCTATAAATGATATTAAACTTTCTATCTTATGTTTTTTTGATCTAAATTTTCCTACAATGTTTAGTGAAAGATTAACTTTGGCATAAGACTTTAATTTCATTGACTAAATTACTTTTAAACCTTTTAGAAGTTTAAATTTAATATTTTCTTTCATTTTTTCCTCAGTATCTTCAAATTTTAAAACACTTTTCCAATAATATCTGGCTTCAATTTTTCTATCCATTTTCCACAATATATCTCCATAATGATCATTAACTATTGGATCATTTGGCATTAGTTCAATTGCTCTTCTCAAAAATTTTTCTGCATTAATTAAATCATTAACTAAATAATATCCCCAACCAACAGAATCTATAATAAATGGGTCATTTGGTTTTTGTTTATATGCCCTTTGCAACATTTCTATTGCAGTATCAATTTTATAATTTCTTTCTAGCCATGAATAAGCCAAATAATTTAAAACGTAAGCTTCATCTGGATTAATTTCTAAAGATTGTAATAAATCTTTATCAGATTGATTAAATTTTTTTAATCTTTCGTAACTCCCACCTCTTCTAAATAAAATTTCTGCATAAGTATTTGAATTTATATTAATTTTTGTAAGAAGTTCATTATAGTAATTTATAGCAATCTGATGTTTTTCAAAACCTTTCACCAAATTTGCCATATCATATAAAATTTTTACTGATGGTTGTTTAATTTTTTTAAATTTTGAATTTATAAAATTGTATGCTTGTTCTTGTCCTAATTCTTGAGAAATTATTTGCGTTTTTATTTTTATTTTATACCAATAATAAAAATCATCACTTTCATCAAAATTATCTAATACTTTTTCAGTCGTTTTATAGTTTTTGCTATTGTAATAATTCTCAACAAATAAAGACAAATTAAAATGAAATTTTGGATTTAAAAAATTAGATATTTTTAAATAAAAATTTGATTTTCCTATTTCATCTTCTGATGAATATATATTAGAAATTAAAAAGAAAAATTCACTCAAAATATCTGTTTCATTCTTACAGGAAAAAATCTGATTAAATTTATTAAATTCCTTATTATCAATCCAATTTTTTGTTTGAGCAATTAGTAGACTGCTACTTAAAATATCTACTTTATCAGTAATTTCCTTCGCTTTGGTAAATTGTTTTTGTTCAATTAGATAATTAATATAAAAAAAAATATACCTTGAATAGTCAATTTCACCACTATTAAATAATTTTTCAAAATAATTTTTAGTTTTTTTTTCTTCTAGATAACAACTATGAAATGCATTGCTAATAAGCGATAAATTACCTAAATTATTACCGTTCGATAATTTTTTTTTGTTTTCAAAAAGATAAGTATAATTTTTTATAGACTCATAAATAATTAGTTCAAATGTACTATTTTCTTTAAATCTTGATAGTTCATTTAAATATTTATTGGTATTTTTAAAATTTTTTTTTTTAATACTATCAAGTGTTAATATTAAATAAGCTTCAAAAAAATCTGAATTTTTTTCACCTGAAAATTGTTTTAATTTTTTTATAGCTTGATTAATTTTTCCTTCCATTACTAAAGAAAAAATATATTTTTTAAGGTAAGGTTCATGTTTATCTATTAAAGAATCGGATAAATTGAAAAACTTTAGGGAATCAATATTTTTTTGATTATTGTAAGATACAAGTCCCGAAAAATAGCTAGATAAATTTTTCGAATTAAATTCCCTAAAATCTTTACTTTTGGAGTATAATGGGCTTTGAAAAATTAATAATAATATAAGGCAAAATATTTTATAAAACTTTGTTAACATAGTTCTATTTTATGATTAAAAAACAAATAAATCAAAAAGACAGTTTGGATATAGAACTATTAAACTCAATTGGATATGATTATGTATTTAATAACAGTCCAATTAATCGTTTAAAAAATCAAATTAATAATCCAAGTAAGCAAAATGAAAATAAACATGAAAAACTTATAAAATTAAAAGAAGAAATAAATTCAATTAATGATTGTAAATTAAAAAATAATGCATCGAAAATAGTTTTTGCAGACGGTAATATTCAAAGTTCAATAATGATAGTTGGCGAAGGTCCAGGCCAAAAAGAAGATGAGTTAGGAAAACCTTTTGTAGGAGATGCTGGAAATTTACTAAATAAAATGCTTAGCGCAATAAAGATTGAAAGAAAAAAAGTTTATATAACTAATGTGGTAAATTACAGGCCTCCTAATAATAGAAAACCAGAGCAATCAGAAATTAATAGATATTCCAAATATCTCAAGGAACACATTTCAATTATTGATCCTAAAATTTTAATACTTATGGGGAGCACTGCAATGGAAGCTATATTGGGAAGTAATAAAAGAATATCTAATGAAAGAGGTCAATGGAAAGAGGTAATTATTAAACAAAAAATCTACAAAACTATTATTACATTTCATCCAGCGTACCTTTTAAGAAAACCTGATCAAAAAAAGTTTTCATGGGAAGACCTAAAAATTATTCGTAAAGAAATCAATCAACAAAATATAGAAATTTAATTGTATGAAAAAAACCATAGCTGGCGTAGATGAAGTTGGCAGGGGAAGTCTAATTGGGCCTGTTTATGCTGCTGCAGTTATATTAAAAAAAAAATTAAATAAGAAAAAGCTAAAAGACTCAAAAAAATTATCAAAAAAAAATCGTGAAATATTAGAAAAATATATAAAAAAAAATTCATATTGGTCTATTGGTTCTGCTTCATTGAAAGAAATAGAAAAAATGAATATTTTAAATGCAAGTCTACTTGCAATGAAAAGAGCTATAATAAAATTAAAAAAAAAACCTGGAAAAATATTGATAGATGGAAATCAAATTCCAAAAATTAAAAATTACAATTTAAAATATGTAGTTAAAGGAGATCAAAAAATACCTGAAATATCTGCTGCTTCAATAATTGCTAAAGTTTCAAGAGATCGTTTAATTACAAAAATGTCAAAAAAATATATTAGATATTTTTGGAATAAAAATTCAGGTTATGGAACTAAGGACCATTTATCAGCAATTAAAAAATTTGGGATAACCAAGCACCATAGAAAAACATTTCAACCAATACACAATATATTGAGTCTAAAATAAATTAGATCACTATTGGACTCAAATTAATTCAATCGCAGGTTGACGGAGACTCTGAGCTGGAGTCTAATTGTTTTTTATAAAAATGATTAGCTCGAATTTAAAAAATAAAATTATTAACGGGGACAGTCTTAAAGAATTAAAAAAAATCCCTGATGAAAGTTTTGATCTAATTTTTGCTGATCCTCCATATAATTTGCAGCTAAGAAATAAATTAATCAGACCTGATAGGTCTAAAGTAAAAGCAGTAAATGACAAATGGGATCAATTTGAAAGTTTTAAAACTTATGATGAATTTACTAATGATTGGCTTTTAGAATGCAAAAGACTTTTAAAAAAAAATGGGAGCATTTGGGTAATTGGTAGTTATCATAATATTTTTAGAGTTGGTGCCAAAATACAAGACTTAGGATTTTGGATACTTAATGATGTAATTTGGAACAAAAATAATCCAATGCCAAATTTCAGAGGAACAAGATTTACTAATGCTCATGAAACATTAATTTGGGCCTCTAAAGAAAAAAATTCAAAATACACATTTAATTATCAATCATTAAAATGCTTAAATGATGATATTCAAATGAGGTCAAACTGGAATTTGCCAATTTGTAACGGAGCTGAAAGATTAAAAAAGAATGGTAAGAAAATTCATTCTACGCAAAAACCTGAGTCCCTATTACATAGAGTTTTATTAGCCTCCTCAAATAAAGGGGATATGATTTTGGATCCTTTTCTTGGATCTGGAACAACGGCTACAGTTGCAAAAAAACTGGGAAGAAATTATTACGGAATTGAAAAAGAAAAAAATTATTTTAAAGCAGCAGAAGAAAGATTAAAAAATACAAAACCTATAGATGATGATTATTTAGACACATTAAAAAATAATAGATCAAAGCCAAGAATACCTTTTGGTTCTTTAGTTGAATTAGGAATAATAAAGCCTGGCAGCACTATTTTTGATAATAAAAAGAAAGTTAGAGCAAAAATTATGGCCGATGGCAGTATTAAACATGCACAAACAGAAGGCTCAATTCATAAAGTGGCAGCAACAATTCTGGGTGCTGAAAGTTGCAATGGGTGGACTTATTGGCATTATAATTTAGATGGTGCGGTAGTACCTATTGATCATTTGAGACAAAGATTAATCTCTAATAATTAATTTTTATAAACTTTTCCTAAATAACTTTCTAAAAACTTTTTATTTTTTACTAATCTTTTCAAAAAAATATTTCTAAAAAATATAGTTAAAGGATTAGATAAATGGAAAGCAAATTGATTTAATTTTGATCTATTATTAACCATCTTTGTTTTTCTCACCCTATTTTTAAAAAAACTACTTTCGGAATTTTTTTCAATACTTTTAAATAATTCATATGCACCCTCTATTGATTGAGATGCACCTTGAGCAAACGAAGGAGGAAACGTAAAAAAAGCATCCCCAATTAAATGTATATTATTATTTTGTAGTTGATAAAAATCATCACTTACAAATACTGGAAAAATTTTAATATTTTGTAAATTACTAGTAATTTCATCCTTTATTGGAATTTTACTTAATATTTTTCTTGCAAAAGATTCGTCATTAAAAAATGAATAATTTTTTTCTTCTTGAAGGGACAATTTGTATTTCATTATGGCTATATAATTTAAATCTCCATGAGGATTCACTGGATAAATCACGGAATGAAAATTAGAACCTAAAAAAATAGAAATATTTTCATCATCTATGCTCTTTATAATACTGGGCCCATTATTTTTTTTGTCCCACATAAGACCCTGGATAATAATTCCTCTAATTGCTAATGTGCCGTTTAATCTTGGTTTGGTTTGATTATTTAAAATAAGACTTTTGCTTTTTGAAAAAACTCCATCAGAAATAATTAAATAATCACATTCCTTAACTTCATTATTCTCAAAAGAAAGTTTAATTTGTTGGTTTTGCTGATCTATCTTTAAAATATTATAGCCATTTTTTATTAGATCTTCCAAATCCTTTTTTAAAAAATTAATTAAAGTAGATCTCTTTAAAGTGGTATACTTGCAGTTTTCAGAGTTAAAATCTGAAATATTTAATTCACATATTTTTTTTGAGTTATTAATTGAATAAAAATCAATTTTTTCAGGATTAAATTTTTCTAATTCATCTAGCTTATTAAAACCAATTTCATTCAAAAGTTTTATACTGTTGACTGATAATTGAATTCCATAACCCTCTTTAAGATTAACTGAGTTATTTTTTTCATAGATTGATACTTGATAATTTGGATTTTTTTTAAATAGATTCGCAATAAATAATCCTGATATCCCTGCCCCAATAATTGCAATTTTTTTCATTTATTATTTTCTAAATATTTAACAACTTTTTTTGTGAATGTCGGTAACATATAATTATTTAATTTTTTTTGATCAACCCAATAAGAAGAAGGTAGTTTTATATTATTTTTTGAATACTGTATCTTAATATTCATATTCATATTAGACATTTTAAAATTTAAATTTTCATTAAAATTTTTAGGTTGAAATAATTCTTCCATAGGAAAAATTCTTAAGTTTTTTAAAAAATTAAATTTAGTGTTTCTGATTAACAAATATCTTTGATCTTTTTTATAAACTTTTAAGATAAAATACTTATTAATATTTTTTTTAGTATTCTTTATTAAATTAAAATCTTTTTTTCTAAAAGACTTACATTTTTTTGAAATAGGACATTGATTGCATAAAGGATTACTCGGCTTACAAATTAATGCACCTAACTCCATTAGAGCTTGGGCATAATCACTTGATCGTTTAGATAATCCAAATACAGATTTTTTTTCTATAAGATTTTCTTTTTGTATTTCATTTTCCTTTTTTAAATAAAGATATCTTTTTAAAACTCTTTCTATATTTCCATCCAATGGAATGTATGGTTTATTAAATGCAATAGCTAAAATTGCACTTGCAGTATAATTGCCAATTCCAGGTAATGATTTTAAATCTTCAAAATTTTCGGGTACTTTTCCTTTAAAATTTTTAATAATAACTTGCGAAGTTTTTTTTAAATTTCTTACTCTAGAATAATATCCAAGACCTTCCCAAAGTTTGATTAATTTTTTATTTTGAGCTTTTGCAAGCATTTTAAGGTTGGGAATATTTTTTACAAAGTTTTTAAAATAAGGAATAACTGTAGAAACTTGTGTTTGTTGTAACATAAATTCACTTACTAAAGTAAAATATTCTCTTTTTTTTTGAGAACATTTTTTTCTCCAAGGTAAAATTCTTTTATTATTATCGTACCAATCGAGAATTTTTTTTGTTAATATTAAGTTATTCATATGCAATATAGAAATAATACTAAGCAGAGAAACAGGTTCATTCAAGGCTTAAGATCTTTTAAGGACACTTTGCCGAAAAATATTAAAAAAATAATTCAAAAAAAAGGGCATATATTTTCAGAAACTTTAAATAACTGGAAATACATAGTTGGGGATGATCTGTTTAAAGTTTGCTACCCAAAATCATTTAAAAATTCTAATAAATTAGGAGTTAGTTATTTGCTTATTATGGTAAAAAGAGGTCATGAGGTGGATCTGGAATATTCAAAAAAACAAATATTAGACAAAATAAATAGTTATTTTGGTTATTCAGTTGTGGAAAAAATAAAACTTGTAAGTTTTGATGATAGTAAAACTAATGTTAAAAAATCTAAAACTAATCATAATGCGACAAATAGCAGATATATGAATAAAATTATTGATATTAAGAATGACAAAATTAAAAAATCATTAATTGAATTAAGCAAATTATTTAAAAAAAAATGAAAAAAATATTTTTAGTATTAAATATCTTAATTTTAAGTTTTAGCACTCAAATAATTGCTGATACTACAAGTTCTATCCAGCGAATATATGAGGGTAATAAAGATGCTAAAATAACTATTATTACATATGAGTCTTTAACATGTGGTCACTGTGCAGATTTTCATAAAGATATTTACCCTCAATTAAAAAAAGAATTTATTGATACGGGAATAGTTAAAATAGAATTTAGACATTTTCCTTTAGATATGGCTGCATTAAATGCTTCAAAAATTGCTCAATGCAGAAATGATGGAAAATCAGATGTTTTAAATTTTTTGTTTTCAAATCAGAAAAAATGGGCAATCGGTGAAACTGTAGAAACAGCAAATGAAAATTTGAAAAAACTTTTAAAAGATGAAAATATTGCTATTGACTTTGAAAAATGCACAAACAACAAAAAAATTGAAGATTACGTTTTAAATGATCGAATCGAAGGAGTTAAAAAATTTAAAGTAAATGCTACTCCTACGATAATAATCAATAATAAAAAGTTTGATAAGTCTCTAAACTATAAAAATTTAAAAAAATCCATTGAAAAACTGATATAAGTTTATTCATGGAGTTTAAAAAAATCCAACTTAATGGTTTTAAATCATTTGCGGAAAAGACCGACTTTTTAATTGAAAATGGTCTAACAGGGATAGTTGGGCCTAACGGTTGTGGAAAATCTAATATTGTAGAATCTTTAAGATGGGTTATGGGTGAAACTTCAGCAAAAAGTATGAGAGGTTCAGGAATGGAAGATGTAATATTTTCAGGAACTTCAAATAAATCTTCTAAAAATATTGCAGAAGTTTCAATAAGCATAAATAATGAGACTAAAGATGGTCCGATACAATATAAAAATCTAAATGAAGTAGAAATTCGAAGAAAAATTGAAAAAGATAAAGGTTCAAAGTTTTATATTAATCATAAAGAAGTAAGAGCAAAAGATGCACAAATGTTTTTTGCTGATTTATCTACAGGAGCTCATTCGCCTTCAATCATAAGCCAAGGACGTATTGGGGCATTAGTTACAGCTAAGCCAACTGATAGAAGAGCTATTTTAGAAGAAGCGGCAGGAATTGCTGGGCTTCATGTTCGAAGACATGAAGCAGAGTTAAGATTAAACGCAGCTGAAAATAACTTAAAAAGAGCTGATGAACTAAGGAGACAGCAGGAAAAACAATTAATAAATATTAAAAAACAAGCAGAAGAAGCTGCAAAATATAAAATTATTTCAGAAGAAATAAAAAAAATTGAAGCTGGATTATATTATTTAAGACTCAAAGATATTGATCATGAAATTAAATTAGAAAATGAAATTAATAGTGAAGCAGAAAATGAAGTAAGTGGTTTTAATGAACAGATAAACATTTTTGAAAACTCAATTAAAAAGGAGACAGAAAAAGTTTCTCCATTAAGAGAAAAAAATATTGAAAATTTATCAAGGTTGCAACGTTTAAACTTAGAGCTTAAAAGTCTAGATGAACAAAATGAACGAACGCAGACAGAAATAGAAAACATTAAGAAATCTTTAAATACCATTGAAGAAGATGCTGACAGGGAAAAAAGTATTGTAGTTGATGCAACTTCAAATGAAAAAAGATTAAAGGAAGAAAAGAATGAACTAATAGAAATTGACTCAAAATACTACGACACAGAAAAAAAATCTAATGAAGACTTAGATATTACAAAAAATAAATTAAAGATTGAAATAGACAGGGTAAAAGAATTAATAAACGCCCAGAAAAATGATGAGGCAATAATTGTTCTTGATAGCTGCAAAATGATCATAGAGGAATATGCAGATAGTTACAGTAAAAATCAAAATATTAAAAATGAGTCTATAAAAAGAAAACAAAGAATTGGCACAATTGAAACAGAAATAGAAAGCTGGAAAAATTTGCTAATTAATTCAGAGAAAATGATCACTGAATTAACCGATAGAAAAAATGTATTATCAAATCAACTAGATCAACTTGAAAAACAGCCTCAAATACAAGCAGAAAAAAAAGGTCAAATCTCTGAAAATTTAAGAATTTCTGAAAAAGAAAAAAATGAAAATGAAGTTATAATTGAAGAAATAGATAAAAAAATTAACTCGTTAAGATCTGAATTGAATGAAACTCAAGAAAAAACAATTCAAATTAGAGAAAGAAAAGCAAGCTCTGGAGCAACAATTCAAGGATTAAAAAAACGGAAAGATGATCTTTTAGAAAGAGTTGAAACTGAGCTTAATCTAAATGAAAATGATATTCTTAAATTTTCAAACCTGAATCAAGTAGAGAATTTACCTGACGCTGTCACACAAGAAGAGTTGCTTGATAAAAAAAAAAGAGAAAGAGAAAAATTAGGATCTGTAAATCTTCGTGCTGATGAGGAAACTAGCAAATACGAAACAGAAATTAAAAAAATGGGAAAAGACAGAGAAGATTTAGTAGCAGCTATTATAAAATTAAAAGAAAGTATTAATGAGTTAAATCAAAAAGGAAGAGAGAAACTTTTAGAGGCTTTTGAAAAAGTTAATAGAAAATTTAATGAAGTCTACACAAAATTATTCAATGGTGGAAATGCCAAATTAGAATTAATAGACGCAGACGATCCTCTTGAAGCAGGATTAGAAATGTTGGTTAGTCCTCCAGGCAAAAGATTACAGTCTATAACTCTATTATCTGGCGGTGAGCAAGCTTTAACCGCATTATCATTAATCTTTGCAGTTTTTTTAACAAACCCTTCTCCAATTTGTGTGCTTGACGAAGTTGACGCTCCACTAGATGATGCAAATGTAAATAGATTTTGTACTTTATTAGATGAGCTAACAAAGATTACTAACACTCGTTTTATAATTGTTACACATCATGCTTTAACTATGTCGAAAATGGATAGACTGTATGGAGTGACAATGCCAGAAAAAGGAATTAGTCAGTTAGTTGCTGTTGATTTGCAAAAAGCTGAAAGCATGGTGGCGTAAAATTTTAATGCTAAAAGATACATTTAAAACTCGCTTAGAGATTGCAAAAAAAAAGCTTTTAAAGAAAAAACTTTACCAAGATAATAAACCTAATTCTTCCTTAGGAGTAGCCTTTAAAATGAGCACTGAATTAGTAGCTCATGTGGTAGTTGGGACAATTATTGGGTTTATTTTAGATAAAACCTTTGGTACTAAACCGTGGTTAATATTAATATTTTTTTTCGTAGGTGTGATTGCTGGTATTGTAAATGTCTTTAAATCTGCGAAAAAAATGCAAAAATAAAAACTATGGCAACAAATCCAATGCACCAATTTGAAGTATATAGAATTGGTCCTGAAATTAAATTAGGAGAAATTGATATATCATTTACTAATGCTAGTTTGTTCATGCTAATTAGTTCAATTGCTATTTTATTTGTTTTTAATCTTGGAACAAAAAAAAATTCAGTACTTCCTAGTAAAATTCAGCTTTTGGCAGAACTTAGCTATATATTTGTTTCGAAAATGATAAGTGATACAGCGGGATCAAAGGCAAAACCATATTTTGCATTTATCTTTTCACTTTTTATGTTTGTGCTGTTTTGCAATATGTTTGGAATGATTCCTTACACATTTACAGTTACTAGTCATATTATTGTAACTTTTATCTTGGCAATTTTTATTTTTATTGGAGTTACAGTTATTGGTTTTATTAAACATGGATTTGGGTACTTAAAGTTATTTGTCCCTAGTGGAGTACCAGTTTTATTATTGCCACTGATTGTTGTTATTGAAATTATATCTTATTTAAGTAGGCCAATTAGCCTATCTGTTCGTTTATTTGCAAACATGATGGCTGGTCATACTATGATGAAAGTTTTCGGAGGCTTTGTTATAAGTCTCGGAATAGTTGGTGGATGGCTTCCACTGAGTTTTTCAGTTGCTTTAACTGGTTTGGAGATTTTAGTTGCTTTTCTTCAAGCATATGTTTTTGCAATTTTAACATGTATCTATTTAAACGATGCATTAAATTTACACCATTAATTAAAAAAAGGAGGACATAATGGAATTAGAAGCGGCAAAAATGATTGGAGCAGGGCTAGCGGCAATTGCATTGGCTGGTGCTGGTGTTGGTATTGGTATTATTTTCGGTAACTACCTTTCTGGCGCAATGAGAAACCCGTCTGCAGCTCAAAAACAATTTCCTAATTTATTATTAGGATTTGCTTTAGCTGAGGCAACTGGTTTATTTGGACTAGTAGTTGCATTAATTATTTTATTTGCATTTTAAATATAATGATTAAAAAAAAGATTTTTCAGTTGATCTTTTTAAGCTTCCTATTTTTAGAGGAAGCTTTTGCATCTGAAAGTGGTGGTATGCCTCAATTAAATCCAGAATTTTGGATTTCTCAAATTTTTTGGTTAGTGCTAACATTTGGAACTTTGTATTTGGTGCTTTCTAAACTAATACTTCCAAAAATAAGTGACAATCTTGAAAAAAGAAAATCACAAATATTAGAGAATATTGAGGCGGCAGAGAAATCTAGAGAGGAAGGTGAAGAAAAAATAAAAGAATACAATAAGATTGTACAAGATAGTAAAATTGAAGCAAAAAATTATTTTAATCAAACTCGTGAAAAAATACTTAAAGATATTAATCAAAAAAAAGAAAATTTAGACAAAGAGATTAATGAAGAAATAAAAAAAGCGGAAATTGAAATAGAAGATTTAAAAAATAAAGCTCCAGAAAAAATTAATAAAATTGCAATTGAAATTTCTACAGATGTAATTCGACAATTAACTTCTATTGAAGTAAATAACAGTAGTATATCTGCAATAGTTAATGACCTGTCTAAAGATAAGGATAAATACTATGGCATTTGATGCAACATTTTGGGTGGCAGTATCTTTTATAATATTTTGTGGAGGATTAATTTATTTAAAAATACCACAAAAAATTACTAAAACTTTAGATAAATTAATATCAGATATTAAAAATGAAATAGAAGAAAGTGAAAAATTAAGATCTGAATCTAAAGTTCTGTTAGATAATGCTCAAAATAAACTTGATAGCGCAAACGTAGAAAGTAAAAAAATTTTGAAGGAAGCAAAAAAAGAAGCGGAAGAGTTAGTAATAGAAATGAATGATAAGTTTCATAAATCTTCAGAAATTAAAAAAAATTTAGGAGAAAGCAAAATTTTTCAAATGAAGGAAGCAGCGCTTAAAGAAATAAAAGATGTTTCAGTAAAAATAGCGATAGATTCCGTAAAGAAAGTCATGACTACTTCAATTGATAAATCAAAACTAGACAATATTTTTGAAAAAAATTTAGAAGAAACAAAAATAGCATTAAAAAAGATCAATTCATAATATCTTCTTAACATAGTATATTGTTAAAATAATCGTTAGAAAAAATGAAAAATAAAGAAATTAAAATTTTGCTTGCGGCCCCTAGAGGATTTTGCGCTGGTGTTGACAGAGCAATTGAAATTGTAAAAAAAAGTATAATAAAATATGGTTCCCCTGTTTATGTCAGACATGAAATTGTTCACAACAAATATGTTGTTGATAATTTAAAAAAAATTGGAGCAATTTTTGTAGAAAAATTAGATGAAATTCAAGATAAGACAAGACCTGTAATATTTTCTGCGCACGGTGTTCCCAAATCTGTACCTGAAAAAGCAAAAAATCTTAACATAGAGTATGTAGATGCTACTTGTCCGCTTGTATCTAAAGTTCATAAAGAAGCGGAAAAATTATATAAAAATAATTATCATATTCTTTTAATTGGTCACTTCAATCATCCGGAAGTAATAGGTACTATGGGTCAACTTCCAAAAAATTCTATTGATTTAATAGAAAAAGTTGAAGATGCAGATAAATATGTAAAAAAAAATGACAAAAAAATTGCTTATATTACACAAACAACTCTTTCTGTGGATGACACAAAAAAAATAGTACAAATTTTAAAAAATAAATTTCCAGAAATAAAAGAACCAGTAAAAGAAGATATTTGTTATGCTACAACTAATCGCCAAGCTGCAGTAAAAAAAATAGCTAAAGAATGTGAAATGTTTTTTATAATTGGTAGTAAAAATTCTTCTAATTCTTTAAGATTAGTTGAAGTTGCACAACAAGCAGGGTGTAAACAATCAGAACTTATTCATACAGAAAACGAAATACCAATTAAAAAAATTATTAATTGTTCTACTATAGGAATTTCATCTGGAGCATCTGCGCCAGAAGTATTGGTAAAAAATTTTATTGATAAAATTAAAAAAGAGGTCAAAGTTAATATTGAAGAAGTGGAAATTATTAAAGAAAATGTAATATTTAAAACTCCAGGAAAATTAAATTAAATGGCAATATACACTAAAATTTCTAGAGATGACATTTCTTTAATTGAAAAAAAATTCAATTTGGGAAAAATAATTTCTTTTAAAGGTATTAAAAAAGGAATTGAAAATACTAATTATCTTTTAAAAACAAAAAACAAAAAATTCATACTGACACTTTTTGAAAAGAGGGTTCAAAAAAAAGATTTACCTTTCTTCATGAATCTAATGGATAAGTTAAGTAAATATGAAATTAATTGCCCAGAACCTCAAAGAAATAAAAAAGGAAGTTTTTTGTTAAAAATTAAAAAAAAAACTGGCTCTATTGTTTCATTTGTTGAAGGAAAAGATAAGTTAAAATTAAACCCAAAAAACTGTTATGAAATCGGACAAAATATAGCCAAACTTCACAGAGCATCAAAGAAAATAAAACTTTATAGAAAAAATTCTTTATCTTTAAAAGAGTGGCCAAAACTATTAAATAAAATTGGAAATAAATCTAAAATTATAAGCCCAAATTTAAGTAGTTTAATGAAGAATAGTTTCTTACAGATAAAAAATAAATGGCCAAAAAATTTACCTTATGGAATTATTCATGCTGATTTGTTTATTGATAATATTTTTTTTAAGAAAAATAAGTTTCATGGATATATAGACTTCTATTTTGCATGTAATGACTTTTTAATGTATGAAATTGCTATTTGTATCAATGCATTATGTTTTGATAAAAAAAATAATAAATTTATATTTAATAAGAAAAAATCAACAAATCTTATTGGGGGTTATTCAAAAATTAGAAAATTCTCTGATAAAGAAAAAAAATCTTTAAATGTCTTGTGTAAAGGTGCGGCTCTTAGATATTTATTAACAAGAACCTATGATTACTTAAATACTCCAAAAAGTGCTATTATTAAAATAAAGAATCCAAGAGAATATATTCAAAAACTTAAAGTACATAATAAATTTAGCAATTTTAAAAATTATTATAATTAAATGATTAAAATTTATACTGATGGATCATGTTTAGGAAATCCAGGTAATGGTGGATGGGCTGCAATAATTATTAAAAATGGAAAAAAAACTAAGATAAAAGGAAGTAAAAAAAATACTACTAATAACCAAATGGAGCTTATGGCTCCTATAAAAGCTTTAAAAAAAATTTCAAAAGGCACCAAAGTTCAAATTTTCACTGACTCTAAATATGTAAAGTCAGGAATAACAGAGTGGATCCATAATTGGAAAAAAAATGGATGGAAAACTGCAAATAAACAACCAGTAAAAAATAAAGAACTTTGGGAAAAGTTAGATCTTTTAACTAATGAATTTGAAATAAGTTGGAATTGGGTAAAAGCACATTCAACAAATAAATTAAATAACGAAGTAGATCTAATAGCTAAAGAAGCAGCAAATTTATAATCAGGGCACCTGGTGACAAAACGCCCCTTTAATTATTATTTAAATTTAAATTAAATTAGTTTATAAACCTACATGGACTTTGGAACATCTATAAAAACCTGTTTTTCTAAATATGCCGATTTTTCTGGAAGGGCATCTAGATCTGAATTTTGGTGGTTTGCACTTTTTGGTTTTATAGGTGGAATAGTTACTGCAGTAATAGATGTAATGATTTTTGGATATTCCCTTGAAGCATATGGACCCACAAATATAATATTTAGTGTAATAACTTTTCTACCTTATATCGCTGTTGGAGCAAGAAGACTTCATGATATAAATAGATCAGGTTGGTGGCAGTTAATTGTACTAACTGTGATTGGAATAATTTTATTAATAATTTGGTGGGCAACTGTTGGTGAAAATAAGAAAAATGTCCATGGATCGCCCTTAAAATTAAAAAAATAATATATTTGGAGCGCCTGGCAACAGAACGCCCCCTTTAGATTTTGCTTTTAACAAAGTTTTTTACATCATCAGTATTATTTTTTAATACTTGAAAATTTTCTTTTTTATCAAGCACATGCTGAAGTTCATCAGGCAATTTTTCATGCTTATTTATTGCATTATTTGTGGCATCAGGAAATTTACATGGGTGTGCTGTTGCTAAAACTACACAATCATTAAAAGATAGTTTTTTTGCAGCCCCTACTCCAACCGCTGTATGAGGATCTAATATGATATTATTTTCTTCATAATTTTTTTTAATAATTTCTAAAGTTTCTTGTTCATTACAACTTTCAGATAAAAAATCCTTATGAATTATATCTAAATTGTTCTTTTCAATTTGATAAGAATTTTGCTTAACCTTTTTCATAATTTCTGTTGTTTTTTCAGAGTCGGAATTATTTATATAGTAAATTAATCTTTCAAAGTTGCTTGCTAATTGAATATCCATACTAGGTGACAATGTTTCTTTTACTTCTCTTGATACATAATCTCCTTTTGAAATCGCTCTATGCAAAATATCGTTTTCGTTTGTTGCAACAATTAGTTTATCTATTGGTAATCCCATTTTCTTTGAAAGATAGCCTGCAAAGACATCGCCAAAGTTTCCTGTGGGAACTGAAAATGAAATAGTTTCTTTATCTAATTTAAAATATGAGTAAAAATAATAGACTGTTTGAGCAATAATTCTTACCCAGTTAATTGAATTTACACCTGACATATTTATAGATTTAGAAAATTCTAAGTCAGAAAACATTTGTTTTACAATATTCTGGCAATCATCAAAGTTTCCTTCTATTGCAATATTGAAAACATTTTTTTCATCAACAGTTGTCATCAATTTTCTTTGAACAGAAGAAATTCTATTATTCGGATGCAAAACAAAAATATTTAAATTGGATTTTCCTTTAATTGCATTAATGGCTGCTGCACCTGTATCTCCAGAAGTTGCAACAACTATATTTATTTTATTATTATTTTTACTTAAATAATACTCATACAAATTTCCAATAAACTGCATTGCAACATCTTTAAAAGCTAATGTTGGTCCATGAAACAATTCTAGTAATTTTAGTTCTCCAGCGCTTGACATTTTAACAACCTCTTTTTCTCTAAATGTTGAATATGATTTACTAACTAAAGATGACAGTTCATCTTTAGATATAAAATCTGATGAAAATTGATTTATTATTTCTGTAGATAATTCGTTATAATTTAAATTTTTAAGCTCTGATAATTCTTCAGTGTTATATTTTTTTAATAATTTTGGTATATAAAGACCTCCATCATCAGCCAAGCCTTTTATAAAAACATCTTCAAAACTATATTCTTTTGAATTATCTCTAGTGCTTACATATCTCATGGATTTTTTTTACCATTTTCTATTAAAATAAATATAATTATTTATCTTATAATCTGGTCTATCAAAAATAAAACAAATAGTAAAAATAAGTAAAAAATTGAGTAAGAAAATACCTTTTTAGCCTTCTTTATTTCAAATTTATTTTTTTTGAATTTAAGAAGATCGTAGCAAACATAATTATAGTAAAAAGTAAGCATTAAAGAGACAATCAAATATATTTCACCTGCAAAACCAATATAATAAGGAATTATAACTATAGGCAACATTATCAATGAATAAATAAAAATATTTTTTTTCGTTTCTTCAACGCCATTAGTTATCGGCAGCATAGGAATTTTTGCTTTTTCGTAATCATTAGCCTTATAAAGACTTAGTGCCCAAAAATGTGAGGGTGTCCAAAAAAATATAATTAAGAAAAATGTAATTGGTTCAAATGTTAAAGAGTTTGTAGCAATAGTCCAGCCTATGACTGGCGGTAAAGCTCCTGAGGCACCTCCAATAACTATATTTTGTGGAGTCTTTCTTTTTAACCAAATCGTATAAACAAAAACATAAAAAGCAATAGTTGCAAACAACAGAATTGATGAAATAAGATTTGAAAAAAAATATAACCCTGTAATTGATAGTATAGATAATATTATTCCAAATATTAATGCATCCTCTCTATTAATTTTTCCAGTTGGAATCGGTCTTAAACAAGTTCTGGTCATTAACTTATCCAAATCAGCCTCGTACCACATGTTAAGTGCTCCCGCGGCTCCTGCGCCAATTGTAACAAAAAAAATTCCAATTATTGCATCAAATAAAGAAACAGTATTTGGGGCAGTTAACAAACCTACTGCACACGTAAAAATAACCAAAGACATCACCCTTGGTTTCATTAATAATAATAATGATTTTATGTAATCGTTTGAATTTAATAGAGTGATTTTTTTTTTAATTATATTGTCAGGCAAAATTATTCTACGTTTATTGAGATAAATATAACTAACAGTATAAATCCAACTATAAGAATATGATTACCTAAATCAAAAAATCCTACTTGTTTATTTTTTTTATCAATTAATTTTCTATGTAAAGGCGAGTTGTCATAAGGATTAATTTTGATATTTGATTTTTGTTCCTCTTGGTTTACAACTCTAATTGAGACACCAAGCCAAGTTAAATAAATAAACAGAAAGAAGAAAATTAAAGCTCCAGCAAGTATAGTATAACCATCCATATTTTATTAGCCTCCCCCTACAAAAAAATAAAAAAGTCTTGAAAAGAGTGTATATTTGCCTTCTGCAACCATCAAGCCAACAAAGCATGCGATTGCTGTCATTGGCCATAAAAGAACATTAACAAGGGCATAACGTTCCCAATATAAATGCATAAAAAAAGCCATAATTAATCCTGCTTTTAAAAACATAAAAAATAAAATTAAAGACCATCTAAGCAATCCTTGAAATTGATACCAATCGACCATGTATGAAAAGAAACTTAAAACAAATAGTAGTCCCCATATCCAAAGATATATTCCTATCTTATGTGTTGTTGTTTGTTCTTTTTTTATCTCATCCATAATTATTTAATTTACCACAAATAAAAAAATGCAAAAATAAATACCCATACTAAATCTACAAAGTGCCAATATAAACCAAGTATTTCAATTTCTACATAATCACCTTTCATTGTTGTAAACCATCCTCTTTTTCCTTCATCATAGTGGCCCGCAAAAGTTTTATAAGCGTAAATAAATAAGAAAATTACACCAATTGAGACATGGGTTCCATGAAACCCAGTAATCATGAAAAAAAATGAACCAAATTGCGCTGCTCCAAAAGGATTTTCCCAAGGTCTAACACCTTCATGAATTAATTTTGACCACTCAAAAACTTGCATTCCAACAAAAGTAAGTCCACCTAAAGCCGTAGCTATTATTAACCAGCCACACATTTTTCTATTTCTTTCGTAGCCATACTTAACTGCTAACGCCATGGTTCCACTACTTGTAATCAATACAAATGTCATTATGGCAATCAATAGCAATGGAACAGGTACTCCAAATGCGTTTAAAGCAAATACTTCGCTTGGATTTGGCCATTCTACTGGCGTTGATGCTCTACCTTTCATGTATGAAATTAGAAAACAACTAAATATAAATGTGTCACTTAACAAAAAAATCCACATCATTGCCTTACCCCAGTGTACGCCTTTAAACATAGTTTGGTCAGAAGCAGTGTCTGCTGCCATTCCGCTATATCCAGGTTTAAATTTGTAGCCTTCTATTTTTGGATCAGACGACATAATATTATTTCTTTATGTTTTTTCTACCTCAGTTTCAACAACTTCACTTGGTGGTGTTGTTTGAGGTATAAAATCTTCTTTTGCTCCAGGAACACTAAAATCATAAGGCCATCTGTAAACTACTGGAAGTTTATCACCCCAATTACCATGTTCGGGAGGCACTGAAGGTGTAAGCCATTCTAGTGAATTTGCTTGCCAAGGATTTTTTCCTGCGGGTTTTCCCATTTTTAAACTTACAACTATATTGTAAATCAAAATGAACTGTGCAGCACCAACTATAAAAGCAGCTGTGCTTATAAATTCATTCATTCCGACTGCCGAAGTTATGTATGGACTGTCATACATTTCAAAATATCTTCTTGGCACTCCAATGAATCCCAAATAATGCATAGGAAAATAAATAGAGTATGCTCCTAAAAATGTAATCCAAAAATGCCATTTTCCCAATTTTTCACTTAACATTCTTCCAGCAACTAAAGGGAACCAATGATAGACCGCTCCCATAATTACCATTAGAGGTGCAATGCCCATGACCATATGAAAATGAGCAACAACAAAATATGTATCAGATAACGGAACATCAACAGTAACATTTCCTAAAAAAATTCCAGTAATACCACCATTTACAAAAGTGACTATAAAACCAAGGCACCACAGCATTACAGTATTCATTCTAATATTTCCTCTCCAAAGAGTTAAAATCCAATTATAGACCTTCATGGCAGTTGGAACTGCTATGATAAGTGTTGTGGTTGCAAAGAAAAAACCAAACCAAGGATGCATTCCGCTGACATACATATGGTGTGCCCAAACAAAAAAGCTTAGAGCTCCTATGACAACGATTGCCCAAACCATCATTCTATATCCAAAAATATTTTTTCTTGAATGAACTGAGATTAAATCTGAAACTATTCCAAAGGCAGGCAAAGCAACAATATAAACTTCGGGATGACCAAAAAACCAAAACAAATGTTGAAAAAGAATAGGAGTTCCTCCGCCATACTCTAAAACTTCCCCGGCTTTCAAAATTGTTGGCATAAAGAAACTTGTTGCAAGCACTTTATCTAAAGTCATCATTAGTGCACTTACTAATAATGCTGGAAAAGCTAACATTGCTAAAACAGTTGCCGTAAAAATGCCCCAGACCGTTAAAGGCATTCTCATTAACGTCATTCCTCTAGTACGAGCTTGTAAAATTGTAATTAAATAATTTAGTCCACCCATAGTAAACCCAGCTACAAATAAAATTAAAGATACACACATTAAAATTATTCCCATACCTGATCCTGGAGTTCCTTCTAAAATTGCCTGGGGAGGATAAAGAGTCCAGCCTGATCCTGTTGGCCCACCTGGAACAAAAAAACTTGCTAATAAAACTCCTACAGCAACAAAGAACATCCAAAAACTTACCATATTAACATAAGGAAAAACCATATCTCTTGCACCCGTCATTAATGGAATTAAATAATTACCAAATCCTCCAAGAAAGAGTGCAGTTAAAAAATAAACTACCATTATCATTCCATGCATAGTAACAAACTGATAATAATGTTCTGCAGTCATGAAGCCAGCTGCTCCTGGGAAACCCAACTGTAAACGCATTAGCCAAGAAAGAATGAGTCCAATTATACCTGTAAAGGTTGCCAAAAGAAAATATTGCACTCCTATAACTTTAGCATCCTGACAAAAAACCCATTTAGTAATAAAGGTGTGACCATGATATAAATCCTGATCAGATAATTCTGCAGGTCTTACATAATCAATGTCAGGTGCAACTCCTGTTTCTCCACCAGAAATAGTTTCTGAGGATTGTGCTTGTATTGTTTTATTTTCGTTAAAATCTTCTGACATAAATTTCTTTTATATATGTTTTTTTTTAATCATTTAAATTATTTCTTTGCCAATTTTGTCTCACTAAATTCTATTATTTTTTGTCTCGCAATTAAATCTGAAAAAGTCTCCTGTTCATTGATCCAATTCTTGTAATCTTCGTCGCTTTTAACAAAAACTCTTCCTCTCATAGCATAATGTCCAACCCCACAATATTCAGCACACAAAACTTCATATTCTCCAATTTTATTAGGTTCGAACCAATAATAAGTTATAGTGCCTGGAACGGCATCCATTTTTGCTCTAAATTGAGGTACGTACCAATTGTGCAGCACGTCAACTGATCTTAATAAAATTTTTACGGGCCTATTATTTTTTAAATGCAATACATCACTTTGTATTAAAACATCATCTCTACCATTTGTGTCTTCTAAAATTATTCCAAAAGGATTGTTGTCATTTATGTTTTCTACTTTAGTACTACCTAATTTCCCATCTTCGCCAGGTAATCTATATTGCCATCCCCACTGCCAAGCCATAACATCAATGCTAATTGCATTTTTTGGAACATTAATATATTGATTCCAAACAATAAGTCCTGGAGCTAAAAGTGCTGCCACTCCTAAAGTAGTCGCCCATGTAAGTATTTTTTCTAATTTTTTATCTTCTGGTTTATATTCTGCCTTACGTCCTTCTTTGTATGAAAATTTAAATACGCAGTAGACCATAAAAAGACAGACCGCTACAAAAACTCCTCCCCCAACCCAAAATGTTAAAGTAATAGTGTCATCCATAGCTCCCCAATTTGACGCTATATCAGTCCAATACCATGGGGTAAAAATATGGAACAATATTGATCCAACTATGACTGCCAAAAAGATAAATCCAACATGCATAGAAAAACTTATAAAAGAAATATGTATATAATCTAGAGACAAAATGTCTTAAAAAAACCTTAAATTAGCATGTATATTCAGGAAATATGCTAGGTAAATTTGGAATATTGGTAGCCATACTTGTCATGGTATTGCTTTTCTATTTCGTTATATCTTTCGGAGCAGGATTATTTTCAAAAGATGAGAAAAAACCAGAAATTAAAAGATACTTAAAATCAGTAAATATACTATTAGTTCTAATTGCTATAGTTGGAGCTATCCTAGTTCTTTTTATGTAAGTATTGTTTTACACCAAGCAATAAAAGCATCGTTAAAAACATAAATAGTTGAGAAAAAAATTAACCATACAATTAATAAAAATGTCCAATATAAAGATAATGCTGATATGTTTTTCTTTTGATTTATAATTTCACTCTGTTCTAATTTAAGAGTTTTTGAACAAACCTTTCCCCAAAAAAACAAACCTCCTAAAAGATGCAAACCATGTAATGCTGTAAAAATATAAAATGAAGAAAAATATGTATTTGTATGAACAAATTTTTCATCTTGCATTAATTGATACCAAAAAAAGATTTGACCAAATAAAAATAAATAGCTTAACCCTCCAACAAGGATTAAATTTTTTTTAATCTGAGTTGTGTTATTTTTATTTAAATCTTTTGTAATTTTGCTGAAAAAATAAGTTACAAAAAATAAAACAATTGTATTAATCCATAATAAATTTGGTTTAAACAAAAACTTTGTATCTTGTTCTGGGGGCATTGTATAAAGGTAACCAGTAAGAATTAAACTAAATAACACTGTGCTTAGACCAAAAATAACTATAACTGCTGAAGTTTGCATTGATAAATTAAAAGTCTTGCCTGAATGATAAGTGTCAATAGCTGCTTGTTCTTTTTCCCAAGGTTTTTCTGCTAGTGTGCCAAAAAGTTTCTTAATAAAATTCGACATAAATATATGATAAGAATATAAACATTTAATTATGAAATTAAAGACATCATTAATAATATTAGGTGGCTGCTTTGGGATTTTTTTATTTATAATGTTACCCATAATCCTTTCAATGCAAGATAAAAAAGAAGATTATGTCGCATCAATAAAAGGATCGGAATTTTCATTAAACGATGTTAATAACAATGTAGTAACTGAAAAATCTTTTCAAGGGCCTGCTACGGCCTTGTTTTTTGGATTTACTCACTGCCCTGATGTGTGTCCAATGACTTTAAATAAACTAAGTATTATTTTAGAGAGATTAAAAAAAGAAAATAAATCTTTAAAAGTTTTTTTTATTAGTATTGATCCTGAAAGAGACACTCCTGAAATAATGAAAGATTATTTAAATTCTTTTGAAGGTAAATTTACAGGTATTACTGGAAATCCAGAAAAAATATTTAAACTTTCACAATCATGGGGCATAGCTAGTCAAAAAATATTTTCAGAAGATGGAGAATATACTGTTAATCACAGCTCTCCAATTATATTACTTAAGAATGGAAAATATGTTGATCGTATTACTCATAAAGATGACTTAAAAAGATCAATTAAAATAATTAAAAAATATTTATAAATTTAAAAAATAATTAATTATAGAAAGTGAAGAAATTACAGCTGTTTCTGATCTTAAAATATTATTGTTTATTTTAAGTGACTGAAGATTTTTAAAATTAATAATTTCTTTCCTTTCATTTTCTGTGAAGTCTCCTTCTGGTCCAATTATTATACAAATTGGTTTATTTCCTTTTTTTATTTTAGAATCTAGTTTTTGATTTTTAGTATTTATGTCCCCAAAAATCATGTTAACTTTATTATTATTTTTTTCTAAAAAAGACTTTAAATTTTGAGCTTTTTCAATATCAGGAACTGTCAGACGATTAGATTGTTCTGATGCTTCTATAATAATTTTTTTAACCCTTTCATAATTTATTTTTCTAACAATTGTACGGTCTGTAATGATTGGTACAAATTTAGTTACGCCTAATTCAGTTGCTTTTTGGATCATGAAATTAAAGTAATTAGATTTAATTGGAGAAAAAGCTAACCAGATTTCTCTTGAATTTTCTTTTTGTCTTAATTGGTTTGTAATATTAAATTCTACTATTCCATTTAAAATTTCTTTAATTTTTGCCTCCCACTCTCCTTTCTCATTAAATAAAGAAAAGGTATCATTAACTTTCACTCTCATCACCTTATTAACATAATGGGATTGAGATTTATCAAGCTTAGCTTTTAAATTAAGTGATAAACTTTCTGGAAAAAATAATCTAATATTACTCATATTTATTAAGTTAATTTATGAAAAATATTAAAGCAATAATTTTTGATGCATATGGTACCTTATTTGATGTCAATTCAGCTGCAGAAAAATGCAAAAATAAAATTGGAGATAAATGGGAACCTTTTGCAAATTATTGGAGAACAATACAACTTGAATATACATGGCTAAGAAGCCTTATGAATAGACATGAAGATTTTTGGCAAGTTACAGAAGATAGTTTAGATAAATCAATGAAAGTTTTTAAGATTAATGCTTTAATGAAAAATGAGCTGTTAGATCTTTATAGAGTTTTATCAACTTTTCCTGAAGTTAGTGAAACTTTAAAAATACTCAAAGAAAAAAAATATAAACTAGCAATTCTTTCAAATGGAACTCCATCTTTACTTAAAGAATTAGTTAGTAGTAATAATTTAGAAAATATTTTTGATGATGTTTTGTCTGTAGAAGAGGTAAAAACTTATAAACCTCATCCCAATGTTTATAGTATTCCTATTAAAAAGTATCAAATTAAAAAAAATCAATTTGCTTATTTAAGTGCTAATTCATGGGACGTGTCTGCAGCAGGTAACTTTGGATTTAATGCAGTTTGGGTAAATAGAAATAAAAATATATTCGATAACTTAGATTATAAACCGATAACAGAAATTAACAATTTAAGTGATTTAAATAATTTACTTTAATTACCAACTTGATTTAATAATTTAAGGAATTATATAAAAGTAATGTCAAATATAGAGGTTAATCAAATTATTGATCCTATCCCAACAACAGATGGTGCAGGTGTAAAATTAAAAAGAAGCATTGGTGTAGAACCAAATTACTTTGATCCATTTTTAATGTTAGATGAATTTGGCTCTGAAAATAAAGATGATTATATCGCTGGGTTTCCTCCTCATCCTCATAGAGGAATTGAAACAGTAACATATATGCTTGCAGGAGATTTTGAGCATAAAGATAGTACTGGAGGTGAAGGAAGAATGACTGCTGGAGATGTTCAGTGGATGAAAACTGGAAGTGGCATAATTCACTCTGAAATGCCAGCTATGAAAGAAGGCAAACTTCACGGATTTCAATTATGGATTAATATGCCTGCCAAACTTAAAATGAGCAAACCTGATTATATATATATTGATTCAGATACAATGAGTCTTCACAAAGATGAAGATAAACAAATAAAAGTTATTGCTGGAAAATTTGAAAATGCAGAAGGACCTGTTAAAGGCCATAATGTTGATCCAATTTATTTTGATATAGAAATTAAAAAAAATAAAGAATTTAACTTTGAATTACCTTTGGATCATAACTCTTTTATTTATCTAATAAATGGTGAAATTAAAGTAGGAGAACAAGCACACGATAAAGTTCAAAATTCAACTTTAATTTTGTTAACTAAAGGTAAAAAACTTCATGTATCTGCTATAACGAAAGCTAAATTTTTACTAATATCAGGTAAGCCAATTGGCGAACCAATATCAAGGGGTGGTCCATTTGTGATGAACACCAAATCAGAAATCTTGCAAGCAGTCCAAGATTATCATAATGGTACATTTGTGAAATGAAAGCTGTTCAAATATCAAAAACTGGTGGACCAGAAGTATTAGAAATAAAAGAAATTACTTTAGATAAACCTGATGCAGGTGAAGTAACAATTGAGCACAAAGCAATTGGATTAAATTATATTGATACTTACCATAGATCTGGCCTTTATCCTTTAAAACTTCCGTCTGGAATAGGCGTTGAAGCAGCAGGGATAATAAAAGAAATAGGATCTGATGTTAAAGAATTTAATGTTGGTGACAAAATTTCTTATTCTGGAGCACCATTAGGAGCTTATTCAACACATAGAAATTATCCAACAAAAAATCTTGTAAAAGTTCCAAATAATATTGATCTTGAAGTTGCTGCAACTTTAATGACGAAGGGTTTGACTACTTTTTATTTATTGCACAAAACTTATCCGGTTAAATCTGGAGAAACAATTCTGTTTCATGCTGCGGCTGGAGGTGTTGGTCAAATATTTGGGCAATGGGCAAAAACTCTTGGCTGTACAGTAATTGGTACTGTCGGAAATGATGAAAAAATAGATAAAGCTAAAAGTTATGGATATGATCATATAATAAATTACAACAAGGAAAATTTTTCAGAAAAAGTTTTAGAGATTACAAATGGCAAAGGTGTTTCTGTAGTTTATGATGGTGTCGGCAAAAGTACTTTTGAAGGTTCTTTAGAATGCCTAAGTATAAGAGGAATGATGGTATCCTTTGGAAATGCTTCTGGAGCTTTATCTCCCATAGATGTGCCCAAATTGTTACAACCAAAAGGTTTGTATTTTATAAGACCTTCTATGCAACAATATTTAAGCAAAAAAGAAGAAATTGACGAGGGTGCAAAAATTTTATTTGAAAAAGTGGGATCAGGAAAAGTTAAAATTGAAATATTTAAAAAATATAAATTAGAAAATATTGTAGAAGTTCATAAAGATTTAGAATCTAGAAAAATTCTTGGACCAGCTATAATTATACCTTAATCTAAATCAATTTTCATATCTGATAAATGTAATTTTAATGTTTCAGTCGATAGATGTATATCTCTAATAAAAAATAGAACAGAAACTATCATTGATAAACAACATGATCCAAAAATAATTCGTGCCAAAAAAATCATGTCTAAATAAAGAGCAAAAACTGTTAGCATATTAAACAAAAATCCAAAACTTGCACACGCAAGAGTGTATTTTAGCCATTTAACTCTGCCGTTTAAATTTATTAACTGTTTTTCCCATTCTGGAGGAATATGTTTTTCCCAAACATATTCATCATGTATTTTTCTAATTAAATTGCTTAGTGTGTGAAAACGATTACCATAAACACTCATTAAAAGCGGTATAGCTGGAAACATTAAAGCAGTTACTGTGTAGTCAACATTCATAACGAATCAATTTGATTATGAATCTAGGCTTTGCTATTTACAAGTAAATTATGCTCCAAAAACTAAATCTTTTTATTGAACTAACAAGATTAAAAAAACCAATTGGATATATGCTGCTCTTTTGGCCTTGTTTGTGGGGTTTGACCATTGCATATGATTTTAATGGAAGTTTATTAATTTTTTGTAAATATTTAATTTTTTTTTTAGCTGGTGCAATATTAATGAGATCTGCTGGATGTATAATTAACGATATATCAGATAGAAACTTTGATAAAAAAGTTGAAAGAACAAAATCTAGACCAATAACTTCAGGGAAAATTTCAATTAAACTTGCTTTGTGTTATGCTTCAATTTTATGCTTGTTGGCTTTATTAATTCTTATTAATTTTAATTCTTTTACAATTGTTTTGGCAATTTGTTCAATGCCACTGGCCTTTACTTACCCTTTAATGAAAAGATTTACATATTGGCCTCAGCTATATCTTGGTATAACTTTTAACTATGGAATCATACTTGGATGGACCTCTATAAATCCTGAAATAGATATTAAACCCATAATATTTTATTTAGGGGCCATATTTTGGACACTTGGCTACGACACAATATACGGATTCCAAGATATAAAAGATGATGAAATAATAGGAGTAAAATCAACATCAATTTTATTCAAAAATAATTCTAAAATGTTTTTAAAAATTGTATTTTTTTTATTCGTGCTTTTTTATTTAACAATGGGCTACTTAATGAAACTAAATTTAGCTTTCTTTATATTATCAATTATACCAATATCTCATTTATTTTTATACCAAATAAAAAAGTTTGATTCTTTAAAACCGGAAGTCTGTCTTCATGTATTTAAAAGCAATAATTTTTTTGGATTAATTATTTTTATAAATTTATTAATCGGTAGAGTTTCTTTTTAATTTATGACTAATTTTGAAATTATAAAAAGATTATTTAAAAATTATACAAAAATTTATCTAAACAAAATTCTACTTTCTATATTTTTTTCATTATTAGTTGCGGGAAGCACCTCTTCTATAGCTTGGTTATTAGACCCTGCAATAGAAAAAATATTTATAGAAAAGAACCAAACATTAATTTTAATTATTCCTGGGTTAATTATTGTAGCTTTTGCAACAAAAGGAATATCAATGTATATAGCAAAAGTTATCATGATTGGAGTTGCTCAAGATGTACAAAGAAATATTCAATCTGATATGCTCAGCAATCTAATCAAAGCTGATACTAAACTTATTGATAAAAAAAACTCAGGAAAATTTATCTCTAATTTAACTTTTGACGCATCAATGCTCACTAATCTTGTAAGTACAGGTTTATTGAATCTTTCTAAAGACACGCTTACTTTAATTGGTCTTCTGTGTGTAATGTTCTATCAAAATTGGAAATTATCTTTAGTAGCTCTAATCATGATTCCCCTTGCAAGTTTCTTTGCTAGAAGTCTTGGCAAAAGAATGGGAAAAGTAACAACACAACTTCAAGAAAGAGCCGGAGATCTTACAACTTATCTATTTGAAATATTTAAAAACCACAGATTAATTAAGATTTTTCAAAAAGAAAATTTTGAAAATGAAAGATCAAAAAAATTTCTTGATAATCTAAAAGAAAAAGCAAAAAAATCTCAAATAGTTTTAGTTAGGGCTTCACCAATAATGGAAACTTTAACAGGAATAATGATAGCAAGTCTTATTTTTTATTCAGGAAAATTAATAATCAGCAATGAACTGGCTATAAATAATTTCTTTTCTTTTTTAGCTGCTATGATGTTGGCATATCAACCAGTTAGATCTCTGGCAACTTTAAACATCGCAATTGGCCAAAGTCTATCAGCCGCAAGAAGAGTCTTGCCTATTATTGATCATAAAAATGAAATTTTAGAAAAAAGTTCAGATCAAGAATTAAAAATTGTTCTGGGTGATATTGATTTTAAAAATGTAAACTTTAAATACGATACTAAAGAAGACTCAGCTTTAAATTCAATTAATCTTAAAATAAAAGGTGGAAAAACGACTTCATTAGTTGGTTACAGCGGTGCAGGAAAATCAACAATTTTAAATTTAATCCCAAGATTTTATGATGCTAACTCTGGTGATATACTTATCGATAAACAGTCAATTTATAAATCAAAACTTTCATCTTTAAGAAAAAACATTTCACTAGTTTCTCAAGATGTCACACTTTTTGATGATACAATTAAAAATAATATTGCTTATGCTGATTTGGATGCAAGTGAAGATGAAATTAAAAAAGTTGCTAAATTATCTTTTGCAGATGATTTTATTCAAAAACTTCCTGAAAAATACAACACATTCATAGGAGAAAATGGATTAAGATTATCTGGAGGTGAAAAACAAAGAATATCTATAGCAAGAGCAATGTTAAAAAAAAGTAAGATAATTTTATTGGATGAAGCCACATCCTCTCTTGACGCTGAAACAGAAAATAAAATTCAGCAAGCTTTAAATATTTTAATTAAAGAAAGAACAGCTGTAGTTATTGCTCATCGCCTTTCAACAATTTTAAATTCGGACTCTATTTATGTAATAAATGATGGAGCAGTAATTGAGAATGGAACTCATACAGAACTTTTATCAAATTCAGAAATATACAAAAGTTTTTATCAAAAGCAGATAAGAAAAAGTTAATGTTATTTTTTTATAGAATACTAATAAATTTAACATTATTAATTTCACCACTAATAATAATTTTTAGAATTTTTAAAAAAAAAGAACATCATACAAGGTTTTTAGAAAAATTAGGATTTTCTAATAATAAAAAGAAATTAGGAAAATTAATTTGGTTTCATGGTTCAAGTGTAGGTGAAATATTGAGTGTAATGCCTTTAATAGAAAACTTAGAAAGAAAGAAAAATATAAAACAAATACTTTTGACATCAAATACCTTAAGTTCCGCAAAAGTATTTAACAATTTTAAATTAAAAAAAACTATTCATCAATTTCTACCTATAGATTCAAATTTTATAACAAAAAAATTTTTAAATTATTGGAAACCATCATTGGCTATTTTTATAGAGTCTGAAATTTGGCCAAACATAATATTAAATTTAAAAGACAGAAATACTCCACTTATATTGTTAAATGCTAGAATAACTAAAAAAACTTATAAAAAATGGAAGAAAATATCTTTTTTTTCTAAATCAATATTTAAAAAATTTGATGTTTGTTTAGCACAAAATAATGAGACTAAAAATTATCTTAAAAAGCTAGGAGCAAAAAATATTAAAAAATTAGGAAATTTAAAGTTTTGCGAAACAGGTTTAAAAAATATTAATAAAATTAATAAAAATACCAAAAAATTTTTTGATTTAAAAAGAATATTATTTGGAGCCATTAGCACTCATCAAGAGGAAGAAATTTTTTGTGCCAAAATACATGTAGATTTAAAAAAAAAATACATAAATGGCGTTACTATTATAATTCCTCGACACATCCATAGGTCGTCAGATATCAAGAAAGAAATAGAAAATATTGGATTAAAAGTTCATTTACACAGTTCTGGAGGAAAAATAGATAACAAAACTGACATTTATTTAGTCGATACATTTGGAGAAACAAAGTTATTTATAAAAATTTGTAATATTGTATTTTTGGGTGGTTCATTAATACATCACGGTGGACAAAATCCAATAGAGGCGGCGAGACTGGGATGCAAAGTTATTCATGGATCTAATATTGAAAACTTTTTGGAAGTTTATGATTTATTAAATAAAAATAACATTTCATTAAAAATTAAAACTATTAAACAGGCTAAAGATATAATTCAAAAAAACTTAAACAATAAATTTAGTTCTAAAAAAATTATAAATAAATTAAATTCTATAGGCAATAAAACACTATTAATTAATCAAAAGGAGATTAATAAATATATATAAATGAAGTTAAAAAAACCAAAATTTTGGGATGATAAAAAATTTTCTATTTTGATTATTTTATTTTTTCCAATCTCAATATTATTTTTGTTATTTTCTTTTATAAATAAACTTAAAATTTCTAAAAAATTTTCAATTCCAATTATATGCGTAGGTAATATTTATTTAGGTGGAACTGGAAAAACACCTTTAGTATCAAAAATTTTTAATATAACTAAATCACTGGGAAAAAATCCAGGTTTTATTAAAAAATATTATGATTATCTTGAAGATGAAATATCAATATTACAAAAAACAGGATCAACATTTGTTGCTAAAAATAGAATAGAAGCAATCAACAATTTAATTAAGAAGAATAATGATTTAGCAATCCTTGATGATGGATTTCAAGATTTTACTATTAAAAAAAATTTTTCTATACTATGTTTTAATCAAAAACAATGGATTGGAAATGGATTTGTTATCCCCTCTGGCCCACTAAGAGAAAAACTTTCGGCAATAAAAAGGGCAGATTGTGTAGTAATAAATGGTAAAAAAAATATTAAAATTGAAAATCAAATATATAAAAAAAATAGAAATGTAAAAATTTTCTATTCGAAATACAAACCTGTAAATATTGATAGATTTAAAGATAAGAAAATATGTGCTTTTGCTGGAATAGGAAATCCATCAAATTTTTTTGATCTGTTAAGAGAAAATAAATTAAATTTAATTAACACAATTTCTTTTCCTGATCATTGGAAGTTTTCAATCTCTGATTATGAATATTTATTATCTGAGGGCAAAGATGCAGTATTATTAACTACAGAAAAAGATTATTTCAGGATAGATGATAGTTATAAAAAAAATATTGAATTCTTAAAAATTGAACTAGATATAGATAACAAAGATAATTTTGTAGAATTAATAAAGGATAATATATGAAAATTATAAAATATTTTTTTGAGTTTATAATTATAATTTCTTTGTTTAGTATTTTTAAAATATTGGGACTGAAGAATGCATCTAACCTTGGAAGCATTCTGGGAAAAGTAATTGGTCCTTATTTTAGATCACAAAATATAATTAAAAAAAATATTAAAATTGGGTTAGGCGATATTGATAAAAAAAAAGAAAAAGAAATTATAAATGGAATGTGGTCAAATATTGGAAGAACTTTTGCTGAATATATTTTTTTAAAAAATTTTAATTTAAACCAAACTGGTGTTGATCATATAAAAATTACAGGGATTGAATATTTAGATGAAATTAAAAAATCTAATAAACCAGTAGTTTTTTTTTCAGGTCATTTTGCAAATTTTGAACTTATGGCTATGGAATTAGTTAAATCTGGAATTAAACTTGCCGTAATTTACAGACCATTAAACAACTTTTTTTTAAATCCTTTAATGGAATATTTAAGAACAAAATACATTTGCCCTATACAAATACCAAAAGGCAAATCTGGGTCCAGAGAAATAGTGAAAAAAATCAATGAAGGTTATTGTATTGCACTAATGGTAGATCAGCGTGTTAGCGAGGGACCAAGAATATCTTTCTTCAATAAAGGAGCACACACAACCACTATTCCTTCACAAATAGCTCTAAAGTACAATTGCAAACTAGTTCCAATATATATTGAGAGAAAAAATGAAATTAATTTTGAAATGGTTATTCATAAACCATATGAAGTAAATAAAACTGGAATACATGAAGAAGACATAAAAAGTAATTCTTTAGCAATTAATCAAAATATTGAAAAAATGATTATCAAAAACTCATGTCAATGGGTTTGGACGCATGATCGTTGGAAATAGTTTAGTTCAATTTTTTTAAATCCTATCTCTTCTTATCTGCTTCAACATAAGAAAAGTAAGCTTCCTGTAATTCAACATTCCAATAAGTAAGTTTATCTAAATAAATTTTCTTCCCTGATACTGCACAAATTACATGGTCCCCTTCTTCTATGATTTTAAAATTATTTGGAAAGTATTTTATTGTGGCTAATTTATTTTTCATTAGATAGAAAGATGAATATATATGATTATAGCTGTTATAGGAAGCGGTGGAAGAGAACATTCAATTTGTAAAAAAATATCTGAGTCTCCAAAAATAACTAAAATTTATTGCATACCTGGTAATGCAGGGACAAGCGAAATAGCTGAAAACATTGAAATTGATATTAATGATTTTCAAAAAATTAAAAACTTTTTAATAAAATCAAAAATTGATTTAGTCGTGGTTGGACCAGAAAAACCCTTGGTCAATGGAATAGTAGATTTCCTAGAAAAAGAAGAAATTAAAGTATTTGGTCCAAAAAAAATATCCTCTCAGCTTGAAGGGTCAAAAATTTTTACAAAAAAAATTTGTAAAAAATATAACATCCCCACAGCAAATTTTAGTATTTTTGAAAATATTGAAGATGCATTTAAATTTTTAAAATCTAGTAATTTTCCAATTGTAGTTAAAGCTGATGGGTTAGCTTCAGGCAAAGGAGTTTACATTTGTGAAAATTCAAACGACGCAAATGAAGCAATAAAAGAAATATTTGGTGGAAAATTTGGTGAAGCAAAAAATGTTTTAATTGAAGAATTTTTAAAAGGTGATGAAATGAGCTTTTTTGTAATAAGTGATGGAAAAAATTTTCAAAAATTTCAAACTGCTCAAGATCACAAAAGAGTATTCGAAGGTGATAAAGGAAAAAATACAGGTGGCATGGGTGCTTACTCGCCATCGGGATTAATTAATTTTAATTTAGAAAAAAAAATAATCGATAAAATTATTACACCTACCCTAAAAGCAATTAAAGATTTAAGGGAAAATTATAAAGGTTTTTTGTACGCCGGCTTAATGATTAAAGATAATGAACCTTATCTTGTGGAATATAATGTAAGAATGGGGGACCCAGAATGTCAAACCATATTACCATTATTGAAAACAGATTTTCTTGAAGTTATTAATGCATGCTGTAATGAGAAATTAGATAATTTAAAAATTGAATGGAAAGATGAAAAAAGTTTATGTGTTGTAGTATGTTCTAAAGGATATCCAGAAAAGTTTCAAAATAGTATAAAAATAGATAATTTAAAAAAAATAAGTTTAAATAAAAATGATTATATTTTTCATGCTGGAACAAAAAAAAATAATGGTGATGTTTTTTCAAATGGGGGGAGAGTGTTGAATTTTGTAACTATTTCTTCAAGTTATAAAAAATCAAGAAATAATATTTTAAAATTAATTAATAATTTAAATTGGCCTAATGGTTTTTTTAGAAAAGATATTGGATTTAAAGTAATAGATAAATGAGAATTATTGCAGGTGATTATAAGGGTAGAAAAATATTTGAACCTCTAGATAAAGAAACAAGACCTTTAAAAGATTTAACTAAAGAGTCTATTTTTAATATTCTTGAACATTCTAAAAATATGAAAATTTCTTTTAAAGAATCTATTGTTCTAGATCTTTTTTCAGGAACCGGGTCTTTTGGATTAGAATGTATATCTAGAGGATCTTCAAAGGTTTATTTCATTGAACAGCATAAGCCATCAATAAAAATATTAACTAAAAATATTAAAAAACTGAATTGTGAAAAAAAAATAAAATTATTGTGTGAAAATGTTTTTAATTTAAAAAAAATTGAAAAAATCAATAAAAATAAATTTAATATAATTTTTTTAGATCCACCTTATGAAGAAAAAAATATAATTTTACTTTTAAATGAGATTAATGAAATGAATATTTTAACTGATAAAGGTATTGTAGTTTTGCATAGACATAAAAAATCAGTTAATAATTTTGATAATAAATTTAAAATTTTAAGAACAGAAAGTTATGGAATGTCAAAGATAATTTTTGGTAAATTTAACTAAATTAAAAATTTCCTTGTCTCTTTTTTTATAAGTTCTACTGATGGTTGGTCAAAAGGATTAACTTTTAAAGCTCTACCTAATAAAATTGTTTCTAGAATAAAAAAACAAAATAGTTCACCTAACGTTTGTTCGCTTTTTTCTTTCACAAAAAAACTTCTAAATGGAATTTTTTTTTTTTTAAATATTTTTTCAGTAGCCAATCTTTGTGCAAACATTATTTCATTAACACTCTTATTTTTTAAATACAAATGTGACTTTAATAGACTTGATTTAGAAATTTTTTCTGATTTTTTATTAAAAACATCAAAAAATGTAAAAAAACTATTTTTTGGTCCATCTAGATAAAGTTGCATCAAACTGTGATTATCTTTGGGCATTAATGAAACTATGGGAAGAACACCTTTTGATTTTTTTCCCAAACTTTCAGCTACAAGTTGTTGATACCAATAAAAAAGACCTTGGGATTCCTCATCGTAATTTAAAATTATAGAATTAGTTTTTCTTTTTTTTATACATTGTAGAATTCCTTCCACATTTTTAATCAAATTATTTATATAAATTTTATTATTAATTAAATAATTAAATTGTTTAAATTTTTTTTCATTTAAGCCCATAAGTTCAGCTGGCAACATTCCAACCTCTGAAAGAACTGAATAGCGACCGCCAATAAAATTTTTATGTTCAATTACTTCACATTTAATTTTTTCAGAAATTTTTCTTAAATAGTTATTTTTATTTTCTGTAATAAAAATACAATTTCTGTTTATTTTTAGAGTGTTTAAATTTGTTATTGTTTCTAATGTGTTTCCAGATTTTGAAATAATTAAATTTAAAGTATTTTTTTTAGATTTATTATTAATTCCTGATCTTAGATTATTAACAAAAATAAACTTTTTTTTTATTTTAAATTTTAAAAAATTATAAATTGCCTCTGCACCAAGTGCTGAGCCACCCATTCCTATAATTCTGTAAATTTGAAATTTTTTTAGATTAGAAATTTTTTTTAAATTAAAAGAATATTTATATTGATCTGATAAAGTTAAAAGTAGCTTTTCTTTTCCAAGAAAATAGTTTTTTTTAATATTATTAAAAATATTTATTGTATTATTTTTTTTTTTAGATGGAAAATTTTTAAAATTAATATTTTTCGTTAACATTAATTTTCTTTAATTTTCTTTAAAACAAAACTTTCTATAGAGCTTGAGTTGGATGTATCGTTTTTATTTTTTGTACTATTTTCCATACCCAATAATTTTTCAATATCTTCTTCAATTTGAACTTCAGTCACCTTAGAAGATTCTTCTAAAGGCACAGGCAAATCTGTAAAATCAGGAGGCAAAACTAAAGGATTTTTTTTTTGAACCAAAAACTCATCGCTATTTTCTTTTTTAACTCCACTTACTGCATTTTTAACTGATTCGCATGAAGTTAGCGCAAGCATCATAAACAAAATTAGAAATATATTATTTTTTTTCATTTCTTAGATGTTTTATTAAAAATAAATTCAGCAATAATAAGGCATAACACACCTGCGGTTATAAATACATCAGCAACATTGAAAATAAACCAATGAAAATCATTAATATGGAAATCTATAAAGTCTGGGACCGCTGAATAGTAAAATCTATCGTATAAATTTCCAACCGAACCACTGAAAATACTTATAAAAAAATACCCTTTATAATCTTTTGATCTAACAGCAACTATCAAAATAATAATCGTTATGAGTACAATCAAAAATGTAATGAGATTATATGTAAAGTTTTGGTCAAAAGAAAACAAACCAAAAGCAATTCCCTTATTCCATATCAAATAAAAATTTAAAAAAGGCGTTACAAATAAATTTAGAGTGTCGTTTATTTCAGCCAAATTTAAAATATATAATTTAGATATACGATCGAAAGCAAATATTAAAATAAAGATAAAAATAAAAATTAAATTTCTTTTAAAATTATTTTTAAGCATTAATGTTTAAACTACAGTGGGGTCTTGCACATTTATTTTTACTAACTTTCCAGCAAACTGAACATTTTTGTCCCTCGGCTTTTAAAGTTTCAACCTTAATTTCATTTGAGGTATTTTTTTCAATTTTTGCATTAGAAGTTATACATAATTCAGAAAAATCTACATCTTTAGTCAAATCAAGTAATTTATCTTCTAATTTTATTATTAAGCTTGCTTCCAAGCTTGATCCTATCTCTTTGGATGCTCTTTTAATTTCAATACTGCTATTACAAGCTTCTCTAATTTTAATTAATTCTACCCATTTACTTTCAAGTTTACTACTCTTCCATTTTTCAGGTATTGATGGAAAACTTTCTAAATGTATACTTTTTCCATTCATTTTAACCAGAGAGTAAATTTCTTCGGTGGTAAAAGATAAAATCGGCGCAAACCATTTTAATAAAATATCTAAAAGAATATTTAAAAAAAGGACTGTCGATTTTCTTTTTTCACTATTAATTTTATCACAGTACAATGTGTCTTTTCTAATATCAAAATAAAATGCAGATAAATCAACTGTGCAAAAATTTAATATATCTTTATACAGTGCATGAAAATTATATTTTTTAAAATTTTTATTAAAATTTTCATTTAAACAATAAAGTTTGTGAAGCATATATTGCTCCAGTTCTGGCAATTTGGCAATTTCTAATTTTTCAAAATCTATCTTTTCGTGATTATCTTTTATATTTCCAAGAATATACCTAAATGTATTTCTGATTTTTCTATAAGACTCAGCATGTTGCTCTAATATTGAGTTATCAATTCTAAGATCTTCTGCGTAATCAGATGCTGCAACCCAAATTCTTAAAATGTCCGCGCCATATTTTTTTAATATATCCTCTGGAGCCATTATATTTCCAAGAGATTTTGACATTTTCAAACCTTTTCCATCAACAACAAAACCATGGGAAAGTATAGAATTAAATGGCGCTCTTCCTCTGGTTCCGCATGATTCTAAAAGTGAAGAATGAAACCAGCCCCTGTGCTGGTCAGAACCCTCTAAATACATTGATGCTGGCCAAGTTAAATCATCTCTTTTTTCTAAAACATAACTATGAGTAGAACCACTATCAAACCAAACCTCAACAATATCGTTCATTTTTTCATAATCTGCACTTTCATATTTTTTTCCTAAAAATTTTTGAGCATCATTTTCAAACCAACAATCTGCACCTTCTTTTTCAAAAATATTTGCAATATTTTCAGTCACCTCTTCATCAATTAAAACTTTATTAGTTTTTTTTGACATAAAAACAGGTATGGGAACTCCCCAAACTCTTTGTCTTGAAACACACCAATCTGGTCTAGTTTCTATCATTGATTTCAACCTTTCTTTTCCTTTGCTAGGATAAAATTTAGTTTCATCAATTGCCTTTAGTGCTTTTTTTCTTAAACCGTGACTTTCCATCGATATAAACCATTGAGGTGTTGCTCTATGGACTAATGGAGCTTTAGATCTCCAAGAATGTGGGTATGAATGAACCAATTCTCCATTTGCTAATAAATTTTTTTCATTTTTTAATTTTTCAATCACTTGGTTGTTGGCTTTAAATATATGCGTTCCTTTAAAGAGTGGAATGTGGTCAGTATACTTTCCATCACCATCAACAGTTTCTATTGCCTTAATTCCATTATTTAAGCATAAGTTGAAATCATCTGGTCCATGACTAGGAGCACAATGAACAATTCCTGTTCCTTGTTCGGTGGTAACAAAATTTGCTTCCAGCATAGGTATG
Source organism: uncultured Pelagibacteraceae bacterium (assembly GCA_902603905.1). Lineage (GTDB taxonomy): Bacteria > Pseudomonadota > Alphaproteobacteria > Pelagibacterales > Pelagibacteraceae > Pelagibacter. The sequence goes on along the minus strand of CACKWM010000001.1, from coordinate 6,572 downwards.
TCATAATCAAATCCAATTTTTGAAAAAGGGTGACTACAAATAGTTCCCTCAAAATCCTCACCGTTTAATTCGCTAACTTTACTATACTTCTTTATTTTACAATCTTCTAAAACCGACTTTAATAAAGCTTCTGCTATTACAATCTGCCTGTCTTTAAAATCTGTTTCATCTTCAATTTTTATAACAAGGTATTTTAAACTTCTATTATAGGCTAATGCTTTGTTTGCAGGAATTGTCCAGGGTGTGGTGGTCCAAATTATAATTTCACTTTTTTTTAATTCATTTGACTTAGAATTTTTAACTTTAAATGATGTATAAATTGTATCCGATTTATGATCTTTATATTCAACTTCTGCATCAGCCAATGCAGTCTTTTCTACAGTTGACCATAGAACTGGTTTATAACCTCTATATAAACTTCCTTCATTTAAAAATTTACCAAGCTCTCTTACAATTTGTGCCTCTGCATCAAAACTCATTGTAGAGTAATAATTATTCCAATCCCCTATTACGCCTAACCTTTGAAATTGATCTTTATGTACCCCAATCCATTTACTCGCAAAATCTCTACATTCCTTTCTAAATTCATTTATCGGAACTTCGTTTTTATTTTTTTTATTTTTTTTGTACTGTTCTTCTATTTTCCATTCTATAGGTAGCCCGTGACAATCCCATCCCGGAACATAAACAGAATCTTTTCCTTCCATTTGATGAAATTTAACTACTATATCTTTTAAAATTTTATTTAAGGCTGTGCCCATATGTATGTCTCCATTGGCATATGGAGGTCCATCATGAAGAACAAATTTTTCTTTGCCTTTATTTGTTTTTCTTAATTCTTTATATAATTCAATTTTTTTCCAATAATTTATTATATCTGGTTCTCTCGTAGGTAAATTTGCTTTCATTGAAAAAGCTGTTTTAGGTAAATTTATATTTTCTTTCGACATAAGTTAATTTAATTTTTTTTTGGCCATAACTAGATCTGAACTAATTTGTTTTCTTAGTTGATTAATATTTTTAAATTTTTTTTCATTTCTTAAAAAGCTAATGAAATCAATAGTTAAAACCTTATTATAAAGATTTCCAGAAAAATTAAAAATATGTACCTCTAAGAGTAATTTTTTCTGATTAAAAGTTGGTCGATAGCCTATATTCGCTATTCCTTTTAAAATTTTATTACTGTTTTTTTGAAAAATTCTAACCGCATAAACTCCAAGCTTAGGAATAACATAATTATTAATATCCATGTTACATGTTGGAAATCCAATTTTTCTTCCCATTTTTCTTCCCATTTGTACTTTACTTTCAATACTCCAATTTCTTGAAAGAAGTTTATTTGCATATTTTATTTTTCCATCAGATAAAAGGTTTCTAATTAAAGTTGAGGAAATTACTTTATTTTTTAATACTAAAGGCTTAGGTTTTATAATTTTAAAATTAAATTCTTTTTCATTACTTATTAATAGTTTCACATTGCCTTCTCTTTTATTTCCAAATCTGAAATTATCACTAACAAATATATATTTAGCTCTTAAACTTTTATATAAAATATCTTTAATAAATTTATGAGATTTAATTTTTGAAAATTTTTTATCAAATTTTTTAATAATAACAAAATCAATACCTAATTTTTTAAAAAAGTTTTTTTTTTGATCTAAATTAAAAATTCTAAAATTTTTTATATTTTTGTTAAAGTACATTTTAGGTGCTGGTTCAAAAGTTATAATACCAACTTTTAATTTAAATTTTTTTTTATAATTATTTGCATGTTTGAATAGTTTTTGATGACCCAAATGAAGTCCGTCAAAATTACCAATAAGTAATATAGAATCCTTATGAGCTTTTGATATATTAAAATTATTATAAAATTTAACTTTATTTACCATTTTAATTCACTCTGTATAAAGTTTACGATAACCTTATAATTTTTAGAAATTTTTTCTATACCTTCTTTTTCAATTTCTTTTTTATGAATTCCGTTTGCTATTATCATGGAATCATAATTCATATTGTTGGCCCCTTTAATGTCTGTATTTAAATTATCTCCAATAGCTAATACTTTTTTTTTATTACGATCTATTGATTGATTATAAACTTCTGGAAAAGGTTTACCAAAGTAAACTACCTGACCTCCGATTTTTTCAAAAACTTTTGCTACTGAACCTGCACAAAATTCCCTTTTTTCTCCCCTGTCAACTACCAAATCAGGATTAGTACAAATCATTTTTTTTGAAATAAAGCTACCAAACAATTCTTTGTAATAATCTAAATCTTGATCATATTTATCAAACAAACCTGTGCATAATAAATAATTAGATTCTTTAATATTTTCCTTTTTGTTTTTTTTAAAATCTAAAAATAAATCAAAATCTCTTGGTGGTCCTATGTGATAGAATTTATCATTTAGATGATTTTTTTTTAAATAATTTAAAGCTGCTTCTCCTGAGGTGTAAACCTTATCAAAAATACTTTTGTCCATGCCCATTTTTTTTAAAAATATTTTTACTGTATTATTTGGGCGAGGTGCATTTGTAAGAAGAATATAGTTTTTTTTTATATTGTTGATTTCAACAAGTGTTTTAATTGCATTTTCATAAAGTATAATCCCATTGTGAATTACTCCCCATAAATCTATAAAAAAGAAGTCATAATTTTCAACAACTGATCTCAGTCCTTCATTATCTAAATTTTTAGTCATTAAATGAGATATAACCCAAAAAAAGCACAATTTCTCTCGTTTTTTAAGGGATATATTTTTATTTGAGTGACTTGAAATAGTAAAAGCAGGTGGCTATATGAGTCGCATACTAATAGGAGAATTTATGAAATTTAAACCGTTACATGACCGAGTATTAATTGAAGTTTTAGACGGCAGTGAAAAAACTGCTGGAGGAATAATTATCCCAGATACAGCTCAAGAAAAACCTCAAGAAGGTAAAGTTATAGCAGTAGGAAAAGGAGCAAAAACAGAAGATGGAAAAATAATTCCAATGGATGTAAAAGTTGGTGACAAAGTTTTATTTGGCAAATGGTCAGGTACAGAAGTCAAAATCGACGGCAAAGAATACAGCATAATGAAAGAATCAGACATTATGGGAATTTCAAGTAAATAATTTTAAAAAGGAGAAAAAAAATGGCAAAAATTGTAAAATTCGACTCTGAAGCAAGAGCAGCAATGATTAAAGGTGTGGATATTCTTGCAAACACAGTCAAAGTCACACTTGGACCTAAAGGAAGAAATGTTGTTATTGATAAATCTTATGGCGCTCCAAGAACAACTAAAGATGGCGTTACAGTTGCTAAAGAAATAGATCTTGAAGATAAGTTTGAAAACATGGGTGCGCAAATGGTTAAAGAAGTTGCTAGCAAAACTAACGATGAAGCTGGTGATGGAACAACTACAGCAACTATTTTAGCTCAAGCAATAGTTAAAGAAGGTTGTAAATATGTAACAGCAGGCATGAATCCAATGGATGTTAAAAGAGGTATTGATGCAGCAGTTGAAAGTGTTAAAGCAAAATTAATTTCTTCAGCTAAAAAAGTTAAAGATAGTGATGAAATTGCACAAGTTGGAACAATCTCTGCAAATGGTGATAAAGAAATTGGAAATATGATTGCCAAAGCAATGCAAAAAGTTGGTAACGAAGGTGTTATTACTGTTGAAGAAGCAAAGTCAATAGAAACAGAACTTGACGTTGTTGAAGGTATGCAATTTGATAGAGGTTATCTATCTCCATACTTTATAACAGATGCAAATAAGATGGTTACTGATCTTGAAAATCCTTATATTTTATTACATGAAAAAAAATTAACAAACCTTCAGCCAATGGTTCCATTGCTAGAAGCTGTTGTTCAAGCAGGAAGACCATTAATGATAATTTCTGAAGATGTTGAAGGTGAAGCTCTTGCAACTTTAGTAGTTAACAAACTTAGAGGTGGTTTAAAAGTTGTGGCAGTGAAAGCTCCTGGATTTGGTGATAGAAGAAAAGCTATGCTTGAAGATATTGCTATTTTAACTGGTGGCCAAGTTATATCTGAAGATTTAGGTATTAAATTAGAAAATGTAAAACTGAATAACTTAGGTTCTTGTAAAAGAGTTAAAGTTGATAAAGATAATAGCACAATTATAAGTGGAACAGGTAAGAAAGCTGACATAGAAGCAAGATGTGCACAAATCAAACAACAAGTTGAAGAAACAACATCAGATTATGATAAAGAAAAACTACAAGAAAGATTGGCAAAACTTGCAGGTGGAGTCGCAGTTATAAAAATTGGTGGAGCTACTGAAGTTGAAGTTAAAGAAAAAAAAGACAGAGTAGAAGATGCTCTTAATGCAACTAGAGCTGCTGTTGAAGAAGGAATAGTAGTTGGTGGTGGCTGTGCTCTTTTATACGCAGCTCAAGATTTAGAAAAACTAAAAGTAAAAGGTGACGACCAGAAAGCTGGCGTCGACTTAGTTAAAAAAGCTTTGGAAACTCCAATAAGACAAATAACAATGAATGCTGGAGTTGATGGTTCAGTAGTAGTAGGTAGATTAATTGAAAAAAATAAACCTACACAAGGATATGATGCACAAACAGAAGAATATTGTGATATGTTTGAAAAAGGTATCATAGACCCTGTAAAAGTCGTTAGAACTGCCTTACAAGATGCTGCATCAATTGCTGGATTATTAGTAACAACTGAAGCTATGGTTGCTGATAAACCTGAAGAAAAAGATGGTGCTGCCGGTGGAATGCCTCCTGGAGGAATGGGCGGAATGGGCGGAATGGGTGGTATGGGTGGTATGGGAATGTAATTCCTTGCCAATCAGAGAACACTCAATAAACATACACTAAACAAAATTAGAACCCTCGGAACGAAAGTTTCGGGGGTTTTTTTTATATATATAGAAAATATAAAAACAACATTACATAACAAGCAGTAATGATAGTTTTTGTCAAATGAGACCAAATTTTTTTTCCTTTATAATTATTAGATGACCTCCATATTCCTACTGAACAAAATATCCAATATGGAAGAAAAATAGACCCCCATGGTAAATTAAATTTATCGCTTAAATAGTAGATATCTAATCGAACAAGTATATTTCCGCCAACCGCACCGACAATCCAATAACTTATCCAAAGTGGGACCTCGCCATTCCAAAAAGATTTTATAATATTTGTTTTCATAAACCCATTTTAACCCCACTCCTCAATGAAATCATCTTTTGAATTGCTTTCTAATTCAACGGTTTTCTCAATGAAGTTTTCAATGAAGTTCTTAAATAAGTGAGTATTGGCGCAATAAGTATGGATATGTAATCCCCATTATACTCAAACAAAAATTCAAAAAGGGCAGTTTTTACTGCCCTTTTTTTTTATCTTAACGAAAATCATTAGTGATGAAGGAATGATGAAGGAATGATGAAGGATTTGGAAGTGTTATCGGTGTAGATGCGTCTATAACAACAATTTAAAATCAATAATATCGTTGATTATACCAACGCCACTTTTATTTTCATCGTGTTCAGCAATGCCCCTGTCATAAAAATTAATAGTAAATTCAAAATTTAAATTATTTTTAGACTCTTTTATTTTTTTAGAAATTTGAGAAAACTCCTCTGAATCCACTAGTACTTCAAAATTAATCATATGAACAAAATCATTTTCTCCTACACATTCCGATTCCTCTCTGTATTCACCTGATCCCTCCTCATCATATAAATGTGAATCATCGTAGTCCACCCAAAACTCTCCAATTCTTCTAGTTTGATAAGTTGGACTTTTATGTGAAGGGTCTAATAATTTCTTTTTTAAATTTAAGTAATTATCTTCCCAAAGCACTACATCAAAGTAATTGATTTGAATATTATTCAATGTTTTAAATATTTTATTTTTTTCTAAAAAAGCATCATTATCAGATAAAAGATTTTTTCCAGTAATTCTAATGTGCTCTGTTTTCTCTGGTGGTTCATAAGAATAATCTGAATATATTCCATTTGGGAAACCTTCTTTACCCCATTGAACAGTATTTCTGTAAACTTTTGGAACATTTCTGTCACTAAATGTGGTTGTAAATTTTATGGTTTCTTTTTTACCCATACCTGAATTTAACCCGACTCTTCAATGAAGTCATCCACATCAATTAAAATCTTTATTTGGATTTAAATCATTTTTTACTACTCTACCCTCTGGAGTAATACATCTTCTGACTTTTGCGTATTTTGGACTATCAGAAGGTTCTTTTTTCATTATTTCTTCTTTTACAAACTTTAACCAAATACAGAAATATTGATAGGGTGCTCTATGATCGTCATCTTCAACCTGCTTATATGCTTTAAGTCTATATTTGTGAAACGGTTTAAAAAATTTAACTAACTCGTTAATATTCCATTTAAAATTTTCATTTAAGTAAACCATATTACAAACCATTTTTAAATCAGGAAGTCTCTTTTTTTTTAGAACTAAAAATATTGATTTTTTAATAGAGGAATTGTTTGGAAGTGATTTATAGTCCTTGATTATTATCGGTCCGTCATAGTCTTTGGTATTATAATCAGAATAAACAAGATAATATTTTTTTAA